>NZ_AP018679.1 GCF_002218005.2 Vibrio algivorus
AAGTTTGCCCAATTAACTTGATCTAAAAATCATTGTACAACAAAAAACAACAAAAACAATGATTAGCTGCACATTTAGTGTAATGATAAATTCAATGCAAAATTGTCATTTATTTGCAATAACAAACAAAAACGTGCATTTTCTCACATATTTTTCTCCATACTTTACCCTAAAATTTAAAAACTTTTTAACTGTTACAATGTCACCTATTTACAATGTAAATACTATTTCCCTCGGAACGATTAATTAAATCGATAAAATTACGGTCAATGTCAAATCAAAATAATAATAAATCAATATTATAAAAAATAGTTTGAAAATAAGAGGGTAGGGCAAGATAAAAATAAACGAAGAATCTAAAACAAGAATCAACATAATTTTACGATACAAAAATGAATAAATTGCTTTGTTATAGCCATATATATACAGAAAATACACCAATTTCAGCTTGTAAGCATTCTTGAAACGGAGTATTAAACTTGGATTGGCCTCTATATAGGTAAAAAATTTGCAACAAAACCGTCCAAATTAAAGTTTTCAAAGCGATAAACTTTTCATTAATCGTTAGAAAAATGAATGAAGAATGAGCTTAAATTCAAGTCAAATTAATAGAATATCCTTGATCATCGTTCCATAACCGATACAGAAATAACTTCAAATACCCATTCAAAATCTTAGATATTGAAAAACAGCGATAATTCCAACTTTAATCGGCCAATGATGTAAGGAAAATGAGTCTTATGGAAACATGATCAAGGAATAGAGTGTCAATTCAATTTGATTCATACAAAGATCACTTTCGGATCAATGATCAAGTACAATTAAGCCTCGGAAGCATGAAAAGCCTTGTATAGATTACATTGAATGTAAATTGAAGTGACATTTTTTATCGAAAAACACGCTTTATTACCATCAATCAACAACTAATAGCCTTGATCATTCTTTCTAGTGGTAAAGAAAAGCAATAATAATAAAGGAACGATGACCCCTAGAGCTTCCTTCTTGATCATCGTTCCATATGCAATAAAAAGTGAAAAAGAGACTATTTTCCCATTTTTAAATAAATCAGCAGTTATGATCTGTGGATAACATGTCTATGACCGATGATCATCGTTTCACTATTTATTTGATCATGCTTCATTAAATTAATGATCATGCTTCTGTATAAAATTGATCATGCTTTCAATTGAGTAATGATCATCGTTCTGAATCTTCTATGATCATGCTTTCAAACAAGAAAAAAATAAGTTTCTTATATTCAGTAACTTAAAAGGAAAACTTCAGCCAGATCATAAGATCATATAACCATTTAAGATCAAATAAACATAAAGATCAGTTATTTAAAGAAAAGCATTTTTTTCTTTCTTTTTTGATCTTTTTTATTTATTCTTTTGGAACTATATGAGATTTACATCCAATGACAAATGGAATTGATATGCCAACCCAAGAAAAGATCTTGATCAAACTACCTCGAAATCACAAAGATGGTCACTTATTTCAAATCTCAGAACACACTATCGACTGGATTGAGCAATATCAACATTTCAAAGGTGTCACCAAAAGCATTGTCGAGCTACTAAATTTAATTTCTCTTAAAGGTTTATCGAGCAAAGATGGTTTAGTTTCTACAACTGAACTAATTGAAGCCACTGATGGACAGTTAACTCGCGCTGCAATTCAACAACGATTAAGAGCTGCCGTATCTATCGGTTTATTTGGTCAAACTCCAGTTCGATTTGAAGAAGGTCTTGCTGGTAAAACAATGCTCCATACCTTCGTAAATCCAAATCAATTAATTTCTGTACTTGGTTCTACTAGCTTAAAAACAGATTCCACTCGCCAAACGGAAAAACAAAAACGTTCTAAAGCACTGGCACAAACTCAAGTAAACCGCCAGTTACTCAATGAACATGGTTTATATATGCCACCAACAATGCGTGATGAAGCGGATCAATTCGTGGTTTCACCGACCAATTGGGCTGGTATTATTGATCAAGCTTTAGCACCACCGAGAACAAGAAAAAATTATCAAAAATCAATGGTTTCTATTTCTGGGACACGTGCAATCATTGAAACTCGATCATCAAAAAATATTATGACAGTTGATGATCTCATGACCTTGTTTGCTCTGTTTACACTGACCGTTCAATATCATGATCATCACCAAGATGATTACCATATGAATGCCAAACAGATGCCAAATAAAACCCCTTTGTATATCACTGATATTTTGTCTTTACGTGGTAAAAAAGACAGTGGCCCTGCGCGGGATTCAATCCGAGACAGTATTGACCGTATTGAATTTACTGATTTTCAATTGCATGAATTAACTGGACGTTGGCTCAGTGAAAATATGCCGGAAGGATTTAAGAGTGATCGCTTTCGCTTTATTGCTCGTACAATTACGGCTTCAGATGAAGCTCCGACAGAAAATGCCTCTGGTGAAATTCGTATCAAACCCAATTTATATATTTTAGTTTGGGAACCTTCATTTTTTGAAGAATTGCTGACGAAAGACTACTTTTTCTTATTCCCACCAGAAATTCTGAAGCAACATACGCTTGTTTTCCAACTGTATACCTTCTTTAGAAGCCGTCTAGTACGTCGTTTAACTGAATCTATGCTGCTCAGCGAGATTAATCAGAAACTCGCTCGTAACATTGAATGGCGTCGTTTTTCGATGGATCTTATTCGTGAATTAAGAAAATTGTCGGAAGGCAAAACGACAGAAGATCTTTTTGTGGTCAATTTATGGGGCTATCACCTAACGATCACCACCATCATGGACAAAGGAAAAGTTCAAGATTATCAGATTAATATCCGTTGTGACGCTGAAGAAGTGTTGAGATTTTCTCGTGCCCGCACCACCAATGCGGGTAAACGAAATATGGCCCCAACGCTGCCAAATCCACTACGCCACGAATTAGTGTCTAAGCAAAAGCTGCAAGAATTAGCGGAAATTATTGATGGTGAATTTGAACCGATCCAACGTAAAGATCCTTCGCCAAAAGGCCGCCTAGGTCGTAGAGTGAAGCTTAAAAAGCATCTTGTAGAGATCAATGCGGATGAATTAACGATCACTCTATCTAAATATACCTCTCCACAAGCCTTAGAACGCAGTATAACGGCTTTATCAGCAATGACTGGTCATCCATTCGCTTCTATCAAAGAAGAGTGTGACGAGCTTATGAGTAAGCTCGATTGGCTTCGAGTTGGTGAAGAGGTATTGCCTTATGAGACTTTAAGCAAAACCATTGAGTTATTTAATCAGGAAACCAAGTCGAAGCATCTTTCAATTGAAAGGTTAATTGCTGGGCTTGCTGTTCGACGTAAAGTTTGCAAGCAAGTGTTTGATGGTCATCTGGATGAAACAGTGATGCGTGCATTAGATGAAATGGCAAACGTTTCTTAATCTATTTAATTCAAAAACTTAGGTATAAATGCGAAAGCATGATCAAGGTGCGTACTTATTCATGCTTTCGGAACTATGATCAAGTGCTATGGACCAGCTAATACCAATTCCAGTAAATAAATGGTCTAAATTAGCGTAGAGAAAAGCTTGATAACAAGGCATAAAATTTCTGTTAGTAGTGGTTCTACAGACAACGTTGATCCCTATTTTTCATATTTAACTCACCTAATGGTGTCATAAAAGCAATATGCAGCTCTATGAGTTGATAACTTTCTTGTTGCCACTCTGGCTGTCCTTGGCAAAACTCCAACATCATTACCGTCAATTGATCGAGATAAGCCGCTCCCCAATACCTTAGTTCGACTTGTGTATGTGGATTGGCGGTTATGCTTTGTAAGCGTGCATAAGCTAATTGAATGTACTGGTAAGCTAACTGGTGATGTTCAAGCCCAGCAAAATAACGAAATAACTTTAAACAACCATCAAGCCAAAACGTGATCGCTTTAATATGCGTCTCTGATAATAGATCCGATTCCGACCAAAGTTGTGGAGGAGGGGAGTGGATAAGAGAAACTAACTCTGAAATATTATGACTGCCCGTATCTTGTTGGTGACATTGAAGGCGAAATAACCAAGTGCTGATTTCCATTACTAGCCTCTTTCTTCAGTCTTAAAGCTATAGATTTGATTGTAGTTGCTTTACTTTGAGGGTGCTTGCTTTGGAGGGAAAAAATTTTGAATTTTGAGCTTGCCAGTAAAAAAAAATCACCTAAAATGCGCCAATCTGCTATTTATTATTATATCCAAGTAACTTCTAGACGTGAATTTCACCTTAAAGTTACTTGGATATAAGTGAAGGTTTTATTCCTAAATGTGACTGGTGAAACAGTCGTTTTTAGAGTGGTGAGATCTCTGACGTTACACCCAGTTCAATAGAAACAAAAGCGGCAAATGGAATAGAAAACGCAACTTGTTTCTGAACTCTGAGTTTAGTCACACTCTGTATTTTATTTACTTAACAAGTGGACATTAGTTTGCTTAATATCCACTTTGTTTCCGCATGGTTTTCTGGAGGTATTTATGTCGATTAATTCAATTGATCATGATGACATGACTGGAATTGCAACAAGTTGGGATAATAATGAGAATTCGAATTCTCAAGCGACGCCGAAGCAAATGAAAAGTGCAGAAGCGAGACGTCGAATTGAAATGTTAAAAGAGATACGCGAAAGTGGTCTAACGCTAGAAGAAGCGCGAGAGCTTGGCTTACTTCATTAACACGATTAGTTAAACTCTGCTGGGGTTAACGACAAAGATTAGTTTATAAAGACAGGGTGTTTATTCATTCTGTCTTTTTATTTTCTGTTTTTGACGTATGGGTATAGCAATATGGTTTGCTTAGTTAGCTATTTGAATTGCTTGCCGCTAAATATCTCAAATTTACACTGTAAACCGATGAATATCTTTTTATCATTTGCTCCCTGCTATGGTATATTCCTGTGACTAACGACTCTTGAGCATAGGCCATTTTAATGTCTATAAATTTATCTTTGTTGCCACCAACTGAGAAAAATAAAATCGAATTGGATAAGCAAGCTTCGTATGCGGTTTGGCAGTTAAAGCAAGCGAAAGCAGGGCCTGAATTATTGCTAACCGAAGCTGAAAAAATTCGTAATGAAGATGAACGTAGATTCTTCGAACAAGCAGTCCAAAAATACAAACGGATAATGAGTGTCGCTTAAATCGCGAATTCGTTGTCGGTATTCATAAGAGATATATTGCCAGTTTGCTTGAATGGTAATAGTGATACGCAAACTCTTATGATGAATATAACGCGTTAAATTGAATCAGAGAGAACATTCCCATGGGAAGAAGTTTTGAAGTGCGCAAGGCCTCAATGGCAAAAACAGCTGGCGCAAAAATTAAAGTTTATTCTAAATACGGTAAAGAAATTTACGTTGCCGCTAAAAATGGTGGTTCAGACCCTGATATGAACCTTTCGCTAAAGCACCTTATTGCTAAAGCGAAAAAAGACAACGTACCTGCTCACGTTATCGAAAAAGCATTAGATAAAGCAAATGGCGGTGGCGGTGAAGATTTCCAACCAGCACGCTATGAAGGTTTTGCTCCTGGTGGTGCAAGTGTCATCGTTGACTGTTTAACGGATAACGGTAACCGTACCTTCCAAGATGTTCGCCAATGTTTTGTGAAAACTGGCGCTAAAATTGGTAGTCCTGGTACGGTTGCTCACATGTTTGATCACCAAGCGGTATTCCAGTTTAAAGGTGAAGACGAAGAAGCCGTATTAGAAGCATTAATGATGCAAGACGTCGATGTAACAGACATTGAGCTAGAAGATGGCGTTATTACTGTTTTCGCTCCTCATACTGAATTCTTCAAAGCGAAAACTGCATTAAACGAAGAATACCCAGACCTTGTTGTTGATGTTGAAGAAATTACGTTTGTTCCGCAAAACCATACGCCAGTAACGGGTGATGATGCGGTTAAATTCCAGAAGTTTTTAGACATGCTAGACGATTGTGATGACGTTCAACAGGTCTACCACAACGCTGAATTAGAAGCTTAAGACATCAGCATTTTATAATTAAACACCGAGCCTTAATTGCTCGGTGTTTTTGTAGTTATGATTAAAATTGGTCGAAGAACTTACCGCAAGGGGTACCATCGTTATCCAGTTGTAGTTGTTGATTCGGGCAATGTTGATAGAAATAAGCGGCTTCTTCTTGGGTCGACATTTCATTACACATTTGTCGGCTATCACAAGCAAAGCCTTGTTGTGAGGAGCGGTTTTGTTTTGAAGTACTACCCATCTCGAAAAAATCCGCGATTTGAGGTTTGTAGTCGGCATTATTTTTCGGGGCGGATTGATAAAAAAACTGCCAAAGTGCTAATCCAAGTAAGATAATAAAGGCGATTTTTTTCATGAGAAGTTTATATTATGAAGTGTTTAATTAATGAGCACACCATGGCGCAGTTATTTGATAAAGCCAAGGCGTAATAGAGTACACCTTGGCTTTTTGCGATTTGATTATCAGTTATGTTTACTTTTTTCACACTATACAAAGAGCGGTGTTGAGTGACTCTAGTTATCTGAGTTTCTACTAGACGGTTTGAATGGTTAGGTTATTTAGCCATTTACGTTTTAGATAACGAGTAAAGCAAAGGCTCAGTTTGACAATCTCTTCAGAAATCATTAACAAATATACCCAAGCAAAACTCAATTCAGCTATAAAAGCCCCATAAGCAGTAAGCGGAATACCGACCATCCACATCGCGATGAAATCCATACGTAAACAGAAATGGTTTTCGCCACCAGCGCGTAATATGCCGTTGATGATCAACATGTTGAGCATACGGATAATAATAGCAAAGCTCATCACGACAAAAGCTGGATCGGCGATACCGCTAAAATTGGGGCTATCGAGATCTAAAAAGGCAATCACATTATTTCGTTGCAATAACATAATGCCGCAAGCCACGACCCCCATTGCTAGAATACATTTTATAAAAAACTTTGACATGGCTTGTGCTTGTAAATACTCATCACGCCCTAATGATTGACCTAGTAGTACCGAGCAGGCGACCGAAATTCCCATAAAAATGGCATAACATAAGCCTTCAAATGGACCAATCATACTGTAAACCGCCAGTTCAGTTGTTCCCATATGGCCATAGATCATTTGGTAAGTTAAGGTGCCAAATGCCCACAAAACCGCATTACAAGCGTTTGGAATTGCTAAGCGTTTATAAGACTGCCACAAGCGCGCATTCTTCTTTTGATAGTCGCTGATGATTAACCAATGTTGTTGGAACGTTAATACTCCATAAATAAGTAATACCTGAACCACACGAGCAATGGTGGTTGACAGCGCAGCGCCTGCTACGCCCATTGCCGGAACCCCGAAGCCTCCGTGAATTAACCACAAGTTAAGAGCAATGTTAATCGCAATAGTGATTGCCGCTAAAATCAGTGGCAAGACTGCATTACCACTAGATCGTAAACTGGCTTCTGCTGTGATCACCCAATGAGTCAGCATTAACAAGGGTAAGCTATACAATAAGTAATCAGCGCCTTGTTGGATCACTTGAATATCGTCGGTTTGCAATCGCATGATCTGCGATCCGAAACCCACCATCAAGATCGTGACTGGAATCATAATGATGGAGCCGAACTTGAGCGATTGCATCGTGACGGTTTTGGCTGTTTCTTTATCATCACGTCCCCAGTATTGAGACACGAGAGTACCGGTTGCGGTCGCTAGTGCCGCCATGATCATAATCGCTACAAAATGCCAACGCGAAGCGATGCCTACCGCGGCGGTTGCGCTTTGTCCAAAATCACTCACCATCAAGACATCCGCGAGTGCTAAAATAGCCACCAAAGCACTTTGTAGCGCAACAGGAAAAGCCAACTTTAACGCACGAGAAAACAACTTCGGCGGCAAGTATGACGTCGGTGGATTGGTTTGAGTGCAAGAGTGTGGTTGAATGGGCATAAGGCGATCCTCAAAGTAAGTCGCAAATATAAAAGAGCCTTGGGTGAACCAACATGTTTGAAATCTCGAAAAACCTGTGCAAATCCGTCATTGTTCAAGAGTTGCCCAATCGTCAGTGGCAGGATGATGTGTACTTGGCTGAAGCTTGTAAAGAACGCTTTATTGTTTCCTCAGAGATCCCTGAGTTAATGAGTGAAGAAATTTCGATGGCAGGTTTAGGAGAGTTTTCACAAGGTTATTCGGTAGAGCGCCGAGAGCCAGAGATCCATACCATTTTATTTACCTTAGAAGGGGGCGGTTGCTTATCGACGGTTGATGGCGTTTACCACATTCAACCAAATACTGTGACCGTTTTGCCTCAAGGTTTGCCATTTCGCTTTGAGTTAGCTGATAACCCTTATTGGAAAATGGCGTGGATCTTATTACCCCCCACCGAAAAGTGGCAGCAAGTTCAACACAGTAAACAGAGGGTTGAACCCACCCAGCTTTGCGAATCGGTATGGTCACTACTTAATTTAACTCATCAAGAAATTCATGGAAGGGCAACGTTTCGACAATTGTTACTCAGTGAATTATCTCGGGTTATGATGGGTTCAACCGATCGCCAACCATCTAATGCAGCAATGCGAGTGCAAAGTGTATTTAATCAAGTAGAGTCGCAATTACATTTACCTTGGACGGTCAAAGAGATTGCTCAGAAAAGCTTTTTGAGTGAGGAGCAACTTAATCGAATTTCAAAACAGCTGTATCAGTGCTCTCCCAGTCAAAAATTGATCCAATTAAGAATGGAGAAAGCCGTCGATCTTCTTCATCATCGAGATTGGAGTATTACCATGATCGCCCATCGTTTAGGTTATCCCGATCCTTATAATTTCACTCATCGCTTTCGGAAAATATATGGCATGTCGCCAAGAGATTATCGTAAAAATAAGCTATGAATATGTGTAGAGTAGGGGATTTACTTCATCTACTTACATAAAGTAATCAAATAAATACTCATTATCATACATAGGGTTAGAATCTATTTGATGTATAGTGGGAAGACTCAACAGGCAAATTCTGGTCATTAAATATGGCAGTTTTTCATCTAATAAGCGTTAACTGTAGTCACCTATGCAAGGAATAACAGGTGTTAGAAAAATACGAATCTGAGTTTGAACGTTTTATCAGCGTAGAGATGATTCAAGATCCAGCACACGATCTAAATCATGTGCTTAGGGTCGTGCAAACAGCGAGGAAACTCTGCCAAAAAGAACAAGCTGATCTGCTAATCGTTTTGCCTGCCGCTTATTTACATGATTGCTTCACCTTTCCCAAAAATCACCCAGAGCGAGCATCAAGCTCTGCGGTTGCGGCAGAAAAAGCAGATCAGTTCCTGCGTTCTATCAATTATCCCGTTGAGAAGTTAAAAGCAATCAAACACGCGATAATAGCGCATAGCTTCAGCGCAGGAATCAAGCCTACAACAATTGAAGCGCAAATTGTACAAGATGCAGATAGATTAGATGCACTTGGAGCCATAGGTGTTTCACGATGCTTGCAGGTAAGTTCTAGCTTTGGTGCTAGCTTATATCACAGTGAAGATCCATATGCTAAACATCGTGGACTTGATGACAAGTCATTTACATTAGATCACTTTCAAGTGAAGCTATTTAAATTGGCAGAGCAAATGCACACATCTTCTGCTAAGCAAGAAGCAGCAAGACGAGTTCAGTTTATGAAACTCTATATTCAACAGCTCGGTTCTGAGATGTAAATTCAGCTAACATTTAAGGCTTCAAGATATTTTTCCTAATCTGACAGAAACGCTATAGAGCACCAGTTCTAACGCGTTTTTGTCCAAAAATCAGTTAAAAGCATTGCGTGCACCTATGCGTCTACCAGCATCAACAGATATAAAAACGCCCTGAACTTTGGTTAAGCTCAGGGCGTTGTTTTATCTAGGGCCTATTCACTAAAAGAATTAATAGTGATATGGGAATTTAGAGAAGTCTTTTGGACGTTTCTCCAAGAATGAATCACGGCCTTCGCGCGCTTCATCAGTGCCGTAAGCAAGGCGAGTGGCTTCTCCTGCAAACAATTGCTGTCCCACCATGCCATCGTCTGTCATGTTTAAACCAAATTTCATCATGCGCAATGCGGTTGGTGATTTTTGGCAAATGATCTTACCCCACTCAAGTGCTTCTTTTTCAAGATCTGCATGCGGAACTACTTTGTTGACCATCCCCATGTCAAAGGCATCTTGTGCGCTGTAGTCTAAACCTAGGAAGAAGATTTCACGGGCTTTTTTCTGGCCAACCATTTTTGCTAAGTACGCAGAACCGTAGCCAGAGTCAAAGCTCGCCACATCTAGGTCAGTTTGTTTAAATACCGCGTGTTCTTCTGATGCGATAGTCATATCACACACTACGTGTAAAGAATGTCCGCCACCTGCTGCCCAGCCAGGTACAACGGCGATTACCGCTTTTGGCATAAAGCGGATCAGACGTTGTACTTCTAATATGTGTAAACGGCCAAGCTTGGCAGGATCGATTTGATCTTGAGGCATGCCTTCATATTTGTAGCCATCTTTACCACGAATACGTTGATCGCCACCTGAACAGAATGCCCAACCGCCATCGCGAGCACTAGGGCCATTGCCGGTTAGCAATACACAACCTACATCGCTCCACATGCGAGCATGCTCCAGCGCACAAAAAAGCTCATCGACGGTTTTAGGGCGAAATGCGTTGCGACATTCTGGGCGGTTAAAGGCGATACGGACTACTCCTGCATCAACTGCACGATGGTAAGTAATATCTTCAAATGAAAAACCTTCAACTTCTTGCCAATCTTCAGGATTAAAAATATCTGAAACTTTATTCATGATTACAGACCTTTGTTTTATTTTATCTAGTTTGGGAGTGAGGTTATTTTCTCATTCCATTAATCTCGGGTAATTTCTGTCGCTAATGTTTGTTTCTTTAATGCGACTAGTGTGATCAGCATAGAAATCACCGCCATGATCGCCATTAATAAATAAATTGCAGTAAAACCTGAGGCTAAGGCTTGAGGGCTATATTCCGCAAGGCTATTTTGTTGGGCGACACCATCATGATGTAAGCTGAGTTGAAACACGGTAGAACACGCTGCTACCCCGATAGCCCCGCCTAATTCACGACCAAAGTTAAACAATGACATACCAATACCACGATCTTTGGCTGGCAATACATTTTGCACGACCACACCAATTGCAGGCAGAGTAAATCCGATGCCGATTCCTGCTAAACCGAGCGCCACAGCTGGATAAAAATGTTGTTGGATCATTGCAAAACTAATTGCTGCTAGCAAAAAGCCAAACACTGCGTAGCGTTTAGTTTCACCTGACTTATTGACTAGCTTGCCTCCGCAGTATGCGCCTGCAGTGATACTGAACATAAATATCACCATGATTTCGCCACTGGCTGAAGCCGATAAACCACGTTGCCACTGCATTTGCATTGGTAGGTACACCAAAATTGCAAACATTAGTAACTGTGAGCATAAAATCAATAAGATGCAAACCAAATAGTTGGGTAATTTGGCTAAACGTGCAGGAAGCATTGGGTCAGAAACGCGACGTTCGACCAAAATTAATATTAGTATTGCAGCTAAAAATGCACCACCAGTCCAGCTAATAGGAAGCTCGGCTTCGGGAGAAAGTAAAAGCAATAAGCTGGTGGAGCAAACCATCAACATCATCGCGCCTAGCCAATCAAATTTGGAATCACGCTTTTTATTTAGGTGCGACAGGTTACGGCGAATTAAAAATACGGCTATTAATCCAAGTGGAATATTAATCCAAAATACCCAGCGCCAAGAAAGGTGTTCGGCAAAATAGCCACCTAGCAATGGCCCAGCGATACTTGAAACCGCGTAGACCATTGAAATGAAGCCTTGGTATTTACCTACTTCACGTGCTGGAATACAGTCGGCTATTACGGTAAAGGCAAGGGCAATTAAACCACCCCCTCCGATCCCTTGAATGATGCGAGCAATGATTAAGGTTGGTAAATCTTGAGCAAAACCACATGCTGCCGAACCGAGGACAAATAAAGTGATGCCGATATACAGCATTTTCACTCGGCCTAAGATATCACTGAGTTTGCCGTAAACTGGTAATACTGCGGTTGCCGCTAACAAATAAGCAGTGACTACCCAAGTTAATGCATTGCCGGCATTTAATTGTTCACCGATGATCGGCAGTGGTGTTGTGACAATACTTTTTTCTAATGAGCCTAGCGCAATGACAAGGGCGACACTCATAAATATTTTTTGTGGTGAAACCGTTTTTTGTTCAGTCACTATTTTTCCTCAACACAACTTTTATCAAAACTATGCTTGTTCACAATCGAGATCAGTACGGAGACTGAATTAACCTGAACTGCGGCACAGAGTATTTAGTCTGATATTCGCAGTTCAGGATGTTTCATTAAACCTTTAGCCACTAACCAATAAATGACAAGTAACCTTGAATAATAATTAAATTCACAATATCGATGAAAAATGCACCGACAATTGGTACTACCATAAAAGCTTGTGGTGAAGGTCCGTAGTGCGTCACGATTGAGCCCATGTTCATAACCGCAGTTGGTGTGGCACCAAGACCAAAGCCGCAATGCCCACCAGTGATCACCGCGGCATCATAGTTTGAGCCCATAACACGGAAAGTTATGTTGTAAGCAAAGACAGCTAAAATAACGGTTTGCACACATAAAATAACCAGCAGTGGGATGGCGAGTGAAAAGATTTCCCACAATTGTAAACTCATTAATGCCATGGCTAAGAATAGAGATAAAGATACGGTTCCGAGAATATCAACGGTATCTGTATTGAGTTTGTACTTACCTGATACTTCAAAAATATTGGTGATAATGACACCTAAGAATAGGGCATATACAAAATCTGGTATTTTTAACCAACTGATTTCAAAAGTGCTTACCCATTGCTCAACATAAACCGCTCCAACCACACAAACCAGCATAGTAAATAAGGTTTCAATCACACGGTAAGCGGAAACTTTATCTTCTTCACGATCGTTATAAGTTACGACATCAGGGAAGTTATCATGGTGCGTATCACCAGCACCGTATTCCGATACTAGGTTGTGTTTCTGGATACGTCGTTGTGCGACTGGCCCACCAATGATGCCGCCGACAATTAAGCCAAAGGTCGCAGCAGCCATTGCAAATTCAAGCGTGTTAATGCCATAGGTATTTTGGAAAGTGCTTGCCCATGCTGCGCCAGTACCATGTCCACCAGATAACGTAATAGAACCGGCAACTAAACCAAGTAGTGGGTTGATCCCCAAGGCTTCTGCCAAGCCAACGCCTACTGCATTTTGAATAATGATATAGACTGATGCAAGAGCAAGGAAAATAAAGACTTTTTTACCACCTTTTAGCAATTGAGTGTAGCTTGCTGATAAGCCAACTGTAGTAAAGAATAGCAACATTAAGGTGTGTTCTAGTGGTAGATCAAATTCTAGTGTGATGTTTTGGAAATGTAGAATTGTACTAATAATTGCCACGACC
Source organism: Vibrio algivorus (assembly GCF_002218005.2). GTDB lineage: Bacteria > Pseudomonadota > Gammaproteobacteria > Enterobacterales > Vibrionaceae > Vibrio > Vibrio algivorus. Next base: position 13,482 of record NZ_AP018679.1, read on the forward strand.
AAGCCACCGACAATCGGCTCAGGGACTTTATATTTAGATAAAAATGGCACCTTGGAATTAATAAAATGACCGAGTAGCAACACGAAGATCGCGAGCAAAAAAGACTCGATAGAATTCACAGGATAAACTGTATTCATATACTGCCTCTAAAAAAATAAAACTTAAGAAGTGAAATGTACACTGCGTTATTGAGCATAGACAATAAATGACGCTGATAGACATCATTTAGAGCAATTAAGACAAATGATCACATAGCATGTTACTTGTGTTTTGAAGTAACAAAAGTTGTGTCATGAGTAGCTCTAGTCGTTAGTAAAGTTTGATCTTGATTGAATTATTGACATGGAGTTTTCAATTTTATGACGTCTGAACAAAAGTAGGATTTAGTATGTTAAATAATGGTTTTGTTTTTTTGTTCTAGAGTCCGATTATTGGAGATTTTATGCCTGTTTTATTTTGTCAATCATGCTGCCGCGATACTCAACACAAAGCCGTATTACGTAAGCGAACGGAAGATGATATGTCATTAAAAAACAAATTCCAAAAATTCAATGAGTTGATCAATCAGCTTTTCAGCGGCGTACCTTACCATAAAATGGACCGTGTGTGTTTATGCCGTTATTGTAATCATCAAAATGCCGTGTATTCGTTAGATTCAACCCATTGAGAATTTTACTCGTTCAGTCGACTTTTTATACCCGAATACTTTTCTTTCACTAGCCCTTACTCGCAGACAAAAACTCAAGTACAGTAAGTCATTATCACTCTATATCTAAAATGGAAGTGCACAATGACGCGTTATTACGATCATGCTTTATCGGTTTGGCAGTACTTAAAACTCGATCAATCTCTTCAAAAAACGGATGCTTTATTACTTCTAGGCAGTTCTGATTTACGTGTTGGTGAGCGAGCCGCTGAGCTTTATCATCAAGGTATCGCACCGTTATTGATTATTTCAGGTGGCAAAGGTCGTATGACCGATGGATTGTTTGAGCATTCTGAAGCGGAAACTTTTGCTAAAATTGCCATGGATTGTGGTGTTCCTCGTCATGCTGTTTTACTTGAAGACCAATCGACCAACACTGGTGAGAACTTTCGTTTCACACAACAATTATTACAATCTAAAGGGATTAGCCTCAACAGTGTGACTTTAGTGCAAAAGCCTTATATGGAACGACGTGCTTTGGCGACTTGTCTGCAACTTTGGCCACACGTTCAATCACAAGTAAGTTCTCCTCAACTTGAATTTCTCGATTATTGCAGCGATCTGCATCCTTCTTCTGAAGTGATAAACCTTATGGTCGGTGAAATTCAGCGTCTTAAAACGTATCCCAAACAAGGCTTTTTTGCCGCTCAAGAAATTCCTGAATCAGTTGAACAAGCATTTTCAGCCTTGTGCAATATTGGTTATGACGAGCATGTGGATGTGTAATATGAAAATGACGATTTCTACTCAATCATGGCCAATCAATGGCGCATTTACTATTTCTCGCGGTTCGAAAACTCATGCTGATGTGGTGGTGGTGACCTTAGAGCAACAAGGGCATGTTGGCCGAGGTGAGTGTGTACCTTATGCGCGCTATGGCGAGTCGATTGAGCAAGTCATGGCCGATCTAGAAAGTATTGCTAACCAGTTATCACAAGTTGATTCAGCACAAGATATTCAACAATTATTGCCTGCTGGCGCAGCACGTAATGCCCTAGATTGCGCTTGGTGGGATTTACACTGTAAACAGCAACAGAAAACCATATGGCAGTTGCTTGAGATAGAGCCTTATGAGTTAACCACAGCGTTTACTTTATCTTTGGCTAGTCCTGAAAAAATGGGCGCAGATGCGAAAGTAAATCAAGCTCGTCCTGTGCTGAAATTAAAATTAGCAGGAGAAGGCGACATTGAGCGCGTGTCGGCAGTAAGGCGTTACGCCCCGAATGCGATGATCATTGTCGATGCTAATGAAGGTTGGGATGTTGAATTGTATAACGCCATGATCCCACAGCTTAAAGCATTGAATGTAGCGATGATTGAGCAACCATTTCCTGCCGATAAAGATCACTGGCTTGATGGGTTAGCGCGCCCAATTACCTTATGTGCTGATGAATCATGTCACGGGGTTTCAAGCTTAGCTAAGCTGGTGGGGCGCTATGATATGGTTAACATTAAGCTTGATAAAACTGGTGGATTAACCGAAGCACTTAAGTTGAAACAGTCCGCCATCGAGCACGGTATCAAAGTTATGGTAGGTTGCATGGTTGGCTCATCATTGGGTATGGCACCGGCTTATGTAGTGGCTCAAGGTGCACAAATCGTTGATCTTGATGGCCCATTATTATTAGCTCAAGATCATCCGCAAGGCTTTGAATTTGATGTTTCTACAATGAAGGTGATGAGTCCTGAACTGTGGGGGTAAGAATGGTTCATTGTTAGCAACCCCCTCTAACTCCCCCTTATGTTGGCATTTTCTCTTACATGGATTCAGTGAAAAAGGGGGAGAACTTTCTTTGGCGTAATAAATCACACTAAATTAAACCTTCCCTTTGTGTGGATTTTATAGAATTTATCACCAGTGATGCGGACTAGCGTTGGCCCAAGATTATCTTCAAGGCTTTGAATTTGATGTTTCTACAATGAAGGTGATGAGTCCTGAATTGTGGGGGTAAGAGTGGTTCATTGTTAGCAACCCCCTCTAACTCCCCCTTATGTTGGCATTTTCTCTTACATGGATTCAGTGAAAAAGGGGGAGAACTTTCTTTGGCGTAATAAATCACACTAAATTAAACCTTCCCTTTGTGTGGATTTTATAGAATTTATCACCAGTGATGCGGACTAGCGTTGGCCCAAGATCATCTTCAAGGCTTTGAATTTGATGTTTCTACAATGAAGGTGATGAGTCCTGAATTGTGGGGGTAAGAATGGTTCATTGTTAGCAACCCTCTCTAACTCCCCCTTATGTTGGCATTTTCTCTTACATGGATTCAGTGAAAAAGGGGGAGAACTTTCTTTGGCGTAATAAATCACACTAAATTAAACCTTCCCTGTGTGTGGATTTTATAGACTTTATTACCAGTGATACGGACTATCTCTCCCCCTTGAGCGATGAGGTGACTTGGCATATTGAGTCAATATAAGGGGGAGTTGGAGGGGGTTGCATGGGAAAGATTTATAACTTACAAAGAACGAAAGCATACCGTACAAAACTTAGAAACAACTTAACCCCAGCAGAAAAAATGCTGTGGTTTTATATTAGAAGTAATCAACTAGGAGTGAAATTTAGACGGCAACATGGAATAGGGCCTTATATCGCAGATTTCTACTGCCCTGTACTTAATCTCGTTATTGAAATTGATGGCGACAGTCACTATGACGAAAACGGCACTCAGCACGATAAAGCAAGAACTCAGTATTTTAGTAATAACCGAATAGAGGTTATTCGATTTACAAACCATCAAGTTAGAGAGAACCTGATAGCTGTCCTTGACCGAATTGATTTTTATATAAAAAGTAAGCTCGACCATTAGCTAGAAAGTGGTTTCATCAACAATTCTATAATTACATCCAAATAGTGCTCACAGGCATAGTCTGCAGAAACGGGTGGCAACTCTACCGTCACGCACAATAAATCTTTCTCAGCACACCAAGAACCAAAAGATCCTGGTGTGTCGTAGCCAACATCTTTGACCATAGGTAAATTCATTTTTTGAGATAACCAATGCGCTAAAGGTGAAAAGCTTGGATCGTCAATGCAAGCTAATGGCTCATGGAATGAGGTTACCCATGCAGGATTTAGCTCTTCAATTAATTGACATAAAGCCGCGGTCTCGGGCTCTGAATTTCCTTTATCTCCTGTTTCAACTGCAACATCTCGCTCCGGCTCTTGGGTGCTCCAACGATATACCGTGCCACCAGCTTGCCAATTTTTGCTGGCAAAGTTGCGATTCAAATCCACCCCATTAGCATTAGCGCGAGTACCCAATTGATTACCGTCAGGGTTCATACTGAGCACAACATGATGACGAAGCTGACCAGATTCTATTGAACGAAGCGCACATGAAAGGCTAACAATGGATGCTGTTTCATCTCCATGAGTTCCCGCAATAATGAGCCCGGTTTCTTTATTTTGGATTTGGGCAGGAAAATATACCAGTGGTGACCCTAGTACAGAATGGCCATAGATAGTGGGTTTTAATTGAAATTGAGCTCGTAGTTCACGAGGTCGAAGAGAGACTGCCATACGATCTTCCTAATCTAGATTAGTTTATACCCGTCTTACTTGAAGTTGCAGCTTTGTTGGCCGCGTTCACTCACCCCAATCACTTTGGGTATATTCATTATTAAGCAGTATTACCGAATTAGGTTCACATAGAAAGTATAAAATCGTAATAAAAATATGGGTTAAAACGATAGTTAACGTTATAGTTATTAGTATCTTTTTTTATCATTACTTCTTCATTTACAAGGAAGTCTCATGCTCTCTTTTAAACCTTCAGTTTTAGCATTAACCCTTTCAGCCGTACTTTTACCTACCTACAGCCTTGCAGCTCAAGTGCCGGATGATGTGACGTTGGCTAAAAAACAAGAATTGGTGCGTGGTAACGATGCAGAAGCGGCAACGTTAAATCCATTAAAAGCAGAAGGCATACCTGAGATGCATATTCTGCGTGATTTGTTTGAAGGATTAGTGATTCAAAATCAAGATGGTAGTGTGGTTCCTGGTGTGGCAGAAAGCTGGGAAACCAAAGATAACCAAACTTACACTTTTCATTTACGCCAAGATGCCAAATGGTCGAATGGCGAGCCTGTTACTGCGCAAGACTTTGTGTATAGCTTGCACACCGCGGTCGATCCGAAATTTGCCTCACCAAATGCTTGGTATTTAAAACTGACAGGTATTAACAATGCAGAAGCGATCATTGATGGTAAGCAACCTGTTGAAAAATTAGGTGTTAAAGCGTTAGATGAACATACCTTACAATTTCAATTAGATAAGCCTGTACCGTATTTTGTGGCCATGACTGCGCATACTGTGATGATGCCGATTAATCAAAAAGCGGTTGAAAAATATGGTGAGAATTGGACTAAGCCTGAAAATATGGTTTCCAATGGTGCTTATCAATTAACTAATTGGGTGATCAATGAGCGTTTGGAAATGGATAGAAACCCTAATTACTGGGATAACAAAGATACTGTCATTAACAAAGTGACGTATATTCCATTTGAAAGCCAAACCGCGGCAATGAACCGTTATATGACTGGAGAGGTTGATATTACTTCTGATGTACCGGTTGCGATGGTAGACAAGTTAAAACAGGAACATCCAGATGCATATAAAATTACACCGCTGTTGTGTACTTACTACTACGCTCTAAACACCAAGCGTAAGCCATTTGACGATCCTAGAGTACGTAAAGCGATTTCCTATACCATTATGCGTGATGTAATTGCTAATGGCGTCACCAAAGGTAATGTACCCGCTTATACTTTTGCCCATCAAGATGTTGCTAACTTTAAAGCGACGCAACCTGAATATAGTCAGTGGACTCAGCAACAACGTGATCAAGAAGCGGCTAAGTTATTAAAAGAGGCTGGCTATGACCACAATAATCCACTAAAAGCCGATTTACTTTACAACACCAGTGAAAACCATAAAGCGATTGCAGTGGCGATTGCCTCTATGTTGAAAAAGAATTTAGGCATGGAAGTGACGCTCGATAACCAAGAATGGAAATCTTACCTAGCAGCGCGTCAAGAACGTAACTTCGATATCATGCGTGCTTCTTGGTGTGGAGATTACAATGAAGCCTCGACGTTCTTAACCTTATTAGGCTCTGATAACGATAAAAACTTCCCATCTTATGTAAACCCTAAATATGATGAAGCGTTGGCTAAGGCTCAATCAGCCGTTGATTTGAAAGAGCGTAACCAATACTACGATCAAGCGGAACAAATGTTGGCGCAAGATATGCCGATTGCACCGATTTACTACTTTATGCAATCACGCTTAGTCGATCCAAAGCTAGGCGGCTATCCAATGCACAATGCGGAAGGGCGTATTTACTCGAAAGATTTGTATTTCATCGATAAGTAATACACTCCAGTACCTTGTGGTTACTTGAGTGTAAGAACGTATCCTTGAAATATAATTGAAAAAAATAATAAGGTTGGCGAGGATTGCCAACCTTATTTAATACCTTAATAGAAATGATTAAGCATTCTCTAAAGCATCGTTCTTGACTGATAACATCAAACTGTTGGTGTCAAATAAGAACGTATTATCTAGAGTAGAGATTGTGAGCTGCTCTTTCTCTTGCTGCAAAGACAGAGGGCGGAGTAAACAGCTTGCTGCAATAAAGTGCTTTTCCTTGCGCTCTAATTTCCACTCTAGATGATAAACATCTTGTGTGGCATCAGATATAACAACGTTTTGGCTCGCTTCCTGTTGATAGCCATGTGTGATATTTGGAATAACATGAGCTTGATTATGCAGCGTTAATTGATAATCCTTATGTTTTCCTCGTAAAACCGTATGGCTTTCATTTTGTGTTGGTTGGCACTCTGTGTGTAATCGCCATTGTAGAGATTGCTCTTGCTCACAATGAATATTATCCAAAGTGATAACACCATAGCCATCTATAACGATTAAGGTTCGAATAAACTGCTTTAACGAAGAGTATGCTTTCGTTAAATCGATTTGAACGCTATACCAATTCTTTCCTGCTTCTTGTTTTATGACACGAGCGATAGCATCTTCAGTATCAAGTTTTTGTCCTTGATGTTCAATTAACGGTAAGTTGTGAGCTTTGGTTGTTCTTGTCCATTTAGCGTGATGTTGACTACCAAAACGGTATCCATAACTACCACTTGGTATCAAAACATTATCTTCTTTATATATTAAAGCAATATTGCCCTGATCAGCGTGACGGTGGGAACTATTACCAAATTGGCTTGCTCTGAAATATAGACTTAAATTATTTTGTGCCGCTTTTCCTAAACCAGCAAATTCATAATAATGATGATAAAAATTCTTTTGTTTAGCAGGGGCTTTAACACCTGTTTTAGTTAAAAATTGATATTGTTTAATGGTTGGAATGATATCTAATAAGTGTAAGAAATACGTTTCAATATTGTTTTCAAGCTTATTAGCTTGTTCTCTAGATCCTTGATCACCAAAACGTTCCGCATAAATACGTAATGGATTTTGTGCAAAGAATCCCGGCCATTCTTGCCCTGTTCTTTGGCACCAAAATCCATCACCAAATGGGTGGATTGTATGATTAGGAACGACAAAATCTTGTGCGAACTGGTGGTAGTTTTTATAAAAAGGATGCTCATAAAATGAGAAATCACTAATTCGTTCTACTGATAAGAAAAATGGATGCTGCCATTTGGTATATGATGATGAATAAAAAGGTCCTTCAGCCCAGCTACCATCTTCACCACCGTAAAAAGGCAAGACACATTGATAGATCATCAATGAGTAGTCTAACCAACGTTCACAAGTACTTTCATCGTATTCTTTGAATAATGCCAATGCTGCGATACCAAGGTAACCCGGTAGCCTTGAAGTATGTGAATGACCAGGAAATTGCTTGAATTTATCTTGCTCTAAACGTATTTCCATTTGATGTGCAATACGAATTAGCATTGGTCTGATGAAATCTTTTTCATCTGCAGTTAGTAACGGTGATAGCCAATGATAAGCAAGGTATAAGTTGCGAGATAAAGATAAACCGACTTCATCACCCCAAGGGCATGGACGTAATAATGATGCTGGCCCTTCAGGGCTCCACTCCGCAATACGACATAAAATTTCAGCCGCTTTTTTGCCTGAATCTTGGTCATTCCAAATTTTATACAGTAGAGCGAGCGAAATAAGATCTCTATCTATCCACTTCCTAACATTGGTTATCGCAGTACGTTTACCTTCTTCTTCACCCCGACGGTAATGAGTTGGGTAAGTAATAGCATCAACATCGGCTTGTTCAGCAGTCTTTTTTAATTTGTCATGAGCAGACCAAGATGAAATACGTAAAGTTTCAATGTCTTCATCAAAGTACATTAACCATTGTTGTTTATCTTGGCATAGATTAAACAGTTGCTTTGCACTAGGAGGAAGATAACTAGTTGATTGCTCGGTGATATCAAATGTCATCCACTCTGTAGGATTATCATGCTTATCAATTAATCGCCATTGATACTCACCATTTAATAAAATTAAAGGTAACTGAAATGGTGATTGAATCTCTTTCCATCGCCATGTTTGATCTTGATGTATTGAGTATAATTCAACAGTAAAAACATCTTCAAAATGAGTTTGTGGCCAGTTAAATCGAGGAGGGTTTGTTGGGCTCACAGATTGATTTTTCGGAGTAGTAAAGACTTGAAAGTCATGAGTGCGATTTAACGTTAACATCTTAATTCTCCTTATTAAACCAATTGTATTTGCCGGTTTCTTTACAAATCTCACCAATTTGTTTGGCTGGAGAGCCAGCCATGATGGCATAGGGAGGTACGTTATTTGTAACCACTGAATTTGCACATATTAAAGAACAGCGCCCAACTGTTACCCCTGGAGTAATAACAACCCCTGTCGTAAGCCACACGCCATCTTCAATCGTGACTTTACCTTTCACTTCATCAGAGCGAGCGCTGAAATAATCGGTGGTTGGATCATATAAGTGATTAGATGCCACAATAGATACATGAGGCCCAACTAAGACATGCTGACCAATAGTCACATCGCCATTGATATAGCTGTAAAGTCCTACATATGAATGAGAACCGATTTGGTTTTCACCAATACGCACAATAGCACCAGGCGCTAAACGAACATTTTCATTGGTAAATCCTAAAATTTGCGCTCGAGTATTATCGTCTTTTTGATTATTGCTTTGAGTGGTATACAACGTGAACTTTCTAAATTCGTCGCTTGTAAGTTCACCACCATACTTTTTTTGAACCGACATAGTTTCTCCACGGAAGGTAGGAATGTTATTCCTACCTTTTTAGTTGCTGTATTCGATTGACAGTCATTTATGCTGTTTGAGGCTTTTTCAGCTCAGAGCTAGATTCATTTCTTCGTGTTTTTAGCAGTAACACGCCTATACCACCAATCACGATAGCGAGTAATACAAAGAGCGCTCTTCCCCATAGTGGGTTTGGAATAAACATCAGAAGAGCTAAGAATATGCCTGCATAAATCAACATTTTCCCAAGAATTTCATGTTGTTTGTTATCCGCTTTGATGCTTTCAAGCGTATCTTCTACAACAACTTCTGTATCGATATTGGTAAAGAATTGCTCGATCTCTTTGGCGCGTTCTGGTGATGGTTCTTTGTAGAAGAATTGAGACAGTACAAAGAAAGGTAGAGTGATAGACATGTGTCCAATTACCCCTAATGTGACCGATTTCATTTCAGCAAATTCACGAGCACTCAATGGGTCATTTAAGCCTAATAAGTGTTGCATCATTTCTGGTGTCACCCCAAAAGCAATGAAAGCTGATACACACATACCGACTACAATCGTTCCCCATCCAGCCCAATCAGGTGTTTTTCTAACAAAGAAACACATAATTGATGGGATAAGTAGCGGAAAGCCAACTAGAGTGCCAACTAACATCATTAAATCGAATAGACCAAACTCTTTTAGTGATGATAGGAATAATGCTGAAATAATAATGACAATGCCAAAAACAGCGGTGAGTAATTTGCTCACTCTCATCAAGTTCTGTTCACTAGAATCTTTACAGAAGTACGGTTCATAAACGCTTTTTAAGATAATACCTGCGTTACGGTTTAGAGCCGAATCCATTGACGACATGGTGGCAGCAAACATGGCCGCTAGCATTAAACCAACCATACCTAGAGGCATTTCTTTGTGTACAAACATATAGTAGGTTGCATCAGCAGTGTTTTTACCAAGGCCTTCTAATCCCCAAGTGCTTGTATCTGGATAATGTCCAGCAACAAACCATGCAGGGAGGAACCACATTAAAGGACCAATGATCATAAGTGAACAAGCTAATAAAGCCGCTTTACGAGCATTTTTGGTATCTTTTGAAGCAATGAAACGATATGAATCAACCATATTGTTGGTACTAAAGAACTGTTTCACAAAAATACAAATGAACCAGCCAACGAATAAATAAGCATGGCTATAGCCTTCACCAACGAGTTGCTGTGTTGGTAGCCCCACTTCTAAAAGGTTAGTAACACCACCAGATTTCCACACGGCTACAAGAGCTGCGATAAACGTCATGACAGTAATGATGAGCATTTGCATAAAGTCAGAGGCAATAACCGCCCAACTTCCGCCAACAAGTGACATGAATAGTACTACCAAGCCGGCACCAATAATGGTTTCTTCTAGAGGGACACCGATTACCGCACTGGTGAAAACGGCTAAGCCATTTAACCAAATAGCCGCCTGTAGAACACTTAAAGGAACATTTGCCCAGGTGAATACTTGTTCATTGGTTTTCCCCAGCCGCATTCTTGCTCCTTGAAGAGGGCTGATAACACGCATTTGGCGAGCTTTAGCTGCAAAGAATAAGTAGTTGACGAAATAGCCTAAGGCATTGGCAAAAAAGACGATAGCAACAGACATACCACTGGTTAGAGCTTTACCCATCAAGCCTGTAAATGTCATAGCACTTAAAGCCATCATGAATGCGCTTGAACCAACCATCCACCACAAAACATGACCACCTCCGCGGAAGTAATCACTAGTATTACTCGTTGCGCTTCTAAAAACCCAACCTAAGCCTATGAGGAAAGCGAAGTACACAAGTACTATTAAGATATTGATATCCATTGTTTTTATCCCTGTTGATGTAAGGTAAGCGATAACTTGTTTGTTATTTATTTATATCACTAGCAACAAGTATGGGACTTGAAGCTCATTCCACTATAAGAGGGCTTATCAATTCATGGAAATGATATTATTGTATAACAATAATGCATTTATCGAATGAGCAAGAAATGGACATCAAGACATTAAGAACCTTCTTAACGGTTGCCAGAATTAAAAACTTTTCATTAGCGGCGAAAGAGTTGAATAGTGTTCAACCAACGGTTTCTAGGCATATATCAGATTTAGAAGGCGAGATAGGTGTTAAACTATTTAATAGAACAACCCATCTTGTTGAGTTGACCGCCGCAGGAAAAGTTCTATTACCGGAAGCGATAAAAATTATTGAAAATGATAAAAAGGTAAAGCAACTAGTTATTGAAGCCGATAGGCCTGCAGAGCAATCGATTCGTATTGGTTATCTGGCAACTGCGTGTTCATTTTTTCTACCAAATTTGATTGGGGAATATTTGGCTGATCATGAAAATATAAATACTCAACTGTATGAGATGTCAGTTGAAGAGCAACGAATAGCATTAATTGAAAACAACATTGATATTGGTTTTACACGTCGTTTATCTGATATTGATGGTCATGAATTTGTTGTGAAAGAGTTATATCAAGATGAACCAGTCGTCATTTTGCCACTTAACCATCCTCTGTCAAAATGCTCTGAAATTTCTATTTCGCAATTGAAACATGAGAAGTTTATTTTATTTAAGAAAGCGAGTTGGCTTGAAATGTACAACCATATCCAAGTGTTGTGTCAAGGTTATGAGTTTTCACCAAATGTAGCTTTTCATCCAGAAAATATGAGGCATTTAGTGACATCTGTTTCTTCTGGCTTAGGGATATCTATTGTACCTAGATGTATCAAGTTTATTTCAGAGTCAAACTGTGCGTGTATCCCAATAAAAGAGTCACAACTTTCATGGCCAATTTATATGTATTATCGAAGGAAGCAAATTAATAATAATATTGAAAGTTTAGTGGATTGTTGTTTAAAACAGTCGAATACCATTCAACAAATGATATTCGATTAAATCATTAAAATTTATCCCTTTAATTTTAAGCACACTTGAAAACTTGTCCTGAAATTGCAGGGTGATAAATCGGTTGGACTACGTTACCAGCAGGATCAGTACAGTGAAAACTACGAGCACCATCAGAGTGATCGTGAGGAGTATCGAGCAGCGGAACGCCTTGAGATTGTAAAAACTCATACCACTGTTGTAGTTCTTGTTTGCTATCCACTACAAAGCCAAAATGATCAAGATTATGATGACCAGCCTCTTGTGGTGATTGGGCCCGTGACAACGATAAATTGTCATTTCCACAGCTTAAGTAAATTAAGTTGTCATTGGCTTGTCGCAGAATATCCATTCCCATTATTCGATGGTAAAAATCAACACATTCTTCAAAGTTTTTCACCTTTAATGCTAGATGTCTTAATCCATTAAATTTTTTTGGTCTTTGCATATATCCTCCTTGAAATGACTTTGTATAATTTATTGTATACAATAAAGTGGATTTTGCGAATCAAGGAGGAAGTTATGTTCTGTATTTTTGTAAAAAATGAAGTAAAAGCTGGATATCGGGAACAATATTTATCAGCAATGAAAGAGAATGCTAAGGCCTCAGTTTTAAATGAGGAAGGTTGTTATGTGTTTGATGTGTTGGAAGACCAAACAAATGATCACCATTTTTATATTTATGAAGTGTACCGTGATGAACAAGCCTTAAATGAGCATAAAGAAACGGCGCATTATGCTCATAGCCGCAAGTATGTTGCTGATATTGTCGAGCATGTATCTGTTATACGTTGTGACGTTATTGAGAGAAATAGTAAATAAAAGTAGAGAGTAATTATGACTTGGAATGTTTATTTATCTGGTGAAATACATACAGATTGGCGAGATCAAATTATTAAAGGCTGTGAAAATAAAGGATTGGATATCACATTTAGCTCTGCAGTGACTGATCATGAAAGTAGTGATGCCGCGGGTGATGGACTAGGGGAGGAATCGAACGCATTTTGGCGAGATCATAAGTCAGCCAAAGTGAACGCCATTCGAATTCAAAACCAAATTAAGCAATGTGATTTAGCTATTATTCGTTTTGGTGATAAGTACAAACAGTGGAATGCGGCCTTCGATGCGGGTTATTGCGCAGCGTTGGATAAGCCTTATATTACCTTACACAGTGAAGATATCATTCACCCATTAAAAGAGGTGGATGCTAGTGCACAAGCATGGGCGACAACACCACAACAGGTGGTAGATATTTTGACGTATTTGCTATTGCAGAAGTAAGCTGTTGTTCAGATAAAAACTCTCGCTGATACGAGAGTTTTATCTAGTAGGTTGGTTTTATCAGCGGTTTAAGCGGCATTTGAGCCTTGTTCGAAGCTTTGATAATTACCTAATAAAGCATTATAAAATTCGCTGTCGTTCAATACTCCAACTAGTTTGCCATGTTCAACCATTAAAACGGGATGAGAGGTGCGATTTTTGAGTTCAATTGCATCTCGCATACTAATTTCCGGGCTTGCCATTATTAGCATATTAGATTCAATCGCTGATAAATCTTGAATTTTTTCCCATTCTACTAGCGTTAATGACTCAGTACTGTTGATGGTTAGGCTCTCTAAACTCGATCCTGAGGTCAGTTTTTCTATCCAGATACCGGTATTAGCACATAGCTGAATACGGTTATCATCTGATTTAAGATCGTGGGTCGGCTGCATTAAAGATCGACCTTTTAGTACGTTAAGTGGGTTCGTGTGCGCCACAAAATCTTTAACGTATTGAGTTTTAGGTGCTAAGACGATTTCTTCTGGCGTACCGTGTTGAATCAAACGACCTGATTCCATAATCGCAATGTTATTGCCAATCTTGAGGGCTTCATCTAAATCATGGCTGACAAATAAGATGGTTTTATTCAATTTTTTCTGTAGTTCGAGTAACTCATCTTGTAATTGAGCACGGATTAATGGATCTAATGCTGAAAAGGGTTCATCCATTAATAGGATATCGGTATCCATAGCGAAAGCGCGCGCGAGGCCGACACGTTGCTGCATACCACCAGATAGCTCGTGTGGATGTTTATCTGCCCATTCCGCTAGGCTCACCATTTCCAATTGTTCTAGTGCTTTTTTACGGCGATCGGATTTGCTCATTCCTTTCATTTCTAAACCAAAAGCAACGTTATCAAGTACCGTTAACCAAGGCATTAGGGCAAACTTTTGGAATACCATTGAGACTCGATGAGTTCGCAAATGGCGTAGAGTTGAGTTATCGCAATTGGCGAGATCAACGAGAGTGTCACCATCTTTGATTTCTAATGAACCACGCGAAATAGTATTAAGACCATTCACTGCGCGTAGTAAGCTAGATTTACCTGATCCTGATAGCCCCATCAGAACACAAATTTCACCTTCTTTAATACTGATATTGACGCCATCGACCCCGACGACTTGGCCGGTTTGGTCAATAATATTTTGGCGAGATTCACCTTTGTCGAGCAATTCGATCGCTTTGTTTGGGTTGTCACCAAATATCACATCAAGGTTGTTAATTGTAATGGCATCCATGATTATCCCTCTTTAGCTTGGTTTGGTGTTTTACATAAACGATCAAGAATGATGGCGACCAGAACAATTGCTAATCCAGCTTCAAATCCTTGAGAAATATTAACGGTATTTAACGCTCGAATTACCGGTTTACCTAAGCCATCGGCACCAACGAGTGCCGCAACCACGACCATAGAAAGTGATAACATAATGCATTGAGTGACGCCGGCCATAATGCTTGGTAGCGCAGCAGGTAACTCGACTTTAAACAAGAGCTTCATTCGGCTGGCACCAAATGCTTTACCGGCTTCAACTAGTTCTTCTGGTACTTTAATAATACCTAGATAGGTCAAGCGGATAGGCGCTGCGATAGCAAATATAATGGTCGAAATCAGCCCCGGCACGATACCCAACCCAAATAATACTAAGGTTGGGATTAAGTAAACAAAGGTTGGTACAGTTTGCATTAAATCTAAAATAGGTCGCATTAAGGTATATAACCAAGGGCGATGCGCAGCCATTATGCCTAGTGGGACGCCAATTAATACGGAAATCGTTGTCGCCGCAAAGACGAGGACAAAGGTTTCCAGCATTTCTTGCCAATAGCCCATATTTAAAATCAGCAATAGTGAAGCAATGATGAATACCACTAAAGATAATTTACGGTGTAGATACCAAGCCAGTGCAGCGGTTACCACAATAGGAACCGCTGGTGGTAGCCATTGAAAAACACTGACTAGGCTCATTATGATGGTTTCAAGAAAGATAGAAATTGCATCGAAAAGTGTTGCAGCGTTGATCGTTAGCCAATCGACAACAATTTCCATCCAATGTCCGAGTGGGATTTTATGATCGGTAATAAAATTCACAGTATTGCCTTATCTGGCGAGCCTACACCCGCCAGTCCAATTGAAAATATAAAAAGAGTGTTGCGTTTACTAATTACTTAACTGGTTGTTTGAGATAAGCGATCACTGCTGGTGCTGCAGGTTGGCCATCAAGGGTTTTGACATTTTTAAGCCAAGTTTGGATTTGTTCAGGGTGTTGGTTTAACCATTCACGAGCCGCAATAGCCGGCTTTTTGTTTTGGTTTAGGATCGAATTCATGATCTGGTTTTCCATTTCTAGACTGAATTTAAGATCGGTTAATAGGTTGCCGACATTTGGACACTGGGTTAAGTAATCTTGGCGTACGTTAGTGTGTACGCTAGCCCCACCATAGTTAGGGCCAAAGAAGTCATCGCCACCGGCAAGGTACTTCATCTCAACTTTACTGTTCATCGGGTGTGGAGCCCAACCTAGGTAAACAATCCATTGGTTACGACGTACCGCACGGGTGACCTGAGAAACCATACCCGCTTCACTAGATTCGACTAAGCGGAAGTCTTTTAGCCCAAATGCATCTTGGTCAATCATGCTTTGCAGTAGGCGGTTGCCATCATTACCAGGTTCGATACCGTAAATTCGATCATTAAACTTGTCGGCATTTTTAGCGATATCAGCAAAGGTTTTCACTCCGGCATCGTACACATACTTAGGTACTGCCAATGTGTATTTTGCGCCTTCTAGATTGGCACGAACGGTTTCCACTTTTCCTGATTCTCGATATTTCTTGATGTCATTTTCCATCGTTGGCATCCAGTTACCGAGAAAAACATCGATATCGCCATTTGCCATTGAAGAGTAAGTGACAGGAACCGAAAGTAATTCTGTTTCGGTTTGGTAGCCCATGCCTTGTAATAATTGACTGGTAACGGCTGTGGTTGCTGTGATATCGGTCCAACCAACATCTGAGAAACGTACGGTTTCACATTGATTTGCGTAGGCGTTAAAAGTGGCTAGGCTGGTAAGTCCTAACGTAAATAGTGCTGTTTTTTTAAGTGACATAATCATTCCTTGTAATCAGTGACTTGCTATTAATTATTCGGCCAGTGGTAAAGCGCGTACCGGCTGTTGGCTGCGTTGAGTGTGTTGCCAATTTGGATCAACCCAAACCGCAACATTACCGGGAGTTAGTAAAGGTCGGCCTAAGATCATATCCGCGGCACGTTCTGCCACCATAATGGTTGGCGCATTTAAGTTGCCGTTAGGGATCACAGGGAAAACAGAGGAGTCGACGACTCGTAGGTTGTTAATCCCAAATACGCGGCACTCTTCATCAACGACGGCCATAGGATCATTATTTGCACCCATTTTGCAGGTACAGGATGGGTGATAAGCACTTTCTACGTTCTCTTTCACCCATTGATCAATTGCCTGATCGGACTGTTTATCAATACCGGGTTGGATCTCTGTTCCTCGGAAACTATCCATCGCAGGTTGAGCTAAAATTTCACGAGTGAGGCGAATACAGTCACGCCAATCTTGGCGATCTTGCTCGGTTGAAATGTAATTAAATTCGATACTAGGCTTAGCATGAGGGTCATTGGATTCAATGGCGACCCGACCACGGCTTTTAGGCTTATTCGGACCAACATGAACTTGAAAACCATGGCCATCAAATGCAGCTTGACCATCATAACGCATGGCAGCAGGTAAGAAATGGTATTGAATATTCGGCCATTTCAATCCTTTACGCGAGCGAATAAAAGCACAAGACTCAAAGTGATTGGTGGCACCTAAGCCGGTACGTTTTAAGATCCACTCGGTACCAATTAAGCCTTTGCTGACTAAACCAAGCTTGCTATTTAACGTGATAGGCTGTTTACACTCATATTGAAAGTAAACTTCTAAATGATCTTGCAGGTTTTCACCAACACCAGGTAAGTGGTGTTTTAATTCTACGTTTGCTTGCTTTAATGTTTTTTGATTACCGATACCTGATAATTGCAACAGTTGCACAGAACCAATAGAGCCGGCACTTGAGATCACTTCTTGCTCCGCATAAACCTGCACTATTTTTCCTGATTTTTCGTACTCTACACCGCGGGCTGTTTTGCCTTCGAGTATCACTTTATGAGCGATGATTCCGGTTAATAGAGTTAGGTTGGAACGTTTAAGTGCTCGGCGTAAATAAGCATTAGAAGTAGACGCTCGCACACCACCATCAACCGTCATATGCATAGGGCCAAAGCCTTCTTGCTGGTAGGCGTTGTAGTCTTGGGTTTCGGGATAGCCAGCTTCTTTTCCTGCATCTATAAATGCTTGGTATAACGGATTACGCTCCATGTTATTACCGTTGCAGGTTCCTACAGGACCGTCGCCGCCACGATAGTCATTAGCACCTTCGAACCAGCTTTCCGCTTTACGAAAATAAGGTAAACAATTTTGATAATTCCACCCTTGTGCGCCGGATTCTTCCCATTGGTCAAAATCACAAGCATGACCACGCACATAGACCATACCGTTAATAGAAGAGCTACCACCAAGTACTTTTCCACGTGGGCAGTGTAGTTGGCGTCCATCAAGACCTGATTCTGCTTTGGTTTCAAATTGCCAAGCGTACTTATCACTGTTCATCGGATAAGAAAGTGCGGTGGGCATTTGAATGAAAATGCTTTTATCACTGCCACCAGCTTCTAATAGTAAAACGTTATGTTCACCAGATTCGCTAAGTCGATCGGCTAATACACAGCCGGCCGAACCCGCGCCGACGATAATATAATCGTAGCGTTGTTGCATAAAATTGATTCTCCGCTTCCGTTTAAGAACGTATCGGTTTAAAGACTCGTGAGTGATTTCTCAACGATAGATAAAACACTCGCCTTATTCATAAGGGCTTTCGAAGTCACCAAGGTGGACAAACACACTTTTGGTTTGCGTATAGTGACGTAGGGTTTCGGTACCATTTTCTCGGCCAATACCCGAGTGCTTATAACCGCCAACAGGCATTTCTGCAGGGGAATCTCCCCAAGTATTTATCCAACAAATTCCCGCTTCTAGTTGATGAATAACGCGGTGAGCACGTGATAGGTTTTGCGTGAACACACCCGCAGCAAGTCCGTAGTCAGTTGCATTGGCGCGAGCGATTACTTCATCTTCATCACTAAAGGGTAGAACAGACATAACAGGGCCAAAAATTTCTTGTTGAACATGCGCCATGTCATCTTCACAATCGATAAACACCGTCGGAGCGACAAAGTTACCTTTATCTAATCCATCTTTGGTCACTTGATGGCCGCCAGTGAGCAATTTAGCGCCACTGTGTTTGGCGGTTTCAATTGCGCCCAGTACTTTGTCTAAATGCTGTTTAGAGATTAATGCTCCGACTTGAGTGTTGATGTCCATCGGATCACCAACAATCATTTTCTCGGTGCGCTGTTTTAATTGTGTAATGAAATCTTGGTAGATAGATTGATGTACAAAGACTCGAGTGCCATTGGTACACACTTCACCTTGAGTATAAAAGTTCGCTACCATGGCAGCAGATACCGCTTGCTCAAGTTTTGCATCGTCAAAGATCACTAAAGGTGATTTACCACCTAGCTCCATAGTGACTGATTTCAAAGTCTTGGCACTGTCACCCATGACGGCTTTACCTGTACCTGATTCACCAGTGAAGGAGACTTTAGCGATATCTGGGTGAGCCGTTAACATTTGACCTGCGCGGTAATCACCTTGGATAACATTAAATACACCATCTGGTACGCCTGCTTCGGTAAATATTTCCGCCAGCTTTAAAGCGGAAAGCGGTGTTTCTTCTGAAGGCTTGAAGATCATCGCGTTACCTGCAGCTAGCGCAGGAGCGGATTTCCACATGGCGATTTGAATTGGGTAGTTCCAAGCGCCAATACCAGCACAAATGCCTAAAGGTTCACGGCGAGTATAAAAAAATTGTTCATCACTAAGTGGTTGTTGTTCACCTTGTAGGCTTGGAACGAGATTGGCGTAATATTCAATCACGTCAGCGCCAGTGGTAATATCGACTTCCAGTGCTTCTTGCAGTGGCTTACCAGTATCACTTACCTCTAAAGCGGCCAGCTCATCGTTTCGTACTCTAAGGATTTTAACCGCTTTTAATAAAATCCGACTACGCTCTACAGCGCTTATTTGGGACCATATTTGAAAACCTTGCTTCGCTGATGCTATCGCTTTATTAAGATCATCTTGTGAGGCTTGGCCGATTTCAGCGATCACTTCACCATTGGCAGGATTAATGCTATGGAAGGTTTCACCGGATGTTGCGGTAGTTAATTGGCCGTGGATGTATAGAGTTTTTGTGGTCATATAAAAGCCTAATGATGTAATTTAAAGTGAAGATTGATTGTAAAAAGCGAGTTGTTTATCGAGGTAGTCATTGATGATTTCTCGCGCTTTTTCGGCATCAATACCCTCTGGATTTAAGGTGCCACGCAACCAAATTCCATCGATTAGAGATGCAATTCCATGAGCAACTAAACTGGCTTGCTCATCGGGAAGTAGCGCTTTTAATTCAATTCTTAAATGTGAAAGCAAACGCTGCTCGTTGACACGTTGAAGCCTTTTTAATTGGGCGTCATGCATAGAATAAGACCAGAATGCCAACCATGTTTTTGCTACTTTGTTTTCAGCTTGAAAGCCCTCAAAGTTAGCATTCACAATGCCAATAATGCGCTGTTGATGAGCATGGTTTGGTAAGCCGCTTAATTTGGTTTTTACCGTGTCGGAGAGCTCTCTTAAAATCGCTCGCATTGTTTCTTCAAGTAACCCGTGTTTACCGCCGAAATAATGGTTAATGATACCTGTGGATACGCCAGCTTCTTTACTGATGAGCGAAATGCTCGCACTATGCAAACCCACTCTTTCAATTACCGCCATCGTGGCTTTTACAAGCTGGGGTTTTCTAATATCAGGCATTCCAACTTTAGGCATATTTCGAATCCATTTATTTTTTATTGAACGGTTAATTAACAATAATGCTACACATAAAATGTTTAGACCTCAAATCAATATATTGAGATTTGTTTGCTGGGATTTGTGTTTATTGATATAAACTTGTTATTTTTCAGTTAAATAAAGGTTCGTAAAATATTTATTAAAAATAATAATTGTTATGGATGTAATGGTTGTTTTTAAAGCGAAAGGGAACAAAGAGGGTGAGAGAGCGGTGGATGAGTTGTGGGTTTGTGATTAGTAATGAAGGTTAATACGATTAAACTGTAAGAGAGCACAAATAACTCCCTCCCTTTACCAGTGAAAAATACTTGGCATTCAGATTTACAGCCAAGGGAGGGGGGGAGGGTTGGTGTGTGGAGCTTATTTATTATGCCCCAAACTGAGTTAGCCAGTAACCCTACAAGGGCTACAATGATATGTTCTATCATGCTAAATGTTGCCAATTCTGCATGGTTTGAAATTAGAATAATTGGATGTTTAGTTAGAAAACTAGGCATGCATGAAGCAGAGATACAACTCCGTTATCGCTTAGTTTCATATACTGAGTAAATCCACCGCTCTTCATCATGAGTTGGTTTTGGTGAATTATACGGATTATTTCCGTATTTTATGCCGAGTAAGCATGAGGTAAGTCCTACTTTATTAATAAACTTAGTTATTTAGTTTGTTGAATGAAAAAACGAATGGAATGATAGACGGAAAGGCCATATGGTTTTTTCCGTATGTTAAATTGTTAGTTGCACAGGGAGGTATCGTGGAAGAGTTATCTGGCGGAAGAGAATCTTCAATATATCGAGATGGTGAAGTCGTCTATCGACCTCTTCAGTCATGGAGTTCCACAATTCATCTTATTTTGAAGCATTTTGAGCGAGAAAAGATAGATGGACTTCCAAAGTTTCTAGGTATTAATCGAAACCAAGAAATCTTAAGTTTTGTTGCAGGTAATACCTGCAATTACCCGCTAGTTGGCGCAATCGCAACAAACGATGCACTCATGTCTGCGGGTCAATTATTACGTAAAATACATGACTCAACAGTTTCACTCTTGGAGCAAATTGATGTTAATGCACACCGATGGATGTTAGACCCGAGAGAGCCATTCGAGGTTATCTGTCATGGTGACTTTGCCCCATACAATGTTGCTCTATTAGAAAATACAGTTGTTGGTGTGTTTGACTTCGACACGGCGCACCCAGCACCAAGAATATGGGATTTAGCATATTCGGTTTATTGTTGGTCTCCTTTCAAAACTGACAGCAGTGATAAGCTAGGTACAATCTCAGAGTAGGTGGTTAGGGCTAAGTTGTTCTGTGATAGTTATGGTGCAACTGAATTAGAAAGAGAGCAATTAGCTGAAGCTATGGTTCAGCGATTACAGGCTTTAATATCCTTCATGCGTAGTGAAGCCGAAAATGGCAATGAATCCTTTGCTGAAAATATAGAGCAAGGTCATCTTCAAGCCTATCTAGATGACATAGAATATATCACTGAAAATAAACAAAAAATTCAGTGCGCATTGTGCAACTAACAAACGATCAAGGCATCAACATACTTTTCCTAATCAGACAGAAGCTTGTTAGTTCATAGTTCTAGCTCATTTCTGCCCAAAACCAATTCACTCTAATGTAATCCTCAAAAAAAGCGCCAATCAAGCTCATCGATTGGCGCCTTTTTACGAGCATTCTTTTGCTCTATTAACAGTAAAGTTTATTCATTCAATTAAAAGCCTACATTCATTCCTACCCAGTAACGACGACCATCTTCTACATAACCGTATTCATCGTAAGTGATTTCTTGATCAAGTAGGTTATAAACGGCGGCATTAACCGATACATTGCTGGTTAAGTGATAACTAACACCCATATCCCAGAATGTATAAGAAGGGGCTTCTAAGCTACTTTGAGATGGACCAGTGATAGGCTCCATTTCTTCACCGTGATAAGTCACTTGTGTCCAAGCTTCTAAATCAGAGGTTGCTTGCCAAGAAAGATCGGTACTAAATAAGTGTTTTGGCAGCTGGACTAAAGGCTGGCCTTTGTAATCACCTGATTTTTGCTCAGAATCATTTAAGGTATAACTTGCGTTCCAGAAGACACTTTCACCTAATGGGGTGCCTAAAGCAACTTCAACACCTTGCGTGGTTGCTTTATCGACATTCACTTTTTGTGTTGCAGTGCTTCCCCAAGCATTAACTGGGCCACATGATGGGCAAGAAACACGCGTGATCTTATCTTTAAAGTCGTTGTAGAAGAGCGTGACAGAAGATGTTAAACCAAAATCAGATTGATAGTTTAAGCTGATTTCTTGGTTTACAGAGGTTTCAGGTGTCAAATCTGAGTTACCGTAGATATCGCCGCCGCCACTGACTTGTGCCCATTCATCTGATGTTTCACGTAGACTTGGCGCGCGATAACCAGTAGACACACCACCTTTTAGTACCCAGTTTGGTGTCATGCTCCAGACACCGTAGGCGCGTGGGCTGATATGAGTACCATATTTTTCATCGTTATCTAAACGAGCACCAAGTGTTAAGCTGAATGATTCAACAATCGCCCACTCATCTTCTAAGAAGAATGCATAGCGATAATTATTTAGTTTAGTTAAATCTGAAGAGCTATTAGATGTGTAATCTTCGAGTTGTTCATAAGTGTATTCAAAGCCAGATGTCAAAGTATGAGAATAAATTGGTGTGACAAGGCTAGTTTTGAACACAGTGTTCATGCTTTCCATTTCTCGGCTTTTATTTTCCGAGTCTTCATATTGTAGATACGTATTCGATTGTCCGACCACGCCCCAATTACCGTCATGGGTGATAGCGTAATTAGTACGTTTATATTCATCTAGAGTATCAACACAACCATTACGACAACCTGTTGTTGGTACTGATTTTCCTACTGTGCCAGCACGAGATTGCTCACTAATACCTGCTTCAAGAGAAAAATCATGGTCGTCATTTAGTTGGTAAATTAACTTTGAATTAAAGCTATTTAAATCTTTATCTTCATAACCATTGGTAATGTTGTCCTCATCACGGACAGTCGTTTGGCCATTAAATTGGGCGGTTAATTTATCAGTAAGTGGGCCAGTTAAGTAGAAGTTAGCGCTACGTTCATCACCAGAATCACGGTTTTCTTGAATCGTAGTACCAAGTTGAACATTACCATGCCATTGCTGAGCATCTTTACGGGTGATCACGTTGATAACACCACCAATTGCATCAGATCCATAAAGTGTCGACATAGGGCCGCGGATCACTTCAATACGTTCAATCGCTTCTAAAGGTGGCAACCAGCCTTGTTCGATGCCTGGGCCATCACTATTAGGACGAGTTTGACGAGAAGATTGACGCTTACCATCAACCAAAATCAAGGTATAGGCTGACCCCATGCCACGAATACTAATGTCTTTATTATCGCCACCACCGGTAATGGTTACCCCTGGAACGGTTTTAAGTGCATCTGTCACATCGCGATAGTATTTATTTTCTAATTCATCACGAGTGATCACACTGATACTCGCTGGCGCGGTGATTTCAGCTTGTTCATAACCAGAGGCAGTGACTACCATAGTTTCGGTTTTTGTAGGTTGAGCAGCGTGTGCTTGTGTGGCCAGTAAAATTGATCCCGCTAAAGTGGAAAGCGGTAAACGATAGCTAGACATTATTATTCCTTTAAATGATAATGATTCTTAAATTCATTTGCGATTATTGCCATCTTGGCAGCTATTGAATAGATCAATGTATGGAACAGGCTGTTCCAAATATGGGATATCAGTTAGGAGAGCTATGAAAACCGAACTACAGGGAATTCGAGCCTTTGCTGCGTTAAGTCGCTACCACAGTGTGACCGCTGCTGCTAAAGCATTAAATCAGCCAAAATCAACGATTAGCCGTCGCTTAGCACAGCTAGAGACAGAGCTAGGGCAAGCTTTATTTATCAAGCAAGGTTCTCGCTTAATGTTGACTCGTGCAGGAGAAGTGTTTGCTGAATATTGTGAGCGCTTACTTACAATGGCGGAAGAGTCACAGAATGCTTTGCAATCACTAAAGCAAAGCGTCAGTGGTGAAGTAACCATGATAGCTCCACCGAGTTTGATTCGTGGGTGGTTACGCGCACAATGTCATCAATTCCTCGACGAGCACTCACAAGTGAACATCCGCTTGTTTACTGAAGCTCGTGATGAATATTTTCAAAATGAACCGGACATTGTGTTATCAATTGGTGAACAAGACTTGCCCGGTACATGGCGTAAGAAAACCTTGGGCTACTGGCAATTCGGTCTATATGCATCACCTAGCTATATTGAAAAAAAGGGTGCGCCTACTCACCCAAATCAGCTAAGCCGTCATCAATGGCTGCCATTTGAGTGTGACAGCAGTAATACGATTTATTTATCTAATGGCCAAGAACACTGTATGGCAATGCCTCCGATAAGTCGTTTAACTAGTGATAACTTATTGCTACAGATAGACTCTATTGCATCGGGATATGGTATTGGTTTATTGCCTACTTGGGTTGCTAATAATTATCTAAAAGCACACCCGGGAAACATAGAGCTTTGTATGCCCGATTGGTATAGCGCAGCACGCCCAGTCGTGTGTTATTTTGCCGCAGGAGTCTTGCCATTAAGAGTTCAAACTTTGATTAAAGCGCTTAATGACAACACTCCGAAAGAATGGCTAGAGCCTAGAAGTGTTAACAATAAAACATCTGATCATGAAAAATATAAACACATACGGTTGCCGTCGACTTCAATGACATTAAATGGTGTTTCGTAGATTTCAGATAACACAGAGGCGTCGATGACCTGATTGACGCTGCCTTTTGCGACAATTTCGCCTTTTTTCAGGGCAATAATGGTGTCGGAATAACAAGAAGCAAAGTTGATATCATGGATGACAATCACCACTGCTTTATTGAGTTCATGGGCGAGTCGACGAATGGTTGCCATGATTTGCAGTGAATGTTTGATATCAAGATTATTCAGCGGTTCATCTAAAAAGATATAGTCAGTGTCTTGCGCGATAACCATGGCAATAAAAGCCAATTGTCGTTGACCCCCACTGAGTTCATCGAGGTATTTATCTTGAATTAAAGTAAGGTCAAGGTAGTCAATTGCCTTATCAATTGCTTGATGATCGATGTCTTTTAAGTTGCCCTGACAATAGGGAAAGCGACCAAAAGAAATCAGCTCGCGTACTGTAAAGCGTAAGCTAAAGCTATTGGCTTGACGTAGTACTGATAAACGTTTGGCGAGGGCTTTGGTATCCCACTCCACCAGTTCTTTGCCATCAATCCAAACTTCGCCTTCATCACGTTTTAGTAGTCTTCCTGCCATCGAAAGTAGGGTACTTTTCCCTGCGCCATTAGGGCCAATAATCGCGGTGACTTTTCCTTTGGCAAATTCTGCACTGGCATTTTGTACCACAGGATGTTCGCCAAAGCGTTTGGTTAGTTGTTTTAATTCAATCATCAGGATTATACCACTTTGTTGCGTAATAGCAGGAATAAGAAATAGATCCCACCAACAAAATTAATCACCACACTTAAGGTGGTTTCAAAGCCGAATGCTTTTTCAATAACCCATTGCCCTGTAAGTAACGTTGCTACAGACATCAGGCCACAGGCAGTAAGTAAGTACTTATGTTGGTAAGTTTTTAGCCATTCACGTGTCAAGTTGGTGATCAGTAAACCAAAGAACATGATTGGTCCAATTAAAGCGGTGGAAATGGCAATTAATATCGATGACAGCAGCAATACTGTTCGGGTAGTGCGTTTGATATCTACGCCTAAGCTGGTGGCATTATCTTGATCGAGTAAATACACATCGAGCGTGCGATGTAGCTTAAACAACCAGATAGATACGATAGCTAATATAGGGATAGTCCAGTAAACCGGTTCGGTATCAATATTATTGAAGCTAGCAAACATACTGGCTTGAACATTGGCAAATTCATCTGGGTCCATCAGCATGGTTAAAAATGAAGATCCACTTTGAAATAACTGTCCAAAAATCACCCCTAATAGCAGTAGTGAGATAATATTATTGGCGGAATAGCGGAAATACATCAGAAATAAAACCAGAGAAAAGCCCATCATCATAACCACGGAGATTGAAAAGTTAATTACATGGTTAGTCATCATTACGCTTAAGCCACCAAACATAGTAACCACTAAGACTTGAATCAATAAGTAAAGTGAATCAAACCCCATGATACTTGGCGTTAAAATGCGGTTGTTGGTGATGGTTTGAAAGCAAAACGACGCAATGCCAATCGCAAATCCAGCAATCACCATTGCAAGTACTTTAGGCACTCGACGAGATAGGAAATATTGGTAGTTATCTGCGGTTAAACCATAGCCGATAAACAGAGCAGCCATGACTAAACTGAGTAATGCCAAAGCAACGATTTTAGATTTATCACTTGACCATAAACCCTTGTGAGTAAAAGAATTCCTTTTGTTTTTAAGCACAGGCTTATTTAATAATTTAGTGCTCATGTTTCATTCCTTTTAACACTAATAAAATAAACACGCTGCCACCTAATAAACTAATCACCATAGAAATTGGGATCTCGTAAGGGAAGATAATAATGCGTCCGACCACATCACAAGCCAGCACTAAAATAGCGCCCAATATTGCAGTTCGAGGAATGTTCTTACGTAGGTTATCGCCATAAAAACGATTAACTAGGTTAGGTACGATTAAGCCAAGAAAGGGCAGTTGACCGACGATCATGACTACTGAAGCCGACATGATAGAAACCAGAGCGACACCGATGGTCATCACTTGCTGATAATTTAAACCTAGATTAATGGCAAAATCTTTACCCATACCAACAGCGGATATTCGAGTTGCGTAAAGGTAACTAAAAATAGCGACTGGAATGGCGATATAGAGCAGCTCAAAGTTACCTGCCAAAATGTTGGCAAAGTTAGCTACGGCCCAACCAGACAAGTTTTGTAGTGCATCGTATTTGTAGGCAATGAAAGTGGCCATTGAAGAGACAATATTGCCGAAAATGATGCCAATGAGAGGTACAAAAACGACGTTTTTAAATTGAATACGTTGAATCAATTGGACAAAAAAGAGGGTGCCGATCATGGAAGTGGCAAAGATTAGCCAGAGTTGATCGCCATTGCCAAAAATCACTAGGCTCAAAACAAACCCTAGCATGGCACATTCTATGGTGCCGGATGTGGAAGGCGCTGCAAATCGGTTCTGGCTGATTTGCTGCATAATAAGGCCTGCAATGCTTAAACCACCGCCGGCTAATAAAACCGCCAGTAAGCGTGGCACACGACTGGTGAGAAATAATTGCCAAGCATTTGCATCACCTGAAATAAGGTGGGCTAACGAGACGTTACCCACCCCAACAAATAGTGAAGATAGACTTAGGCAGACTAAAATTAACAGCAATTTAGCCACAACAACCTCAAGCTTTGATTATTTGGTTAATGACTCAATATCGCTAACCATAGTTTCTGTTGCCGTAATGCCAGAACTAGCCACATACCAAGCTGGAATGTCTAAATAGATCATACGATTGTTCTTATAGGCATTAGTCGACTTAACTAGTTCATTATCAAAGTCTTGGCGAGTGGTACTTTTACCTTTATTGACTAACTTGTCGCGATCTAAAATTAATAATGTAGATGGGTTTTCTTGGCTAACCAGTTCGTAAGAAACTAATTGACCATGACCGCCGGTTTTTTCTGATTTTTTATCTTTGACTGCGATGGTTGGCTTAAACCCAAAGTCTTTATATAAAACGGAAAAACGCGATCCTTCACCAAATGATGTCACATTACCACCAGAGCTCATTAGCATTAATGCATCCATATTATGGCTTTGGTTATAAGACTTAATCGCTTTAAAGCGTTGGTTTAAAACATCAATTTTCTGATTTACTAATTCTTGTTTATCAAAAATTACGCCTAAATCATTCCAGAGAGTTTGAGTGTTTTGCCAGTAATCAGAGCCATTTTCTACAGCAAAGACAAAGGTAGGAGCGATTTTAGAAAGCTCTTTGAAGTGTTTAGAACTGCGTGGACCAACAATAATAAGATCGGGCTTCTGGGTATAAATAGTTTCAAAATCAGGCTCAAAAATGGTACCAGAAGAAGCGATATTATCAGCGTTATATTGATCAAGATAATCAGGTAAAGCGGTTCCTTTTGAAACCGCCACCGGTTTTATTTTAAGTGCATCAACGGCATCAAGTGCGCCAGTGCCAATCACTACCACGCGCTGTGGTGATGACTCAAGTGTGGTTGAGCCCATAATATGATT
This sequence comes from Vibrio algivorus, assembly GCF_002218005.2. Classification (GTDB taxonomy): domain Bacteria; phylum Pseudomonadota; class Gammaproteobacteria; order Enterobacterales; family Vibrionaceae; genus Vibrio; species Vibrio algivorus. The sequence continues at coordinate 42,005 of NZ_AP018679.1, forward strand.
AACCGTGACAGATTTAGCACTTACTGAAACTGAGCTTAACGTTGCGATTGAGATGAAAGCGGAGGCTATCAAACTAGATTTGTTGAAACACTTCATTTCTTATCCTTTATGTAATCGATAACTATTATCATTGCGATTACTATATAGAGCAGAAGTAAGAAATCAAGAGCAAGAAGTGTAAAGTTAATTAAATAATGAGGTAGGACAAGAAATAGAATCACCAACTTACCAAAGAGAAGTAAGTCGGTGATTGTGCTAAATTATTTTTACGTTAAATCAGTTTAAATCTTTGATCACTCTATCTAAAAGACTAATTAATTGGTCGGCTTCTTTATCATTTAAACTTGGAAATTGGCATCGAATACGTTCCGGTATTTTCGCGGCTTTTGATTGCAAACTCTCTCCCTCGTCACTCAATTTAACGACACGTTTACGTTTATCGTGTTGATCTTTCACTATGCTTAATAGCTGTTTATCTTCCATTTTTTTGAGAATTTGCGTCATGGCACTGCCATCAATTGCAGTCTTCTCAAGCAGGTCGGTAATGCTAATGCCATCTTTTTCCCATAGCGCCATCATTACAACATATTGTGGGTAGGTTAGATTGAGTTCGGTTAATGAGTCACGGTAGGTGCGAGTGAGCCCATTAGAGGCCATATATAAACGATGGCAGATTTGGTTGTCGAGTTTGAGTTGGGGATGTTTCATGTCTATTCTCATTTTGTGCTTATTGTCATTTTAGTTTGCACACAAAATATTTGCAATTAACGTTTTAACGTTCTAGTATTTTGCGTACAAAGTATTTTTCTTGATATTTTTCGCTCAACCAAAAAGGAACAAAACATGAAAGAATTACAAAGTGTTGCTTATACCGCTAAAGCGACTGCAACAGGTGGACGTGAAGGTTCAGCAAAATCAGATGATGGTCGTTTGGATGTGGCTCTTTCAACACCAAAAGGTTTAGGCGGTGATGATGGTCAAGGTACTAACCCTGAGCAATTATTTGCGGCTGGCTACGCAGCATGCTTTATCGGTGCATTAAAATTGGTAGCAGGGCAGGCAAAAGTGGCACTACCACAAGATACGCATATTAATTCTGAAGTATCAATTGGCCCAATTGAAGGCGGGTTTGGTATTGCAGTGAAGCTAGAAGTCAATGTTGGTGATCTTGATAAAGCGACCGCTCAAGAATTAGTAAACAAAGCGCATGAGGTTTGCCCATACTCAAATGCAACACGCGGCAATATTGCGATTGAGTTATCGGTTGCTTAAACCATAGAAGCTCATTCTTCGATAAAGTGTTCAAATAAAACAAAGGCCTCACGTTATTGATATAGCGTGAGGCCTTTTTGTATCTCAATTTTCAATTAGTTGAATTGATTAACCTCAGCTTCGGATAAGAGTGTCACAATAATTAACCCAACCCACTGATATACAAAATGATAAAAACATCTGTCAGACATCTAGGGTTGATGACTTTCTCTCAATGCTGCAATTTGGGATGGATAACAAGGCAAAATCATAAGTCAATAGCTGGCCTATTGCGTTGATTTTAACGAAGTTAGACGCCTAAAGTGCTGTATTGAGTGACTTCTAGTTATCCGCAGCTGAGGTTGATTATTCCGCAAAGGCGATATCTCTTAAAAACAGTGCAATGCTTGGGAAGAAAATGAGCAAAGCTGCTGATAACAATAAGATAAAGATAAATGGTCCAGTACCACGTATCACTTCCCAATAAGGTCGTTTAAAGATGGCAATCGCTGTAAATATGTCACAGCCAAACGGTGGGGTGGCTGAGCCAATAGCGACTTGCAGAGTAATAATGATACCGACGTGAACTGGGTCGAGTCCTGTGGCTGCAATCGCTGGTGCAAAGATTGGTGTTAATACTAAGATCACCACGATAGGATCAACAAACATACAAGCCACGAAAAAGGCGATGGAAATAGAAGCTAATACGCCAAGTGGCCCCATTTGATCTATTCCAATAGCATCTAAAATGGTTTGCGGTACTTGCGCAAAAGAAATGATCCATGAAAATCCACTGCCGACCCCAACGAGTATAAAGACCACTGCTGTAATTAACCCTGTTGATTTAGCAATCACATAGATATCTTGCGTAGTGAGCGAGCGGAAAATAACAAACTCTAAAATGATGGCATATAGAACACACACCGCTGCGGCTTCTGTTGGGCTAAACACACCGCCATAAATCCCACCTACAATAATTATTGGGAACATTAATGGCCAAATAGCACGTTTGGAGGCGGTTAACCTTTCACTCCAACTAGCTTTCTCTTCGGTAGGTACTTTTTTGACAGTAGCGTAGATGTAGCAATAAATTGAGAAGAACAGCAAGATCATTAAGCCTGGGCCAATACCTGCAATAAATAACTCTGCAATTGAAGTCTCTGAAATCACGCCATAAATAATCATGCCGATACTTGGTGGAATTAAAAATGCAATATCACTGGCATTGATAATAAGAGCTAATGAAAAGGAATCACTATAGCCAGCTTTTAGTAATTTAGGGCGCAGTGCTGAGCCGACGGCAACTACCGTTGCTTGGGTAGAACCAGAAACCGCACCAAATAAAGTACAAGAAGCTGCGGTACTAATGGCTAACCCACCTTTAATGTGTCCAATAAAAGTCATCACCATATTGATGAGTCGATGTGCTGATTGTCCGCGCGTCATAATATCGGCGGCAAGAATAAACATGGGAACCGCGATCAGAGAAGCAGGGCGAATACCTCCAAGTACTTGCTGAATAAAGGTATCCATTTGGCTCATACCGCCAAACATCATATAAAAGCCCGTTAGAGCTGCTGCAGTGAGAGGAATCATCATTGGAAAGCCAATTAATAGCAGTACCAACATGATGAGCATTAAAGTCAGTGCCATAAAATAGTGCCTTTATAGGTCTTGTTCATGATCGGTGTAGCCATCAACGACACCACTTGATAAGTAAACTTTTTTACTAGTGAGATTTTTCAATGCAGTGAGTAAGTATTGAACACCGGTAATAGCAAAACCCAATGGTACCCAAATATAAATCCACCAAATTTCAAACCCTAGTGCAGGCAGTATTCGGCCTCGCTCATAAACGCTTACAACGTATTGAAAAGAAAAGTAAGTTAAGGCGAACATAATGATGGCTGTGATAAGTGAAATAAGGATCATCAAAAATTTTCGGCCATTATCAGGCAACATATCAAAAAATGCTGACATGCGAATATGACGCCCTAAGCGAGCTGCAAAGCCAATTCCGGCAAATGTAATAAGAATAATCAATATTCGATTAATTTCTCCAGCAAAGAATAATCCTTCGCCAAAGACGAATCGAGCAACGACATTGATGCAAGTATTTAAAGCCATGAGCAATACGCCTGTCGCGAGCATCACGGCTTCTATTTTGCTTAGAAAGTTATCGAGGGTACCCAAAAAACCGGGCAGTTCGGAGTGGTAATCTAACCTATCTGAATTAGGCATAGTGCTTCCTTCAATAAAGAGCACCGAAGACTCTTGTGTGGCAAAGTGACTCGGTGCTCAGTCCTACTTTAATTATCCGTAACTGAGGTTAATTAACCTTAGTTAACGCTAATTATTATTGTGAAGCTTTTAAATCAGCCTTGAATTGATCCAGTAAGGCTTGGCCACCTTCACCTGTCATTTCAATAAACGTTTTTTCAACTTGAGGGGCTCTTGCTTTAAATTTAGCAAGTTGCTCATCGGTCAAACGAGTAACGGTTACTTTGTCGCTTTTAGACTGGATTTGTTTAAGTGATTTTTCCGCTAAACCAGTAATGTGCTTAATGGTTCCGTCATAAGCGTAATCTGAAGCTTTTTGGATCAAATCTTTATCTTCATCTGATAAGCCATCATAGAATTTCTTATTCGCCATTGAAGCGGTTGTAAACCAACCGTGATGAGTAAAAATTAGATTTGGTGATACTTCATATAAACCACCTGATTCAATCCAGAAGATAGGGTTTTCTTGACCTTGAATCATATTCGTTTGTAGTGCGCCGTATACTTCACCCCAAGGAAGCGGAGTAGGTGTCGCACCAAAGGCTTCATAAGTTGATGACAATAGAGGGTTTGTCATTACACGGATTTTCTTGCCTTTTAGTTCATCAGGAGAGGTGATAGGTTCATCGGTTGTTAAAACCATTTCACCTTCTGGGTACATTTTTAGTAGCTCTAGACCTTGTTCTGCATAGAGTTTAGGGAAGTCTTCATTGATCGCTTTACTGCTACCAAAGAATTTAATAACGGCTTGAATATCAGTAGGCATTAGGTAAGGAATAAAGAAAATTTGTGCCTCTGGTATCAATGAACCAGTGAAGCCGGGTGATTGGTTAACAAACTGCAAAATACCACTTTGTGTTTGCTCCATAATGTCATCCGATTCACCAAGCTCACCAAAACGATAAACTTTCAGAGTATGATCAGAGTTATCTTCGATGTATTTTTTAAATTGTTGAGCATAAATATCTTGAACATCATTTTCATATTCTTCATGGGCATAACGCCACGTATCGGCACTAGCAAAACTTGAAAACCCAATACTTGCGGCAATGCAAGATACGGTAGCAAGCTTTTTGAAGCTATTTCGAGTAAACATTTGCTCTCCTTTCCTTGGTGATGTCGTTCATAACGATGTTTTATCTTAGGTTTTACTTAATCATCTTTTCATAAACATTTTGGGCCAAACACATGAAAAAAATGTGGGTTCTTTGTTGATGTGATCACGATCACGATTTTGATGCAGTTTTATCCCAATATGTTGAGTGATCTAACAAATTTAAACATTCAATTTGCTTGGGTTTTTACAGTTTTTGGTCAAAAAATGTTAAGTACACTACACATTTTTTTTGTGGTAATTAAGGCAAATAGCCCAATATCAGCTATTTAGTCGCTGAATTTAGTGATGATTGAAAAATTTTGCTTAACTAAAACTTAGAACACTATGGATAAAATTCAAGTGTATAAAAGGAAGGAGGGTTTTAGAGGATATTGTTACGTACTAAACCGCGTTTAACATTTTTACATAGCTTGCCAAAACGGCGAATTTCATCAAACTGCGGAGTGACGCCGCGCTTTAGCGCACTTTCCCAATACGACAGTTCAGAATCAACCAGTTCCATTAACTTTTTAGGACAACCAATACAGTTACCTTCAGTACCGCAAACAAAGGTATCTTCTTCATATAAAGGAAAAGTTGTTTTTGCTTCATCAATGATGATTTGCATGGCTTCTGTACGAGTCGGCTTTTTGTTCATATACAGTTCCTCTTGGTTAGTTCTTTTATAATAAAATTTTAAACTTTAAAAATAAATTGAACTTTGGAGGTAGATTGAACTTTAAAGGTCACTTGCGTATAAACCATTATGCTTTTCCTTTTCGTCATGTATTCTCGTTAGATCTTCTATCTGTAATGTGCCTGATGACATGGAGTGTTCAATGAAAAAGATCATAGATTATCTTAAGCTCGCAGTATTGATATTTGGTGTGCTAATTGGGGTGCAAATTCCCGGTTTTGTTAGTCAATATGGACAAAACTTAGATGCTAGAGTGGCTGAGTCCTCTCAAGGTTTATCTCAGTTTCAAGATGATGCTGATCAATATTTTAACGGTAGCTTAGAGCAACTACTTAAACATTACGCTCGTAACCAAGATCCAGTGATTGTAGCGGGTGGAAAAAGCATTAAAACTCTCGTTGCCAGAAACCAAATGCTCACCCAAGCACAAAGTAATTTTCATCAATCACGCTATAGCCCTTATTTACAGGTTTTCGTCAGCCCTATTTCCGAGATCCGCCAAGATGTTTGGAATCATTATGAGTACAAAGTGATTCTCAATGCTGAAGCGATCAGTATTGGTGCGATTTTTGGGTTAATGGTTTTAGCACTATCTGAATTGGTATTATTTATTTTATCGTTGCTTCTAAAAAGTCTGCTTGGTAAACCGTATAAAGCAAATAGGAAAATGAGATGATCATAGAACAAGGCACTATTGACGACATTCTCTTTATCAATCAGCAGATTCCAGAATTTGATGGCCGTACGACCAAAGACAAACTTGAGTCTCGCTTAGCCGATAAACCTCACCTTATTCTGATTGCCAAATTAAAAGGTGAGTTGGTTGGTTACAAGGTCGGGTATCAACTAAGTTCGGATGAATTTTATAGCTGGTTAGGAGGCGTTATTCCAGACTACCGCAATCAAGGCATCGCCACTGCATTGCGTCAATATCAAGAACAATGGGTGCAGCAATCTGGCTATAACGCGATAGCTGTTAAATCGATGAACCGTTATCCGAATATGCTGCATTTATTAATATCTAGTGGCTATCAAATCATTGGGTATGAAACTGGAAATAATGAAGGTGAAGGTAAGATCGTTTTTCATAAAGTACTTGGATGAGGCGCGTTCTTAAATAATTCACCGTGATATAACCATTCGTTATACCTAGCATACTTTTAATCATTATGTTTCCGGCTTCGGTTGAGGTAGTCTGTTTATAGATGTCTATACGGCTATTTTTATTTAAAGGGATATTTATGACAATTAAGAAAACTATTACCAAGCTTGCACTACTTTTTCCTTTAGCATTAGGACTAACCGCTTGCGGACAAGAAGAAAAAACGGAAGTCATTAGAGTAGGTGCCACGGTTGGCCCTCACGCTCAAGTTGTTGAAGCGGTTGCAGAAGAGGCAGCTAAGCAAGGGTTAAAAGTGGAAGTAGTGACCTTTTCTGATTACATCACACCGGATGCGGCGTTGGTCGATGGCAGTATTGATTTAAACAGTTATCAGCATCAACCTTTTTTAAATAACTTTAATGATAACAATAAGAAAGCAAACTTAGTTTCTATTGGTCGTTCAATTTTGATGCGCATGGGCGTGTATTCCGATAAGTATCAAAATTTGTCTGATTTACCGCAAAAAGCGACCATTACTATTCCAAATGATCCAACCAACAGTGGTCGAGCTTTGTTGCTTTTAGCTGAGGCAGATCTTATCACCTTAAAACCAGGTTTAGGCTCGAAAGCGACCGTTTACGATATTATTGAAAACCCTAAGCAGCTCGAATTTATCGAAATGGATGCCGCGCAATTGCCTAGAACCCTGTCGGATGCGGATGCTTCTGTGATTACCATGAATTATGTGATGTCATCTGGTTTAGATCCGAAAGAGCAAGGTATCTACTTTGAAGCAAAAGATGCTGAATTAGCAGTAATGGTTATTGCTTCTCGTGCAGCAGATAAGGATAACACCACATATAAGAAGTTTGTGGAAATTTATCAATCACAACCGATTCGTGATTTTATCCAAACTACCTTTAAAGGCACGATTGAGCCTGCGTTTTAATCGAGTATTTAATTTAGAATAAAACAAAAACGAGCACTTCAAATGGAGCGCTCGTTTTTTAGTTTATTCATACACTACAAGTTCAATATTTACGATAAAATAAAGTCATGATTAGCCATGAATAGACGGCATTGAATTAGAGATGAATATAGAACACCTAAAGCTGCTTGTTCGTTTAGCGTCAAGCCAGAGTATTAGCAAGGCAGGGCATGAACTAGGTTTATCACCGGCAGTGGCTAGTTCGTATATTAATAAACTCGAGGAAGGCTTAGGCGTTCGCTTAGTTCATAGAACCACTCGTAAAGTTTCTTTAACTGAAGAAGGATTAGCTTTTCTTCCTTATGCTGAAGAAGTGCTTGCCTCCGTTGAAGCCGCACGTGGAGCAGTGGGTGCTGGAAATAATAACCCGACTGGTACCTTGCGTGTGACTGCTCCTGCCTCATTTGGTCGTATACACTTGATTCCTGCTTTGAAAGGGTTCATGTCTAAATACCCTGATATTACGGTAGATTTTCGCTTTTCAGATTCGATCATAGATATGGTAGAGGGAGGATTTGATGTCGCGATACGGGTGGCAGAATTAAAAGATTCTACATTGATCGCCAGAAAGTTAGCTCAAGACCGACGCATAGTTGTCGCTTCTCCTGAGTATTTACAAGAGTTTGGAACCCCAAAAAAACCACAAGATCTCGCTAATCATAATTGTATTAATTTGATGGGCATGGATAACTGGCCGTTTAAAACAGACAGTGGGCTGTTCAACGTACATACTTCAGGCCGGCTTAGAACCGATAATGGCGATGCAATGCGTGATGCCACGATAAATGGCCTTGGAATATCGATTAACTCATTATGGAGCGTATATCAGCAGATAGAATCTGGCGATTTAGTCGAAATTTTACAAGATTATCCATTGGATATGGACGCGAATATCTGGGCTGTTTACCCAAGTTCTCGATTAACTCCTCTTAAAGTCCGTGCTTTTATAGATTATTTTATCGATTACTTTGGCCATCCGACATATTGGGAGTAATCATTTTCAATAAAATCTATAAAGTAATTCAACTAATTGCTCTATTATCAATTTTAAATTTTTACGTATGATTGCTTTCAACGTTAGCGCATTGGTTGATTTTTCCCTTAGCGCTGTAATCTACATTGTATTGAAAGAAGGTATCAAGATGTCTCATCCAATAATCATAGATCTTAATAACCGTTATACTGCCAAAAAATATGATGAAGAGAAGCGTATCTCTCAAGAAGATATGGCTATCATTAAAGAAGCGATTCGTTTATCGGCATCATCGATTAATTCTCAACCATGGAAGTTCCTTGTTTTGGAAACGGATGAAGCCAAACTTCGCTTTCACGATACGTTTGCCAATATGCATCAGTTTAACCAACCACATGCGAAAGCGGCCTCACATACCATTCTTTTGGCGTACGATCCAAACTTTACCAAAGAAAAGTTTGCCAAACGCGTTGATGCTGAAGTGACATCTGGTCATTTACCAGCAGAGATGTACGATCAATTTATGGGTGCTTATGCCTTCGTTGATGCCAATACCGATGAATCAGGTTTTAACGGCCATTGGTCTAAAGCTCAAATGTATCTTGCACTAGGTAACCTACTACATACTTTGGCTCGTTTGGGGATTGATTCGACTCCAATGGAAGGTGTTGATTCTGCACTAATCGGTGAAGAATTTGCCGCAGAACTTGATGGTCATATTTGTGAAGTTGCCATCGCGGTTGGTTACCACAAAGATGGCGAAGATTATAATCACGGCTTACCGAAAGCTCGACTGGCTATCGATGATGTGATTAAGACGTTGTAAAGCTTAATATAAGTAGCCATTACATATAGCGAGTATTTCAAGTGAAGTGCTCGTTTTTTTATTTTATAACTCCTGTTCAATTTTCCACGCCGTTTTACATCTCCCCCTCTTTTTTGTTAAGGTGCGCGCGCATCAAATTCGTGAGAGGGATAAATGAAATTACTGTATAAGTTGGATGAATGGGTATCCCTTCCCGAAAATGAACAGCAATCTCGTCTTCCTCTCTCTGGAAGTAGCCAACTTGATGATGTGTTTGTCCGCTATCAGCTGGTGGATTTAAACAAGCCGCTATTGTTTACCTTTTCTCCTTCTGGCACGGATGTGAAAGAGCGAGATTTGCACGACAACTTCTCGCCTTGGGGCTATGAACTTGCACAACAATATCAAATGAATGTGATTGCTTTTCAGCATCTTGGGATCTGCAATTGGTTCCGTAGCCCTAATTTGATTTATTTCCTTGAGCAACTTTCGATGTTACTCACACCTTTCAAGCTTCGATTAGGTTATGGCTTAAGCCGTGGTGGTTTTGCGATAGGTGCTTTTGCCAATTTGCTGAAACTTGACCACGTCTTATTGTTCTACCCAGTCAGTACCAAAAATCAATCATTAGTGCCGTGGGATGATCGCTCTAGTACCAAGCTCGCTCAACAGTTTGATTGGCAAGGTGATTATCATGATCGTGACCTAGGTAATGCTCAGGGTTATATTATTTATGACCCAACCAATGACATCGATAAGCTTCATGCTGAACGTTACCCAGAACTGACTCACTTTACCGTGGTGGGAATGGGGCACGGCGTCCACCCGAATAATTTAGACAGACGAGATTTTTATAATCAGATGGTCGAGCAATTTATTCATCATCAGATGATATACCCAAGTGACTTCAAAGTGCAGAATTCAGAGCTCTCATCCAAACCTTTAGGCAAGAAAAATTGGTGAAGGAATGTAGTTACCTTTCAAACCAATCTGACGCAGCATAAAGGTTTGGATGAAGCTCCCGAAGGGCAAGTTAAAACAAGCTTTATGCTGCGTTAAATTGAACAGAGATAGAATAACTATGATCATATTCAATTTGCCTTGCCTAAAGCTTGTTTTATTCTTGCTGAAACTCGCACCTTGAAGTTACTTGGGTATAAATATTTCTCAATTTAATGAACAAGTCAAAATCCAGTTTTTAAAAGAGGATTGAACGCCCTTATACGGGGAAGTACGACACAAATGAATTTAAAACAATTGCTTGATTAAGGCAGTTTAGATGGAGGATAAATGAAGTTACTGTATTGGTTGGATGAATGGTCTGCGCTTGATAAACAAGAGCAACAAGCGAGGCTACCAATAACAGGGGAAGATTTACTAGATGATGTTTTTGTTAAATATGAGTTTGTCGATTTAAATAAACCATTGTTGTTCACCTTCTCGCCTGCTGGCACCAATCTACAGCAACAAGATTTACACTCAGACTTTGCGCCTTGGGGTTACAGCCTTGCCCAAAAGCAAAATGTCAATATCATCTCTTTTCAGCATCTAGGAAAAAGTAATTGGTTTCGTAGCCGTAATTTAATTTTCTTCCTAGAACAATTATCTACCTTATTAGCACCGTTTGAGTCTCGCCTAGGTTACGGGCTAAGCCGTGGTGGTTTTGCCATCGGCGCATTCTCAAAATTGCTGCAATTGGACCAAGTATTGTTGTTTCATCCTGTCAGTACAAAAAATAAAGCTCTCGTGCCTTGGGATGATAGGAGCAGTACCGAAATTGCCCAACAATTTGATTGGCAAGGGGATTACCACGATTTAGATCTTGGTGATGCACAAGGCTACATCATTTATGATCCAACCAATAAAATCGATCGCCTACATGCTAAACGCTACCCAGAATTGACGCATTTAAGAGTGTTCGGTATGGGGCACGGCACTCACGCTACTTACCTCAATAGGTTTGGTTTTTATAAGCAAGTCGCGGTGGATTTTATTCGCCATCAACAAATCGATATTGCCCAGTTTCGCCATCAAACTAAAACCTTGCGCCTAAAAGAGGATTATTACGATAGCCTCAATAAAGCCAATGCAAACTCTTCCCATCGTTTAGGTTTATTGAGCACCGCACATAATGTGTTAATTGATGAAAAAAAAGCGCACGTCAAAGAGCATAAGAAGACTATTGATATACAGCCACTGGTTGATATTGCGACTAAGCATCAACAAGAAAACCCACAAGATGCACTGAAGCTTTTAGAAGTCGCTAAGAAGATAGCCCCTGATGATTTGTTGGTTGAGCATAAGTTGCAGCAGTTGGAGTGGGTGTTGTAATAAGTGTTGAAAGATCTCCCAACAAAAAAGCGAGCACTTCACAGTACTCGCTTTCTCATTTCAGCTTTTCATAACTCTTTACTGATAACTCTCAATACTCGGACATGAGCAAATCAAGTTACGATCGCCGTAGACGTTATCGACACGGTTAACGGTTGGCCAGTATTTGGCATCTTTTGCTTGTGCCGATGGGAAGCAAGCTTCTTCACGGGTGTATGGGTGATCCCAAGTATCGCTCATTAAGTCTGCTTGAGTGTGTGGCGCGTTGACTAATGGGTTGTTGTCGAGCGGCCATTCACCTTGCTGAACTTTGTCCATTTCTTGGCGGATGGCGATCATGGCGTCACAGAAGCGATCTAGCTCGGCTTTGTCTTCCGATTCAGTTGGTTCAACCATTAAGGTACCAGCGACAGGGAATGACATGGTTGGTGCGTGGAAACCGTAATCCATTAAGCGTTTTGCAATGTCTTCTTCGCTAATGCCTGTGGCTTCTTTTAGTGGGCGAATATCAATAATACATTCGTGTGCCACGCGGCCATTGTGTCCGCGGTAAAGTACTGGGTAGTGTGGACGCAGGCGTTCCATGATGTAGTTCGCGTTTAAGATAGCGATCTTAGTGGCTTCGGTTAAGCCTGTGCCACCCATCATGGTGATATAAGCCCATGAGATTGGCAGAATAGATGCACTGCCTAGGTCTGCTGCTGATACCGCGTACTCTTTCCCTTCGACGCCATTTTCAATGTGCCCTGGTAGGAAAGGAGCAAGATGTGATTTTACACCAATTGGACCCATGCCTGGACCGCCACCACCGTGTGGAATGCAGAAGGTTTTGTGTAGGTTCAAGTGAGAAACATCACCACCAATCACGCCTGGGTTGGTTAAACCAACTTGTGCGTTCATGTTTGCACCATCTAGGTAAACTTGACCGCCTGCCGCATGGACCATGTCACACACTTTTTGCACTTGTTCTTCATACACACCGTGTGTCGATGGGTAAGTGATCATAATGCTGGAAAGTTCGCTGTGGTGTTTGTCGATTTTTGCAGCAAGATCTTGCATATCGATGTTGCCGTATTCATCACACATCACGACAACTACTTTCATCGAAACCATAGAAGCGGTTGCTGGGTTAGTACCGTGTGCGGAACTTGGAATTAAACAAACATTACGATGACCTTCACCACGGCTTTGGTGATAGCGTTGAATCGCGATTAAGCCCGCATATTCACCAGAAGCACCTGAGTTAGGTTGTAGAGAAAACTCATCGTAGCCTGTGATTTCACATAATTGCTTTTTCAAAGAATCGGCAAGGGCAGTGTAGCCGGCAGCTTGATCTAATGGTGCAAAGGGGTGAATTGAACCAAACTCTGGCCAAGTGACAGGGATCATCTCTGCGGCAGCATTGAGTTTCATGGTGCAACTACCCAGTGGGATCATGCCGTGCGTTAATGAGAAATCTTTGTTTTCCAGTTTTTTCAAGTAACGCATCATTTGTGTTTCACTACGATGGGTATTGAATACTGGGTGAGTTAAGAACTCGGATGTACGTTGGCAAGCAGTAGGAATTGCGCTGAATTCATTAGCAGCAATATCATTGGAGAATGTTTCAACGTTGCCTTCTACCGAGAACACGGTAAATAGTGCTTCGATATCTTCCGCTTTGGTCGTTTCATCTAGGCTAATGCCAATTTGTGACGGTAGCTTACGTAGGTTAATACCTGCATGTTGCGCCGCTTGATATAAACGCTCGGTTTGTTCTTGGGTATCAATGGTGATGGTATCGAAGAAAGTCTCGTGTACCAGTTTATGACCTGCTGATTGCAAGCCAGCAGCAAGAATCGCAGTAAAGTGGTGAGTACGACGTGCGATAGTGCGTAAGCCTTCTGCGCCATGATAAACCGCGTAGAAAGAAGCCATATTGGCAAGTAGTGCTTGAGCAGTACAAATATTCGAGGTCGCTTTTTCGCGGCGGATATGTTGCTCACGAGTTTGCATTGCCATACGTAATGCTTGCTTGCCTTTGCTATCGATGGATACACCGATCACTCGGCCAGGCATAGTACGTTTGTGTTTTTCACGTGTTGCCATAAAGGCTGCGTGTGGACCGCCGTATCCAACTGGAACGCCGAAACGTTGCGCACTACCAATCACCACATCAGCGCCCATTTCACCAGCAGGTTTTAATAAAGTTGAAGCGAGGAGATCAGTGGCAACCGTCACCAGTGTTTTATTGGCTTGAGCCGCTGCGATTATATCGGTTAAATCACGTACTTCACCGGTGGTGCTTGGGTATTGCAGTAGCGCACCAAAGATATCTTGTTGAGGTAGGTTATCGACATTGCCAATCATGACTTCAAAACCAATAAATTCAGCACGTGTTTTGACGACTTCAATAGTTTGAGGGTGTACGTCATCAGCCACAAAGAACACATTACTTTTGCTCTTGCCTGCACGTTTACAAAGAGTCAGGGCTTCACCGGCTGCGGTAGCTTCATCCAATAGAGAAGCGTTGGCAATGTCCATGCCTGTTAGGTCGATTACCATTTGTTGGTAGTTAAGTAGAGACTCTAAACGACCTTGAGAAATTTCTGGTTGGTAAGGAGTGTAAGCAGTATACCAGCCTGGATTTTCAAGCACATTACGCAGAATAACGTTTGGCGTGAAGGTGTTGTAGTAGCCTTGGCCGATAAAAGTACGTTGCACCTTGTTAAGTTGTGCGATGTCCTTCATTTTCGTCAGCATATCTGCTTCGCTCATTGGCGCACTTAAGTTCATTGGCGCTTGCAAACGAATATTTGCTGGAACGGTTTGTTCAATTAATTGATCAAGAGAATCTGCTTTGCTATCACTTAGTGAGTTAATGATGTCGAGCATGGTTTGTTGATCATTAGAGTTTGGTCCATTGTGTCGACCAATAAACTCTTGGCTGTTACATAAATCATTGATTAGATTTGTCATGGTGATACCTGAATTAAAGTAAAAGCCAGCGAATCTAAATTAGCTGACTTTTTGAATGGTGAATTGAAGAGAAGTCCCTAGTTACTGGTTCCTAGTTCCTAGAAAAAGCGAAACAGAACGACGTCATTCCGTACATGAGCCTAGGCGAAGAAGATACGGAATCTCCTAAGGCGAGTGACTATCTAGCCAATACATCATTCGCTGTCGGAGATCCTGAACTGCGCTTCTATGTCGCTTTTCAGGATGACGTTTTCAACCGCTATAAGTTAGTTTGCTTTTTCTCGAAACTCGGAGCGAAGCGTACTCGCATCTCGCAACTGCCTTTAGTCTTCTTCAATACTTGCCAGATAATCTTCTGCTGCTTGCAAGTTATCTAATTCAGATGCGTCATCTAGTTTCACTTTAACAATCCAGCCGCCCTCATAAGACTCACTATTGATAAGTTCTGGGCTGTCTTCTAGTTCTTCATTAATTTCAACGATTTCACCCGTTACAGGAGCATAAATGTCAGATGCTGCTTTCACTGACTCCACTAAAGAAAAACTATCACCAGCATCGATAGTGTCACCAACTTCTGGTAGATCAACAAAAACCACATCGCCTAGCATTTCTTGAGCGTGTTCAGAAATACCGATGGTTACCGTACCGTCACCATTATCACGAACCCATTCGTGGCTTTCGGTAAATTTTAGAGTCATGTCCATTTTAATTGCTCCTAAAAATAGAAAGTTTTTCTAATCAATGATTTATTACGCAATCGTTTGCTTTTGGGTTAAAAAAACGAAAGCGATCTTAGTGTAGTCATTGAATGTGTATTTAAAAAGAATGGCTACTCTTCGTACTTGAAGTTGCAGTTTGTTGAGTGCACTCCAATTACTGTGGGTAGAAGCTAGGGGATAAATTTTCCTTTCAAGCCTTTACCATTCTTGTATGCGATTACCAATAACATACTTTTCACCGGTCGATTATTCAACCAAAAGTTTCCTATAAGAAACAAGATTTCTATTTTTGTTACCTATAGCACCTTTTAGGGAATAGTTTCCCTTTAATCTGATATTTTGAATCGGTAGACTGTTTGAGCAATCGTTTGCTTGGCCTGGTGGAATTAAGCTTGATGACACCTAGTTCTTGATAAAACCCAGTTAGAGTAACGAGAAAGGAATAATACACGATAGGGGATATCGGTGAGTGTAAACAGTGAACTAACAAATAAGCAGATGACGTTTCAATCAGACGATCCTGAGCAAACCTTAACGCCATTGAATTTGGGACAGCGTTTAAAAGATATCCGTTTACAAATGGGACTAACGTTAGAAGAGGCAAGTAAGCGTACAGGGTTGGCGCGTTCGACGTTATCTAAAATTGAAAACGAGCAAATTTCTCCGACTTTTCAGGCTTTGCAAAAGCTTGCCACTGGTCTGGATATGCCGATTCCACAAATTTTTGAGCCGCCAAAACAAACCAGTGCAGTTGGTCGACGTGATATCACTTTAGCTGGTGAAGGTAAGCCGCATCCAACCACTACTTATGAGCATGAATTATTGGCAACTCAATTGTCCAATAAGAAAATGGTACCGTTCAAAAGCCGAATTCGTTCACGCAGTTTTGATGATTATCAGGAATGGATCCGTCACGATGGTGAAGAGTTCTTATTAGTGTTGGAAGGCGAGGTTCGCTTTTATTGTGAATTTTATGAACCCGTTGAATTAAAACAAGGTGATAGCGTGTACTACGATGCCAGTATGGGGCATACCTTAATTTCAGTCAGTGATGACGACGCATTAATACTATGGGTTACGGCTAAATAAGCATAATGTTGTTTATTTGTTACAAAATTGAGTGTTTTTTCACACTTTTATGATTCTTACTAGATACGATCGTTTTTTCAAGCTTATGATGAACTCGTTTAGAGCATGCACTATGGAGTGGTTTTTGCATGGCTCTGGTTCGATTTGTGCTCTTATATACTCAAGTCTTGTGGATATAAGTGAGCATAAGTGAATAATCATAAAAGAAAGGACTTCACATGGAAGCGTTAACCAATTTTATTTCTGCTGTTAATGGGGTCGTCTGGGGCGTCCCTATGTTGGTCATGATTTTAGGGGTTGGGCTATTTTTAATGCTCGGACTAAGATTCATGCCAATTTTAAAGCTGCCGCAAGGTTTTAAGTTGTTATGGAATGGGCGTACCAGCTCATCGGAAGGGGACATTACGCCATTTAATGCTTTAATGACCTCACTTTCTGCCACCATTGGTACCGGTAATATTGCAGGCGTAGCAACGGCAATTGCGCTTGGTGGTCCCGGGGCTTTGTTTTGGATGTGGTGTACTGCGTTAGTCGGTATGGCAACCAAGTATTCGGAAGCGGTATGTGCGGTAACGTATCGTGAAAAAGATGAGCATGGAAATTATGTCGGTGGCCCGATGTATTACATCAAAAACGGCTTATCTAAAAAATGGGCATGGCTCGGAACTCTATTCGCTATTTTTGGTGCGATTGCCGGTTTTGGTATTGGTAATGGTGTACAAGCAAACTCGGTTGCAGATGCATTAGATAGCAACTTTGGTGTTTCCCCTGTGATCACTGGCATTATTTTGATGGTTTTAGTTGGGTTGGTATTAATCGGCGGTATTAAACGTATTTCTGAGGTAGCCGGTAAGTTGGTACCTTTAATGGCGCTGTTTTATATTGTCGCAGGTCTAGGCGTAATGGTTGCCCATATCTCAGATATTCCAGCTGCGTTTGCTTTGATCATAGAAAGTGCCTTTAGCCCAGTGGCTGCGCAAGGTGGTTTTGCTGGTGCAGCAGTTTGGGCGGCGATTCGTTTTGGTGTGGCTCGTGGTGTGTTCTCCAATGAAGCTGGTTTAGGTTCAGCTCCGATTGCTCATGCCGCCGCGAAAACCAAGAACCCAGTGAAACAAGGCTTGGTTGCGATGCTTGGTACTTTCATTGATACCATTATTGTATGTTCAATTACTGGTTTTGCGATCATTTTGTCTGGCGAATGGATGTCGGGTGAAACAGGTGCATCGCTAACGTCAAGCGCATTTGGTAGCACTTTCTCATTTGGTAATGTGATCGTGGCTATTGCGTTGGCTATTTTTGCTTTCACTACCATTTTAGGTTGGAGCTTCTATTGTGAGAAATGTGTCCAGTTCCTATTTGGCGCCAAAGCGATTAAACCGTTCCGTATTGTGTGGGTGCTTGCTGTACCAGTCGGTGCGATGAGCTCATTAAACTTTATTTGGTTACTGGCCGATACCATGAATGCAATGATGGCCATTCCAAACTTAATTGCGTTGGTATTACTAAGCCCTGTGGTATTTAAATTAACTCGTGACTATTTCTCAGGGAAAGATGTCACTATCAAAGAAACCGCTGATTAATCGATCAGTGGTGCAGTAGGCGAAAGCCCGATGGAGGATAAATGACCGATCAAGAAACATGTTTGAAAACGCCGTTACATGCAGTTCACCTTGAAGCTGGCGCGAAAATGGTGCCATTTGCAGGTTACGATATGCCTGTTCAATATCCGCTTGGCGTAAAAAAAGAACACTTGCATACTCGTGATGCAGCAGGTCTTTTTGATGTATCCCATATGGGGCAATTACGCTTAAAAGGACAAGGTGCTGCGGCGGCGTTAGAAGCACTCGTACCGGTTGATATTATCGATCTTCCATCGGGTAAACAGCGCTATGCGTTCTTTACCAATGAACAAGGCGGCATCATGGATGATCTCATGGTGGCGAACCTTGATGATCATCTTTTTGTGGTAGTCAATGCAGCGTGTAAAGCGCAAGATATTGCTCATCTGCAAGCGAACTTACCGCAAGGTGTAGAGCTTGAAGTGATTGAAGATCGTGCATTGTTGGCGCTGCAAGGTCCTAAAGCGGCAGAGGTATTAGCGCGTTTTCAACCACAAGTCGCTGATATGCTGTTTATGGATGTGCAACAGATCGATATCGATGGTTTGAAATGCATTGTAAGTCGTTCAGGTTACACCGGTGAAGATGGTTACGAAATTTCGGTTCCTAGCGATAAAGCGGCAGAATTGGCGAATAAATTGACTGCTTGTGAAGAAGTCGAATGGATTGGTCTAGGTGCGCGTGACTCACTACGCCTAGAGTGTGGCTTGTGCTTATATGGTCATGATCTTGATACGACGACTACACCTGTTGAAGCGAGTTTGTTGTGGGGTATCAGCAAACCACGTCGCGCCGATGGTGAGCGTGCGGGAGGTTTTCCTGGTGCAGATATCATCTTAAAGCAAATTGAAACGAAAGATGTTGTTCGTAAGCGAGTTGGTTTAGTTGGACAAACCAAAGCACCTGTTCGTGAAGGTTGTAAGCTGTTTGATGCGCAAGATAATGAAATTGGCATTGCTACCAGTGGTACTGCCGGACCTACCGCAGGTAAGCCGGTATCAATGGCCTATGTTGCCACTGAATTTGCTGCAATTGGCACTGAAGTTTTTGCTGACGTGCGTGGTAAAAAGCTGCCCATGACAGTCGAAAAAATGCCGTTTGTACCTCAGCGTTATTATCGCGGTTAATATTTCATTCTTAAGTTAGAAAACCAGTAGCCATAAAGGTTACTGGTTTTTTTATTATCATTTATACCCAAGTGAATTCTGTATCTTGAAGTCACTTGGGTATATTAATTATTTCGCCATTCTGCAACCAAATAATAAGCTGAACTAAGAGGAAATTTTAGCCTAACAGCCCTCCATTATTTTAAGTACTCCCCACCTTAATGCTTGTTTCGTTATTTCATTTTTATTGCTAGATGATGATCGTGTTAAAGATCAATGAAAATATGTTTTTTCATGATCGTAGTCTCAATAATGATATTTTTTGTAAGATTTGACTTACATTTGACAGTTTCCTGACGTATTTATCTTGTTGATGGATTGGTGATAGGTATATCAATAATAAATGTAAGGATATAGGTATGAACAAAAAATCGGCGATTGCTGTTGCTTTAATGCTAACAGGTCTAACCGCTTGTAATGATAGCGACAGTAATACGGCAGATAATGGAGGTGCAGAAAGCTCAAGTTATAGCGTGACTGCAATTGATGGTTATTTGAGAGGCGCACAAGTGTGGCTAGACCTTAATGGTAACTTTAAATTAGACATAGGTGAGCCATCTGCAAATACTGGAAATGGTGGTAAAGCGGACTTAGATACCACAGGTATTGATAATCCAGAGCAATACTCAGTTATTGTGCAAGCAATAAAAGGTGAGACAGTCGATGAAGATACTATTACGGATGAGAATCCTAATGGTACGGCTGTTGAAAAAGCTTATGTAATGTCAGCTCCTCCTGGTGAATCTGCTGTTACTCCTCTTTCTACATTAGTTGATATTCTTATCAAGCAAAGTGCATCAGATGGCGATTCTGCTGAACAGATTGAACAGAAAAAACAAAAAGCGATCGCTACTATTTCTTCTCAGTTAGGGTTATCTGAAGATGAGCTATTGGGTGACTTTATTGAGAAAGGTCATACTGATATGGTTTATGTTTCTCAGAACTTGGTTGCTGCCAATGTATTTCCTGAATCAGCGGATGGATTAGAAGAGGCTGCTAAAGATACAAGTAACAAGAATAATTTTAGTAAAAAAGCAGCGGCAGTTAATGCTTTTATTAAAAAGAAAGTGGCTGAAATTAAACAAGATCCTGATAAGTCATTTGAGTCTGAAGAACCAATATTTACTCAAGATTCGGATGTAGTGACCGATAGTGATGGCGATGATGTAGCTGATATTTTTGATGCATTTCCAAATGATGCAACCGAATGGGTTGATACCGATGAAGACAGTGTAGGCGATAACGCTGATGCTTTTCCAGAGGATGCAACTGAAACTCAAGATACAGACGGTGATGGTGTTGGAGATAATGCAGATATCTTTCCTGAAGATGCAAAGGAATGGCTAGATACTGATAAAGATGGTGTGGGCGATAACGCTGACGCTTTCCCTGAAGATGCGAATGAAACGAAAGATACGGACGGTGATGGTGTTGGTGATAATCTTGATGCGTTTCCTCTAGATCAGTTTGAAACAACAGATTCAGATAATGACGGCTATGGGGACAACTCTGATATTTTCCCGAATGATAAAAACGAGTGGTTTGATACCGATGGTGATGGTGTAGGCAACAATGCTGATGCTTTCCCTACTGATTCAACTGAAACCGCAGATACGGACGGCGATGGTGTGGGTGATAACTCGGATATATCACCACTCGATAAAAACTATTTCGTTAACCTCCGTAGTTACGATAAGCAATTAACGGTTGTAGGTGCCACTGAGCAACCTGTTGTTGAGCAAGGTGTGATGACGACCCAAGCCAATGGCGACTCAGTATGGGTCTACCTTCCAATGACGCAAGAACAATCTCTTACTGATTTCCCTGATGTTTCTTTTGATGCAACTAGTGATGCACAAGTCTTTATGAACCTTTATATGCTGGTAGTACCTGATACTGATGGCATGACTGAGTTTGAAACGGCAGCCGTGAATGATTCTCGCCACTTTAAACTGAAAAGCTATGGGCCCGAGGGATTAGATGATCCAATCAAATACGTTGAGATTCGTTTATATCAAGGCGAATCACTCAATGATTTATTGGTTATGAATAATATCGATAAATCTAAGTTTATTGTCCCTGTTTATCACGATGCACCTGCTGGGACCGGTACAGATGGTGACTACGAAGCCAAAGGTAACTTCTTCTTACGCTTTGGTGATTCAAATTACACAGGCTATGATGAGATTACGTTAAATCGCTTTAGCTTTGAGCCTACTTATCAATTGATGGAAGAAGGCGGTAAGTTTGTGACATCTGCGACTCAAACTGATGCAAATGTCACTATTTTGCCTTATGGGAATGCATTAGTTGAAACCAACGGCGATTCAGTGTGGATGTATAGTCAAATTGATCAAGAAACGCCATTAGAAGAGTTTGGTGATTTCTTGTTTAGTGCTCATGAAGAAAATGACGCCAATGTTAGTGGAGGGATTTTTGCCAATATTTATGTGAAGCCTTCATCATTGGATGTTGTTGATAAAATTGAAGCACAAGCGGTTGTATCGTATTCAGCAGATATTCGCAACACTCAATGGGGACAAGGGGAAGGTAATATTTTCGTCTTAACCGTTGATAGTGGTCAGAGCCTATCTAGCTTGTTGAAATCAAAAGGCCTAAGTTTATCTGATTTTATAGCCATTCCATATTTTGATAGCTTAGGTTTCCCTGCTACCGAAACGGAAGGCAAAGTAGGTGATGGTGACCCAGAAGCTCGTGGTAACTTCTTTGTACGCTTTGGTGATTCAGGTTACACCGATAGCCAAAGTATCTACTTAACTCGCTATGGTTTTAACCCTGTACATCAATTAACTCTTGATAGTGCACCATTTATGACAACTGCAGCGGTAACTAATGCAGCAGTTGAAGTAAAAGAAAACGCAGAAGTAGAGATTACCACTGGTGGCGATTCGGTTTGGGCGTATACGCCAATTGATCGTGAACAACCATTAACGGATTTTGCGGATTTCATGTTCTTTGCAAAAGATGAAAATGGTAATGATCCAGCGCCAAATACCTTTGCTAATGTTTATCTAACTTCTGTGCCTGATTTGAGTGAAGATAAGTTAAATTTACTAGACGCTCTTCCTTCTGAACCTGGCGCTCCAGTGCGCAAGCCTAAGTGGAGTGCTATGCCTGATGGCCGGTATGTGTATGTGTTAACGGTACCAAATCAGCAACTTTTACGAAGTGTTTTTAAGGACACAGGTCTAGCAAGCTCTGATTTCAACGTTCTACCATTTTATGATGCTCCAGAAGAATTTGATGGTGATGTAGAAGCCAAAGGTAATTTCTTTGTTCGTATCGGTGGCTCTTCATACACAGGTAATGGTGATAAAGTTGTTTTATCTCATTATTCTTTTGAACCTTTTTATATGCTGAGTAACAGTGCGCCATTTTTTACTACTGCAACTCAAACTGGAGCGACGATCAGTGGTTATGGAAATCCTGACGAGATCTCGGTGACGGCTAATGGTCAATCGGTGTGGTTCTACTACCTGATGCCAAGTAGTAGTTCATTAAGTGTGTTTGAAAACTTTAGCTTTACTATGACAAGTACAGGAGACTCTGTGAGCGGTGGAATGTTTGCTAATGTGTATTTGATGCCAAATAATGAAGAAGCCCGTATTGCTTTTCAACAAGCAGTTAATGAAGATGGTCGTCACTTCCAAGAATTAGCTTATGGTTCAGAAGAAGGAAAATATTTAAAAATGAATATTTTCTCTGACGAAGTATTGGGTGAACTACTTGCTTCTCAAGGTTTAAACTCTATTGATTATACTGCTGTGGTTTATCACGATGGTTATACCGATGGCGATCCAGAAGCGAAAGGTAACTTCTTTATCCGCACTGGTGGTAGTAAATACACAGGCCATGATACTTTTACCCTCTCATTTAATTGATAGAATGTAGATGAATAAAAACGCTCATTTGATGGTTTCAGATGAGCGTTTTTTATTGAGACAAATAAGATTAAAACTCAGCATTCACCTCAAACACCATTTTTTTCTTAGTGTAAGGATGCTCAAAAGCTAATCGTTGCGCATGTAAATGCAGACGGTTGGCTTTTTCTCCATATAGGTCGTCACCAATAATAGGCATCTTTAAACCATCTTGATGGGCGCAATGGACACGTAGCTGATGGGTTCGGCCGGTTTTCGGGTAGAGATATACTTTACTTTTTTCTTGGTCATTAATAGTCAGGGTTTCGATTAATTGCCAATGCGTTTCCGCTGGTTTGCCATGTTCAAAACACACCATTTGTCTTGGTCTGTCTTCTAAGTCACCACGTAGTGGTAAATCAATACCACCATTTTCCCCTGCTAATTTTCCATCTAGTAATGCAACATATCTTTTTTCAACACTACGGGTAATAAATTGTTTTTGTAGGCTTTTATTGGCTCGCTTGGTGAGTGCAAAAACCAGTAAACCCGAAGTCGACATATCTAAGCGGTGCAGCACAAACGGGCCTTCGACATCAGGGTAGAGTGCTTGTAGGCGAGTGTAGACTGAATCCTTTACATTGACACCGGGTACCGATAAAAACTCGGCTGGTTTGTTGACGACGACAATAGCTTCATCTTGGTAGATGATGTTGATTTCTTGGCCTTCGGCGTGATTCTTAAGTAGAGGGTTATCGTCGAGCTCAATACCTTCTAGCATGTGAGAAAGGATCGGTTGGCATTTACTTTGGCAAGCAGGGTAAAACTTCTTATGTTGACGAATTTCTGATTTTGGCGATGCTCCCCACCAAAATTCGGCTAGACAGATAGGTGTAAAGCGTTGCGCGAAAGCATACTGTAGAAGTTTAGGCGCAGCACATTCGCCAGAGCCAGCTGGTGGTATTGGGTTAGTGTTGTCTTTAAAAATATCCAGCAGTGATTTGGATTTCTTTTCTTGGTTGAGAAATTGGTACTGAGAAAATAGCTTTTGCTGAAGCTTGGCCGATTGTTGTTTACGCTCTTGTTTTAATTGTTCGATCACAGCTATTTTTTGTTGTAGCTGTTGTTCTACTTCTTCTATTTGCTGCTGCCAATGTGCTTTTAAATTCTTTTGCTGTGCTTTTTCTGCCACGCTTTGTCGGCTTAAATCGGTAAAGATAGCTTGAAGAGCTTCGTCATTTAATGATTGATTTTGAAAGTGTAATTCCGCTTGCTTTCTTAATGCTTTTCTTTGCTTACGACTTTCGATAATGGCAAGGCGTAATGCTTCCATTTCTTGTTGAGCTTGCTGCTTAAAATCACGAATGGTTTGTTGAAGTAAGGCGAGTTCAGGATCTGCTTCAAGCTGTTTGATTTGATGGTTCATCACATTAATAGGTGCGGTGCCTTCAAGGAAGAAGCTGCCTTCAGTAAGCATGTCAAAAACCGGTGGTACAAAATGGGGCAGGTGATTTTTATCAGCCAGTTTTCCAGAAAATGCCGATACAAACCCAAGTTTTCCTTGAGTGTTTTTTACCACTAGTACCCCAAACATTTTACCGGCCTCATTGCTACTTTCTTCAAAACCAAAGTCATGTTGCCAATCGGTTTGCGATTCTAAGTGCTGTTGTAGCTGTTCGGCAGCAACTTGGCTTAACGGATGTGGCTCGTAACAAAATGGAAAGGTGAAAGTTTCAGGTAAAGCGATATGAGAAATATCAGTTGAAAAGGGCGTAAAGCAAGTCATGGTAATGGCTCAAGTAAGACAATCCCACTAATTGTACTGGTTTGATTTTAGATTACCAATGCAATGCTAGTCGGTGATACTTAGCGGTGAATGAAAAAACCGCGAGCCATGCAATATGACTCGCGGTTTACACTGTAAAGTGACGTTTAGAATTTAAGCCAAGCAGTTAAGCAACTAATCAATTAAGCAGCCACAGCCTTAGCTTCAGCCTTGTTTTTCAAGAAGGCATAAGTCACACCGGTTACTACCGTGCCAGCAATAATTGCCACAAGGTATAAAAGCACTGGCGAAATCGCATTAGGAATCAACAGTACAAACAAACCGCCGTGTGGTGCCATTAGTTTTGCGCCAAATAGCATTGATAGAGCGCCCGTTAATGCACCGCCTGCCATACAGCTAGGAATAACGCGCATTGGATCTTTCGCGGCAAATGGAATCGCACCTTCTGAGATAAAGCACAGACCAAGAACAAAGGATGCTTTACCAGCTTCTCGCTCCGTTTGAACAAATTTATCTTTAGCTAAGAATGTTGCTAGACCCATACCAAGCGCTGGAACCATACCTGCAGCCATTACCGCCGCCATTGGCGCGTAAGTTTGCGATGCTAATAGACCAACACCAAATGTGTAAGCTGCTTTGTTGATTGGGCCACCTAGGTCGAAACACATCATGCAGCCAAGGATAATACCAAGTAGTACTGCGTTCGCTGAACCCATGTTATTTAGGAACTCGGTCATTGCGGTCATGATGCCTGAAACTGGGCCACCGACGACGTAGATCATCACAAGACCAGTAAATAAGCTCGCTAATAATGGAATGATAAGAATTGGTTTTAACGCTTCCATTGATTGCGGCAGTTTCACTTTTTCGGCAATAAATTTAGCTGCGTAACCCGCTAGGAAACCGGCAATGATACCGCCGATGAAGCCTGCGCCTGTTGAACTAGCCAGCATGCCACCGATTAAACCTGGTGCTAAACCTGGGCGGTCGGCAATTGAGAACGCAATGAAACCAGCAAGAACAGGGATCATTAATGCAAAGGCTGAACCACCACCAATGGTCATTAAGGCTGCAGCTAGTGTACCTTCTTCTTTAAAGGCTTCGATACCGAACACAAATGAAAGTGCGATAGCCAAACCACCGGCAACCACTAATGGCAGCATGTGAGAAACACCAGTCATTAAATGTTTGTAAACACCTGCTTTTTCTTCTGAAGAAGCGCTAGAAGAACTTGATTGTTGGCCTGCTTGATATGGTGTTGCTTGTTCAAATGCTTTAGTAAATTCTTGTTCGGTTTTCTTTAAGGCTAAGCCGGTACTGGTTTTATACAGAGGCTTGCCTGCAAATCGATCGAGTGGAACTTCAATATCGGCTGCAATGATCACCAGATCCGCTTCTGCGATATCTTGCTCTGTTAGTTGGTTTTTTGCGCCAACTGAACCACGTGTTTCGACTTTAATTTGGTGACCAAGCTTGGCACCTGTTTCTTCTAGTGCTTCAGCTGCCATAAAGGTATGAGCAACGCCGGTTGGGCAAGCGGTAATCGCGACGATCTTGGCTGTTTTTGAGTTAGCTAATGAGTCTGCAACTGGGGTTGAAGCTTGCTCTAAAAGCGTGGCTTGCTTAACGGCATTTTCAAGCCAAGCTTGTGCATCATTAAGGCTAGAGTTGATATCGCCTTGGTACACTTTCTTGCCGACAAATCGCGTCGTATCAACGGTAGTATTGGCTGCAATGACGATCACTTCAGCGCTATCAATTTGTTCTTGAGTTAACTCGGTACCAGGAACGAAAGAAGATTGGCATTCAATGCTTGAATTCCAGTTTAACGTCTTGGTTGCTTGTTCTAGTACACCAGCGGCGATAATGCTGTTGGCAACGCCACTAGGGCAGGCAGTTATAATGGCAATATTCATAGGATATCCTTAGCTCTTCTATATGCGAGAGTTCGCTTCAGTGCGAATTTTTTGTTGTAGGTTGTTCACAGAAGTAATGTCAGTTACTCCAACGCCAATTTGAGTGACAGCGAGTGCAGACAATGCAGTCGCAAAGCTTAAAACTTTTTCTTGTGGCCAATTGTCTTTATCTAAATCTTGATTCAAGTGGCCCCACGTCAGTCCGGCAACCAAAGTATCACCAGCACCGACTGTGCTCACCACTTCCATTTTTGGCGGTTTAGCTTGTAGCCACTGACCTTGGTTTAACCACATCACGCCTTTAGAGCCCATGGATACCACAATGTTGTCGATGCCTTTTGATTCCAAAGTTTGCGCGGCTTGTTGGCAATCTTCGATGCTATGTAGCTCTTTTCCAATCAGCTCTGAAAGTTCTTCATCATTAGGTTTAATCAACCACGGATGAGAATTCAAACCTGCTTTTAGTGCTTGACGACTACTATCAAAAATCACTTTTTTGCCTTTTTGATGTAGCGATTCAATCCACTTGGTACAAAGTTCTGGGCTAATGCCGCGGGGTAGGCTACCTGCCATCACAAAGTAATCATGATCTTGGGCAAGCTCATCAAGGGTGGCTTCGAAAGCTTCAATGGCGGTTTGATCGACTTCGACACCTGGGAAGTTAATGTCACTTACCTCACTGGCTTTATCGACTAATTTAACATTGATGCGAGTAGCACCAGAGACGCGAATAAAACGGTCACTGGCGTTAATCTCTTTAAATAATTGACAGAATGCTTCTTGGTTATTGGCACCTAAAAAGCCAGTAACCGTGACATCGGCACCTAAATCAGAAAGTACTTTCGCAACGTTTACCCCTTTACCGGCTGGGTGTAACGTACTGCTCGATACTAAGCTAACACTGCCTACATTAAGGTTATCAGCTAAGTGACCAGTCAGATCAAGCGCTGGGTTTAGGGTAATGGTGACAACTTTTTTTGCTGACATAATGATTTCCTTAGCCTTCACCAAGGCCTGATTCAATTGCTTTACCAATCGAAGTAAGTGCTAACTCTGCATCAGCGCCATCGGCAGTAAATTGTAGACGGTGGCCATGTTTTACGCCTAAAGCGATAACTTTCATTAAGCTTTTGGCATTCACACTGCCGCCTTCGCCATCTAAGTTTTTAACGCGAATTGCAGATTCAAACTTTTTCGCTTCAGCTACTAACATAGCACCAGGGCGAGCGTGTAAACCGTGGGTGTTTTTGATTTTAAATGTCGCGGTATTTGCGGCTTCTTTGCTAATTTCTGGTGCTTTTTCAGATAAGTCGAATAGCTCAAGCAGTTGATTGATATTGCCGTCTAAAATCTCATTTTGACGCTTAGCTAGGATCAATTGAGTCAGTTTATACAACAGTGGCTTATGGCTCGCATTGCAAGCTGCAAAGGCAATTAACCCTTTGACTGGTTTACCTTCAAATTCACAATCATTAGCGGTTGAAACCAATGACATCGCAGAACGATTAACACCGGCACCACCGCTGATTAACCACAGACCGTTACCTAAATCAGTTGGTGTTTTGGTGATGATCTCAGAGATGTATTCATCAGTTGTACAACCCGTATTGCGAAGTAGGCCACCGGCAACGGCCGTCATTTGTAGCATATCACTGGCCGGAAATTTCAATTGGATTAATGAAGCGTCGAAATCTGCCATTAACTGAGTTTGGCCATTTAATACATTAATGATGTCTTGCTCAGTTTTAGCATCTTTTAGTGCCGCCTCAACACCATCTGCAGAAAGTACTTTGGTCAGTTGTTTTAAGATGCCCAAGTGTTCGTCAGATTTTGCGGCAATGCCAATCGCGACATAAACCGTACCATTTCCCCAATCCACACCTTCTGGAAAGTGATGGACACTGACACCGGTTTTTTGTACTAGGCCACGTGTATCTGTAGTACCGTGTGGAATGGCGATACCATTACCTAGAAAGGTTGAAGATTGTTCTTCACGAGTGAGCATACCTTCAACATACCCTGATTCCACATAACCTTGCTGAGTTAATGTGGCTGCAATATTTTTAATTGCTGCGGTCTTGTTTGATGCTGTTTGAGCAAGCGTTACTTCTTGAGGTGTTAAAATAAGCATTGTCGTGCCTCTATTGGTTTGGGAACGAGTACTATCAACATGGTGATATTCTTGTTCTCTAATTATATGCAGCTGAATCGTTTCAGCAATTTAGTAAAAAAATTCAGCGAATCATGATCTCGTCTTTAATTAGGGGTAAAAATTCTACTTATTCAGTTTAGTAGATAAGAGATTTTTTAGTTAATGTGACTAGACTTCAAATTTGCTGAATCCTTTCAGCTTTTATACTGAATCGATTCAGCTTATAATTCAAATAACATAATGATCGGAACTATAGATTTTTGATCCAGTGCACAGAACCGTGAGTGAAAGGGGTTAACCAAATGACACTTGATGAAATAGCCAAACTGGCAGGCGTATCAAAAACCACCGCCAGTTATGTCATTAATGGCAAGGCAACCAAATATCGGATTAGCCAGAAGACTCAGCAAAAAGTGATGGCGATAGTTGAAGAACATCAATATCAGCCGGATCATGCGGCTTCTTCTTTACGTGCAGGGCAAAGCCGCTCATTTGGTCTTGTGATCCCTGATTTAGAAAACAGCAGTTATGCGCGCCTTGCTAAATTATTGGAATTTAACTCTCGTCAGGCGGGTTATCAAATTTTGATTGGCAGTTCTGATGATGACCCTGAAACCGAAAAGTCAGTGGTTAATGCTTTAGTCAGCCGCCGAATCGATGCGTTATTTGTTGCAAGCTCCATTCCTAATGCCAATGAGTTTTATAGTAGTATTCAAAAGCGTGGAATTCCTGTCATTGCACTCGACCGACCATTAGATGATGAATATTTTAGTTGCGTGATCAGTGAAGATTTTGAAGGCGCTTTGAGTTTAACCTCTTCGGTATTATTTGATGATGTTGCCTCGGTGGGATTAATTGGTGCCTTACCAGATTTGAATATATCTAGAGAGCGACAACTCGGATTTGAAGCGGCAATTCGTCAACATAATAAGCCGTTGAAGACTTATGTTGAGTATGGTGCGCTGTTTAATTCTCAAGCGGGTCGATCTGCAATGCAAAAATGGCTAGACCAGGACACTATGCCTGACGCGATAATTACAACGTCATATACTTTGCTTGAAGGTGTGCTTGATGTGTTATTTGAATATCCAGAATTGATGAGTAAAGTTAAAGTTGCCACTTATGGTGATAATCGTTTATTAGATTTTTTACCTATTAAAATCAATTCTTTATCTCAACGTTTTGAAACCATTGCTGATAGCGCGTTAGAGCTTGCTCTTAATGCTTCTGCGAAACGTTATAAGCCTGGAGTAGAGTTGGTGGCGCGTCGACTAAAAGTCCGAAATAAAGTGAGTTAGTTAACTATGTAGACTCTCTTATCCTAGCCTGAGGTTAAGTTAAATGAATTGAGAATTAAATGACGGGATATAACGTCACTTGATCATAAAGTATGAGGGAGCGGCGGAAGCCTTATGCTATTATGCACATGAGTTTATTTTTATTTCTTTTGGAGCACCCCTTTGCAGTTTAAAGATCTTGGTTTAGATAATCGTCTACTAAAAAACCTACAACACTACAATTTTGCACAAGCAACGGATATTCAGCGTCAAGCGATCCCAGTTGCGATTGCAGGTAAAGACTTATTGGCTTCATCCAAGACGGGTTCAGGTAAAACATTAGCCTTTGTTTTGCCTATGCTACATAAAGCGTTAAAAACCAAAGCCCTTTCTGCGAAAGATCCACGTGGTGTGATTTTGGCTCCGACCCGTGAACTCGCGAAACAAGTATTTGGTGAGCTTAAAGCCATGCTTGGTGGGCTTTCTTATACAGGTACTTTGATTGTTGGTGGCGAAAACTTTAACGATCAAGTGAAAGCACTACGTAAATACCCTAAATTTATTGTGGCAACACCTGGCCGTTTAGCCGATCACCTTGAACATCGCTCTTTATATTTAGAAGGTGTTGAAACACTGATTTTAGATGAAGCAGACCGCATGCTAGACCTTGGTTTTGCTCCAGAATTACGTCGTATTCATAATGCGGCTAAACACCGTCGTCGCCAGACATTAATGTTTTCAGCAACACTTGATCACGCTGAAGTCAGCGGCCTATCGAATGAAATGCTCAGCGATCCAAAACGCATCTCAATTGGTTTATCTGCTGAAGAACATAAAGATATCGACCAGTCATTTTATCTTTGTGATCACCTAGATCATAAAGAAGCGATTCTTGACCGACTTCTTGAAGAAGCGGAATACAAGCAAGTGATTATCTTCACTGCAACCCGTAGTGATACCGAGCGTTTGACCATTAAGCTAAATGAGAAGAAGCTTAAAGCAGTGGCGTTAAGTGGTGGGTTAAATCAGACTCAGCGTAATAGCATTATGAGCCAGTTTGAGCGAGCTGTTCATAAGATTCTTGTGACGACCGATATTGCCTCTCGTGGTCTCGATATCGCTAACGTAACGCATGTCATCAACTTTGATATGCCAAAACATACTGAAGAATACGTACACCGTGTTGGTCGTACTGGTCGTGCCGGCAATAAAGGTACTGCGATCTCACTGGTTGGCCCAAAAGATTGGGTGAGCTTTAAGAATGTCGAAACTTACTTACAGCAAGATCTTACCTTTTCTGTGCTTGACGGTTTGAAAGGTAAATTTAAAGGTATTAAGCCACGCAAACCTTTTGTGAAGAAAGGCGCGACGAGTGCGAAGAAAGTGACTAAGAAGTCCAATACCGTCAAGAAGCCAGTGAAACGCGATAAGAGCTTCTATAAGAATGTCGATGTCGGTGAACAAGTCTTCATGATTAAGAAGAAAAAGAAGCCGGTTGTTGATGACGAGTAAGGTTTTTAATTAATCAAATAAAAGAAGGGCTTATCTACTATTTCTAATTAAAAGTAGATAAGCCCTTCTTGTTTAAATGTTATCAACAGACCTTTGGTTATACCGAGATTACTTCGCTTGAATAATCGACTGTAAGAAACGTTGCTTGGTTTCTTTATCAGCTTTCTCATACCAATAGTGCAGCATTTGCTCTTCAGTGGTTTTGTATTGGCTGTTAGCCGGCATTTGTGGTGCTGCTGCCGATGCTTCAACTGTGGCTGTTGTAGCCACTGCTGCGGTTGCTGGTGCGATAGCGGCGACACCACCTGTTTTATTGTAAGCAACGGATTCTTGATCGTAGTTACGGCCAAGTTGAACACCCGGTTTTAACAACTTATCTTGCTTCACTTCAATAGTATTGCCATTTTCATCAACTAATTTCCAATTTGGGTTACGGTCAAAGTCTCGTGCAAGATCGGCATTACGGTATTTGGGAAGGTCAAAATTTAACTCAGTATCTGATGCAGTAAATTTAGTGATAATAGCGTCAGTCGTAACGGTCGTTTGATCGTTGCCTTGTTTGAATACTGGGTTGTAGCGGAAGACGATTTGGTTTTCACCATCCGGTAAAGTGAGCGATTTAGTGCTTGAGAACAAACCACCTTCAATCTCTGCTTCCTGTCCATTGGCGGCTAATACATCGACTTCAGAAGGGATATTAATGACAACATTAGCGAAAGCGGAAGAACTTAAGCCGAGTAGGACACAAAGTGTGATTGGTTTTAAAAGTACACGTTTCAGGGTCATTATTATTTCCTTGTAGATTTAAGTGATTTCACATAAAGCGCGGTAAAATTAAATCTCCATTAACGAAACAAAGGCCCCGTAATCGAGACCTTTTATGCTCAAGTGGTTTCAAAATGCAGAATTCACATGGGTGTATATGATTAAAGAACCACTTATTTTTTTGCGCTTGTGTGCTGTAGTTTATCCGCTTCAGTCAGTTCGCGGATTTTGCGGCTGATTTCACGGCGTTGCTTAGAAATTTCAGCACCTTTGATGATGTGATCATCAACACGATCTTCATAATCTGCTTTCATATTCTTGATGATTTCAACGATTTCTTCGTGTGTCATTCCAGCGTGAATGTAATCAAGTAGATTATCTAGCAAATCAACACGTTTACGGTTGTCACGAATTTTCTTTTCATTATCAAGAATTTCACGTTTAAGTTTATTCTTGCGACGAGCTTGGTTTACGATTTCAAATACGTTAGCCATAGTTTCTTCCTAATTCATGATGATTAATTAACTTTCCAAATTAAACCATATACCTAACAGACAAAACAGAGTTAAGATCAAAAAATATATCCAAGTAACTTCAAGGTGCGAGTTTCAGCAAGAATAAAACAAGCTTTAGGCAAGGCAAATTGGACATGATCATAGTTATTCTATCTCTGTTCAATTTAACGCGGCATAAAGCTTGTTTTAACTTGCCCTTCGGGAGCTTCATTCAAACCTTTATGCCGCGTCAGATTGGTTTGAAAGGTGCCTACATTCCTTCGCCAATCTTTCTTGCCTAAAGGTTTGGATGATAGCTCTGAATTCTGCATCTTGAAGTCACTTGGATATATAAGGATAAGTTTAAAAGCTTAGTCTTACATTGTGATGAATTGAATTTATTGATACACGCTTGATGAAAAATCCATCAATTATGATGTTTTGGTATGCTAAATCTTAGTTGAGTGAAGTGCAGCCTTGATTTATTCACATACAAAACCAATATGTTGATCTAAATATAGATAATCTGATTAAGAATGACAGAGAATAATTCAACAGCAAACAATAAAGAGCCAGCCGTGACTGAATTTTCTGGCAAAAATACTGCGCAGCAGCGGTTTCAGAAAGCCTACTTAAAGTCACGTAAGATGATGCAACGAATAGATTTAGATTTAAATCGAAGTCAAATTGTTGTCGTGGTGGATAATGGCCGCCAGATCTATCGCCCTTATCGCTGGGATCACTGATTTATGGGTCACAAACTCAAGGAATAAACAAGATGAATATAGAACTCACCCCAATTGAAGCCAGAATCATTGGTTGTTTAATTGAAAAAGAAGTGACGACTCCTGATTACTACCCACTAACCTTAAATAGTCTCACTACCGCTTGTAATCAAAAAAGCAACCGTGATCCTGTGATGGCGTTGAGCGAAGCGGAAGTGATGGATGCCGCACAAGCTTTAATTGACCGTCGCTTAATGACAGATGAAAGTGGTTTCAATAGTCGCGTTTCTAAATTTCGTCATCGTTTTTGTAATACGGAATTTGGTTCCTTGAAATTAACAGATCAAGAACGTGGCATCGTATGCTGCATGCTATTACGTGGTGCGCAAACGCCCGGAGAAATACGTACTCGAACCAATCGTCTATGTGAATTTACCGATGTGAAACAAGTTGAAGCGTTATTGGAGAAAATGGCATCGCGCGAAGAAGGTGCTTTAGTGGTGAAATTACCACGTGAACCGGGTAAACGTGAGTCACGTTATCAGCATTTGTTCTGTGGTGAGGTTGATGTTGAATCCTATGAGGCAATCGCGCCAGTAGCGGTATCTTCTAGTCAGAACCAGTATGAAGAACGTATTAGTACTTTAGAACAACAAGTCGCTGAATTAAAAGCGCAAATTGAAGAACTGAAAGCCTTGATTGTTGATTAAGATATGCCAGCTACTTCTTCTCAATTAACAGAAAAACCTTGGTTCGTGTATTTAATTCGTACTCGAACCAAGACGCTCTATTGTGGTATTACCAATGATCTGGAACGTCGGTTTGAGCAGCATCAAGTTGGGAAAGGTGCTAAGTATTTAAGAGGTAAAGGGCCTTTATCATTGGTCTGGTCACAACAAGTGGTAGATAAAAGCGCGGCACTTAAAGAAGAAATTCGCATTAAAAAACTGAGTAAAGCTACCAAAGAAAAGCTGATTGTTTCGTAGGAATTTAAGATTATTCCTACATGCCTGATACAGGTCAATAATCGAACAGAGGCTTCCTTGTACACTTATTCATCGTATCTGCTTAGGAGAGTAAGATTGATGTCGATAATAGGGAAGTTGTTTAATTTTATTGAGTAAGTTGTGTTTCGTTTTTCTTCCCGTTATACCATTATTGGTTCTGCTTTATTCATATTCATGGTATCGATTAACTTTTCATTTGCAGCAACCTATAAAGCTTTTCATGCTCAAGGCCGAGATATTATTAGCTTAAATGGTGCCATTAAATCTGGCGAATCAAAGCGATTTGAAAATTTTATCGCCACTCATGAGAATGTTCAATATATCTTACTTCAATCTCTAGGTGGCTCAGTTAATGAGGCGATTAAAATTGGTAAAATTATTAAGCAGTCGAAACTTAAAACGGCTGTAGAAACCTATTGTTACTCTGCTTGCTTTATCACTTTAATGTCTGGTGAACCACGCTATGTTTATCAAGAAGCCTATGTTGGCGTACACAGACCATATTTTGAAAAAGATAAAATAGTACAAGATACAAAACATAGCTCGACATATTGTAGCTTAGCTCATTATTTTCAATTCTTACTTGGAGATAACAAGCAGTCTCATCAGGTTGTCAGTTTAATTTACAAGACACCGTCCAAAGATATGTACCAGGTTAGCCCATCCGAATCTTTTCTAGACCTTAATTATTATTCCCATTCAGCATTATGATTTAAACCAATGTAGCTGATGGTGTAATGAAACCACGCTGCCGACAATGATGAGTGAAGGGCTGATGGCTTGATTCGCTAATGACTCTAACTCTTTTAGTGTGCCAGTTAAAACACGTTGTTTAGGGGTAGTGCCTCGTTCTACAATTGCACATGGAGTTTCAAGTGATAGTCCATTTGCTATTAAGTTTTGGCGAATCACTGGTGCTTGTTTGAGTCCCATATAAAAGACTAGGGTATGATTATTCTGAGCTAAACTCGCCCATTGAATATCTTGACCTTCTTTCTTTAAATGCCCTGTAATAAACTGCACGCTTTGTGCATGATTGCGATGAGTGAGCGGGATCCCAGCATAAGCACTACAGCCTGATGCAGCAGTAATCCCCGGTACTACTTCAAATTCGACACCATTTTCGACGAGAGTTTCTAATTCTTCACCACCACGACCAAAGATAAATGGATCGCCCCCTTTCAAACGTACTACATGCTTATTTTCCAGAGCTTTGTCGACCAATATTTGGTTGATTTGATCTTGTGGAACACAATGATGATTAAGCTTTTTTCCAACAAATAGTCGTTCAGCATCTGGGGTCACTAGTGCCATGATTTCTTCAGAAACTAACCGGTCATAAACCACTACATCTGCCGATTGAATCAGACGATAAGCTTTCATTGTCAGTAGGTCAGGATCGCCCGGACCTGCGCCAACAAGGGAAACGAATGGCTTTGATGTTGTAGATGATAAAGACATGTAAGGCCTCGGACGTTGTATATACAGTGATGGTAGGGGGGAAAGTTCCTGGTTCCTAGTCCCTAGGTTTAAGGCTAAGGAGAAGTGGTTAGTTTTTCGAAAAATCCTAACCACTTTATTATTCTTAACCTGTGTATTAAGAGGATTGCTTTTTCTAGAAACTAGGGACTAGTAGCCTAGGAACCTAGGAACTGTAACTTACGCTTTTACTTCCTGCAGGTTTTCGATTTCTTCTTGATCAAAAACCGGACGTTCCGCTTTTGGTGTCGAAATCCAGTAACCCAAGCCCATGAATAATGCGCCTGATACGATGTTACCTAAAGACACCCATAATAGGTTGTGGCCAATACCAGCCATCGTTAACGCATCACTATGGTTGCCAAAGTAGGATAGAGCAAAAATTGTCATATTAGCAATTGAGTGCTCAAAACCTGCGCCGATAAATGCTAATAAACACCACCAGATCGCAATAAATTTACTTGTACCTTCAACACGTTGGCACATCCAAATTGCTAGGCATACTAACCAGTTACATAGAATGCCTTTAAAGAAGAGTACACTTGCAGGTGCGCTTGCTTTACCTAATGCAGCTTTGTGTAAAAAGCTTGAAGCATCAGGGAGAATATTGCCACCACCAGCTAGGAAAAATAAATAAGCAACAAAAACAGAGCCGATCAAGTTACCTAACCAAGTTTGTGGCAAAATGCGAGCGTTATCTTTCCAAGAAATTTGGCCTGTTAATGCACCAAATGCCAAAAACATCGTGTGACCAGTAAAAAGTTCTGAGCCTGCAATAATTACTAAGGTTAAAGCAATACCAAAGGTTGCGCCCATGACTAAA
The DNA here is from genome assembly GCF_002218005.2 of Vibrio algivorus. Taxonomy (GTDB): domain Bacteria; phylum Pseudomonadota; class Gammaproteobacteria; order Enterobacterales; family Vibrionaceae; genus Vibrio; species Vibrio algivorus. Next base: position 78,896 of record NZ_AP018679.1, read on the forward strand.
GGGCGAATAGCAGGATCAACAAGATTTCCGAAAGTGAAAATTAAAATAATGCCGATACCAACATAAGCGCCTGCCATTGCTGAGCTAATCCAAAAACCTAATGGGTTATTGTCGGCAAGCTTGACGATACGAGCTGCGTTGTTAGAGCACTTTTTAATGGTGTCTGTATACATAATGGTTTCCTACAAAAGTTAAAATTAAAGTTTAAATACTGATAGCGATTCGAATGTGAACGTGAATCGCTATGGGTATGGAAACTTGATTAAAGAGGTTTCTAGGCCCTGGTCCCTAGTTCCTAGGCGGTTGTCGCTGAATAGTTACCGTAATAAATAGACATTTGCGTTTGCTTTAATATGGCTGTCACGGAAAGCTATCTTCCAGGAACCAGGAACCAGGAACCAGGAACCAGGAACCAGGAACCAGGAACCAGGAACCAGGAACCAGGAACCAGGAACCAGGAACCAGGAACCAGGAACCAGGAACCAGGAACTTTTACGCTTTCACCTCAATCTCATTACCTTTCACGCGAATCTCATAGGCTTCTACGCCCATGGTTTCATCTTCAAGGCAACGACCGGTTTCTAGGTTGAAACGCTGTTTTTTCAGTGGGCTAGCAACCCAAAGCTCACCATCGTGTTCACAGATTAAACCGCGAGATAGCACGTTAGATTGAGCGAATGGATCCATGTTATTGATGGCAAATAGTTGCTCATCAAAACGTGGACGGAAGATTGCAACTTGCTTACCGTTGACTAGGGCGCAAACCCCAGTTTTTGGCGTAATGTCGTTGAGCGCACAGACTTTTACCCAACTTGGCTTTTGATTGCTTTTTTGAGTGCTCATTACGCTTCCTCCGTTACTTTTTTATCGTTTAGATCGGTGTGTAGGATGTCACCACGTAAGTGCGGGTGTTTCTCAGTAAATGTCGCTGGACGGTGTTGTTCACGCTCTGGAACAAATACCACGTTTTCATCGCGCGCATCGCTGTTGATGAAGTGCGCGAAGCGAGTTAACTGGCTTTCATCATTAATGGTGTCAGTCCACTCACAGGTGTAGCTGTCGACTAGTGTTTGCACGTCTTTTTCAAGCTGTTCATTGATGCCTAAGGTGTCATCGACAATCACTTTACGTAGGTAGTCAACGCCACCTTCTAGGTTTTCTAACCAGACAGAAGTACGTTGTAATTTATCGGCGGTACGGATGTAGAACATCATAAAACGGTCGACGTATTTAATTAAGGTTTCTTTGTCTAAATCTGAAGCCAGTAGGTCACCGTGACGAGGGTTCATACCTCCGTTACCACACACATACATATTCCAGCCTGCATCGGTTGCTATAATACCTAAATCCTTGCCTTGAGCTTCGGCACATTCACGGGTACAGCCGGATACACCAAACTTCATTTTGTGTGGAGTACGAATGCCCTTGTAGCGGTTTTCTAGGTAAGAGCCTAAGCCAACACTATCTTGTACGCCGAAACGACACCAGGTGCTGCCGACACAGGTTTTTGCCATACGCAGTGCTTTGGCATAGGCTTGACCGGTTTCATAACCAGCCGCAATTAATTTCTTCCAGATTTCAGGTAAATCATCTTTTTGCGCACCAAATAAACCAATACGTTGTGCGCCAGTGATTTTGGTGTAGAGGTTATATTCTGCAGCTACGTCAGCTAATGCAGCAAGTGCTTGTGGTGTGACTTCACCGCCCGCCATACGAGGAATAACAGAATAGGTACCATCTTTTTGCATGTTGCCAAGGAAGTTATCATTGGTATCTTGCAAGCCAACGTGCTGTGGTTTAAGTACGTGGTCGCCCCAGCAAGATGCTAAGATCGAGCCTACCGTTGGTTTACATACTTCACAGCCATAACCGTGGCCGTGTTTTTCCAGCAACTGATCGAATGAACGAATGCCTTCAATGCGGCATAGGTGGAATAGCTCTTGGCGAGAATATTCGAAATGTTCACAGATATGATTTTTAACTTCAATCCCCGCTTTTGCTAGCTCAGCATTAAGTACTTGCGTGATCATTGGCACACAGCCGCCACAACCGGTACCTGCTTTAGTGACCATTTTAATGTCACCGAGCGTAGTATGACCTTCGGCGACCGCTTGAGCGATTTTGCCCTTAGTGACATCAAAACAAGAGCAGATTACTGCAGAGTCTGGCAACGCATCGGCACCCATTGATGGCTTCTCTGCGCCTGCATGAGCAGGAAGAATTAAAGTATCTGGATGCTCAGGTAGATCCATATCATTTAAGTGCAGCTGTAGTAAGTTACCGTAATCTGAGGTATCACCAACTAATACTGCACCGAGAAGCTTTTTGTTGTCTGCCGATACGATTAAACGTTTATATACGTCTTCTTCATCGTTTTGGTAAACAAAGCTTTTGCAGTTTGGGGTACGGCCATTTGCATCACCGATGCTACCTACTTTTACACCAAGTAATTTCAGCTTGGCACTCATATCAGCGCCAGTAAATTGGCTTTCGGTATTGCCTAGTAGATGGTCAACCGCGACTTGCGCCATCTTGTAACCAGGAGCCACAAGACCAAAGAACACACCATTCCAAGATGCACATTCACCAATCGCATAGATGTCTGGATCGGAAGTTTGACAGTTATCATTAATGGCAATACCGCCGCGTGGGCCGATTTCTAATTCTGCTTGGCGAGATAGGCGATCTTGTGGGCGAATACCTGCAGAGAACACGATAAAGTCGACTTCTAAATCAGTGCCATCGGCAAACTTCATGGTGTTACGGGCGCTGTCACCTTGAGGTAAGATCTCTAATGTATTTTTGCTGGTATGAACTTGTACGCCCATACGTTCGATTTTATTGCGTAGTTTTAAGCCGCCTTGTAGATCAAGTTGTTCTGCCATTAATACAGGGGCGAATTCGATCACATGGGTTTCAACGCCGAGTGCTTTTAATGCGCCTGCTGCTTCAAGACCAAGTAAACCACCACCGATTACCGCACCGCTTTTGCTTTTTTTAGCCGTTGCTTCTATCGATTTTAAATCTTCAATGGTACGGTAAACAAAGCAGTCTTTGCTTTCATTACCTTTAATTGGTGGTACGAATGGGTAAGAGCCTGTGGCCATGATCAATTTGTCATATTGAACTTCACGACCAGAACTTGAGTACACAGTTTTGTTTTCACGGCTAATATTAATGGCACGTTCGCCGATTAAGACATTGATACCGTGTTTTTGATAGAACCCTTCTTTTACTAAAGAAAGTTCATCGGCAGTATGATGAGAAAAATAAGAAGATAAGTGAACTCGGTCATAAGCGACACGTGGTTCTTCACAAAAAGCAGTAATGTGGTATTGGTCTAAATCGCCTTTTTCGACAATATCTTCGATAAAGCGGTGGCCAACCATACCGTTACCGATGATGACGAGTTTGATCTTATTCATATATATTTCGCCCATAAAAATAAATTAACTGAGGCTATCATGGCGAAATCGTGACCAAGAATACTGATTCAAATCAATTCTGATCTCAAACTACCCTAAAGTGGTAGTACTAAAGAGTAGTTAAAAATCTAGGGCATAAATTAAGGAGTGATTAAGATGAATGTACATGACTTTAAAGTAAGAGCTGTGTCGGGTGAATTAGTGAGCTTGTCTAAATATCACGGGAAGACATTATTGATTGTTAATATTGCGACCAAGTGTGGTTTAACACCGCAACTAGAAGGTTTGGAAAAGCTACATCAAGCCTATAAAGGTAAAGAATTTGAAGTTCTGGGCTTTCCTTGTAATCAGTTTTTGGAGCAATCGCCAGAAGATGATCAGGGTATTATGGATTTCTGTCAGGTGAACTATGGAGTGAGTTTTACCAACTTTGCCAAAATTGAAGTCAATGGCCCGGATGCCGATCCACTGTTTAAGCACTTAAAAATGCAGCGCCATGATGATAAATCTAATGATGCTTCAGAAGGTTTGCTTGAAAAGTTAACCTCAATTGGCCAAGTATTTGATGATGGGGAACTCAAGTGGAACTTCACTAAATTTCTTGTCGATGGAGAAGGAAAAGTCGTTGAGCGTTATTCGCCAACCTATTTGGCAGAAGAGCTTGCGGAAGATATTGAAAAGTTACTATAAGTAGTCTGAGGGTAGTCCAATAAAAAAGCTTCCAATTGACAGGAAGCTTTTTAGATGCGTTGCTTAATTATTGATTGGTAATGCTATTAATCACGATCAACCGCAAACGGAGACCAAGCTTGACGAGTTGGCATGACTTCTAGTCGGTTGATGTTGATATGATCTGGTAATGTGGCGACATAGAACATTTGCTCAGCAATATCTTCAGCGCTTAGTGGCGTGGTCGTTTTATAAAGATTATCCGATGCTTGTTGATCGCCTTTGGTGCGAACTAAAGTGAATTCTGTTTCTGCCATACCTGGGGCAATATCAGTAACACGAACTCCGGTGCCTAATAAATCACAACGTAAGTTATAGCTAAATTGTTTTACAAAGGCTTTGCTTGCACCGTAAACATGGCTGCCAGGGTATGGCCATTCTCCCGCAATTGAACCAATGTTAATCACACTCGAACCTGCACCTGTTTTAATTAGGGTTGGAAGTAAGGCATGAGTTACATTGACTAAACCAGTAATGTTGGTATCGATCATAGTATGCCAATCTTTGAGATCTACTTTTTCTGCACTTTGTGGCGCGAGTGCAAGACCGGCATTATTAATCAACACTTTGATTTGAGCAAACTCAGCAGGCAGTTCAGTAACGGCAGTTTTAACTGCTTGATCATCACGAACGTCTAATTGGATTATATGCACAGGTACATTGTTTAGCTCTTCTTTCAATTCGATTAAACGTTCCATGCGACGTCCAGACAAAACTAGAGACCAACCATCTTGAGCAAAACGACGTGCTGCCGCTCGGCCAAATCCAGACGTTGCACCCGTGATAAAAGCGATATTTGTCATAAATCGTTCCTTGTTTGAAAGTGGTAAAGAAGGGCGGAGTAGCGAGAGGCTGTCCTATTGTTGTTAATCATACCGAGATACATGAGGTATAACAAAGGAATATACCCAAGTGATTCCATGTAGATGAGTAACCGGTTTTTGAAAGCATAAAAAAATCGCCTGAATAATCGATTATTCAGGCGATTTAACTTTAAGCTGCAACTTTGTTGACTGTAATTCCAATGACTTTGGATATAGCGAACGAATAAAGTGCAGGTTAGTCTATTTGCTTATCTTTAGTAAAAGACAAAATCGCGATGCAAATTGCCGCCACGGCAACAAACCCACCTAGGATAATCGCAGGCATTGCTGCGTAACCTAAGATATGCCAGACAACGTATTCTAGAGTACCCATAAACCTTTCTCCTTTCATCTGGTGGCTTATTGCCAGCCTTCTACATCTCTCATATCAGGTAATTTGTGTGCGATACCTTTATGGCAATCAACACAAGTTTTATCACCATCAGCTAGGGCAGTAGAGTGCTGTTTGATTGCACGAGGCCCCTGTTCAGAGAAGTCCATGTAGTTAAACTGGTGACAGTTACGACATTCTTTCGAGTCGTTATCCTTCATCCTCTGCCACTCACGGTGAGCAAGGTGGCCACGGCGCTCTTTGAATTTCTCTTCCGTATCAATGGTGCCGATAAAATGGAAAAGTAGTTCTTTTGATGCTTGAACTTTACGTACTATCTTATCTGTCCATTGGTGTGGTACATGGCAGTCAGAACAAATGGCACGAACACCAGAGCGGTTAGAGTAGTGAATGGTTTCACGGATCTCTTTTACGATAGGGGCGTGACAACCAGAACAAAATTCTTCTGTGTTGGTCGCTTCCATACCGGTGTTAAATGCACCCCAGAAGAGTAAACCACCCATAAAGCCCATAAACAGGATAATACCTGCCGCAGCTTTACTTGGGGTGGATAAACGCTTCCAAAAGTTTTTTAAGATTTTCATAATCGTCTCTCTTTTGGCCTAGGTCTGCTTTTACATCACATCGATGTTAAAGCCCACCTAGGCGGTAGCGTTTATTTTAATGAGTCTACTGGCTCATATTTGTTTTCAACTAACGGTTTTGCATCTGCTTGTGGTACGTGACACTGCAAACAGAAGTAACGACGAGGTGATACGTCAGACAATACCGCGTCTTGACGGTTTACGTAGTGCGTTACACTAATTTTGGTCGCGCCCATGTCTTTAGCGTTTTTCCAGCTATGACAAGCAAGACATTTGTTCGCGTTTAGTGATACTTCGTAGTTACGAATAGTATGTGGAATCAATGGTGGCTGATACACATAATTGCTATCGACTTTGTGGTCTTTAGGAAAACGTTTAAAGTCGTCAGCAGGGCGTGTTACTTCAAGTTCAGCATTACCACGTAATGATTCAACGCCACCAATACCACCTGGGTTAGTTGCTGCTGGGGTAATAGTGTCACCATCTTCAGCTTGTACGGCACCCATGATCAATGCGCTTGCGGCGATCAATGCCATGATGATTTTTTTCATAATCTTCTCCGATTCTTTGTTGGTCACTCAGGTATCAGCTGAGTGACCTTCATTTCTTATTGCTCGTGCTTAAACTAGTGTTAAACACTGCCAACTTTCGTGATCTTCACAGGACATTTCTTAAAGTCAGTCTGTTTAGATAGTGGGTCGGTCGCATCTAAAATCAATTTGTTGACTAGGATACGAGCATCAAAGAACGGTACGAAAACCAAGCCTTGTGGCGGACGGTTACGACCACGAGTTTCAACACGAGCACGTACTTCACCACGTGGTGATTGAATAAGTACTTCATCCCCTCGGCGTAAGTTACGAGCCTCTGCATCATCTGGGTGGATGAAGCAATGCGCATCAGGAACTGCTTTATAAAGTTCAGGTACACGACGTGTCATGGTGCCGGTGTGCCAGTGCTCAAGAACACGGCCAGTACATAGCCATAAGTCGAACTCTTCATTTGGCACTTCTGGTGGCGCTTCGTAAGGTGCTGAAATGATCAGAGCCTTACCATCTGGTTTGCCATAGAAGTCACGACCAGCGCGTTTTGCGTATGGGTCATATTCTGGGTTAAAGCGCCATAATGTTTCTTTACCATCGACCACCGGCCAACGTAGACCACGTACTGTGTGGTAAACATCGTATGGTGCTAAGTCATGACCGTGGCCACGCCCAAATTCAGCGTATTCTTCAAATAGGCCTTTCTGTACGTAGAAACCAGCTGACTTCGCATCATCGTTAAGTTCCTGTGCTTCTTCTAGCGGGAACTTATCTACATTACCGTTGCGGAATAAAATGTCGTACATGGTTTTGCCGCGAAGTTCTGGTGCTTTCGCCATCAGGTCTTCTGGCCACACTTCTTCAATTTTGAAACGTTTTGAGAATTCCATGATTTGCCAAAGGTCAGATTTAGCTCCTTCAACTGGCGATACTTGTTGGTACCAAGCTTGAGTACGACGTTCTGCGTTACCGTAAGCACCTTCTTTTTCTATCCACATAGCCGTTGGAAGAATCAGATCCGATGCTTGTGCCGTTACCGTTGGGTATGGGTCTGAACATACAATGAAGTTATCAGGGTTACGGTAACCAGGAAGACGTTCAGTGTTGATGTTTGGACCGGCTTGCATGTTGTTGTTACACATTACCCAGTAAGCATTGAGTACGCCATCATTCAACATGCGATCTTGCTGTACTGCGTGGAAGCCAGGTTTTGGTGGAATAGTACCTTCTGGTAGTTTCCAAATTTTCTCTGCAATTGCACGGTGTTTAGGGTTAGCAACAACCATGTCTGCAGGTAGGCGGTGCGCAAAAGTACCCACTTCACGAGCAGTACCACACGCCGATGGCTGACCAGTTAGTGAGAACGGGCTGTTACCTGGTTCTGAGATTTTACCAGTTAGTAAGTGTAGGTTGTACACTAAGCTTTGCATCCAAACGCCACGAGTATGTTGGTTCATACCCATAGTCCAAAGTGACATGACTTTGGTTTTTGGATCAGCATATTGTTTCGCCAATTCAATCAGATCTTCTGGTAGTACACCTGACATTTCAGACGCTTTTTCTACTGTGTATGGAGCTACTGATTGTTTGTAGGCTTCAAAGCTGATATCAGACATGTTGCCTGAGTTTGGGTTTTTCGCTTTTTGCTGTAGAGGATCGTCATCACGCAAGCCGTAACCGATATCGGTTGCAGCTTGTTTAAAGTGGGTGTGCTTATTTACGAAATCCCAGTTAACGGCATCGTTTTGGATGATGTAGTTAGCAATGAAGTTAGCAATCGCAAGGTCTGATTGAGGGTGGAAAACCATGCCGCGATCAGCTAATTCAAAAGAACGGTGATAGTAAGTTGAAAGGACGTTTACTTTCACATGTGGGTGACTTAAACGACGGTCAGTAATGCGAGTCCAAAGTACTGGGTGCATTTCTGCCATATTTGAACCCCAAAGTACGAAAGAATCGGCATGTTCGAAGTCATCATAACAACCCATTGGTTCATCAATACCGAAAGTACGCATGAAACCAACTACCGCAGAAGCCATGCAGTGACGAGCATTCGGGTCGATATTATTTGAGCGGAAACCTGCTTTCATTAATTTAGAAGCGGCGTAACCTTCCATGACAGTCCATTGACCAGAGCCAAACATACCTACGCTGGTTGGGCCTTTTTCTTTAAGGGCTTTTTTGAACTTCTCAGCCATGACATCGAAAGCTTGATCCCAAGAAACAGGAGCAAATTCACCATTTTTATCAAATTTACCATCTTTCATACGCAGTAATGGCGTATTTAAACGGTCTTTACCGTACATGATTTTTGATAAGAAGTAGCCTTTAATGCAGTTCAGGCCTTTGTTTACTGGTGCTTCAGGGTCACCTTGTGTCGCCACAACGCGGCCATTTTGAGTACCAACTAAAACAGAACAACCAGTACCACAAAAGCGGCATGGTGCTTTATCCCATTTGATGGCCGTTTCATCTGAGCTTACGATCAGATTAGTAGCAGAAGCGGGGAGGGTTATCCCTGCGACAGCGGCGGCGGAAGCGGCTGCGTTTGCTTTAACAAACGCACGTCTTGTCATTTTCATACATCACCCTCGGGTTTTTAATCCAGTGTTTTACTTAAAATAATTAAGTACTTAATAGTTATTATTCCGTTATTTCTGTTTCATCATCGAGATTGTCTTCGATTTGATGAAAAACCAATGCGGTGCTTAAGACGTGATCAAGTTGGTTGATCGCATCAATGGTGTCGGTGATGTAACCTTGATTCTCGGTTTCAATCACTACAACCAATTTCCCTTCTTCACTTTCGCCGTATATTTCGGTTCCATCAAAAGACTCGATAGTCGTTTTTGTGGAAGCTAAATGCTCTGGTACAACATGAACGACTAAGCTTGATATATGAACTTCGTTAAGCGACATTAGTGCTCTCTATAATATTTATGTGTATTGCTATAAGTTTTTGATTGTAATCGCATTGGTCGGGCAAACCGATACACATGCGCCACAACCGGTACAACTATCTATGTCTATCTGTGGTTGAGCTACTACACCGACTGCGAGCTTAAAGCGAATAGCTTGAGGTTCACAACTATCACCACAACTGCGACAATCAACATTTCTTTTAGCTAGGCAAGCATCACTAATATCAGCCTTAACTTGCCATGCGGGTTCGGTTTTCGGGTGAAATAATGGCTCAGGACAAACCTCGGCACACTGGTAGCAAAAAGTACACTCACCTTGATGGAAATCCACTCTTGGAAAGCCACCATCCGAAGATTTAATGATCTTTTCCGGACAAGCATTGCTACATTTGCCACACTGAGTACATACATCGGTAAAAAGCTGATTTTTTACCCAAGGCAAATTGGGTTTATCTGCATCTTTTCGGCGAGTAAATAACTGTCGTCTTGAAATATTAATTTGAGAATTAGACACACTCATTACCTTTTTAAAGTGCCGACAGCCTGATTAAAAAACAAACACTGCTAAATATTTATTTCACCACATAAAATTGTAGTTTTTATAGGTCAAGCTGAAATACCCCCAAAGAGGTATTTGGGGGTGTGAATTGTTTTAGATCAATTTTAGTCCTGTATAAACTTCACACATTCTTAAGGATTCAAGTAAAATCAAAAAATTCCTACATTAAGGTCCGTTGATCTTCGCTGCAAAAGTCATCATTTATTTGCTTATTAATTATAGGATAAAGTGTGAATCGGGTTCGTCATTCTGAACATTATTTTGCTCCACAAAAGCCAATTGCTTCGACGATCGCAAAAGGGCTTATTTCCATTTTAATCTTTGTCATCGTAGCTATTATTGTTGCGATTTTTACGATTACTTATAGTTTGAAAGATGCCGAAATTATTAATGTGGCGGGTTCACTACGTATGCAAAGTTATCGGTTAGCCTATGATATAAAAACCGATTCCAATAAGTTGCAACAGCACAGCCAAATGCTAGAACAATCATTAAATTCACCGGTTATGAAATCGCTAGATAATCCGCTTGTTCCAAACGAAATTAAGTATCAATATCTTTCGATCCAAAATCGCTGGCACAGTCTTTCGATTGATATCAAAACAGGTAGAGAAGCCGATTATTTAACAGCCGTTGAAGCTCTAGTTGATCAACTTGATATTTTTGTTTTGAACTTACAGCGATTTTCTGAAAATAAGCTAAAAGCTTTTGCGTTTGCGGGAGCGGGATGCTTATTACTTATTTTTATTGTTACCATGCTGATCATGCGTTTTGTGCGCAATAAAATTGTAAAGCCGTTGGAAGACTTAGTCATCGCCAGCCAATCTATCCAAGATAAAAACTTTACTATTCAACTTGATATTAATTCTGATACTGAACTCGATGTATTAGGGCATTGTTATCAATCAATGGCAAGAGAATTAGCATTACTTTATCAAGGCTTAGAAGCTGCCGTTGATAAAAAGACTCATGAATTACAACAAGCAAATGATGCTTTGAAAATTTTATACGATAGCTCGGAAGCTTTATCGAGTTCTCGATTAACGATTCAAGACTTTCAATCGGTATTGGATGCTTTCGAAAAAGTGGATGGTATTCAAGCATGCCGTTTATTGATCGATGAAAAAGAAGGTGGAGGTATTGAGCTGATCGCGGGCCAGCAACAAGATAATGTTGAATGGAGAAACTTTCCACTCGAAGAGCAAGCGATGCCTTTAGGGCTACTGGAGTGGCAGCAAACATCAGGTCAGATTGATCAGTTATTAATGGAGAACTTAGGTCGCATTATGGCGCGTGCTCTGTATTTTAGCCATAATCAAAAACAGACTGAGCAGCTTATTTTGATGCAAGAACGTGCCACTATTGCGAGAGAATTACATGATTCACTGGCACAATCACTGTCTTACCTGAAAATTCAAATTACTTTATTGAAACGTAATTTAAACCAAGATTTATGTGCGAAACGTTGTGAAGTTGCCACCGGTATAATAAAAGAAGTCGATGAGGTGCTTGCTCAAGCTTACACACAACTTCGAGAATTGCTCAGCACTTTCCGTTTAAAAATTGAAGATGCGCATTTTGGCGAAGCATTAAAGCAATTATTGCAGCCATTACAAGCGCAAACCAAAGCATCTTTGAACGTAGATAATCAACTACTTTCGATGGAATTAGATGCTCAACAACAGGTCCATCTTCTACAATATATACGTGAAGCCGTGTTGAATGCGATTAAACACTCTCACGCTAGTCAGGTGAATGTGTATTGCTACCAAGATAACAGTGATATTCATATCAAGGTTGAAGACAATGGACAGGGCTTTGATGTTAACCAACCTAAACCGAATCATTATGGTTTAAGTATTATGCAAGAGCGAGCCTCTAGACTAGGTGCTGAACATCATATTGAGTCGATGTTAGGTAAAGGCTGTCTAGTACGTTTAAAAATGACCTTAGGAGCCAATGAACCCTCTTAAAGTCATTTGGGTATAAATAATAGAAAGTATTAAACCTCCAATAATAACAATATGTAGGTAACCGATGACAAACACAGTATCAAAAGTTTTATTAGTCGATGATCACCCATTAATGCGTCGTGGTATTGGCCAATTACTAAATTTAGAAAGCTGCTTTGAAGTAGTGGGGGAAGCTAGTAATGGTGTCGATGCCATCGCACTTGCCAATGAACTCGAGCCCGATATTATTTTGTTAGACTTAAACATGAAGGGCATGTCGGGTTTAGATACTTTAAAAGCAATGCGCAAAGAAAATATCGATAGTCAGATTATTATTTTAACGGTATCTGATAACCCAGCGGATATTGACGCATTAGTTAAAGCTCAAGCGGATGGCTATTTATTAAAAGACAGTGAACCTGAAGAATTGATCGAGTTATTAAAGCAAGCGCAGCAAGGTGAACCGGTTTATAGCAAACTAGTAAAAGAACACTTAGAGACACGTGGTGAACGCGATAATTTGATGGACCAATTAACCGATCGTGAAATGCAAATTTTACAAGAAGTCGCTAAAGGTTATCGTAATAAGCAAATTGCCGATCATCTATTTATCTCAGAATCGACAGTAAAAGTGCACATGAAAAGCCTATTGAAAAAGCTCAATGTTGCATCAAGAACGGCTGCGACTGTGTTGTACCTAGATACTTATGGTCGAGATTAATAACTTCTTTGTCTTGGTATCAAGCTACAATTTTGACAATATAGTCAGCCCTTTCGTTTAATGCTGGATGTTTTATGTTTACAGGTATTGTTCAAGCCGTTGCAACACTGAAAAAAGTCACTGATCATCAAGGTATTCGTAGCTTTGATATCGCTTTCCCAGAAGGCTTTTGTCACGAGATTGAAATTGGCGCTAGCGTTGCAATCGATGGAGTTTGTCTAACGGTTACTGAAATAGTAAGCGCTACCATTCTGCGTTTTGATGTGATGCTAAAAAGTCTGCAAATTACCACACTAAGTGAAGTGGTAGAAAACGATACTGTCAATGCTGAACGAGCCGCGAAAGATGGTGCTGAGATCGGCGGACATCCACTTTCTGGCCATGTCGACTTTTGCGCTCAAGTGGTGAGTGTTGAACATATCCAAGAAAACTACCGCATTCGTATTGGTGTAGAAGCACAATGGCTACGTTATATCTTCCCTAAAGGTTATATTGCGATTAATGGCGCGAGCTTAACCATTTCCGATGTTGATAAAAAACAAGGCTGGTTTGATGTTTGGTTGATCCCTGAAACTCGCCGAATGACGACTTTTGAATTGAAGCAAGCCGGTTCAAAATTGAATATCGAAATTGAACGTAGTACTCAAGTGTTGGTCGATACGGTACGTGAAACATTAGAAGAAAACTTCGGTGAATTATTTCCAGCATTAGAAGAATTACTAGAGAAGAATAATATTCAATTAGACCAATTGGCAAAAATGAAAGATAAATAGAAATAATTATTTTGAGTGTGTTTGTGACCCTTATTATTACGGTAGGCTTTGCTCTTCATGAATATCGAAAGATAAAAAGCTGTATTAATACAGAGGTATTGTCTCGAAAAGACCAACTCATCGAGAATCAAAAGCGGCTCACAATTATATTTTCACTCTGATCGCTGAGTAAACAAAAAAGCCCCTCAGTAAGGGGCAAACATTCCATCGCTTTTTTATAGTTATTTATTGAGCTAGGCTTTGCGTTAACCTAGCTCTTTAATTGGTTGGAAAGACTTATTAGCCAAAGTCGCCGTTTACATAACCTTGTGTGCGGTCATCTCTCGGGTTGCTGAAGATGATTTGTGTTTCATCATGCTCAACTAGCTCACCCATTAAGAAGAAGGCCGTGCGGTCTGAAATACGACGAGCTTGCTGCATTGAGTGAGTCACGATAACAATGGTGAATTCTTTTTTAAGAGATTCCATTAATTCTTCAATTTTATGTGTAGCAATTGGATCAAGGGCTGATGTCGGTTCATCCATTAAAATCACATCAGGTTGCATCGCAATAGTACGAGCTATACATAGACGTTGTTGTTGACCACCAGACAGGCCAAATGCATGTGATTTCAAACGGTCTTTTACTTCATCCCATAAAGCGGCCCCACGTAGAGATTTCTCTACTACAGAATCAATGTGCTTTTTGTCTTTGATTCCTTGAGCACGCAAACCGTAAGCTACGTTTTCATAAATGCTCATTGGGAATGGATTCGGCTTTTGGAATACCATTCCAACTTTGATACGTAGGTCTGATACATCGATATTGCCATAAATATCGTTATCATCCATGGTCACTTTTCCGGTGATCTTCACTCCCGCAATTAAGTCGTTCATGCGGTTTAAGCAACGTAATAGAGTAGATTTACCACAGCCAGAAGGACCAATTAATGCGGTTACTTTCTTTTGTGGAATTGGTAAGTTAATGCTTTTAAGTGCTTGGTTGTCGCCGTAAAAAAGATCTAGGTTTTCGATGTTGAATTTATTCATTGTCATATCTCTTTGTCGTGGTAGCCGCTGATGTTGTCATCGAGCCACTACTTATCATTCATTTAAGGTTTAATGCGTGTTAGTCAATAACGAGCTTATAAATTATATTTGTGTGAATCAGTAGTTCGCTTTATTGATGCGACTAGCGATTAACTTGGTCAACATATTGATGATAAGAACCAGTACAATCAAAACGGTAGCAGTGCCGTAAGCTTGGTTCCATTCATCGACCGTAAATAGCTCTGTCGTTAATTTATATAGGTGAACGGTTAACGTACGCCCCGAATCAAGTAGCGATTCTGGAATGCGAGCAACCATGCCTGCGGTTAAGAAAACCGGAGCTGATTCACCAATGACACGACCAATACTTAGAATGACCGACGTTAAAATACCTGGCATTGCACTTGGCAAAATTAAGCGCCAGATAGTGTAAATTTTTGAAGCACCAAGGCCGTAAGAACCTTCACGGTAGGTTTGTGATACCGCCATTAATGCTTCTTCGGTTGTACGAATAATCACTGGTAGAATCAAAATGCTGAGCGTGAGAGCACCAGACAAGATTGAGAAACCAAATCCCATTACAGCAACGAAGAACGTCATACCAAATAGACCAAAGATGATCGATGGAATACCGGCTAATGATTCGGTACAAAAACGGATCACTTTAACCAATTTACTACCCGGTTTGGCGTATTCGGTTAAGTAAATCGCTGTCATAATGCCGAGTGGGGCTGCGACTGCAATAGAAGCAATCACCATATAAATAGTCGACACGATCATCGGGAAAATACCGTGTTCTTCACCCGTGCGAGTGTAGTCATCGGTGATGAAGTTCCAATCTACATGCTGTAGGCCATTGGATAAGATGTACCAGATAATCCAGAACAAAAAACCAACGGTTAAGCCTGCAGAGATCCAGATGAAAATATTTAAAATAAGATCTTTATTTTGACGTTGTTTTTTCAGTTTGAGTAATTCTGAGTCTTTTGCGAAATTCATAGTGCTTACCTCGCTTTCTGACGGTTAAGGTACAGAAGAGCAGCATTTAAAATCATGATGAAAACCAATAACACCACACCCGTTGCATAAAGTGCGTTAGCGTGAATACCACTTGCGTACGACATTTCAATAGCAATGTTCGCGGTTAAAGTTCGAGCTGAATCAAGGATACCTTCAGGCATTGCGGGGGCGTTTCCCATCACCATGATAATGGCCATGGTTTCACCTAAAGCGCGAGCAATACCGAGGATGACACCTGTCATGATGCCTGAACGAGCAGCAGGTAAGAGGATTTTAAAAATGGTGAACGTCTTTGACGCCCCAAGTGCTAGTGAACCTTCTTTATAAGCATGGGGTACCGCGCGGATAGAGGTTTCTGAAACCGTAATTACCGTCGGTAGAATCATCACACCAAGAACAATAATACCGGCAAGAATAGTGTTACCCGCTGGAACTTCAAAGATTTGCTGAATCAGTGGCACAATGATCACTAGGCCAAAGAAACCGTATACTACTGATGGAATACCCGCTAATAATTCAACTGCAGGACGAATGACATCGGCGACACGTTTAGGAGCAATTTCGGCAATAAAAATAGCAGTTAATAGGCCAACTGGAACACCAACAAGGACGGCACCAAAGGTTGACACTACTGATGCGACGATCATGGTGTAGACACCATATAAGGCCGGTGGCAGCCAGTTATCACCTAGTACAATGCCTGAAACGCCCACAGCTTTAAATGCAGGAATACTTTCAGCAATGATGAAATAAGCGATTAGGGCAAGAGAAACGATACCTATAATGGCACTACCTAAAAATAGGCCGTGGAAAATTTTCTCTTTCCAATCGATGCCTTTTTTCTGACGGAGGTTACCATTGTTTGCTGAGGTATGGCTTTTTGAGTTTGCGACAGTATTCATAAGCTTGTCACTATCTGTTGTTTTGTCACTATAAGTGGCGATGGTCATAATAAAACTCACATATCGAAAAATGTTTTAAGACATTCCGAGATGGAAAATAAGCTCAGCCCTTGCGAGCTGAGCAATTAAAGTTAAAGATGTTACTTAGTGGATATCAATGTAGCCCTGTGCTGTTACTAACTTTTGAGCGTCTTTCGTTAGCATCCAGTCTAGGAATTTTTGTGCTGTTGGTGTTGGACGACCTTCGTGGTAAAGCACTAGGAAAGGACGAGCCACTTTGTAAGAGCCGTTCTTAACGTTATCAACACTTGCTTCAACGCCATCTACTGCAAGAGGGTGAACCGAGTCATCAACTGTACCTAAAGAGATATAGCCGATAGCGTAAGGGTTGCTTGCAACCATTGTTTTTAAGCCACCGTTACCGTTAGCAACTTGAGCACGTTGAGAAATAGCCGATACTTTCATATCGTTTACTTTCATTTTTAGATCCATGATGTCTTCAAATGCGCCACGAGTACCAGAAGCTGTATCACGTGTAATGGCTACGATAGGCTTGTCTTCACCGCCAACGTCTTTCCAGTTAGTGATTTCGCCTTTATAAATTTTTGTAATTTGCTCAGAAGTTAAACCCTTTAATGTATTTTTTGGGTTAACAACAACGGCGATACCGTCACGTGCAACGACTTCTTCTTTTAATGTAGGCTCTTTTTCTTCTGCTTTTAAATCGCGAGAAGACATACCAAGGTCAGCGGAATTGTTTTTCGCCGCTTTAATACCAGCCGAAGAACCGGGACCTTGAACTTCAATAAATACATCAGAATTGGTTTTCATGTATGTTTCAGCAAAGACTTCCATTAACGGAGTAACACTACTTGAACCTACCGCTGAGATAGTTTCTTTGGCTGATACTGGGTTTACTGTTAGCGCGCTTAGAATGGCAAGAGCGCTGATTACTGTCTTTTTCATACTTTCATTTCCTTTATGGCTTCATGCCGTTAAGTCGTTGAGTTGACGAAAGCCACTTTAGGGTTGAAATATGACAGTTGTGTTACAGTAATTTGAAACATAAATGACAGTGAGAACATTTTTAACGAAGGCTTTATTGCTTTGTTAATCTTCTTTGTTTGAAGGTTTGGATGATAGCTTAGAATGTGGCATCTTCTTGAAGTCATTTGGGTATATAAGCTTGGGTTTGAAAATTAACGAAGTCATTTGGATATAATTATGAAAAAGGTCTGGTTAGCGGCAGCAAGTTTATTGTTGACTGCTTGTAGTACGACAACAAATTTATACGTGAATCATCTTGCTTCTAACGTTTCTGATGAAGGTTTTACAGAGCATACGCTTATTTTGAGTGATGATGAGCATCATACTCAAGTGCATTATTGGGATAACCAAATTGCTAGTGAAGATACGGTAGTCTTGATTCACGGTGTCGGTGGTGATGGGCTATCTAACTGGCAATCTACTATGCAAGCACTGGGTAATCAATATCGTGTAATTGTGCCGGATATATTGTGGTATGGCGAGTCAACCAGTGATCTTCAACCAACTTTAGAAGATCAAGTCACGGCGATTGCTGATTTATTAAAAAACCTCGATCTTGACGGTAATATTCATATCGTTGGACATTCTTATGGTGGTTTTATCGTATACGGTTTATTAGCCAATTATGATTTAGCGAGTACAGCAACATTCATTTCTAGCCCGGGAGGAGCGTTTGATCAACAAGATCTTGATGCGTTATTAGCTCGTTTTGATATTGAAAAACCGAGTGACTTATTTGTGCCTAAAAATGATGCAGATTTGAAGCGCTTAATGAATGCGACTAGTGAGGCTCCATTACATGTACCAGCCTTTACCATGGATGGGTTCTACGAAAAGTATTTTGCTAGCAACTCAGAGCAAAAGGTTTATATGCTCGATCACTTAATAGATTCGCGTGAAGAGTTTGTGTCTAAGATTGCGAATAAAAATCTTCCACCAGTTCAAGTGATTTGGGGAGAAAATGACAGAATTTTCCCTTTAGAAAGCGGGATGTTGTTATCTAAGCAATCAAAAGGGCCTTTATATATTGTGACCGATTCTGCACATAATATTTTATTAGAGAAGCCTGACACCGTGAATCGATTACTCAAAGCCTTTATCCTGCAATATCA
The DNA here is from genome assembly GCF_002218005.2 of Vibrio algivorus. Taxonomy (GTDB): domain Bacteria; phylum Pseudomonadota; class Gammaproteobacteria; order Enterobacterales; family Vibrionaceae; genus Vibrio; species Vibrio algivorus. The sequence goes on from NZ_AP018679.1 coordinate 97,427, forward strand.
TAATCAGAAAAAACAATAAGTAGCTAGGGTGAATAAAGTAATGTTATTCAAATAAAAAACAGAGTATGGCAGCCTTATGGGTGACAATACTTTTGTCAGGATGCTCAACCTACTCATGGACGGAAACCTCACAACCTCAACCTGGGGATGTCGCGGCTTTATTGATCTTGCTCATGTAAGAGATACAGCAGATAACGCAACGGGTCTATTTTATAAAACCTATCCTAAGTTAGGCCAAGCGTTCACAATTGCACTCGAGCCTGAATTAGGTGAGCGAGAAATTCACTTTCAAGCATTTGATACCTCACATTTGACCGCCGCACAGAAAGGCGTTTAAGTATAGAGTTAGCGGCTTACTACGGCTTTAAAATGGCGCAGGGACATGAAATCTCTCAGTGGCATTGTATTTGATGATGTTTCGAAGATGACAATGAAAATAGAGGATAAATATCGAGACTCTTTTACCAATCATATTCCCGAACATTTGTACCCTGACTATATACTCAATACTCAGGTATATAACGACATCGCCAAGTATGATCAAGAATTTGACCGCAAAGAATACCAAGTATTATTAAAGCAAAAGAATAAGCAGTAGATTGGACTGTCTACTGCTTAATCGGGTTAAGTTAATTACCAATAATTCTCAAAGCTAAATTGGCCCGTTTCACGACGTAGATGTTTTTTATAACCCATTTGTTGTAAGCAATCTCTAGTGTCATGCACCATGTTTGGGTTACCGCATAAGTAGAAGAAACTCTTCTCAATGCTTGGCTTAACATGTGCGGCTTTGGCAAGAGAGCCATCTTGTAGCCTTTGTGGAATTCGTCCTGATAATGTACCTGAAACCTCTTCCCGAGAGACAATCGGCACGTAACGTAGCTTACCTTGATACGTTTTCATCAGCTCCATAATCTTCTCTTTATAGACTAATTCTTCTTTGGTGCGTACTGCATGCACTAAAATTAAATGCTCGAAGCGCTGACACTGCTCTACTTCTTCTAAAATAGATAAATATGGTCCGATGCCCGTGCCGGTTGATAGCATCCATAAATCTTTCGGTCCTTCAGGTACTTCATCAATTGTCATAAAACCTGCGGGAAGTGTACCGACTAATATTTCATCACCAACCTGCTTATGCTCAAGTAATGGGGTAAGTTTACCATCTGGAATTTCGATAACTAAAAACTCCATTTCAATGTTATTTCCACTTAAGCTTGGTTTGTTGACCATAGAATAAGCACGTCTTACCCACTCATCTTGTTCATTGAGTACGGCAAGCTTGCTGAATTGGCCAGCGGTGAATGCTGGAGTAGGAAAGGCATTGATAGGGGCTTGTACACGAAGTGAGAATAAATGCTCAGCCCAGTCTATTCGTTTAATAATAGTGCCAGTAACAAATCCGAGTGGTATCTCTTTCATCTGCATCTCCCTGTTTATTCTTGGGTATCCGGCTAAAGATCAACAATTCCAGCATACACTTTCAGTATAAATTGGCAAATATACCCAAGTGACTTCAATATGCAGAATTCAGAGCTATCATCCAAACCTTTAGGCAAGGAAGATTGGCGAAGGAATGTAGGCACCTTTCAAACCAATCTGACGCGGCATAAAGGTTTGAATGAAGCTCCCGAAGGGCAAGTTAAAACAAGCTTTATGCGGCGTTAAATTAAATAGAGATAGAATAACTATGATCATATTCAATTTACCTTGCCTAAAGCTTGTTTTATTCTTGCTGAAACTCGCATCTTGAAGTTACTTGGGTATATGTGATGGTTTCTTCTTGCGCTAAGTTTCAGTGCATCTTCAGTCAATCTTCAGCTTCGTTTTTTAAAGTGGTGGCTATTGAAGTGAATTGAAGTAGGTGCAGTATGAGCGTTAAAACATGGTTACGGAATTTTGATCGATATCGTCGACGTAAAATGGCGACACTGGAACCATGGCTATATCGATTATTTATGGATAACAGCCAAAATCAATCTCATATCCTACAAAAGAAAGATGTGAATTCAATATTGATCATCAGAAATAACAAGAGAATAGGAAATATTTTATTTTTAATCCCTTTTGTTAAGCAGGTGAGATCTTCTTATCCGAATGCAAAAATAACTTTATTATTATCTCAATCATGGCAACAGTCGATTTTTGAAAATATCGGTGTAGATGAAATTCTAGTTTCTAACTTCTCATTCTCAAAGTTAGGGAATTTCCTAAAGTTAATGAAATCTTTAAAGAGAAGAAGTGTTGATTTAATGCTAGTGCCTTATTCTTCTGCTGAGGATAGTTTTATAGCTTCAGTATTACCTGCTAAAAACAAAGTTTCATCCGACAGTGAAAATAGAAATGTATGTTTTACCCATACATTTAAAGATGATCTTGAATATTCGCATATGGCATTTAATAAGACTTTTATTATTAATAATTTAACAGGCGAAGGGTTAGTCAATACTTGTCATAAATTGGTTTTTAGTGAGCGTGAAGATTTATTTGGTATAAGAGAAAGATCTTCAGTTTATGATGGGGATAAGAAGTTAGTCGCTTTTTTCAGAGGAGCAAGAGGAAAGAAAAAACTATCTGATCAGCAATGGAAAAACATACTGATTAAATTTGAAAAAGAATCTATAGAACCAATTCAGTGGGTTGAAATTCTTAGTGATGATGTCAATAAGCCATTGTCAAATGAATCATTAATATATAAAAACAATGACCTGCGTTTATTGGCGAGTTTCCTTGAAAATGTAGATACTTTTATTTCTTGTGATACAGGGCCTTTGCATTTGGCTGATGCTTCAGGTGTTAAATGTATTGGGTTGTATACTCATACAAGTTTAGAGACCTATGGGGTCATTAATGGACGATCTTTAAATTTTTATGATTGGTATAACACTGATGTTATTGAGCATGTTCCAGTAATGGTTACAGAGTAGTGCTTTGGTATAAATCTTTATTCATGTCTGTTAATTAAACAAGGTTTTTTAAATGATGTCTCTTTTATTTCGAGTTTTTACCTTTGATAGTGCGTTTCGTCCTAAAATAAAAACAAGTACTTTTATTATTATTGTATCTTTTTATTTTGGGTTCATTTTAAACTACCCTATCGTTTCAAAGGTTTTTGAACTTGGTAAAAATGTACCAGACATTTGGTTTCCTTATACCGGACCTTTTGTGCTTTTCTTTGCTTTTATTATTGTTTTTTCGATTTTAACACTGCCATTGATTCTTAAGCCATGGTATGGGTTTTTATTCTTAAGTTCTGCTCTTGCACTGTATTCCATACAAGAGTTTCATGTTCTATTTGATACATCCATGATTGAAAACGTGGTGGAAACCAATGTGTCAGAAGCATTATTTTATCTTAATGTTCGTTCGGTGCTCTATTTTTTAATTTTTGGTGTTATTCCTACCTTGTTATTAGTCTGGGTTAAGGTTGAATTTAACTCATCAATTTTCCGTGAGTTGGTGACTAGAGTGATACTAATTTTACTTTCTTGTATGTTTATCACTGTGATTGCGATTACTACTTATAAAGATTACGCATCAGTTGGTCGTAATAATAAGTACTTGAATAAAATGATCATTCCAGCGCATGTATATGATACGTATAAATATATTAAGCGTAACTATTTGGTTAAACCTTTGCCTTATACTTCTCTCGGAGATGATGCTCAGTTAAAGTCGACAGAAAATGGTAAACCGACATTAGTAGTGATGGTATTGGGGGAAACGGCTCGTGCGATGAATTTTTCTGACAATGGTTATTCTCGCGATACACAGCCATACACTAAAGATCTAGACTTGATTTCATTTAACGATGTGTCGTCATGTGGTACTTATACCGCACTATCAGTGCCGTGCATGTTTTCGAATATGAATCGTACCGATTACAATAAAGCGAAGGCCAATGCGCAAGATAATGCGATTGATATTATTGCTAAAGCCAATGTTGAAACCTTATGGATTGATAACGATGGTGGTGATAAGGGTGTAGCTCATAATACTAAATTGATTAATATTGATGCAAAAAGTGACCGTGATTTATGTAATGGTAATACTTGTTATGATCAAGTGATGTTGAAGCCAGCCGAGCAATTTATCAAAAAAGATCATAAAGATAAGTTAATTGTTTTACATACTATAGGTAGTCATGGCCCAACTTATTTTCAGCGGTTTCCTCCAAAACTTGCCAAGTTTGCTCCATGGTGCAATAGGAAAGATATTGATCAATGTACCGACCAAGAAATTACCAATGTTTATGATAATACTCTGGTATATACTGACTTCTTTTTAGCGCAGGTGATCAAGCAACTACAAGAGCATGCCCAAGACTATAATGTTGCGATGATGTATGTATCTGATCATGGTGAATCACTAGGCGAAAATGGTTTATATTTACATGGTACGCCCTATGCTATTGCGCCAAAAGAGCAGAAAACGGTTCCTTGGTTGTTATGGCTTCCGGAGCAATATGCAAAGCAAAAGCAGATTGATAGGTCTTGTGTAAAAGAAGAAGCTCAGAAACTTCGCTACACACATGATAACTTTTTTCATAGTTTGATTGGGTTATATGGCGTAGATACTAAAGAAAAACAAACAAGTTTAGATTTATTTTCTAACTGTCACGTATAAAATTTAATAGAGTTACCAATAAAGATGAATGAAAAAGTTGTTGTAAAACGAACCGGTATTATGCGCATCATTTTTACCTTAAAGCATAGTTTTAATGGCTTGAAGTGGATGCTAAAGAATGAGGCGGCATTTCAGCAAGAATTAGTGCTATTCATCCCATTAACCGTTTTGGCTTGCTATCTTGATATTAGCGCTGTGCAATCGGTGTGTTTAATTTTATCTATGATGTTTGTGTTATTTGCGGAAATGGTTAATACCGCTATTGAAGCGGTCGTTGATAGGGTTGGTTTGGAATACCACACTTTATCTGGTGTGGCGAAAAATGTTGGTTCAGCCCTCGTCACATTAAGCATTATTATGTCTGCGATGGTGTGGGGCGTGATTGTTTACCCACTATTTTGATAGCGTGAATGACATAAGATCTGGCTTGGGTAGAGAAGAGTAAATAAAAGATGAAAGTATTGATCATTGAAGACTCTGAAGCATTGCGCCGAGGATTGAGCGTTGGGTTAAATAATCTTGGTTTTACGGTTGATGAAACGGGTGATGGCTCTGTTGGTTTAAGCATGGCCATGAATCATCAGTATGATTTGATTGTTTTAGATTTAATGTTACCGAATGTGGATGGTATGAGTATTTTGCGTTCTCTACGCCAGAAAGGGATTCAAACCAAGGTTCTTATCTTGTCAGCGAAGACACTAGCTCAGGATAAAATTGATGGCCTAATGCAAGGCGCAGATGATTATTTAACCAAGCCATTTTCATTTGAAGAATTGCATGCCCGAATTTTAGCTTTATTACGTAGAGGTCAACTGCTTCAGAAAGGAAATAATCACCAAGTTGGTGGTTTTTGTTTAGATCTTGAAACGAAACGCTTCAGTTATCAAGGGCAGGAGGTTGAACTGACTCGGAATGAATTTAAAATTATGGAGTGTTTATTTTCCGCTAAAGGACGAGTACTAAATGTCGAGATGATCAGCGAATCTGTGGTAGGGAGCTTTGATTATTTATCGAAAAATACGATTGAATCTCATTTGTCTTCAGTACGAAAAAAGGTCAGAGCTCTAGGTGGTGTCCTACCGGTTAAAAATAAGCGTGGCTTTGGCTATTTTGTTGAAGAGACGCTCTAATGTATAAGCAGTCACAGACATCCTCGATTAAACGCAATTTAGTTAATTCTATTTCTTTAGTATTTGGCATCATCATCTTTGCTGTTTATCTATCCGTTGATTTAAGCTTAGATAGCTGGGTGGATAAGCAATTTGATAAATCTTTGATCAATAAAGCCAATTATATGAAATCTTTAGTTAAGGTTTCTGGTGATCGCTTAAGTTTTGATGATGAACACCTTTCTGAATTTCAAGAAGATGAAGACGTTCACTTTTATCAGCTATGGTCTAGTAGCGGTAGCTTTAAACGTTCCAAGTCGCTAGTCCAATATCCTCAAATAGACCTGCTTCAGTTATCTTTACCGCTAAACACGAATCAATTACTCGATGTCACTTTGCCAAACGGGGAAGAGGGAAGAGCATTTATTTCCTATTTTTTACCTGAATCGGAGCAATTGTCAGCCACCCATGAACATCCTGCCTATTTAGCCTTATATCAATCGAGTCGCTCTTCAGAGAGTATGTTGGTATTGATTGATATTTTGTTGATCGTGACATTTTTTATTTCTATTGTTGTGATGCGTTACATTGCAATACGTATCGTTGATAAAGGTTTGAAACCACTGCAAACCATGAACGCTCAAATTAAGAAAATTGGTATTGATCAAAGTTCGGTGACAGAGCTGCCTGAGCCTGACTTGCAGTTTGATGAGATTGAACCGATTCGGAAAGAACTGAATGCTTTTATTAAGGCGAATCAAGTATTTTTGCAAAATGAAAAGCGCTTAACGGGTGATATTGCCCACGAATTAAAGACACCCATCGCAGAAATTATGAGTTTGAGTGAGATATATATTCGTTATCCTGAAGATGAGCGTATTGGTGCAACCTATAAGCAAGATATGCTCAAAATTGCCCAAAGGATGAAAAAAATTGTTGATAACTTATTGTTATTGCAAAAGACCTCATCAGCGACTATTCAGATTGAATTAGAAGCGATCGATTTATATCAGTTGATTAGTGAAGTGATAACAGAGCTGACCTTTAAGTATTCTGATGCTGATAACCGTATCCAAATATTAATTGATAAACCATTGATATTTGGAGATTCATTTTCATTACATACGATATTGCAGAATTTAATTGATAACGCATTATTTTATAGCCCCGAAGGCTCCCAAATCACAATCTCTCTAGTAACAAAACAATCAAACTTAGTGTTAGAAGTTCGAAATCAGGTATGCACAGTATTGACTGAACAGGATATTGCTCAGTTATTGGAGCCCATGTATCAAGCGGATCAATCCAGAACTTCTAACGATCGCTATGGTTTAGGCTTATCGATAGTTAATAACCTATGTAGGTTAAATGGTTATCAACTTGATGTGGTATATCAAGAAAGGGAAATTGGCTTTAGTATTCAAGGGATAGAGCACCATAGTGCGGAAATAAGGAAAGAAATTTAAGGCAAATCTTCTGTTTTTATTCATGCCGAAAAAGCTGATACTAATTAGGCTCTATTATGTAATTCCCCCCTAATACATAACAGCAGCTGTACATGACATAAGTGATACACAACGAAGGAAACCTAGCTCGCCTATAAAGTGAGCTAGGTTTTTTTATGTCTTTCGTTAACCACTTAGTTGGTTGGACGAATAAACGGCATGTGGCGGTTTACGTCTTTATACAGCAAGTAGCGGAACGGACCAGGGCCACCGGCATAACAAGATTGTGGGCAGAAAGCTCGAAGCCACATGAAATCGCCAGCTTCCACTTCAACCCATTGTTGATTTAAGTGATAAACCGCTTTGCCTTCTAGAACATATAAGCCATGCTCCATCACATGCGTTTCATCAAATGGGATCACGCCGCCTGGTTGGAAGGTTACAATATTAACGTGCATATCGTGGCGCATATCGGTTGAATCAACAAAACGTGTTGTCGCCCATGCATCATCGGTTTCAGGCATCGGAATTGGCTCGATGTCATTTTCATTGGTGACGAATGCTTCTGGCACGTCTAACCCTTCTACGTATTGGTAAGCTTTACGCACCCAGTGAAAACGGACAGGTTCATTTCCAATGTTGTGTACCGTCCAATTACATTTTGGTGGCAGGTAAGCGTAACCGCCTTCGGTCATATGATGCTTTTCACCTTCAATAGTCAGTTCCATTTCACCGGCAACCACAAACAATACACCTTGAGCAGCAGGGTCAAGTTCAGGCTTATTGGAACCGCCACCGGATTCAATCTCGACGATATATTGAGAAAAAGTTTCTGAAAAACCGCTAAGTGGGCGAGCGATCACCCACATACGCATGCCTTCCCAAAATGGTAAAAAACTGGTCACGATATCGCTATATACGCCTTTGGGAATAATGGCATAGGCATCGGTAAGTACCGCACGATCAGATAATAGTTGAGTTTGAGGCGGCAAGCCTCCCTGCGGAGAGTAATAAGTGTGTTTATTGGTCATTCTTGTGGTCCTTCATACAAGAGGGGGAATATAGTCATTGTATTGGAAGCTGCAGTTTTGTTGCTGGCGTTCATTCACTTGGCGCTTTACTGCAACTCCAATTACTTTGATTGTAGATTTATTATGCGCCTCACATTAGTAATTTAAAAATTAAATAATTTAATTACTATTAGTGGATAATCCACTAGTTTAATGTGATGAGTGAATTCGATGAGTCAGCAAGTGGGAGAAAATATGAATACAACATTAGATCCGGTACTATTACGTAGTTTAGTCGCGGTTGTTGATACCGGAAGTTTTACTCGTGCCGCCGACAGTACCCATTTAACTCAATCGACAATTAGCCAACAGATCCGCAAGCTCGAAACGCAACTTGATTGTGAACTATTAGTACGCAAAAAGCGCTACGCGACACCTACTATTGAAGGTGAACGTATTGTGAGCCATGCTCGTCGAATTCTTACTATGATGGAAGAAGCGATTGCAGAAACTGTGAGTACGGCAGAGCAAAGGCCCATTAAACTAGGCGTGCCGGAAGATTTTGCCACCCATGAATTAGTTCCGACATTATCGTTATTTTCTCAAGCTTTTCCTGAGGTACGTTTGGAAGTAAAAAGCGGAATGTGTAGCGAAATTTGGACACAGTTTCAAAATAATGAATTGGATTTAGCTCTCGTCAAACATCGCCTAGGCCAAGCTGAAGGGATCGCTAAATGGCAAGAGTCGTTAACTTGGATAGATGGTAAAGGGTTTAATAATTTACAAAAAGTTAGTGTACCACTGGTGGGCTTGCCAAGCACTGGGCTGTATCGCAGTGAAATGGCGCATACCTTTGATTCGCTAGGGAAACGTTGGAGAATGTCTTACATCACTAGTAGCCTATCTGGGGTAGGCTGTGCGGTAGAAGCTGGCCTTGGCATCTCATTACTACCTACACGTCTAGTGACACCGTTCCATCAAGTCTTAGATGCCAAAGATGGTTTGCCTGATGTACCACCGCTGGAGTTAATCTTACATGCTCAAAAGCAATTGAGTCAGCAAAGTAAGTTATTAGCGGACAAGTTAATCGAAGCTTGTGATGGGATTTATAGCCCTTGATAATTTGGGTCGCGATGACGCCCGGTCATAGAATGTGTGGTTACATCACATTTTTCTTATTTATTGTTAATTATAGAAATATCAGTGAATTAGGTTCATTTTGAATAGGTTCTTTAAAACACTATGAAAGTTTTTTAAAGATCAACGGTTTAATGTAAATGACAACTTTGCTATAAATGAGCTAAGAAAGGCAGGCTTTGTCTTTTCGATAGGCTGCGGGATGCAGCGATAAATATAATAATGATATGGATGTTTTATGAAAAAATTACTCCAAGCGGCTGTTCTTTCAGCTACTTTGTTTACGGCTACTTCAACGTTAGCTGATACCACCTTGCAAAATATTGCTAAATCAGGCGAGCTTCGTGTTTGTTTTGATGCTGGTTATATGCCTTTTGAAATGAAAGCTAAAAATGGTGAATTTATTGGCTTTGATGTTGATTTAGGCAAAATGCTCGCGAAAGCAATTGATGTGAAATTCACACCGGTGAACACGTCTTGGGATGGCATAATCCCAGCCCTTCTAACGAATAAATGTGATGTTATCATGGGCGGCATGACTATCACGGCTAAGCGTAATATGCAGGTTAACTTTACTCAACCTTACGTAGTGATTGGTCAAAGTGTTCTTCTAAACGCTAAGCATGCCGGTAGTATTACTAGCTACCGTGATCTGAATGACGAAAAATATACCATTGCGACTAAATTAGGTACTACAGGTATTATTGCAGCTGAGCGTTTCTTACCAAATGCTAAACAAAACAAGTTTGAAACGACTGCAGATGCCGCACTTGAAGTGTCTAATGGTAAAGCTGATGCCTTTATTTATGACCTACCATTTAATGCAATCTATACCGCGCAACATAAAGGCGAAGTGGTTCATTTAGATAAGCCATTTACTTTTGAACCTCTAGGCTTTGCGGTTCGTCAAGGCGATCCAGATTTCCTTAACTTTTTGAATAACTACTTAAATCAAATTAAAGGCGATGGTACTTACGATCGCATTTATGACAAATGGTTTAAGTCTGCTTCTTGGTTAGATAAAGTTCAGTAAAAAACTGCATAACAGCCAGAAATAGTGAACGCTATATTCTGGCTGTTTTGTATCTATCTTTTACGTTGTTATTCAAAGGATTACTATGCAGTCTAAACCCAATACGGTTTTTTGGAATCTTGTTTTTGTCGGCATCATTGCGGCGCTCTTTACTCTCATCTATTTATCCACGTCTAGAATTAATTACAATTGGAACTGGGAACGTGTCGTTCCCTATATCATTGATACTCAACCAGAGATCATCAATGCTCCTCTTGATGGTGATATTGTTAAAAACTCTGAAGGCATATTAATTCTACAATCGGTTTCCGGTGATGAGTTGATGGATTTATCGCAATTTAAAAATCTTAAAGTTGCAGAAGGCGACTTAGTGTTTGAAGGCGATACTCTGGCTGAAAAAAGCCAATGGAAACTGGGCACTTTAAGTAAAGGTGTGATTGTTACCATACAACTGTCTGTGATCTCACTAGTATTTGCGATTGTGATAGGGATGTTTCTTGCATTAATGAGGCTTTCTAGCAATATCGCATTACGCAAACTTGCTGTTAGTTATATTGAATTGATCCGTGGTACACCACTATTAGTTCAAATCTTTATTGTGTATTTCTTTATCGGCACTGTACTCGATCTTGATCGTTTCACTTCCGGTGTTGTAGCTCTCTCAATGTTTACGGCTTCGTATGTGGCTGAAATTATCCGTGCTGGTATTCAAGGCATCCACAAAGGTCAAATGGAAGCATCGCGTTCATTGGGGATGACCTATCCACAGTCAATGACGTATGTCATCCTGCCTCAAGCTTTTAAGCAAGTGCTTCCACCATTAGCAGGACAGTTTATTAATTTGATTAAAGACTCTTCTTTGGTATCCGTAATTGCCATTACTGATTTGACTAAAGCTGGTCGAGAAGTAGTAAGTGGTACCTTTGCACCGTTTGAGGTGTGGATCACTGTCGCTTTATTATATTTGCTGCTAACGGGTAGTTTATCTTGGGGTATTCAAGCATTAGAAAAGAGGTTATCAGTCAGTGATTAATTCTAATCCAAGCCATTCATCTCAGTCATCTTCGCCATCAACAGCGCAAGGTGAACCAATGATCGTGGCTGAAAAAATCAATAAAGTGTACCCAAATGGATGTCATGCATTAAAAAATGTTTCTGCAACCGTAAAGCGTGGCGAAGTGGTGGTGATTGTTGGGCCATCTGGCTCAGGGAAGTCCACATTTTTGCGTGCCATTAATCAGCTTGAGACGATTAGTGATGGCTCGATCGTGATTGATGGTGTCGATATGTACGCACGTTCAACTAATATTAATACCTTGCGTGAAAATGTCGGGATGGTATTTCAGAGTTTTAATTTGTTTCCACATAAAACTGCACTTGAAAACGTCATGCTAGCACCGATGGTTGTATCAAAGCGCAAACGTAAAGATGTTGAAGCGGATGCTAAAGAACTAATGGCTAAAGTTGGCCTTGCTGAACGTATGACTAATTACCCCAACCATTTATCAGGCGGACAACAACAACGTGTAGCCATTGCTCGTGCATTAGCGATGAACCCTCATATCATGTTGTTTGATGAACCAACTTCTGCGCTTGACCCTGAAATGGTAGGGGAAGTATTGGAGGTAATGAAAAGCTTAGCCAATGAAGGGATGACGATGGTAGTCGTGACTCACGAAATGGGCTTTGCTCGTGAAGTGGCTGATCGAGTGTTGTTCATGCAAGATGGTGAGTTATTGGTTGATGCTAGCCCGGATGACTTTTTCGATAATCCAGAGCATCCAAGATTACAGCAGTTTTTATCGATGTTGCTTTAATTATTGATGCTACTTTAAATACAAAGGTTATCGATTAAATAACACCATTGATAATAAATAGACCCCGAGTAGTTGAACAATTGAACTGACCCTCAATGTTGGTTGTTCAACTTTAAAGGGTCATTTCAATTTGTTTGGATATAACGTTACTTAACTTGCCATTCGATTTGCTCGTTCGCACGAATTGGCACAACAACGTCTTCACCAAACGGCATGGTTGCCGGAACATTCCAGCTCGATTTTTCAAGCGTGATATTATCGGTATTACGAGCAATGCCGTAAAAATCAGGGCCATTGTGGCTGGCAAATGCTTCTAAGTTTTCTAGCTTGCCTTCTTTATCAAATACTTCAGCATATAGTTCAACCGCAGCATGAGCGGTGTAAGAGCCAGCACAGCCACAAGCGGTTTCTTTCCTACCTTGTGCGTGTGGCGCAGAATCTGTTCCTAAGAAGAACTTTTTCGATCCAGAAGTGGCCGCTTCAATTAAGGCTTGTTGATGAGTACCACGCTTTAAAATGGGTAAGCAATAGAAGTGGGGACGAATACCACCAACTAACATATGGTTGCGGTTAAATAATAAGTGATGAGCGGTGATGGTCGCTGCGACGTGATCTCCTGCCTTTCTAACAAATTCAACTGCTTCACGAGTAGTGATGTGCTCTAACACGATTTTAAGGTGTGGGAAGTCATTAACGATTGGTGCAAGTACGGTGTCTAAAAATGTCTTTTCACGGTCGAAGATATCAACATCGTGAGTGGTCACTTCGCCGTGGATCAACAGCAACATGCCAATTTCTGCCATCGCTTCTAATACAGGGTAGATTTTCTTGGCATCGGTTACCCCAGAATCGGAGTTAGTAGTCGCTCCAGCGGGGTAAAGTTTACAGGCGACAACTTTGCCAGAGGCATGAGCTTCACGAATATCTTCAGGAGTCGTGTTGTCAGTAAGATAGAGTGCCATTAACGGCTCAAATGTGTCGCTGTGGTTATGTGCCATGATACGTTTGCGATAATCAAGCGCCATTTGTAGGTTGGTTACAGGTGGAACAGTATTTGGCATGATTAACGCACGACCATTGTAGCGGCTAATGTCTTTCACGGTATTGGCTAGTGCGTCACCATCGCGTAAGTGAACATGCCAATCATCCGGGCGTGTAATGGTCAAAGTTGTCATGGTTTCCCACCTCATCAATCAGTTGCAATTAAAAAAAGCAAACGCTTTCGTGTGGGGCGAAATAATAGACTAACTACCCCTATTTTTCATCTTATTTTCTTCATTTATCTCTTATCGAGACAAGGTCAAGTCTGATACTCTTATTGAAAATAAAATCAATAAGGGAAGAGAGGATGAGCCAGTCGGAGTGCAGGCAATCAGAATTAGAGAAAAAACTCGCCAAAATAGAAGCCACATTAGGATTAGAGCCAATGCAAGATGCAATATTAGATACTATTAATGTTTATCCAGTTAAGTCTATTACTGGTGTTGAGCTGTCATCAGCATGGGTTGAAAAACAAGGTCTAAGCTTTGACCGTCGCTTTATGGTGGCAGATTCGACCGGTCGTATGGTGACGGCACGAGAGCATCACCAAATGGTTCGAATAAAAGCAGCACTGCATCCATGTGGGTTGGTACTTACTTACCCAGAAGCGAAAGAGCCACTGGTTCTGCGTTTTGATGAATTCGATATGGCAGAAGTAGAATGCACCGTTTGGTCAGACACTTTTTCTTCTTATAGCACTCACGAAAAAGCCAATCAGTGGTTTAGCTTTATTATTGGTAAACCGGTTCAACTACTGTTTACTGGTGAACAATCCAATCGCCAACGTGAAAAAATTCAAACCAATGTTAGCTTTGCCGATGGTTATCCATTATTGCTGATCAGCCAGGCTTCTCTTGATGAATTAAATGAACGTGGCCCCGTGCAACATTCGATGGCGCAATTTCGCCCTAATATTGTGGTTTCTGATACCGAAGCGTTTGCTGAAGATGGTTGGAAACGCATTCGAATTGGCGAAGTCGAGTTTGAAATCGTCAAACCTTGCATGCGTTGCGTGTTGACTACCGTGAATCCAAAAACAGCCATGCGCAGCGAAAAGAACGAGCCGCTTAATACCTTATCTAAATTCCGTGCAGATGAAGCGGGTGGTATTTTCTTTGGTCAAAATGTAGTCGCTAAAAATGAAGGTATGATCCGCGCAGGTGATGTGGTTGAAGTACTAGAAACCAAACAAAAAGAATTCTATGTCGATACCAGTCAAGATGCGGTTGAAGTAGAGCCGGTTAAAAAAGTGACTATTAGTATTGATGGCAATTTATTTGAAGGGGATAACCAATCGACCTTACTAGAACAAGCTGAAAAAGCCGGAGTTCCCGTTGCAAACAGCTGCCGTTCTGGTTTTTGTGGCAGCTGCAAAATGACACTGGAATCTGGCAAGGTAGATCAGCCTGACATGCCAGCATTATTTCCTGGGGAAATTGATGAAGGTAAAGTGTTGGCTTGTTGCTGTGTACCTAAATCCGATGTTGAACTAGTAAGTTAATTCCTCATTATCTATACCCTAGTGACTTCAAGATGCAGAATTCAGAGCTATCATCCAGACCTTTAGGCAAGGAAGATTGGCGAAGGAATGTAGCTACCTTTCAAACCAATCTGACGATACATAAAGGTTTTAACTTGCTGAAACTCGCACCTTGAAGTTACTGGGTATACGTTTTATATAAAAGTGAGCGGTTTATGACCCGACCAGATATTAAGTTTATTGCCTCTGATATGGATGGCACCTTGTTGGATGAAAACAGCCAACTAGACCCTAAGTTTTATGAAATGTACGAAAAGCTAGAAGCTAACGGAATCATGTTTGCCGCGGCTTCTGGCCGTCAGTATTACAGCTTAGTGGAAACCTTTGCACCATTAAAAGATCATATGTATTTCATTGCTGAGAATGGCACTTTAGTGATGCATAAAGAACAAGAGTTGTATAGTTGCATTATCGAACGTTCTGAAATTGAAGTAATTGTTCAAGCAGCCCGGAGTATTGATGGTGCACATTTAGTATTATGCGGTAAACGTTCTGCCTATATTGAAACTCAAGATCCGCAAGCTTTAAAAGAGTTCGCCAAATATTACCACCGCCGTGAATCAGTAGAAGATGTCTTAACGGTAGACGATGACTTTATTAAAGTTGCTATTTGTCATTTTGATGGTACTGAAGAATTAGTATTTCCAACTATCGATAAGCATTTTGGTGAAACTCATCAAGTTGTGGTTAGCGGCAAAATTTGGTTGGATGTGATGAATGCTGAGGCTTCAAAAGGAGCAGCGATAAAACATCTGCAAAACACACTTGGTTTTACTTATGAGCAAACTATGAGCTTTGGTGATTACTTCAATGATGTGGAAATGCTGAAAGAAAGTTATTATTCGTATGCGATGAAAAATGCTCACCCTGAAGTCAAAAAGCTAGCTCGCTTTATTGCGCCGAGTAATCAAGAAGCCGGTGTGTTGAAAGTAATTAATCAATTGCTGCCGTAGGGTTTTTGAATAAGTGTAAACAAAAGGACTCATTGTTAGCCCTCTTGTTTTTTATTTTACGGTTGCGTTTCTTTAGGGCCAACAAACGCGCTGTAAGGTGAGCAGATGAGGGGATAAATAAAATCAGAGACCCATTGGATTTTTAATCAATGGGTCTCTCAGTAGGCTTAAATGTAGCGATAGTTATTTGTTAGCTAACTCTTTACGAATGATTTCTGCACCAGCATGCAATGCTTGTAATTTTTCTCTTGCGACGTGTCTAGATAGTGGTGCCATACCACAATTGGTACAAGGGTATAATTTGTCGGCATCAACATATTGAAGCGCTTTTCTTAATGTGTCGGCTATTTCTTCCGGTGTTTCAATGTTGTCTGTCGCGACATCAATTGCCCCAACCATAACTTTCTTGCCACGGATTAATTCCAGTAGCTCAATTGGCACGTGAGAGTTGTGGCATTCTAAAGAAATAATATCGATATTAGATTGCTGCAATTTAGGGAACACTTCTTCGTATTGTCGCCATTCGGTACCGAGTGTTTTTTTCCAATCAGTGTTAGCTTTAATGCCATAGCCGTAACAAATATGCACCGCTGTTTCACATTTCAACCCTTCGATTGCGCGCTCTAAACAAGCAATACCCCAGTCGTTTACTTCATCAAAAAAGACGTTAAATGCAGGCTCGTCAAACTGGATAATATCTACGCCAGCAGCTTCTAATTCTTTTGCCTCTTCATTGAGAATTTTAGCGAACTCCCAAGCCAACTTCTCTCGGCTTTGATAATGAGCATCATAGAGGGTATCAATCATAGTCATTGGGCCAGGTAGCGCCCATTTTATCGGTTGGTCAGTTTGCTGGCGTAAGAATTTTGCATCTTCTACGAAAACTGACTTTTGGCGAGAAACCGGGCCAACAACGCTGGGTACACTGGCTTCATAGCGGTCTCTGATTTTTACGGTTTTACGATTTTGAAAATCTACACCATTAAGATGTTCGATAAAGGTAGTGACAAAGTGTTGTCGTGTTTGTTCGCCATCGCTGACAATATCCACTCCTGCCGATTGTTGTTCTTGTAGTGATACGCGTAGAGCATCTTGTTTACCGTTGATGAGTTCTTCCCCTTGTAACTTCCAAGGAGACCATAAGGTTTCAGGTTCTGCCAGCCATGTTGGCTTCGGTAAGCTGCCCGCGGTTGATGTTGGTAATAGTATTTTCATAATTAATTCCTTGGGTATACAGCTGAAACTGCAGCTTTGTTGACTGCAATGCCAATTATTTTGGGTATAAAACCTTGTTAATTTAAAGCGTGCAGTTGTTTGACCACTGTTCTAATAGAGAGTGATATGGCTTGATGAAATTCTCATGAGTGAATTTACCCTGTTCTTTAGCAAGCTGGCTACGCTCTTCACGGTCATAAATAATTTGTGTCAGTGAATGATCTTCGTTTTTTAAATTAGGTTGGTAACTCGTACCAGCGACTGCATTGGCGTTATAAATTTCAGGGCGATAGATTTTTTGGAAAGTTTCCATGGTGCTGATGGTGCCTATTAGCTCTAAATTGCTGTAGTCATTGAGTAAATCACCAAAGAAATAGAAAGCCAGTGGGGCAACAGTATTAGGTGGCATAAAGTAGCGTACTTGCAGACCCATCTTCTTGAAGTATTGTTCGGTTAATGAAGACTCATTAGGTTGATATTCAAAGCCTAAAATAGGGTGCTGATTTCCGCTTCGCTTATATACTTTATTGTCAGAAACACTTAGACAGATTACCGGTGATTTGTGAAAGTTTTCTTTGTATGTTTCTGAATTTACAAAGCTCTTAAATATATTGCCATGCAGCTGACCAAAGTTGTCTGGGATACTAAACTGAGCCTGGTTTTTGTTATGTTCGAGTAGTAATACGCTAAAATCATAATCTCTTACATAAGAAGAAAAGTTATTTCCTACAATCCCTTCAATGCGTTGCTTGGTTTTGTTATCAACGATGTGTGTTTGCAAAACTTCAATTGATGGGAAAGTGTGTCCATTACCTTCTAAATCAATATCAACCGATACGATATCAATCTCAACAGAATAACGGTCGTGAGTTGGGTTATCCCAGTTTGCGAGCGCGTTAAAGCGGTTGTTCATCATTTTGAGTGCATTACGCAAATTACTTTCGCGGCTTTCACCACGTGCCAAGTTGGCAAAATTTGTGGTAATACGAGTATTGTCTGAAGGGCGATAGTTTTCATCAAAGCGAATACGACTAATTTTGAAGTTGAAGTCTTTGTTCATAACATTTACATCCATTTATTAGAGTCTGCATTCATTGATTGCACACATGGCTTGAGGCCGAAAATTGATAAGCGATATGGTTGTTATACTGATATGTGTGTATGAAAGAAAATGGGATAACTTAATATTGATCATGAATGAATTTCATGTTGGTGGAATGGGTGTATAAAAACAAGATAAACAAAAATCCCCAACTCAATGAGCTGGGGATTTCATCATCTTAGATTAGGATTTCTTTGCCTTATTTAAGGGCTTATTTCAGGTCAAAGCGATCCAGTTCCATTACTTTAGTCCAAGTTTTCACGAAGTCTTTTACGAACTTCTCTTTAGCGTCAGAGCAAGCGTAAACTTCTACCACTGCACGTAGCTGAGAGTTTGAACCGAAGACAAGGTCAGCACGGGTGGCTTTCCATTTCACTTCACCAGACTTACGATCAGTACCTTGGTACAGTTTTTTATCGTCGCCTGTGGCTTTCCACTCTGTTGACATGTCAAGCAAGTTCACGAAGAAGTCATTGCTTAATGTTTCTTCTTTATCGGTAAACACGCCGTACTCGGTTTGACCGTAGTTGGTGCCTAGAACACGCAGACCACCGATAAGTACCGTCATTTCTGGCGCGCTTAGAGTAAGAAGTTGTGCTTTGTCGATTAACTGGAACTCAGCAGGGGCTTTAGTTTTACCGCTGTCGTAGTTGCGGAAACCATCGGCAATTGGGTTCAAGTATTCGAATGATTCCACTTCAGTTTGCTCTTGAGTGGCATCGGCACGGCCTGCGTGGAACGGTACTTCAACGGTTACACCAGCATTTTTCGCTGCTTGTTCTACGGCAACGTTACCGGCGAGAACAATCAAATCAGCCAGAGATACTTGTTTACCACCGGTTGTTGTTTGGTTGAATTGCTCTTGAACTTCTTCCAGTTTAGCGAGCACTTTAGCCAGTTGTTCCGGTTGGTTCACTTCCCAATCTTTTTGCGGAGCAAGACGGATACGAGCACCGTTTACACCACCACGCATGTCTGAGCCACGGAAGCTAGATGCTGCTGCCCAAGCCGTGCTTGCAAGCTCAGAAATCGATAGGCCAGATGCTAGAACTTGTTTTTTCAGATCTGCTTCATCGGCTTTATCAATCAGAGGGTGTTTTACTTCTGGGATTGGATCTTGCCAAATCAAATCTTCTGCTGGTACTTCTTGGCCTAAGTAACGTGCTTTTGGCCCCATGTCGCGGTGCGTTAGTTTAAACCATGCACGAGCAAATGCTTCTTGGAATTCAAGAGGGTTGGCTAGGAAGCGACGTGAGATTTTTTCATACTCAGGATCGAAGCGTAGCGACAAGTCAGTGGTTAGCATAGTTGGTTTATGCTTTTTACCGGCTTCAAATGCATCTGGAACACTCGCATCATCGGTTTTTGCAACCCATTGCCATGCACCTGCAGGGCTTTTCACAAGATCCCATTCATATTTGAATAGGTTATCTAGGAAGTAGTAGCTCCATTTAGTTGGTGTCTGAGTCCAAGTTACTTCAAGGCCAGAACCAATGGCATCACCAGCGACACCGGTACCAAATTTGTTGTGCCAACCAAAGCCTTGTGCTTCGATATCGGCCGCTTCTGGATCCGCACCGACATTCGCTGCATCGCCTGCACCGTGTGTTTTACCGAAGGTGTGACCACCTGCGATAAGCGCAACGGTTTCTTCATCGTCCATTGCCATACGAGCAAAAGTATCGCGGATGTCTTTAGCGGCAAGTAACGGATCGGGTTTACCGCCTGGCCCTTCTGGATTCACGTAGATCAAACCCATTTGTACTGCTGCAAGTGGATCGTCTAGATCACGGTCGCCAGTGTAGCGTTTGTCATCTTCAAGCCATGTAGTTTCTTGGCCCCAGTATACGTCTTGCTCTGGTTCCCAAACGTCTTTACGACCGCCAGCAAAGCCAAAGGTTTTAAAGCCCATTGATTCTAGTGCAACGTTACCCGTTAGGATAAATAAGTCAGCCCAAGAGATTTTTTTGCCATATTTTTGCTTGATAGGCCAAATCAGACGACGAGCTTTATCAAGGTTAACGTTATCTGGCCAGCTATTGAGAGGCGCAAAACGTTGTTGACCCGTACCGCCGCCGCCGCGACCATCTTGTACGCGGTAAGTACCTGCACTATGCCACGCCATACGAATGAATAATGGACCATAATGGCCGAAGTCAGCTGGCCACCAATCTTGAGAATCGGTCATTAAGTCGTGCAGGTCTTTTTTAACAGCCTTAAGGTCTAGGCTTAGAAATTCTTTTTCATAATCAAAATCTGGATCCATAGGGTCAGATTTTTGGCCTTGTTGATGAAGGATTGAAAGGTCAAGTTGGTTAGGCCACCAATCTTTATTTTGAGTTCCTGTTGCAGCTGTGTTGCCACTGTTGTGAAACGGGCATTTTGATTCACTAGACATAGTGTGTCTCCCTGTGGGGTTTAATTGTAATAACGTTTTGTTAACTAAAAACTTACGCCAAATAACAGAACCTGACTAATCGATATTACCGATTCTATTAATAGGTATTTCCTTATTAATTCAAAGGTTAAATGAGTACAGCTTTTTTATTTGTGATATTGGTTATTGATGTTGGTATAAATTAGCTACAATAGGGCATCTATTTCACATTTTGAGAAACTGAATGTCATTTTCAACATTAGAATTAAGCCCTTTGATCCAGCAAGCGGTTGCTGAGCAAGGTTACGAGCAAGCAACCGAAATACAACGTAAAGCAATTCCTATCATTCTCGATGGACAAAACTTAATCGCTGCTGCCCAAACCGGTACCGGTAAAACCGCCAGTTTTGTATTGCCAATATTACAGCGATTAAGTGCAGGTCAAACTCAGCGTAAAAAACGTATTCGAGCTTTAATTCTAGTGCCTACTCGCGAACTTGCTATCCAAGTTGATGAAAATATAAAAGCTTATGGTAAGCATTTGAATCTTAAATCAATGGCGATGTTCGGCGGGGTAGATTACGCACCACAGAAACAAGCGTTAATCGATGGAGTAGATATTCTGGTAGCAACCCCAGGCCGTTTGATCGATTTATACGGTCAGCATTCTGTGCATTTTGATGAAGTGGAAATGTTGGTGTTAGATGAAGCTGATCGCATGTTAGACATGGGCTTTATTGAAGATATTAATAAGATCTTAGCGCGCCTACCGGAAAACATTCAGAACTTGTTATTTTCGGCAACGCTTTCTAACCCTGTGCGAGAGTTAGCCCGCACGGCAATTAGCGATCCTGAAGAAATCGTGATTGCGAAACATCAAGCATCGAAAGACTCGATTAACCAGTATCTAATTACGGTTGATAAAGATAGAAAGTCAGCCTTGTTGAGTTATTTATTGACTGAGCGAGATTGGTCTCAAGTATTGATATTTATCGGTACCAAACATGGTGCGGCAAAGTTAGTTTCTCAATTAGAAAAACGTGGCATTGCAGCAGAAGCTATCCACAGTGGTCGTAATCAAGCATCTCGCGCGCGAGTATTAGAAGAGTTTAAACAAGGTAAAGTGAAATATTTAGTGGCGACAGGTGTTGCGGCGCGTGGTATTGATATCGAGGATCTACCGTGTGTGATTAACTACGATATGCCGTTCCCCGCCGATGAGTATGTACACCGAATTGGCCGTACTGGCCGCGCAGGCGCCAAAGGCGAGGCGGTATCATTGGTCTCTCGTGATGACTTTAAAAACCTATGTATGATTGAAAGTCGCCTTGGGCATTTGATTAAACGTCAAACGGTGGAAGGCTTTACGCCAAACAAAGAAGTGCCGATTTCTATTTTAAATTATGTGCCTAAGCATAAGCGTGAGAATCGTAAGGAAAATTAAAATATAAATAACCTCAGCTGCGGATAACTAGAAGTCACTCAATACAGCACTTTAGGCGTCTAACTTCGTTAAAATCAACGCAATAGGCCAGCTATTGACTTATGATTTTGCCTTGTTATCCATCCCAAATTGCAGCATTGAGAGAAAGTCATCAATCCTAGATGCCTGACAGATATTTTTATCTTTTGTATATCAGTGAGTTACTTGGGTATATTATTGTGACACTCTTATCCGAAGCTGAGGTTAAATACTTCTGGTTTATTTGAAGCGTTTATATTTACAGTAAGTGATATCATCAGCTGTCGAGTACTGATTTCTTCATTTTAAAATTGGTCAGTACTTGTTCTCTCACTTCAACTTCTTGTTTTTTCTCGACTACAAATCCCAATCGCTCAAAAAACGGTTTTGCTGTTTTGCTGACATGAGAATACAGCGTATGGATATTTCGTTGCTTAGCAAGCTCTAAAATAGATTGCATCAGTGCTTTTCCCACACCACAACCTTGATACTGATGATGGCAGAAGAAATGATCAATCAGCCCGTCAGATTGCAAATCGGCATAACCAACAATCTTCCCATCTATCTCTGCAACCAAGGGGTTGAGTGTTTGCATATGCTGGGCCCAAACTTGCTCGTCATAATCACTCGGTGCCCATGCCGTAACTTGCGCTTGAGTGTAATCTTTGGTGTTAACCAGCCTAACGGTGTTGAAAAACAACTGACGTAAGATTTGGGCATCACTGACTTGATAGTGTCGAATATGGATGGTGGCGTTATTTATTTTGTTCATTGACTAAAACCCTTCTACCGTTTCTCTAGCTAATCGGGCTTCGACTAACGTGCAATGGGTCTTTTCCATTAATTCACTTAACGTGATATCTGGTTGCTGCTTAATTAAGGTGGCTAATTGCTCGGCTTTCGAATCAAGCTTGTCATCTGGCTGAGCTAAGCCTTGTTGCAGCTTGCTGATCAGGTATTGGAACTTTAGCTCCGATTCATGCTGAAGCGTGTTTTGAAAGGTTTGCAGGTTGTCTCTTTCACCAATGATTTGCCAATTGCGTGAACGGCGGATGCGTTTTAATTCACAACCTAGGTGATGCGCTAATTGTTTGGCTTGCGCGTTATGGTCTCCACCGATGCGATGGATCAGTGACGGCAGGGCAATGATGATGTGGTTTGGATTAACTTTCGCTTTCGCCATAAGTGTTTGTATTTATATTCATTCAGATGTCGTTGGGATGATACTTAGTTTTGCGCCCGCCTGAGTCACAGGTTTGCTGTCTTCTGGATTATACAGCGCGCAGCTATCTAATGATAAACAACCGCAATTAATGCAACTGCCGAGTTGAGTTTGCAGCGTTTGCAATTGCTGGATCTTTTGTGTCAGTTGTTGCTGCCAATGGTTGGCTAAGGTTTCCCATTCGTCTTTTTTCGGCGCGCGATGCTTGGGTAAATAAGCAAGCTGGTCTGCGATTTCTTGCAAAGTCAGGCCAACATTTTGCGCCGCTTTGATCACGGCAATCCGGCGCAGAATTTGCCTTGGGTAGCGTCGCTGGTTGCCTGCATTACGGCTACTGTAGATAAGCCCTTTTTGTTCATAAAAATGTAAGGTTGCCACGCTAATCCCAGCACGCTTCGCCACTTGGCCCACACTCATGTCCATGTTGAATATTCCTTCTTCTTGAAACCTCATTTTAACTTAAGGTATGCGGTATCACGAGGTTTATGGTTTAAGAGCTTTATGATTCACGATCTTTGTGTCGGATATGATTGAGCCATGTAGGCTTTGAGCGCTTGATTAAACACATTAACCTTGTGTTGTAGATATTTTCTATGGCTGTATACCACGTTAACTGGGTAAGCGCCGAAATCGTAATCTGGTAATAATTGACTGAGTTTTCCCGACTTTATATAAGGATCCACCGCAAAATCAGGGCTGATGGTAAGCAGATTGGCATTGGCCGCTAAGGTCGCTGAAGCAAGCGCATTATTGACCGAAATGGTCGCTTGGATCGGAAAGCTAAAAGTTTCGCCTTGTTTAAAGCATTGTCTGAGTTTGGGACCTTTGTAGTTGCTATCAAATACAGCTGGCAGGTTCGATAATTGATGCGGATGATTAGGCAAGCCATATTGCGCAATAAACTGAGGTGAGGCGCAGACTTTCAATGTCATGTGGCCAACCGATACCGCAATTAAATCAGAATCTTGTAGGTGGCCAATGCGAATCGCCAGATCGTAGCCTTCCGACACCAAATCCACAAAGCGATCATTGAGCACTACATCGATATTGAGATCCGGATGTTGCTTAATAAATTGCGCCACAAAAGGCATCAAAACACATTCGCCAAAAGTGGTCGGTGCGCTGATGCGTAATCGCCCCGCGACTTGTTGTTGATCGCTTTTTAGCCCAACTTCCACCATCGAAATATCATCTAAAATTCGTTTGGCTTGCTCGTAATAGGCTCGTCCGGCATCGGTGAGTTGTAACCCGCGGGTGGAACGGTGGATGAGCCGAACTTCTAACGCATTTTCAAGTTGAGAAACATGGGTACTCATTAATGCTTTGGTCCTGCCTAAATGCTGCGCAGCTGCGGTGTAAGAGCCTTTTTCTGCCACGAACACAAAGCTATTCATTACGTTCAATTTATCCATGAGCTGGGCCTTTTTATTACCACTGTTAAAAATATCTAAACAATGCGTTCATTATTAGTCGTATTGTCAATAAAACGCAATAGATGCAAACTTCATATTAATGAAGCGGAAACGGAAACATAATCAAGCTGAGCAGCGAATAGGCGCGTTAGTCACGATGGATTCCGGTGAACAAATCTAGGTAATGAGGAGCGGTTATGAAATTAGCACCAGTGATGTTTGTAGGACATGGTTCGCCAATGTTTGCCATTGAAGCTAGTCATGCCCGTGAATTACTAGATCAGCACCAAAGCGAATTTAACGCAGTAAAAGCGATTGTGGTGGTGTCGGCGCATTGGATGACCAACGGCTATACCGGCGTGACGTCTGATAATGCACCACAAACGATTCATGATTTTGGCGGCTTTCCAACTGAGTTATACCAATTGCAATATCCGGTGGCAGGCAATCCAAGTTTAGCGCTTGAGATTGAACAGCAGCTAGAGCAGGCCGGCTTTAACGTGCAGTTGCAGGCTGAGCGGGGCTTAGATCACGGCGCGTGGGTACCTTTAATGCATCTAGTGCCAAAGGCCGATATTCCGGTGATTCAAGTGTCGATCAATTCATACTCGAGCGGTGAAGATGTGTATCGATTAGGGCAAACCTTAAGTCAACTGCGTGAGCAAGGTGTGGCGATTATCGGTTCAGGTTCGATTACTCATAACTTAGGCGACATTGTGAGAGATTCAAATCAAGCCGCTGATTACGTAGTGAGGTTTGAACAATGGGTGCGTGAGCAAATGACTAACCGAGATGGTAAAGCATTAATGAGCGCGCCTCAGTTACAACAAGATTTTTTCCGCGCCCATCCAACACATGAGCATTATTTGCCTTTGCTGGTGGCATTAGGGGCAAGCCAAATAAATGATGACTTTTCTGTCTTGAAAGGCGGGATCCAGCATCACGCTTTATCAATGGAATCGTATTTGTGGCACTAGCTTCGATTGCTAACGCAACAATATTTTTTATTACAGCAATATGTTTAACAAGGTTATTTTTTACCACTATTTTAGTCAGATCATTCGAAAGGAAATCATCATGTCAGTTATTCAAAAAGTACTTCAATCTCCAGCAAGCTACGCGCCACTTATCTTACGTGTACCGACTGGCATTACCTTAATGGCGCATGGCTCGCAAAAATTATTCGGCTGGTTTGGCGGCGGCGGCCTAGAAGGGACTGGTCAGTTTATGTCGTCATTGGGCTTAGAGCCGGGTGTGTTAATGGCATTCTTAGCCGGTTCTGGTGAGTTCTTTGGTGGCCTGTTTTTATTGATTGGTTTACTGACTCGTCCATCAGCATTTGTGGTGGCGTTTACTATGCTGGTGGCGATCTTGTCAGTGCATATTAGTAACGGTTTATTCCTCGCCAACGGTGGCTACGAGTTTGGTTTAGCGTTATTAGCAATTGCGGTTTCTCTACTGGTTTCAGGTTCTGGCCGTATTGGTTTAGATAACCTACTAGCTGAGAAGTTTAAACGTTAATTAAGCGCTCATTCTTTACAATGCCCAGTGGAAATACTGGGCATTTTTGTATCTTGTCTATTGACTGGAATGAGTACTGACAGTAAAGCAGTAGATTTAATTCTGAAGCGGATAATTTGTATTTATGATATTGCCGAGATGTGAAGAAGGCGTACAATGGACGAATCTAATAATAGTCTGAGCTGGAACATGGAACTTACTCAAGCATTACAGCAAATCCAACCTTCTTATATTCGTGAAATTCTAATGGACGCTCAAGCAGAAGGCGTTATTTCTTTGGCTGGCGGATTACCGGACGGAAATACTTTCCCGATTTCCTTAATGGATGAGTCGTTGACTTCATTGCCGCAAAAACCTGCGCTGTTCCAATATGGTCAAACTGCTGGTTATGGCCCATTGCTTGATTATTTTCGTACTCAGTTTTTACTTCCTGAACATCATGAATCATTAGTTTGTACGGGCTCTCAACAAGCTCTGGATTTAATCGCGCGTGCGTTTGTGAATTCAAATGACAAAGTGGTAATGGAAGCGCCAAGCTATCTAGGTGCATTGCAAGTATTTGGTTTAGCACAAGCCAATGTGATTAGTGTGTCACAACAAGCAGATGGCCCAAACCTTGCCGAGTTAGAAGCGTGTTTTGCTGAACAAGCGCCAAAATTGTTTTATGCCGTGCCTGATTTTCATAACCCGACTGGTGTGTCGTGGAGTTTGGAAGTTCGTCAAAAAGTAGCGAAATTGTGTCAACAATATGATGTGACGTTAGTGGAAGATGTGCCATATCGTGAACTGCGTTTTATGGGAGAGATGTTGCCACTTGTGTCTAGCTTCTGCCCAGAAAGTGCATTAGTACTGCGTTCTTATTCAAAAATTGCTGCACCAGGCATGCGTATGGGCGTTGTAACCGGTAAAGCTGAGTGGATTGCACCGCTTGTGAAAGTAAAGCAATGCGCTGATTTGCATTCAAGTATTCCAATGCAAGCGGTATTGCTTGATTTGTTAAATCATCAAGACTTTCCTACGCACTTAGAAACGTTGCGGGATATTTATCAAGAGCGTTACCAATGTTTGGCTGATCAACTGACCGCTAAATTGCCCCAAGGTTGTCACTTTCATCCAGTAGAAGGTGGTATGTTTATTTGGTTAACCTTACCAGAGTGCGATGACTTTACTTTGGCAAAAGCGGCTTTGAAAAATAAAGTCGCTGTGGTTCCTAGTTCTGTATTTTACAAGCAAGGTGAGAAGGTGACGCCAGCACTTCGCTTGAACTTTACCAATGCGACGACGGAGGAGTTAGTTGTAGCAGTCGATCGTTTAGTGGCAGTAATTAAAGCGGACTGTAAATAAACTTTAGATCTAATTTCATGTCAAATTTAAGGCCAAGAATTGAATAAGGTTCTTGGCCTTTTCATTTCTTATCCCATGATACTAATTCATAAAAATCCCATACCTTAATTCACTATTAATTAGTTATAAAATATTACTTTTCATGTTTTATTGGTTTTTTATTACCAATGAATAATGGAGTGAATGTTTAATAAATATCTCATGGTTTATTCCCTTTTATTTCATACTTGCTTTTTTATTTGTTCGACTAAATTAAATGAGTGATTGTCAATGTCACGTCAATTTTAATGAAAACATCCGTTGAACGGTAAAAGGAATTATTATGAAAAAAACAGCAATAACAGTTGCGATGCTCAGCTTAGCTGCAGCGTCATCTAATGCATTGGCCGACGGTAATGAAACTGCGTCAGTGACCCTTACTCATGCGGTGCCATTAGTTTGTAATATTGGTTTACTGGCAACCGGTGATGCGGACACATCTCTTGGTGAAATTGCAGAATTAAGTTCTGGACATAATAAAATACTAGAGCTGAATAATATTACTGATAAAAACCCTCAAAGTATCAGTGGGGCGGTAAAGTGTAACTCTAATGATGGTTATAACATCGATGTTAGCTTAGCTCAAGGTGGTTTATTTAATAGTGATGGCGGTGATACGATCCCTTATACACTAACTCCATCGGTTAAGAATGGACCGAAACTTCAAGTTAGCAATGCATCATTTACTTATACCGGTGGTGCGAATATGAATGGAGTGTTTACTTCAGACTATGAGCCTGGGGAACAACAATTTAAACTTACTTTAGAAACTGCTGCAGGTGCGTTTGATAATGCAGGTAGTGGCCACTACACAGAAACTATTACCTTTTCTCTTGTCGCTCTATAGTTTTATAAAATAAAAAGAGGGGGGCTTCCTCCTCTTTATTATTTAAGGTTGCACTATGTTTAAAATAATACTTTTTATTATTACTTCGCTATTTTCCATATCAGCTTTAGCTAATGTCATGATCACGCCGCTTTCAATGGATATAGATATAAAGAAACCAGTATCTAGTTATACCATTGAAAATAAATCTGGTGAGCAGCAAACCTACTTAGTTAAAACATATTACAGAACGATGGATTCAACCGGTAATGAGGTGAATGAAGAAACGAAAGAACTGCGTATTTTCCCAAGTAAAATCATATTAAACCCACAACAAGCAAAAAGAATTAAAGTAATGTATTTAGGGAAAAAAGCATTACAAAACGAACGATCTTATCGGGTGATTTTTGAGCCCATTATCGTGGGTGAACAAGAAGGAATGAAATTTAATTATCGATTTGTCACTTCCGTGTATGTCACACCAGAAAAAGCTGAGCATAACATTGTTGCTACGATGGATGCTGGCAAAGTATCTATTCAAAACTTAGGTAATAAGCATACAGTGCTAAGTAACTGGGGTTTAGTGTTTAATCAAGGTTCAAGTGGGGAAGTGACTTACAAAGAGACACTGCCAACAATTAATATGTTAGCCAAATCTAACCTGGTGCTGCCGATCAAGCCAGGTATTGCCCCAAGCCAAGTGAATTCAATTGATATTCTTGAATTTGACTAATGAAACTTTGGTCAGTTATCACGCTAATGTTTGCATTTGGAGGGCCACTAACCGCGTGGGCTGAAGAAAGAATTCCAATGCCGATTGATGTTGATCTACCGACCAAACGAGTACAAATTACCGCTTATTTATCTAATGAGAATATTTCTGATTGGCAACTCGATAGTGGTGAGTTTGTCGATAAAGTGTCTCCTATCGTGCTAGACAGTATTAAAACCAAGTTAGTTAAAGAGTTTATGGATGCGCGAATTGTCTCTAGTGACATGCAAAAGCTAGGATGGAGTGCCAATTTCGATGAGGATATGTTAATTATTACGATTGATATTCCTGCAGAACAACTTGAAGAAATCGATATTCCGTTTGGTGGCTATTCGTCTAAAAAAGAGTATGCAAAACACGTTCGTAGAATCGAACCTAGTCCTGTTAGTGGGGTGTTTAATCTTTATTATTCCCATACTCATAATCTTGATGATACATCGCAATATTCCGACAGCTTAGCATTACGAACTGGTATTGCCATAGGTCCTTTAACCTTTGAAGACGGTCATACATTTTCTCGTAACAGTATCAATGAGGAAGTGAAAGTTCAGCGTGATGCTTCTCGGTTAATGTATGACTTGCCGAATAACTACGGTTTTCTTCAAGTGGGAGATTATTATTCTGATACTCAAATTCAGCAGCTCAACCCAGGTGATATCTTCGGACTTTCCTATTCTTACCAACCGCAATATTTACGTGACTACTACCGGCCTAACTCTGTTCCGATTGTTTTAGAGTCAACCTCCATTGTCACCATTCGAATTAACGGTGAAGATTTTCGTCGCATTCGTCTCGCACCAGGTCAATATAATCTGCGTGATCTACCTATTGATAATGGGGTAAATGAAGTTGAAGTGAGTTATATCGACCAAGGTGGATCAGAAGTGGTGCAGTTTTATAACTTAGTTAATGTTCCTGAGATTTTACTAGGAGGAACGCTGGAAACCCAATGGACAGCAGGTTATGTACAGAGTTACAACGCTGAAGGGATCAAGGAACTTAATGATGAAGTACCAGCCGCGCAGATGGTATTGTCATATGGCTTGACCGATTGGTGGACAATTTCTCCTAAAGTGGAATGGCAGCAAGATGTGCAAGATTATAACTTGCTGCATAACTTCGCCGTGTGGGATGACTTTCTGACCTTAGAAACAGGACTAAAGCAAACCGAGGAAAGTGATCTTTATAAGGGAAAAGTGAGCTATTATTTACCTGAAACGGCTTGGGGTGCGTTGAATAATACCAATATCAGTTATGAGTATAGTTACCAAGAACCAATTATTGGCTATCAAACTCAGCAATATATCCGCTTTAGTACGGGGTTAAATCTCCCAATCACTAATGGTTACATGTCTTTTAATGGCTATTCACGTTTTGATGATAATGAGAACGTTGAAAACTCTCTAGCTTTGAATACTAGTTATCGTTTATGGGACTACTTGACTCTAGGGGTAAATCTGCGCTGGAAAGAGACCTATGGTGATAGTGAAGAGAGTTTTACCATTTCCGCGAATATACCAATCAGCTTATTTAATCAGCGTTTTAGCGTGTCATCTCGTTATGATTCAAATAAAGAGCACAGTGAAAATGCCTTGTCTTTCTATCGCTATGGTATTGACCAAAGTTGGCGAGGTACGGCGAATTTTCGCGATCATGAATATGATGGCGCTGACCTTTATTATAAAAAATATGGTGACTACTTAAACGGAAATATTCGTCTCAGTTCTACCAATGAAATTGATGCAGAGAATCGGACGAGAGTGGGTAGTGTCGGGTTGGAAACTGGAGTGGCTTTTTCTGGAACAGACATTGTTTGGACATCGCCAGTCAGTTCTGGATTTACCATTGTGAGCCTAGAAGATGAGAGTGATGATTACCGTTTAGTGAAAAATGATTATGGCCGTGTTGCTATTGTGCCGAAAGAACAAGGTGGTTCGACATCTTTAATTACAGAAGTGAGTAATCGTCGAGAGCGCTTAATCGAAGTGAATACCCGAGAGTTAGCATTTGACCAAGAGTTAGAGTTTTCCGAATTCGTTGTACAAGGAGGTTTACGCAGAGGTTCAAGTGTTAATTTAGAGATGATTAAAGGGTTGCTCGTCACTGGCCAGTTAAAAGTTCATGGTGAGCCACTTGTCGATGTTGTCGGTGAGTTTGTCTCTGAAGATGGTAGTCGAAGTTTTCCATTTTATACTGGTACAGCAGGCGAGTTTGAAGTTGATATGATCCCTAAAGGGCAATATGAGCTTAACTTCTATAGCGACCAATATAAATCGCAAATGGTTTATATTGATGATAAAAATTCTGTTGATGGGATGTTTGTTCAGTTGGAACCACTCGCGGTAGAGTTTCGTTAAAATTTTCTTGCCCTACTTTTTAACCATTTTTATGTTATATAAATTTGCAACATTTTTCTTATCTATTAAATAAAGAAAACTCTATTAATATTTATTTAATTTTCATATAAAGGAAGGTTGCAACGTGCCCACCTTTTGGCTTGCATTCGGTTTTTTACATTGATTTTTTTAAATGCTTTATATAAATGAGATTTTATTGTGTGTTCACTTACAAAGAGTTCATTCGCTATTTCGGTGTTACTTTTGTTATTAGATAATAAATTGAGAACATCAATTTCTCGGCTTGTTAGCTCAATTGAAGTCGTTGTTATTGGTTTTATCGACTGAAGATAAAGTAACATTTCGATTAACATAGAATGTGGGATCCAGTATTCACCTTCTAATACTTTTGCCAAGCCTTTAATGAGTGTTTCTTGGTCTTCATAATGAGAAAAGTAGCCGTATACATTCGGCCACTGTAACAATTTTTGAGCAGAAATACTTTCTTGGGTATTAAGAAGAACGGTGCTGATATGGTCTTTCATGCTACGTAGATACTCTTCCCACGGTTGGCTTGAATCGGGTAAGTTGGCGAGATCGACTAAGATGAGTGCAGGTCGGTTCCAGTCATGATAAGTCAAGGTTTGTTGATTAACCAGGCTGACTGATGGCCCTAACGATTCAGATAATAATTCTTTCATTAATTGACTCTGAATACAGCTAGTGGAGAGTAGCATGACATCCATGTTTTTCATCATTTTTCCTTCATAATAATTAATTACTCATTATGTATAGAATAAATGCCGTGATTATCAATTATCAGGGGGATATGTTTTTTGCTATTTTTTATTAAAAATAAACTAAAGTTTTTATTTTATAGTGTATTGTAAAACTAAAGTGCTAATTGTCTTTTTTATATTAAACTTTAGTTCTTATTTTACTAACGTTCACTCGGTTTTTCATTTAAAGATAGATATAAAATCATACTTTTTTACTAGAGTAATTAAAAAAGCATGATTTTATCTATACCCAAGTGATTTCAAAGTTAGATTGGATTAAACTTCATCTCCGGCTTCATCTTCTTGTACGATGTCGGTTTCTAAACTGGCTTCATTTAACCAACGTTGTATCGCTGGGCTATTGATGACTTTTTTCTGATATTGGCTCGCCAGATCAGAAAGAGAGATTTGGTAAGTTTGGAAACGCAGTGCGATAGGTGCATACATTGCATCGGTGATAGACCATTCTCCAAATAACCATTCTTCAGGAAATTCGCTCATTTGTTGTGACCACATTTGGTCTATTCTTTCTATTTCATGGCGTGCGGTTTCTGATAATTTTATTCGTCTTGTTGCTCGGCAGTTCATTGGCATTTCATTGCGTAACGCAGTAAAACCCGAGTGCATTTCACAAGCAAGTGCGCGTGCTTTTGCTCTATGACTAGGATCATTTGGCCATGCTTGTCCATTGAGATAGCATTCATTGATATATTCTAAAATCGCCAGAGAATCCCAAACGGTGATGTTGCTATCTACTAAGGTTGGGACTTTAGTGGTCGGGGTGATTGCTTTGAGGGTTTGATAAAACTCTGGCTTAAAGAGAGGTAATTTTATTACTTCTACTTCAAGATTATATTGAGCGAAGATAAGCCAGCCGCGTAGTGACCAACTGGAGTAATTTTGGTTACCGATATAAATCTGCATATTTGTTCCTTTTTTATGGTTATATGCAAGTGAATTCTGCACCTTGAAGTTACTTGGGTATATGTCCTTATGTGGATTTACTGTAAATGATTGCTTCTTTGATAACGAACGGATAGTTTTGATAGCAGATATTAAAAATATTGATGGATTAATTAGGTAGATCAAATGGATATTGACGCACTTCGCAGCTTATTGGCCTTTGTCGAAACGGGCAGTTTTACACGTGCGGCGAAACAAATTAATCGTACTCAATCTGCTTTGAGTGCACAAATGAGAAAACTAGAAGAAGAAACTGGTTCGAGCCTATTTATTAAGGAAGGGCGGAATTTAGTCTTGACAGAAGTTGGCCTCAGTTTGAGTAATCATGCTAAGCAATTAGTAACAATGCACGATCAAGCGTTACAGCAGTTGAAATCAAATAAAGGTAAACGTTCGCTAATGCTTGGTTGTCCAGAAGATTATAACGACACCGTATTACCTGCATTTATGGCCGCTATTTATGCAGCCGAGCCTAAGTGTTCAGTGCATATCTATAGTGAACCCAGTGTGACGTTAAGGCAATGGCTTGATGATGGAAAACTTGACGCCGCAATTTTAACTAGGCAACCCAATACAGAAGAAGGGTATTGGTTAACTTCCGATCAAGGTGTTTGGATTGCCGCTCACGGTTATCAATTAAATTTAGCTGAACCCCTTCCTTTAGCTTTATTCCAAAGTGATTGTAAATACCACGCTGCTGCAATTGATGGCTTAACCAAACGAGGTATCAGTTACCAGTTACTTGCATGCTGCAATACTGCTTCTGCGCAGCGAGGATTAGTTCAAAGTGGCTTAGCTATAGGTGCAATGGGAAAATTAAGTATTGGCGGTAACGTCAAAGTATTACCGAATATGCCACCATTACCTGCGGTTGATATCGTATTGTCTGTTTCCGTGAAAGGCCATCCAGTCTTGAATTCTGATTTTTTGAATCAACTCGGTAGGATTTATTCTGATCGTGTTTTGACTTAGATTGATATCGTAGATCATCATTTATTGAGTTATTATTTTCTTATCTATTCCCAATAAGCATTAATTTTTATGTTACTTGAAGGTATTGAAACCCTGTTGGTTTTGAGTCATGAAAAAACCATGAGTCGAGTTGGTAGTCAGCTGTATATTAGCCAGTCGGCGGTGAGTAAGCGCATCGCTTTGCTAGAAAAGAAGTTAGGTAAGAAGCTGATTGTGCCAGATGGACGGCATGTACGTTTAACACCTGCGGCAAAAGAATTGATTGCCAGTGTCAAACCCACTTTCCATGAGTTGCAAGGCCGAATCTATGAGCAACATACTTTAAATGATGACACAGTCATTTATTTAGATTGTTCAGAGACCTTGGTGGCTGGATACTTATCTAGCATGATGGGAAGATATTTTGAGCAGGACTCATCGATACACATCAGTACCCACCATACTCCAAGAATTGTCGAACGAGTCCAGTCGGGTAAAGCGACCATCGGTTTTTGTGCCGGTGAAATTCCCTCGAAGCATGGCCTTGAGGTACTGCGCTTGTGCGATGAGCCCTTTGTGTTGGTTAGCCGACAACCCCTACAAGCCTTGCCACAACAAATCATCACTAATGATTTATCGAACCCTGCGAACCGTTACCAATTTGACGTGTTATCTCAACTCGGTATTTCGGCATTGATGGAGATGGATTCCTATACTGCAGCGGCGCAACTAGCATTAGGTGGTGTCGCGCCAGCTTTGGTGCCACTATCAATAGTCAAAGCATTAAAGATTGAGACGAAATATTGCTTTAGTTTTGATGTTCTAAAACCGCTATTTCGCCCGGTACACTTATGTTGCAGGCCAAATACTTATCGTAATGAGCGAGTTAAAGCATTGATAACAGCCATTGCTGATGCTGTTCCCACAGAAGCTTAAGTGCCATGGTCATTGACATAATAATGACCAATGGACGAATAATTTTTTGTCCATTACCAAGTACCACTTTTGCTCCTAAACGTGCACCAAGAAAATTACCCACTGCCATTGTTAGCCCCAATTCCCAAATAGGTAATCCGGCCATAATGAAAAACGATAAAGCAGCAATATTAGAAGTGAAATTAAGAATTTTAGTACGGGCAGTGGCGGCGACTAGGCTATAGCGACCAATTGCCACGAAACACACGGCAAATATAGAGCCAGTGCCTGGTCCTAAAAATCCATCATAGAAGCCGACACTAGTCCCGATGATTAGCGCGAATGCTGCCTCAGAAAGTTTAGGTTTATCATCGGGGTGTGGTGTTACGGATTTAGAGAATAGAAAGTAACCTGAGATGGCAATTAGCACGATAGGAATAATGCTCATTAATAGATCGGGTTTAATCACTTGGACAGCTTCTGCGCCGAGTGCGGATCCGATAAATGTACAAGCAATCGGTAGCCACATGGTTTGTAGTTTTACGGTACCGCTACGAATAAAATATAAACTGGCGGAGAAACTACCAAATGAGCTTTGCAGTTTATTGGTGGCTAAAGCTTGAGCGGGAGGAATACCCGCCGCGAGCAATGCTGGTACGGTCAATAAGCCACCACCACCTGCCATTGCATCAATAAAACCGGCTAATGCCGCTACACCGACAAGTAATGCCATGATTTCTAATGACAGTTCCATCTACCTTCCTTGTTTGCGTTCAATTCAAATCAGTGTCGTGACTATATCATTGAACTTTTGCATCGATTAGTAAAAGGAAGGAATTAGACCTATTCCTATAATTCATTAATTATTTTCTAGGAGTGTGGCTATCTCTTCAAATGACATCGGCTTATAGAAAAAATAGCCTTGTAATAGTTGAACACCATGATCTTTTAGGTAATCCGCTTGTTCTTTGGTTTCGACACCTTCAGCAACCATTAACACATTCATGTTATTGGCAAGGTTAATGATGCTGTTTAAAACTGGAGAATTAATCGACTTTATACCTATAGTGTTGATAAAACAGCGATCAATTTTTAGGTAATCAAACTCGGTATCTTCTAACACGGATAAAGAAGTATAACCTGTACCAAAATCATCAATAGATACATCTATTCCCAGTTTTTTTATGTCAGTGAGTATTGCCCGGTCAGACTTATCAAGCAATTGTCGCTCAGTTATTTCAATACCTAATTTAAGCCCTTGCTCTTTATAGCGGCTGGCAAGTAATGTTAACTTTTCTAGACATGAGTTTTGAGACAGGTAGCTAGGTGGAACATTGATACTGATATGTAAATTGTTGGTGGTATGTGTTTTCCAATCTACCAGAGTGCGTTCGAATACAAAATCAGTAATATTATTAATAAGCCCATGTTGCTCAGCAACGGGAATAAACACATCAGGTCCAATAAAGCCAGACCGAGGGTGACTCCAACGAATCAATGCCTCTACCCCTTTTATTTTAGAAGTGGAGCTATCAACAAGGGGTTGGTAAACAAGGAAAAACTCATTATTGATTAATGCTTTTTTTATCTTTTCGGCTAGTGAACCTCTGGTTTGATACCAATAGCTGAATAGGTGCCAGAATATGGACAAAAACAATGAAATAGGAATGGTGACTAATAGGGTGTTGGTATATAGCTCATTTATTAACTTGTTACTCGGCTCAATGGTAACTTGGATATTTAAATGTTTTGATTGTTCCATCGTAAGAAACTGGCTTGGTTTTAAATGTGTATTTGATGGATAAGTGTTACCAGAAACGGTCATAACAGATTGTGCGATTCGATCATCATCTTTTAGTCCTAATCGAACATCGATATAGCTCTGATCGACAATTGAAATAGCTGAACGATGCAGATTATTTTTATCTTGATCAATAATTAATAAACTACGAACCGGGCCATCTTCATATGAAATATCAAATAAATACTCTCCAGTATTAAGCTTAGATTCAGAGAATTTATGTTTTATTTGAAAAATTTCATCTTCCGATCTTTTTGACGAGCAGGTGACTCTGCCTTCTTCAACAATCAGCATTTCTCTTAAAAAAGCTTCAAATAATAAATCTTTTTGAATTTGTCGGCAGGTTGTTGCGTCATACAAGGCTTGGTAGTTTTCATCTCTTAGTTCATCAACAATTTCTTCAATTTGGTGAACATAAGATTGGCTAATGGTTTGTAAGTGTTGCTTTAATGAGGAGGAATTACTTACATAGCAAATGAACGCAACGATAGGTAAAGGAGCAAGAAAAGTTATCAGTAGTTTTTTAACTGCCTTTGGAGTGAGTATGGTATGTGGCATTGATTATTGTCACCCTAGTAGCGAAGCTTTATTTGAGTCATTGATTTATTTGTAATAATTAATTGTTTATGCTGCATAGGATATTTTACATCGCTATAAATGTTTCAAATTGTAACATGCTTTTTTGGTAAAATATTATGTAACCTTAATTTTTAGCAGGTTTTTAACATGATCATGCCATTGTTGCTAGTGTTGAGAACTACATTTAATGCATTTTTCATAATGGTCTACACTTTGATGGAAAGCTAATTAGCTCTGATTTAATAGTGTTACTTAAAATCAAATAGTTAGCAGGAGGATGTTATGACAGACCAAGATCGTATTGAAGATCTCGAACATCAAATCTACATTGCGTATGCCGAAGGAGATTACCAACAAGCAAGTCAATTAGAGAAAACGTTGAAAAAAATACGCGGCCATTCGATGCAAATGAAAGAGCATCAAAATGATCCTTATTCTCTAGAAGGGCATGTGTTTGTTGATGATGATTAGTGATTGAATCATTTAGAATTGAAAAGTAACAATGGTGTGTTGGTATAGTCAACACACCATTTTTTATGCTTATTAACATCATAACTAATTGATGCATGCGAATAATTTATATTGTTAAGTCGGATCAATGTGGTTGCCGTAGTAAGGTTACTTAGCCAAAATTCTACGATAGAATGACGTTTTACTATTTAGAAAGTGAAAGGATATGATTGGTCTAGCTGTATTTTTGGCCGTAGTGGTATTTGTTATTGGTTTACAACAAGTTTTGATGAAATCACTAGGGGAAAGAGTGATCAAAACCCCATTGTCTAAAGGATTATTTTATCTGTCTGCTATGGTTGGAACGCCAATTCATGAAGCATCACATGCATTAGTGGCGTTAATCTTTGGTCATAAGGTCCATAAAATTAGTTGGTTTCAAATGGGGAAAGATGGCCGGCTTGGTTATGTCAATCACAATTGGAATCAACGTTCACTCTACCAATCAATAGGGGTCTTTTTTATTGCAATTGCACCATTACTAGCGGGATTTTCAGTGATTGTGCTATTGCAGCATTTCTTAGTAATGCCAACCATTCGACCTTTTATTTTGAACGTTGATGTCGCGAATGTGTATACCGTTTCCACAGCCGCTTTGCACTACTGTGCTTATGTAATAGACACCTTTATTGATAGTGCTTTATCTTCTCGCCAACATGCATTAACTCTACTTCTTGCTTGCTTAATTTGTTTTCACTGTATTCCTAGCCGTGGGGATTTTAATAATGCACTAAAAGGCTCGGTGATGGTTTTGATTGTTGTCGCTGTGCTATGGGTATTGTCTTTTTACTTCAACCTATTCCATCAACAATGGATGCTTGCTGCTTTCAATTTTTCGGTGAATGTCTCCGGCTTTATCTTAGCGACTGCTTTGCTTTCGATGGGATGGTGGATAATCTTGGTCATTCCGACTTTATTTTTTAGACGGTAAGCTATTTTAATAATTCATCCATTAAACACTCGATATTGTTATTTATTTGCGATTTCGGGCGTATAAAGTAATAGCCTTTTCCTGATCGAACGTTGAGCTGACAAGGTGCGATAAGCCTACCCAGCTCTATGTCAGCTTGAGCAAGCATTGTATCACCAATCGCGATTCCAAAGCCTTGCATTGCAGCATTAACTGAAAGGTCTAATGTAGCAAAATGTTGATTCTTTTTTCCTTCCAATGCTGTCCACTCGGGTTGCTTTTGTTCGGCTGCCCATGCGTTTAACCATAACTTCCAATCCGATTTTTCTGGTGTGGCGTGTAACCATGTTTGTTGTTTTAGTAGGTTTACTTGTAGTGATAGATGCTCACCTAACAAGGTTGGAGCACAAACAGGGGTCAAGATCTCTTCAAATAATAAATGGTAATGCAGTTGTTGGTCTTGTTGAGTAAAAGTGTCGAGATCGCCATAGCCAATTGCTGCATCGAAAGGTTCGCTCGCAAAGTTGACACTGTGTTTAATAGTCGAGGTGAGTTCAACATCGATCTCGGGGTTCTGCTGCTGAAAGTTCATTAGTTTGGGTAATAGCCATGAAGTAATGCAACTTGGGACTTTGAGCTTTATTTTACGTTTGTCATGAGCGATATGCTCGATTGAACGTTGTAAGTGGTTAAGCGTATGTTCAACCAACGGCAGAAACTCTGCACCTTTGGATGTAAGTGATAAGCCTCGTGCGTGTCGATGAAACAAGGCGACATCCAATTGTTGCTCTAACGATGAGATTTGTCGGCTAACTGCACCTTGTGTGAGGTTAAGTCGATTTGCTGCTGAGGTGAAGTTGAGTTCTTCAGCGGTTACTACAAATGCGTATAGTGCTTTAGTCGAAGGTAGTCGAGTTGGCATGATCGTTCCTTGTTGATCAATCGTAATAAAATCAAACACTCTCAAGTATTGAAACTAGGTATGATTTTTTATCATGGCTAGTATGCTTACTTTTCGTTTCTTATTGCAAGCCTTGTTTGTATAGAATCAAGATATAACTTTAATTGATTATTTATGCTCAAATTTAGAATTTAAAGTTAAATTTATTGTGATTTTTGTTTTTATTATGCATGGCGAGAGAGACGTATGACATCATTAGCAGATAAGTTGGTTCCAGAGTCGGTAAAAAAACTCATACCTTATCAATCGGCAAGACGTATTGCGCGTGGCATGACTAATAAACAAGATCACCTGTGGCTGAATGCCAATGAATTAGAAACATGTTGTCAGTATGGTGATGAGAAACAGGGTGTAAATAGCCATTATAATCGTTACCCAGACTTTTTACCGTTTGATATCGCAGCAGCTTACCGTGATTACTGTGAACAATTTCAACTAGACAGTAAAAATGAAGATGGTCGACTTAATGCGAATGTTGAAATTATGGCAGTACGTGGTGCAGATGAAGCAATTGATTTATTAGTACGAGCTTTCTGTCAGCCAGGTAATGATCAAATTCTGGTTTGTCCGCCAACCTATGGCATGTATGAATTCTGTGCGGATTCAATGGGTGTGAAAACGGCAGTCGTACCATTGACGGCTGAATTCCAACTCAACTTACCTCAAATTGAAGCTGAGCTTGAAAATACCAGTATTGTGTTTTTATGTTCACCGAATAATCCAACGGGTAATACTTTATATTCGCAAGACTTGTTGGCTTTACTTGAGAGTACAAAAGATCAGTCCCTGGTTGTGGTGGATGAAGCTTATATTGAGTTTGCACCACAGACCAGTGTGTTGCATCTAATGGCGCAATACCCGCATTTAATCGTTGTTCGCACTTTATCAAAAGCATTTGGTTTAGCTGCCATTCGTGTGGGTTTTTTAATTGCCGATCAAAGCGTGATGAGTTATGTCGCGCGCTTAGTTGCGCCATATCCTATTGCCGATCCGAGTGCGGAGATTGCACTAAAAGCACTAGATTCAGCTGGTTTAATACAGATGAAGGCACAAACGGATAGCTTAATTGAGATACGAGATTGGTTTAGCTATGAAGTCAGTCAACTTTCAATCGTGGATAAAGTCTATCCATCGTGTACCAATTTTGTTCTCATTCGTTTTAAAGGCAGTAATAATTTTTACGAGTATCTTCTTAATAAGGGGATTGTGGCACGTAGTCCTGCTAATGAGTCAACGGTGAAAGGATGCGTTAGAATTTCAATTGGCTCCGCCAGCAGTATGAATAAAACACTACAAGTACTAAAAGAATATACTTAAGTCATTTGGGTATATAAATAAAAGGATTTATGATGAAAAAGTTAATAACGCTTGCGGCAGTATGCTGCGCAATGATAGTCGGAACGGTTCATGCTGCAGACAAAAAAGTGGTACGTCTTGCCTCGGATTTTACCTACCCACCTTTTAACTATAAAAA
Organism: Vibrio algivorus; assembly: GCF_002218005.2. GTDB lineage: Bacteria > Pseudomonadota > Gammaproteobacteria > Enterobacterales > Vibrionaceae > Vibrio > Vibrio algivorus. Next base: position 138,609 of record NZ_AP018679.1, read on the forward strand.
TGAAGATGGTGAACCTACCGGTTTTGATATTGAAATTGCCGAGGCTCTGTGTAAAGAAGCTAATTTTAAGTGCGTGTGGATTTCTCAAGATTGGGATGGCTTAATTCCTGCGCTACTTGCAAGAAAAGCTGATGTGATCATGGCGTCAATGCGCATTACTGAAGAACGTAAAAAGCGCGTTTTATTTACCAACAAATACTACCAAACACCAGCACGCTTTGTGGCCAAAATCGATGCCGGATACAATATGGATAAAGCCGGGCTTACCGGTAAAAATATTGGTGTTCAACTAGGCACTATTCATGATAACTACGTAACCGAGAAGTTTGGTGATGTGGCTAATATCAAACGTTATAAAGGCCAAGATGAAGTGTATCTTGATTTGGACAATGGTCGTTTGGATGTGGCGTTCAGTAATGCTGACCAACTGCAATTAGCCTTCCTTGATAAGCCACTTGGTAAAGGGTTTGAATTAGCCGGAGAGCCAGTAACAGATAAAGCATATGTAGGTGAGGGCACCGCTTTGGCACTACGTAAGCAAGATAAGGCATTAGCAGAAGCCTTTAATAAAGCGATTGCCGAGATCCGTTCTAACGGAACCTACGATAAGATCGCCGATCAATACTTTAATTTTGATATTTATGGTGATGAGTTGTAATAATTCATTATATATACTCAAGTAACCTCAGATAATAAAAAAGCGATGTTTGTATTTTCAAACATCGCTTTTGTGATTTGAGTTAAAACCAAAATAAATCTCTAACTCCACTTAAACTCCCTATCAATTGGTGTTCATTCAGAAAATTTGAGTGGTCGCCTGAAGTGTTTTTTGAATTGATTGAAATTAGTCGAACTGTATTGGTGCTCTTGGCTCGATTTAATACGATATAGTCACACAAGTATAATCGATTCGAGAAATGCTTTTAGAATGGGCTGTCTTTTGTTAATTCACTACAAATATCGACAATGGCTAGTGATAGGCCGGATTTGATCACTTGCTGCTGACGTTGTAGTTGCATGCGATAAAAACTTAGGTCGATATCACCATCGGGTTCGGTAATATTTAAAGGTACCATTGTCATTTTTTCTATGAGGTTAAGTGACTTAATACTATTGATGATCAATGGGTCGGTAAATTCATATTCAGAACCGTCATTATTGAGTTTATTGCGCAAAATAATGAGATCTTCAATATCGTGATAAATAGCATCGGGCAATACACCTAAACCAAACAATAGTTTTAAACGAACCGCGAGATCGCCTAGAGGGCCAGAATCTTGTAATAAAGGCCCGACAACGGATTGCACGGCAAAATTATCCTTACGAAAAATACGTTTGATGAGAGCATCGATAGACTCATCCAGTATTTCTACGGTTTGGATAAAGAAGCCTCTCACCGTAGGTGCTTGGTTTAATCGTTCCAATATTTCTGTTTCGTTTAATTTTTCGCTCATTAGACCATCTAAATTAAGGGGGGCAGAGAAGCCCCCGTGATGATTAGAATTAAAGTTGTAAGTAAAGACTTTCGATTTTTTGTACTTCGATACTGTTTTCATTTAGCCCGGTATAATGCGCTAATGTTTTTTTAATACCTTGATCTTGAATAGATTTTTGTAATTCAATTGCCTGAGGGTCGTTATCATTACGATATTTACAAGCCGCTGCAATTCCTTTCAATAAAGTTGTGTTTTCTGTCCCATATTCGATGGTGCCAAGTAGTGGTTTTATTAAGCGATCATTTTCGCTTAATTTACGAATAGGTTGTCGGCCTACACGGTCAACTTCGTCAACAAGGTAAGGGTTAGCAAAACGGTCTAATATTTTTTGGATATAAGCCCCATGCATTTCACGATCAAACTGGTAGCGTTGAATTAATACTTCACCACTTTCATGCATCGCTTGTTTTACATCAAAGTAAATCTCAGGGTCTTCAATAGCTTCACGGATAGTTCGATGGCCTTTTAAGCACCCTAAATACGCGGTGATACAATGGCCAGTGTTGAGTGTGAATAACTTACGTTCCACAAAAGCCATTAAGTTATTGGTTTTTTCCATTCCTGCGATATCAGGAATTTCGCCTTTAAATTGGCTTTCATCGACAATCCATTCGCTAAAGCTTTCTACCGTAACTTCAAGTGGGTCATCATTTGCCGCTTCTGCTGGTGGTACAATTCGATCAACGGCAGAGTCGACAAATCCAATTAAGGTATCAGCTTGAGTATGCAGATCAGGGGACAGATATTTATAGACTTCACCTTTTAGATGGGTTGTGCCTCTAATCATATTTTCACAAGCGATGATATTTAAAGGTTTTAGATTACCTGCTTCAAAGCGTTTAGTGATACCTGTTGCGATAGTTTTGGCAATAATATCAAGTACATTAGGGCCAACAGCAGTCGTAACAAGGTCAGTGTGAATGATACGTTCAATAACATCATCACTAGCTGAATTAACGGCAGTAACATGATTAACGGTATCGATTTGGCATTTCGAACCTACGACTTTAACTTTATATTCTTGTTTATGACTGATTTGGTCGACAAGCGGTGCATTGACATCAGCAAAAGTCACTTGAACATCTGCGTCTGCTAAAAGCTTTCCTATGAATCCTCGACCAATATTACCAGCACCAAAGTGAACTGCATTTTTCATAATAAATTCCTACGATAAAAATAAAGCTTGTTAGGGTGAGGCCAGATGCATAAGGGCACGCTGACCTCGAATCATACAGAGTTATGCTGCTTGATTACCTTGTAAGATTTCCAATACTTCTTCGACATCAGTTGTCGTCGTTAATCTTTCAATGGCATCAGGGTCATCTAACGCATTGGTTATCGTAGTGATTACTTGAATGTGTTCGTCATTTTTAGCTGCTATGCCGATAACAAGTTTGGCTATTTCATCTTCGTCTTCACCAAATTGCACACCACCAGGGTATTGGCAGATGACGATACCGGTTTTGATAACACGGTCTTTCGCTTCAACGGTACCGTGAGGTACGGCAATAGATTCACCAAGATAAGTTGGTACTAGCTTTTCACGCTCAAACATGGCATCGACATATTCAGGTTCAGCATAGCCAAGTTCAACTAACTGGTTGCCAGCGAAACGGATAGCTTCTTCTTTATTACTTGCAGATAAACTTAAATGAATATTTTTACGTTCAATATTAAACACAGAAGGTGCTTGTTCTTCAAAACTCTCGTCATTTGCTGCAAGTATAGATACTTTCATCGCTTGATTATCGTTGGCAGCTTCTGGACGTTGCTCAGCTAATAGCTTGGTCACTAATTGGTTGTACATTTCGCTATCTAAGAAGTTAACCAATGAAATGTGGAATGCATTAGGTACATGTTTACGAGCACGTTCTGTTAAATCTTTATGAGTGATCACGATATCAACTCCTTCTTGTAAACTATTAATGGCAAGGTTGGTCACTTGAATGTCTAAGCCCGCTTGTTGAATTTTTTTGCGTAACAGGCTGGCACCCATTGCACTTGATCCCATACCAGCATCACAAGCGACAATAATGCTACGAACATTTGCCATATCAATTTTGTTGTTTTGGTTGACTGCTGCACTTTCACCTTTGGCTGAAGCTTTCATGCTTTGCATATCAGCAGTGGCTTTATCTAAGGCAGTTTCATCACCATCTTCTTCCGTTGTGCGTTGTGATTTCATTAGTAATGCTGCGACGGTAAATGACACGGCCGTGGCGGCAAAGATAGAACACAGAACGCCTAGCATTGAGCTTTTCGGTGCCATTAATAAAATAGCGAAGATAGAGCCAGGAGAAGCAGGAGAAACGATACCTGCATCAAAGAGAGTGAGAACAAATACGCCCGTCATTCCACCCGCAATGGCGGCGAGAATTAAACGAGGATTCATTAAAATGTATGGGAAATAGATTTCATGGATACCACCGAAGAAGTGGATGATCGAGGCGCCACCGGCAGTTTGTTTTGCCGTACCTTTTCCAAAAAACATATAAGCCAAAAGAATACCTAAACCAGGGCCTGGGTTAGATTCAATTAAGAAGAAAATAGACTGACCGGTTTCGGCTGCTTGCTGAATACCGAGTGGTGAGAAAATACCGTGGTTGATCGCATTATTTAAGAAGAGAATTTTTGCAGGCTCAACGAAAATAGAGGTCAGCGGTAATAAGTGGGCATCGACTAAGAAGTGAACACCTGCTGCTAATACACCCGAGAGCACTTTAACGAATGGGCCAATTAACATGAAAGCAATGATGGCGCATATCATCCCAATAATGCCGGCTGAGAAGTTGTTAACCAACATTTCAAAGCCACTTTTAATTTTACCTTCTACGCGCTTATCAAAGGCTTTAATTGCCCAACCGCCCATAGGACCAACAATCATTGCCCCCATGAACATTGGAATATCGGTTCCAACGATTACACCCATTGTTGTGATTGCACCGACAACTGCACCACGCTCACCACCGACAAGTTTACCACCGGTATAACCTATCAATAAGGGAAGCAGGTAAGTAATCATCGGGCCAACCATAGAGGCTAAGGTCTCGTTTGGAAACCAGCCAGTTGGAATGAATAAGGCAGTAATAAAGCCCCATGCGATAAACGCACCTATGTTGGGCATAACCATGTTAGAGAGGAAACGACCAAAATTTTGTATCTTGATCTTAGCATCAGGTGATATCATAACGACTCCCGTTTGATGTTCTTAATTATTTTGTTGTTGTGAACGGTTCGCGAAAACCGCATTGATTGCTTAGTACCCAATCAATTTACCACACAAATTAATTAATGAACTGACAACGGGTTTTTTGTGATCGGTGTCTCTATCGGGTGTCATTTTTCTTATTTCTATGCGATCCACATTGCAAAATTTGGTTGTAATTTTGTTACAAAATGCAATTTTGGAATTTCCACTCAAGTAAATGGTGATATGTATCACATTTTATGCAGGGGTGATGGTGATATTTATTGTGAGGTAAATCACTAAAATGAACTTAATATACGTATCTGTAATTATATAAGTGATCTACGTCATGTTTTATTAATTAATTTGACGTGTAAAATAATTCACATTATGAATGCCTTACCCGTATGTAATTTAGTGACGTAATATTTTAGATGAAAATTTGGCTTTTAGATTGCTATAGCTGTGATACTTAAAGCTGCAGTTTTATTGTAGACATGCACTCACCCAATTGCATAGGTTATCTAAATCTGAGGCTAATTACTTGGGTATATATTTAAGATAAAAAAATCCCTGCTATTAGGGGAAAGCAGGGAGTGGCTTATTATATCCCTTACGGGCTGATGCGAATCAGAAGCGCAATATACTCAGTGCAATAGAAGTCGTAGTGTTGTTAGCTGTTACTTCAATCACGATGAGTATTAAAAATTATAGATCTAGTTCACAGTTTATGAACATAAAATTTCTGTGAATTAAACCTTAATATTGATGAAACTTGCCGGATTGGTAATCATTAATTGCTTGGTTTATCTCATCCATCGTATTCATAACAAATGGACCGTAGTGCACAACAGGTTCATTGATTGGTTCACCCACAAAAATTAGCAAACCGCTATCACTATTGGCGTGCAATCTTATTTCATCTAGTCTTTCACCTTGCTTATTCGAAGCAGGAAGTATCGCAAAATCCGATTGTTGTAGAGATTTACCAGAAACCGTTACCGCACCTTTATACACATAAATCATCGAATTATGTTGGCTCGGAATTGTTAATGATATTTCACAATTTTCTTCAGCTTTCCAATCAGCAACACTAACTGGTACACCGGTATCCGTCAGTGGACCTTGTATAGGTTGATTGTTTACCTTTAAATCACCCGCTAATAAGCGCAGTAAATTACCTTCAGAAATCGATTTTTCAGTAATACTCTCAGGTTGAAAGTCAAAATACTTGGCTGGCTGCATTTTGTCGCGTGCGGGTTGATTTATCCAAATTTGAAAACCATGCAATTGACCTTCTTCCATAATTGGCATTTCACTATGGATAACACCTTGTCCCGCCGCCATCCATTGAGCACCACCGCTACGTAATTCACCTACATTACCCATGTGGTCTTTGTGTTGAAAGTGCCCATTCATCATATAGGTGAGGGTTTCAATGCCACGGTGTGGATGAGGGGGAAAACCGCCAACATAGTCTTTTTTATCGTCGGCTTTTAATTCATCCATCATTAAAAATGGTGAAAAGTACTTGTTATTAAAGCCCGCAACACGTTGGATCTTAACGCCATCTCCATCGGATGTGGGTTGGGATTGCATTACTAAGCGAACTTCACGAAATTGAGTTTGAGACATAATGACCTCAGGCTTAATGAATAAGGAATGGCTTAATCTTAGTGAAGAAGTTGCAATCTGTTGAGTATGAGAAATACATCAAGTTGTTCGAAAAAATTGAATGAAGGTAGGGTTTTGTCATTCGTCTTAATTTTCAGGTTTCCCTTACACGCTTTATCGACAATGTGAAATATTTTTAATCTATTTACACTGTAAAATATCCTCAGTTCAACTTCATCAATTCTTATCAAAACAAAAATAGCTTAGTTTTCTAAATAGGCTTAGAAAGTGCTTATATTACTCATATTCTATGGCCTTAGTGTTTATTGGTATTAGTCTGCCGGAATTGATCTCCAATGTAATTGTTAACGGTTTATTTTGAGACCTTATGAAAAATATACACAATACGAAATACTTATCGGTTCTCAAGCTTAATGCCTTTGCTTTGTTTATATTATTGATAGCGAATGGGTATAACACTTGGAAGGATGCTAGTAATGATGTCGATCTTTTTTTAGATAATGTAAAAAAATCACTTTTACTTACGGGTAAAAGGGCGATTGAAAATAAAGATATCCTTCTAAATACTCTCTCTTCTCAGCCTGATACTTTCGATAATGATGTTGTGCCTATTGAGTATGATAAAGAAACGGATATTTATCGATTTAGTCGTTCGAGTGACCGAGGTTTACTGTTGAATGGTACTTTAATTGGTAGTGGCTACCCACATCGTGAGTTGCTCGACGAAAATTTTATTTTTCCTTATTTAGATAAAATTTGGAGCCGTAGTACCCCATTATTATTGAGTAATGATCAGTTTTATATTAACTATCAGTATAAATATAGCTACTCAATGGCTGATAGTGATTATGATCAAATAAACAATAGAATTGCAGACATCACACCTAGTCTGTACACATCGCGTGCAGGAACGAAGGAAAGAGTCAGTCAACAAATAAGCCAATATGGATTTTATGTGACTAACTCTTATAAAGATGGGGTAAATAAGCAAGAAGTTATATCTGTAATATCTCCCGTCGAGTTTAATGACGAGCATATTGGCGATATGGGCATCGATATTCCACTGGATTACTTTTATTCATTAAATAACTTACCAGAATTATTGAAAAAATATGCTAGTGTGACTATTCAATTTTCGAGCAGTGAGTACCCATTACAGGTGGCTAATGGTTCTGTTAATCGTGATATTTTAACATTAAGCAAAACATTCAATATTTTGGATATTGCTGATATTAAGCTTACGGTGTCACCTACTTATTTTATGCACCGATTACTTGAGCGTTCGCTTATTTTTATTTTGATGCTTATCGTGATTAGCGGGGCCTATCTTTACATTGAAATGCATCGTAGGAAACAATCTTTTCTTCATGCTCAGGCAGTAACCGATGAATTAACAGGGCTTTATAATAGAAGAATTATTGACCAGGCTTTGAGCGAGAGGCCGAAAGAAGATTCTGTCACGATTATTTTATTTGATGCTGATAAGTTTAAACCAATCAATGATACTTATGGACATGATGTTGGAGACCAGGCATTAAAGCATATTGCGAATACCTTAAATAATAATACTCGAGATACTGACTTATGTATTCGATTAGGTGGTGATGAATTCTGTGTAGTGTTCTTTAAGGCAAGTTTTGATATGACGAGGCAATTAGCCGTTAAATTAAAGAATAAAATTGAAGAAACGCCATTTAATGAAGATGGATTAACAATCAAAGTTTCTTATGGATACAGTGAGAAATCACCAGATGAAGGGTTTGATAGCGCATTTAAACGAGCAGATGTCAGCTTGTACAATAATAAAAAAGAACGTAATAAGGTGTTTTAAACCTATTGATTTAGTATTTATGATAGGCTGATGATTAAAAATGGAGCTCAAGTTACCACTGTCGTAACTTGAGCTCTTTTTGTCTAATCAAACATCATATCGATAGGTATTAACTCTCTTTTCCCATTTCCCGTGTTACTTTGATATTGAATATGTTGGTTTTGCTGCTGTGGTCTGAGTTTAATTCCCCACAGTGGTTCGATACCATTGACTTGGGTCGCATAGCGGATATCGCCAATCATTAATGGATTGTTTTGATCGAGCACGAGCCAACCATCACTAAACCAATTGAACCTAGCTATATCTTGAAATTGAATGGAATTACTGTCGATAGTTGAATAGCTTTTATCAATGTCGAGCTTTGCAATTGATTGACCTGGGTAAACTGTCGTTTTACCTAGTAATGAAACTCGAATTGCATTCACGTAATAGCGATCGTTAGCTTGGTAAAGCGTACGCCAGACTAATAAATTTCCTATGGTAGGCATTGCTTTAATACGAGTGACGGAATGCATAGTTTTATTGGCAATCTGTTGAGTCGCTTCTAGAGCTCTATGATGTTGTAGAGCGCCAAAACTGATATAGATGGCAAAGAAACTAGCACCTATAATCATCCATTTTTTTGATTTGGTGATACAGGTGATGATGATTGCAATCAGTAAAGGAATCGTGACTAGTGGATCGATGATACCAATCACGTCCCATGCAATTCGTTGGTTCGAAAATGGCCAGAGTAGTTGGGTACCGTAAGTGGTTAAAGCATCGAGTAATCCATGTGTCGCATAGCCAATGGTGGCAAATAGAAAAGTTTGCTTAAACGGAATTTGCCGGTAGACGATAGCCCAAAGCAACAAGGCTATAATCAAACCGCCAAATGGAATAAAGAAAAGTGAATGGGTAAATTGGCGATGAAACTCCAATGCCAACAATGGGTCACTACTCGATTTTATTAGCACATCTAAATCAGGCGCTAAGCCCGCCACACAGCCCACTTTTGCTGCATGTCTTCGGTTTTGTTTGTTCGACACCAGTAAGGCTGCAGCCGAACCTAATACGCCTTGTGATATTGGATCCATTCACTTTCCTTCTTCCATGACTTGTTTAATTGTTGCACAAAGATATTACAGTTCAAACATCAAGATTTTAATGATGGGAATTCAATTTTTATCAGTTTTGCTTATGTCAGAATTTTCACATTCCCTTCACGCTTGTTGATGCAAGATAATGTCATTGAAAGTGTGAAAAGCGCTTTAACCAGTTTATTAAGGGGATTTTGAATGAAAAAATTATTATTAGTGTGTGCATTAAGTTTCGCTGCAGCACCTGTATTAGCAGAAAACCATCTTGTGACGGCTGATGGAACCCCTGTTGCTCAGCAAAGTAAAGGTGGTTTCCAAGGTCCAACTAAATCAAAACGTATTATTCGTGATGTAATTAGCTCTCTTAATGCCAGCGATGATACTAAAGTTGAGTTAACGGGTAATTTAACAATGTCTCTAGGTGATGAAGATTACATGTTCCAAGATGCGACAGGTGAAATTTCGGTTGAGATCGATGATGATCTTTGGTTTGGCCGCACAGTGACACCAGATAACACCATCATCATTCGCGGTGAAGTAGAAAAAGATTGGAATAATACGTCTATTGATGCCGATTCATTGGAAGTGGTTCAATAAGCTTTTTCTTGATGTAACGTAAAGCTTGCTTTTAGTGGCTTCATTATACTTCTCAGTTTTTATACCCTTCGTACTTGAAGGTGCGCTTTGTTTGATGGCCTTCATTCGCCTCATTGCACTCCAATTACTTTGGGTATAGGTTTTGGACATTAACAGAGGGTATGATGCAACTGCATGAGTTAGTCAACACCATAGGACAAGATTTACAGCGTCGCTATGGCGAAAAAGTGCATAAGCTCACTTTACATGGTGGGTTTAGCTGCCCAAACCGTGACGGTACGATTGGCCGTGGTGGCTGCACATTTTGTAATGTCTCTTCTTTTGTTGATGAAAATGTTCAAATTCAACCTATTAATATTCAGCTGACTGATCGCGCAGGTGAAGTCAAACGAGCCAAAAAATATCTTGCTTATTTCCAAGCCTACACCAATACCTACGCTGAAGTTCAAACCCTCAAAGCCATGTATGAAGAAGCATTAAAATCTGCTGATATGGTTGGGTTGTGCGTCGGTACTCGACCTGATTGTGTACCAGATGCTGTACTAGATTTATTAAGTGGTTATGTTGAACAAGGTTATGAAATTTGGTTGGAGCTCGGGTTGCAAACTGCCAATGAGAGGACATTAAAGCGAATTAATCGTGGTCATAATTTTGCTTGTTATGAGGAAATTACCAAGCGCGCGAGAGCATTAGGTATTAAGGTTTGCACCCATTTAATTATTGGCTTACCTAAAGAAACAAGAACCGATTATTTTGATACTTTTGAGAAGGTATTGGAGGTAGGTACTGATGGTTTGAAACTGCATCCACTGCATATCGTGGAAGGGAGCACGATGGCAAAAGCATGGCAAGTTGGGCGCTTAGATGCCCCTGACATGGATGATTACGTTGAGGTGGCAGCGGAGATTATTCGTCGAACTCCTGCAGATATTATTTATCACCGAGTATCCGCTGCGGCAAGAAGGCCGACTTTGTTATCGCCACTATGGTGTGAAAACCGTTGGCTTGCAATGACAGAAATTGGCAGAGTACTCGATAAACTCGGCCCACAAGGGAGTTTATGTGGGCAACCATTTGAGTACCAACTACCAGCATGCCAAACAGAAAGCGAAGCCTAGCAGCCAATTAACCTTAGCCTAGCCGGTTTTTGCACCAGTGATCCGCTTTAATACTTCTTCTTTCGGGCCATCAGCGACAAGGTGTCCTCTATCAAGAACAATCAATCGATCGACCAAATCAAGCATCTCGGCTTTGTGTGTAATTAAGATTAATGTTTCTGTAGGCGAGAGTTTTTTGATTTGTTGCTTAATCAAGCTTTCAGAGCGGTTATCCATTTGACTGGTAGGCTCATCCATTAGTAATACTGGCGGTTTAGTTAACCACGCTCTGGCAATTGTAATGGCTTGTTTTTGACCACCAGACAGTGCAGCGCCACCTTCTCCTACTTGCTTATCTAACCCTGACTCATCATGTTGCGTAAAGTCGGTGACACCTGCACGCTCAGCAGCTGTTAATACTTGTTCATCGGTAATGTGGCTACGGCCTAGGGTGATATTTTCACGAATAGATCCAAAAAATAGTGCGCAGTCTTGTGGTACACAGCCAATATTGGTTCTGACATCACTATAATGCAGTTGGTTGATATCTAGGTTATCCAGTTTTACCGATCCATCCGTTGCTTTATATAGCCCCATCATTAAGCGTTGTAGACTGGATTTTCCAGAGCCAATTCGGCCAATAATTGCGACTTTTTCACCCGGTTCAATGGTGAAGTTGATATCTTTTAGGGCGTAGGTTTTGCTGTTAGGGTAGTGAAAACTGACGTTATCAAATTGTACTTTGCCTTGCAGTTGCGGGCGATGTATATAGCGTTTGCCTTGTTCTTGTTCCATTGGCATATCCATCACTTGCTCAATAATGGTCATCGCTGATTTGGCTTGGTTATAACGGGTCGATAGCATAGACAGTTGCACTAATGGGCCAACAGCGCGGCCACTTAGCATGGTTGCAGCGATTAAGCCTCCCATCGTGAGTTGACCATCTGCAATTAGGTAAACTCCGGCAATAATCATTGAGACCGATACAAATTGCTGTAGAAAACCAGCGGTGCTTTGTACTGAATCAGTAATGCGGCGAGTTTTGATGCCCCAGTTAGACATGTGAGCGACAGATTCTTCCCAACGATATTGAAACTGGCTTTGTGCGTTGAAAGTTTTCAGGGTTTCTAGTTTGTGGAGGCTTTCGATTAAATTAGCGTGTTTTTGAGATGATAGTTTGGAGCCTTCTTCAATGGAACGTCTTAATGGGGCCTGGATTAAGAAGCTGTACACCGCCAAAATAATGACAGCCACTAAAGGAACTAGGGCAAGAGGTCCTGCAACCAGATAAATCACAAATAGAAAGAGCAGAGCAAACGGAAGATCGATGAGTGCACCGACGGTAGCAGAAGTTAAAAATTCACGAATCGACTCGAATTCTTGCAAATGACGAGCAAATGCACCGACAGAGGCCGGTTTCGCTTCCATACGCACGCCAACCACGCGATTAAACAGTTTTGATGAGATCAGTAGATCAGACTTTTTACCTGCAATATCAATAAAATAAGAACGGACTAGTTTTAAAGCGAGATCAAATATAAAGATCAGAAAGACACCGCTGGATAGCACCCATAGAGACTCAAAAGCGAGGTTAGGCACTATTTTGTCATACACCAAACGAGTAAATAGTGGGGTAGCGATAGCAAAAATATTGATCAAAATAGAGGCAAGTAGCACATCACGATAGATATTTTTGGATTCCCACAATGTGCTCCAAAACCAGTGCCCTTCGCGGGTTTTGAGTATTTCTGGAGAACGTTCATCATAACGAAAGCGCTTTTTGACTAGAAAAAGTTGCCCAGTGTACTGTTGTTGTAATTCTTCAATACTGATGGAGTGAGCAATGCCTTCTGATTGAGGAAGAACAATTTCGGCTTCGTTGGCTTCACGATCAATGCTAAGAATCACACAATTGCTGCCATCTTTTAGCAATGCTATGACGGGTAGCAACATAGGCGAAATTTCTAATAGAGGAAGTTGCGCAGCCTTAGCAACTAAACCAGCTTTTTCTGCGGCACGGATAAACAGTGATGGAGTTAACTTACCATCGGTTAGCGGCAGATCACTGACAACAGACGGCTCTGAATGAGGTTGCCCATAGTAGTGGCTGATGTAAATCAATGATGATAATAAGGGATCTTTCATGATTATTCTCTCAGTGCCGTTTGTTGTGCTTTGAGGATTGGCTTTAATAAGTAATCTAAAATAGTACGTTTACCGGTAATAATATCGGTTGAAGCCGTCATGCCGGGAATAATTGGCAAATCTTCACCATTGGCATCTTTAAGCTGACTTTGTTCGGTGCGAATTCTGACTTGGTAAAAACTATTGCCTTCTTCATCTTGTATTGTGTCTGCACTGATAGTTTCTAATGTGCCTGTCAGTCCACCATAGTTGGTAAAATCATAAGCAGTAAATTTCACAATAGCTTTAAGGCCAGGATGTAAAAAGCCAATATCTTGAGGCGCGATTTTAGTTTCAATTAACAAGGTATCTTCTGTTGGGACAATTTCAATCAAATCCATTCCCGGTTGAATCACACCACCAACAGTATTGATATGAATTTTTTGAATGGTACCTTTGACTGGTGACGTAACAATTGTTCGACTGACTTTATCTTCTAAACCGATTTGCGATTCCGCCATACTTGATAGCTTATTACTGACATCGCTGAGTTCTTGCTGATTTTTAGCCACAAAGTCTGAGGCGATGTTGGTGTATTTGTAGGTGGTTTCTTGAATTTCTGATTCGATAACTGGTAATTTCATGCGTGCGGAAGTGAGCTCTCTCCGGCTGTCATTCATTGAACGTTGTAATTGTAATATTTCAATTTCAGGCACCACCCCTTCGTCAGCTAACGGCTTCGTCATTCCGTATTCACGTTGAATGATTTGATAGTTGCTAGCAAGAATACTGATACGAGTTCTAGTCTCATTTTGTTCCTGCTGCTTTTGTCTAATTTGTTGGCCTGTCACATTGAGTTGGTTTTGTAAGTTGGCCATGACATCGCGATATTCATTTTGTTGTTGAGCAATTAAATTTGGATGCTTTTCTGAAAACTCTCTGTCAAAGGAGAGAGGGCCGATTTGTAGTTGAACTTTTTCCTGCCAACGGGCTGCGTCATTATTAATGATGATACTTTTGATGATTTGACGTAGACGGATGCTATCGGCTTTTAAGCTCGCGAGATCTTGACTCTTTTCTCGGTAGTTTGATTGAAACAGTGTGTCATCGATAAGTAGCAGTTTTTGACCTTTTTCTACTGACTGCCCCTCTTTAACCAGCATTTCTTTGACTATCCCACCTTCTAAATTTTGTACCACTTGCATTTGAGAAGAGGGAATCACTTTGCCTGAGCCTGTTGTGACTTTATCTATTTTGGCAATTGATACCCAGACTATCGCAAGGATAAAGAAAGCAGCGATGATCCACAAAATAATGCGTGCACTTTTGGGGGTATTGAGCAGCAAAGCCGTGGATTTATCATCGACAAAGTCCATATGTTCTTTTGATACTGATGTCGATTTCTGCTTCATAGAAAGTCCGTTTCAATTCAATTGGTAAAAGCGTAAATACTGATCTTATTCTTTTTGCTCTTTTTGTTAAATTTTTGTAATAAAACCTGATTTTTAAGGGTTTGCTTACAATAAATGACATCGAGACAATAAGGTTTTCCTATACTATCTAAGTAAAAGAATATGAAAATGTGAGATTGTGAGTTGTGTTGTGCTTTTATGTATATATTATGTTTCATTAGTGTGTAGGTAAAGTCATTTCATATAAGTTTATCAATTACTTGTAATTATTTTCTATCAATTATTGCCAATGTATTTTTATGGTGAATGAGTAGGTTTGTGATGGCTTGGTATAGTAGTAGATGCAATGAACAGATATCGATTAAGGATAGTGTATTTATTCTTCGATATATCAATGTGAAGCCTAAAATTTTTATTATGTATTCGTTATTTAATCTGAAAGTGGAATCAGTAGTATGGATGTGATGAGTTCAAATCAAGCAACAATTGATGTTGTCAGTGGTGAAGTGTTTGTAGGAAGCCACTCTAAACCATTAACTCAGATAAATGGCGAATATCAACTCTCAAACTCTGATTCTATCTGGGCTAACCCGAATGCGAGATATATTGTTAATACTCCATCGGAATCTCAAGTCGTTGAAATTGATTGTATTTCTTGTGTAACGACCAATGATGCAGGAGCGATTACGATTGCTCAGATAAGCTCAGCGCAAGGGGTCAACCTCGATGACTTAAAAAACTCTCAATTAACCCCAGAAGATATCGCGATTATTCGTGCTCATATGCCACCTCCTTCTCAGAGTGAAGAATCAAATAATGAGACAGATAATGATGTAGAAGATGAACAGAATTCGGAAGAGGCTCAAGCTCAAGCATTCTCGGTTATTGAAACAGCATCAACCGGTTTTGTAGAAGTTAACTATGATAATGATGCGGTATTAACCAAAGCGGGTTACGATACGGTTGGCTTCTTTGATGAAGAATTGTCACAAGATAGTGCTGATGATGGGATTCCTATCGTGAAAGCGCCTGGGGGCATCAGTACATCGATTTCTTTAACCGAGGCGGATTTGCAACCTTTAGGGTACAGTAATAACCTCGGTTATCCAGTTATTATGCAGCAGTCTATTTTGGTTGAGTCACGTACCCTCGCACTGCAACCGGATACTTTTACCTTTCAGCCTCAATCTCTAGAGACATTATTACAAGAATTAAATACTGAACTGACCTCTGGTGGTCAAGCGCTTTCTTTTGTGTTTGATGAAGAGACTAACTCAATTATAGGGCGATTGGATGGTGAGACTTACCTTACGATTAAACTAACGGCATCATCACCAGATGGACGTGACGTTCAAGTTGATATTGAAGTCAATCTAGCCAAGCCATTAGATCACGTACCGTCTGACAACTCTACTGGGCTAGTGTCGAACCTAAATGATCAAATTTCGATTAATGTCGAGATTCAAGGCCAAGACATAGGTGGTAATGAGCTGAATTCGCCAATTTTAGTTGATGTAAATATTAATGATGGTGTAGTTGAGCAGTTTGGTAGAGACCCTGGCGTATCTATTGATGAAGAAACAGATTTAGGTGTCGCCCAAAGTGGCCAAATACCTCTAGATATTGGTTCGGATAAAATTTCTTCCATTCAAATTGATGCTAATCAACCACTACTGGAGGGAGCAACCAGTCAAAGTTTTCCAACTTATTATGAAGTCGATGGTCAGTTGCTGAGCGTTTATAACATAGTTGGGCAACTAGTCTTTACTTTAGAGGTTAACAATGATGGATCTTATACCGCAACTTTGTTTAAACCATTTGACCAAGGTAGTGTTAATTTAAACCGATATGTTGTTGGTTTTAATATTACGGCAACCGATGATGATGGTGACACAGCTCCCGGTATGATTAAAATTAATGTTACTGATGGTAATGTTCCTACTGGTGGCGAAACAGGTGAAATATCGATTATTGAGGCCGATACTCAGCCTAATGAATATCCTGTTGTTGGGCGAACCAGTATTGGTGTTACACCAGGAACAGATCGATTAATTGCTGATTCTGTCCAATTTGATAAAACACAAGTTAACGATCTGATTAATGAATTAAGTACTGAACTGACGACAGCCAATGGTGAGCCGATTAGTTTTGGTTTTAAAAGTGGTGATGAAACTGTTATTGAAGGGCGGGATGCTGGCGGTAATCTTGTTCTATCCATTGATATTAATGGTACGGTTTTATTTGAAGGTACTTTGGTTACAGTGGAGGTCACTCAATACCAACCTCTAGATCATTTAGATAGCGGTAATAGTTCTGGCTTTGTTAGCGTTGATGGCGAGAACATCATTATTGATACTCAAATTCAAGTAGAAGACAGTGATGGATCATTATTAGAGACACCCGTTAATGTTGAAGTGACTATTTCAGATGGTGATGCTCCGCAATTAAGTGTTGGTGATTTAGCTGAATTTACTGAAACCTCAGCAGGTGGCTATGCTGAAGGTTCAGTCACTTTAGATGCAGGTTCTGATGTCATTGAACGCTTTGAATTTAATGCCGATCAGCCTACGTTAGAAGGTTTGATGACGAATGGTATTGCCACTGAATACCTAGTGACTGGGAACGAAATTATTGTGTATACCCCAGGTAATCAAGCCAATCCTATCCTAACTATCACGATTCAAAATGATGGCACTTTTGAAGTGACGCAAACTGCGGCATTAGAGCAAGCAAATAACCCAGACGATACGATTCATCTGCAATTAGATGTGACAGCGTTCGATAAAGATGGTGATCAAAGTAATTTAGGCCAAGCCAATATCGATATTATTGATGGAATCAACCCAACCTTTGCTCAAGATGCAGGGACAGAGTTGCAAGAAAATATCGATACCCAAACCGGTGAGGTTCCACTTACCGTTGGTTCCGATAATATTGAAACATTAGTGTTTTTACCTGCTGATCAACAAATAAGCTTTGATGGTATTACCAGTAATGGTTTAGATACAACGGTTGACGTTAATGGCAATACTTTAACGCTTACCGATAGTGAAGGTAATCAAGTTTTATCAATTGTGATTCAACTTGACGGAACCTATGAAGTGACTTTAACTGGCCCGCTTGATCAAATTATCTCAGAAGGTACAGATAATTCTGCTTCCATTACGATTGACGCGTTGGTTCGCGCGACCGATTTTGATGGTGATATTGCCGATGGGACTGCGGTTATTACCATCTTAGATGGTGCTGATGCCACTGGTGGTGGAACAGCATCATTGACTTTCTTAGAGCCGGACTTAGATCCTGCAGGTGCTAATTCAGGCTCGACGAGTTTTAATGTCGATGCGGGTGATGATCGTCTTGACCCAAGCTCAGTGACATTTGATCCACAAGATTCGTCTTATTTAACTGAGTTACTCGCTGATTTAAATGAAGTGATCACAACCAATAATGGCGTAGATGATATTGTTTTTGCAGTGAATGCAGAGACAGGCGCAATTGAAGGAACATTAAATGGTAATGTGGTTGTGACTCTATCTTTATCGGCGGTCAATAGTGTGACTGACGGTAACGATGCGACCGTAACATTAACGTGGAACCAAACCATTCCATTAGATCATATTGCCGCAACAAGTTCTAACGGCTATGTAACCGTCACAGCTGATGAGATTGTGATTAAAGCGCCAGTACAACTTCAAGATACAGATGGTGATTACTTAACTAATCCGGTAGAAGTCACCGTCACCGTTCAAGATAATGTTGCGCCTATCATTACCGTTGGTGATGCCGCTGAATATACTGAAACTGCATCCGGTGGTGGCACAACGGGTAATATCGCCATTGATTTAGGCTCAGATTATATCGACCGGTTTGAGTTTGTTGCAGGCACCGATGCAGCAACATTAGCTGGCTTAAAATCAAACGGTGCCGATACTGATTTCGAAATTGATGGCAATCAGATCATTGTTTATCTCGCAAGTGGTACCGCGGAAAGCGACCCTATTTTGACCATTACGGTTAATACTGATGGTAGCTACGAGATTGTTCAAACCGCACCATTAGAGCAAGATAATGCTGAAAGCGATCAAATTAATCTAAATCTAGAATTAAATGCGATTGATAAAGATGGTGACCCGAGTAATTCCGGTACATTAGTGGTTAACATTATTGATGGTGCGGATCCTACCGGTGTTGATACCACGGTGATCATTGATGAGGCTGACCTTTCTCCTGATGGGTACCCAGTTAGTTCCCCGGCAACCAGTTTCACACTTAATCAAACCACAGATAAATTAGTGGCGTCGACGTTATCGATTGACCCAACGGCTGTGGGGGATGTTTTTGGAACACTTGAAGGGCCATTAAAAAATGAACTTAGTGGATTAACATCTGGTGGCACTGCTCTGGATATTACCATCGATGTGGATGCAACCACTGGCGTCATTACTATTACTGGTAACTTAACCGGTAGTAGTGATGAAGTGTTCTCGATTACTTTGACGCCAAATGAAGATGGAACAGGTAATGTTGTGGTAGATATATCCGCGACACAAACGCTACCTCTTGACCATATTGCGAGCACTGGCACTTATGTCAATGTGGATGGTGACTCACTGACCATCAACATTCCTGTCCAAATTCAAGATGCTGATGGGGATAACTTAACCGACCCTGCGAATGTGACCGTCACCATTAATGATGGTGATCTTCCTGTTATCAGTGCAGGTGATTTAGCTGTCATCAACGAAACCGCAACGGGTGGTACTGCTTCTGGTAATGTGACGTTAGATGTTGGCTCGGATGCAATAGACCGTTTTGAGTGGAACGTCACGCAAGATACTTTAGAAGGGTTAACCAGTAATGGTCAAAATACCGATGTCGAGATTGATGGTAATGTCATCTATTTGTATATCGAGGGTACGACAACTAATCCGATCCTGACCATTACTATGAACAATGATGGCACATTTGATGTAGTACAAACTGCGCCTCTTGAGCAAGACAATTCAACCGATGATACGATTCATCTCGCTTTAGATGTAATAGCGATTGATAAAGATGGCGATACCAGCGAGTCAACCCAAGCGTTGATCGACATTATCGATGGTCAAGATCCAACTGGCACAGGTGCGAAAGTTGATATCACTGAAGGGGACTTGTCTCCAGATACTTATCCTATTGAAAAAACTGGATCTTTCACTCTCAACCAAGTAACCGATAAATTAATTGCATCGACTTTTGTAATTGAAGAAACGGTACTCGATACGCTGCAAACAGAGCTTGAAGCATTAACTTCTAATGGTAGTGATCTAACGATCACGATTTCAAGAGATGACACTACCGGTGAAATTACCATTAGTGCCACTTTGGTTGATACGACCGAGGAAGTATTGTCGATTGTTTTGACGCCAACAGAAAATGCTAACGGGAATGTTGATGTCGATATTTCTGTGACTCAAAATCATCCGTTGGATCACGTCGATACCTCCGGTGGTTATGTCAGTATTGTTGATGATGTTTTAAACATTACTATTCCGGTGCAAATTCAAGATGCGGATGGTGATGTTCTAGTGGATGCCAATGGCAACCCAACACCGGTTGATGTCGTCGTGACCATTAACGATGGGGATGATCCTGAATTTAATGTGCCATCTCAAGCAACTGAGTTAACTGATGGTGAAGTGAGTAGTGAAGCGGATAGTACGACAGGTGTTATTTCTAAAAGTTTAGATCTTGATACTAACAGTGATCAAATTGATGCTATCACATTCAACCTTACTGACGCTCAAGCACAAGCTTTGTTTGATATTACCTCCAACGGCAAAGACACTCGAATTGATCAATCGGTTGATGGAAGAATTTTAATCTTTGTGCCTGCAGAGTTCGGCGGAGAAGATGTACCCGTTTTAGAAATTATTTTTAATAATGATGCAAAAGATGGCAGTTATACCATTCAGCAATTTGAGCCTATCGATCAGCCTGAAGATACCAATTCTTCAACCTTTGATCTTGATGTTATTGCCACCGATATGGATGGCGACACCGCTGGATCCTCAATAACAATTATCATTAAAGATGGAACCGATCCTAATGCTTCTGATGTAACGGGTGATAAAAGCATTACCGTTAATGAAGGTGATCTGAACGATAACGGGCAAAGTCTGATATATCCAGGAAACCCTAAAGGAACAGGGACCTTTACCATTGCAGCAAGTAATGATGATCTTGATCCGACATCACTTACTATTGATGATTATTCTTCTTTTCAAGCAAGTATAGATGGATTAGCTTTAACCTCCGATGGGCGTGTCGTTAGGGTCGATGATACCTTAGTTGTGAATGATGAAGGTGTTATCACTGTTACCGGAACGACAGAAGATGGAGAGGTGATCTTCATTTTGACCTTCACCCCAACATTAAACGCAGATGGTAGTGTAACGGTTGTGATGTCGTTAGACCAAAAACAACCACTCGACCATGTTGATGCCGATTCAATCACCTTTGAGGTTCCGATTCAAATCACCGATACCGATGGCGATAAGCTGGTTGGCAGTGACGGTTTAACCGAGACTCCAATTGATATTAGCGTTTCATTTACCGATGGTGATGCTCCGGAATTAACCAGTACAACTATGGACATTACCGAAGCTGATGTCGGCATAGATGATCCTCAAATTTATACTGGCCAAGTTCCTATCGACATTGGTAGTGATACGATTGCTTCTATACAATTTGTCGCACAAGGTGATACAGCCGTTGATACCGGGCTAAAGGCCAATAACCAAGCGGTCTACGTTGATATTTCAGATACTGGTGCGAGTTATTATTATTTGTTAGATCCTGACGGGTCGCATGACGCAAGTAATAAAGTTCTAGTATTAGAGGTTACTTTAACGGGAACGGATGGCTCTTACCAAGTCGAACAATATGAGCCGTTAGAGCAAAGTAATGATGATGGTGATATTACAAGTATTACGTTGGATGTAGTTGCTACCGATCATGATGGTGACCAGAGCAATAATGTTACCATTACTATCAATATTGCTGATGGTAGTGATCCTCAATTTAATGAAGACACCTCTAATATTATCTTGAATGAATCAACAGATAGTGGTGTAACAAATTCAGATGGCCAAGTGACTGTCGCAGTTGGTTCGGATGATATTGAAACTATTCGATTTTCACTTGACCAACTAGATGAGAACGGAAATCTACCTGAGTTGGTTATCACTTCCAATGGTAAGTCAACTGAATGGATATTTGATGTAAAAAATCTTAGTCCTGAAGATGAAGATCCTGTACTGGTAGATACCGCTACTTTATATGATAGTGATGGAAACAAATTAATTGAAGTCACCTTAGATGATACTGGTGCCTATTCGGTAACCGTTTATGGTCCAATCGATCAGGATGATAGTGAGCTTACGCAAATAGATTTAGAGGTTATCGCAACGGATACCGATGGTGATACCGCGGATGGTTCGTTGGTGTTCTCTGTTACTGATGGTGCTAATGCGCAAGGTGGCGGAACGGGAACCATTGCGATTACTGAAGGAGATCTATCGCCACAGGATTCTGATGTACCCAATACTGGTGGTTATCCTGTCAGTGGGGAGGTGACTGGAATAAATGTTTCTTCTGGAGTGGAAAACCTCGATCCAACTACTGTTGGAATTAAGCCTTCAGATCTTAACCAACTTATCACTGAACTACAGGCTGATTTAACTTCAGGTGGGCAGCCAATTGTCTTCACCTTTGACCCAAGTACCGCTACGTTGGTGGGGAAAGTGAATGGTGATGATGTTCTCACTATTGTATTGAGTGCAGAGAGTGATGGGAACGGCGGTGTCAACATTAGTGTTAGCATGACTCAGCACCTACCCCTAGATCATTCACATGATGATGAAGGTCAGGTTCAGACTCTTTCCGCTAGTGACTCTGGCTGGGTAACCGTGAATGACACTGAAATTCATATTAACTTACCGGTACAAGTACAAGATACCGATGGTGATTATCTTGATAATGCCGTTAATGTCGATTTGAGCATTACCGATGGTATTGACCCGTCATTTACAACTGACTCAGGTGTAACGGTTGATGAATCAGCCATTGATGCTGGTGGCGAAAATCATCAAGGTTCGAATCCCGATAGTGGTTCAGAAACCGCCTCAGGACAAATGAATATCGCGCTTGGGAGTGATGAAATTGCGGGCTTTGGTATCGACCCAAGCTTATTTGCTGCATTAAACCCAGGTTTAACTTCATTAGGCCAAGACGTTATCTTAAGAGAAAATGCTGATGGCACATTTAGTGGTGTCGCAGGTGATAGGGAAGTCTTTATTGTTACTTTCTCTCCTGATGGTAGTTACAGCTTTACGATAACTGGTGCACTCGACCATGATGCGCCTGATGAGTTAGATCCTACTGTTGGCACTCAATTAAATATTCAGTTACCTATTTACGCTGTCGATAAAGATGGCGATAGAGTACCGAGTACCAGTGATATTAATGATTACGATGCATCGAATACTATTACCGTTACGGTAAACGATGATGTGCCAGATATTCAAGATATTTCCGTATCAATAACAGAAGGCTCTGGTGGCTCTGCCTTTATGACTCAAGCGGCAGAGGGGGCGGATGATATTGCTGAAATTTACCTTACCTTTATCGATTCTATGGGGGAAGAGGCAGAAGAGCACAAAGCACCATTTGAAAATGTTCCTATTTATGATGAATCGGTTGCTGATGGGGGGACCGGTCAGTTATTAGGTATGTTGACTGTCGACGCAAATGGCAAACTGACTTTTGTTGCAGATGAAAACTTAAACAATGAAAATGAAGATCTCAGTGTTGATATTATCGCCCGAGTTGTAGATAGCGATAAAGATGAAGATTCATCTGTTATTTCATTGGAGTTACGAGATCAAGACCCAATTTTTATTTTCCCTGAGACTACTCGCGGTCAGGAAGAAGACGGCCAAACATTAGATAGTTTTGATAATACCGAAAATACGCCTCATTTAACCGATGGTATTGAAATTTTGGTGGAAATTGATTTAGGTGATGTTGATAAAGAAGAGGCATTAGTCGACGGTTCTTTAACCATTACGATTCCTGATGGTACTGAAGGCGCTTTCTACTATGATGGGGCACTTCTTGTGATTACTGATGGCAAAGTGACAATTCCAAGTGGTGCAATATCTACCGTGGATAATATTGTCTCTATTTCAGGTGTTACCTTTGTACCAAATAAAGATTATTCAACAGATGGCATTACCTTTACTGTCGATGCAATCATTTCTCGAGAGGGTCTTGATGATCAAGCCATCACCGGTGAGCTTACGATTTCTGTTGATGGTATCGCTGATATCCCAATTTGGAATGACTCAACCGTTACTGAATATATTGGTGAGGAAGATACTAGTATTGCCATTGACGGCCTAGTAGCAGATTTAAATGATGGCGATGGATCTGAAGATTTATTCTACATTATCAGCATACAAGCTGATGAAGAGGGAAATATCAATGGTAGTTTGTCCGGAACCGGATTAGAAGATCTAGGAAATGGACAATATCGTATTTCAGCAGACGATATTGCTAGCTTGAAAGTGACGCCAAATAAAGACTTCAGTGGTGATATCAAGTTACAAGCTATGGCGCAAAGTGAAGAACAAGGAACCGCAGTTTCTGGCAAAGAAACGGCTAACTCTGAGATAAAAGACATTATTGTACGTGTTGAGCCTATTGCTGATAAAGACTTAACTCTACAAGTGACTCGAGTGGAATCTGATGAAGATGTGGCCATTAATCTTGCTGACCATATCACTTTAAACCATCCTTCCGATGCTACAGATGGTTCTGAAACCTTATACGTACGTATTAGTAACCTTCCTACAGGGTCTCAGCTATTACTGAATGGTGAACCTATTTCATTGGAAACCGATGGAAGCTATGAAATTTTATATAGTGAATTAGCGCAATTAGAGTTCCTACCTGCACCTGAAAGTAGTGGCGATTTCACCTTAACTATTGAAGGTATTGTGAAAGATAATACTAGCTTTGAAGGTACCACTACTGCCACGGATAATGATGAATATATAACCATCAGTAAAGATATCAGTATTTCTGTTAAAGGAGTGGCTGATGAACCTATTATTACTATTAATGATGGTAGCGGATGGACACCAATTAACTTAAATCCTGATGATCAAACCAGTGATGGGGTCGAGATTACCATTCCAGAAGATGGTGTCGCGACATTTGATTTTGACATCATTTCAGGTGAAAGCGTTGATGCCTTAGAAGGCGATGATTCAGAAACATTGTCAGTGGTACTTTCAGGTATTCCAGAGGGCTTAATCGTAATCAGTAACGGTGAAGCTTTGGAGCTGACTTACGTTGGTCAGGATGAAAATGGTCAACCTATTTATCAAGTAGAATTGGATAGCCTGAATAACATTCAGATTGAGCCACCATTAAATAGCGCTGAAGATATCGAATTAACCGCTTCTATCGTTGTCACTGAAGCCGATGGTGATAGTGCCGTTTATGAAAAAGACATTGTTATCCATGTGGAGCCTGTTATTGATTTAGGTGATACCTATACATCAGAATCTAAGGGATTTGAAGATCAGTTAGTGACTTTAAATTGGAAGCCGACTTTTACCGACAATCAAGAATATGTGGCGTCATTTACCCTTATGCTCCCTGATGGTGAAGACACTGATGGTTACTCGATTTATATCGTTGAAGGTGATGCTCAAACGCAATTATTTTTTGAACCAGATGGTTCGCTGAATTTAGATGCTTATTTAGCGCAATTAGAGAGTGGCGCTGAATTGAAAATTTCCATGCCGCAGAATTCAGATAAAGATTTTGAACTCACGACCAATATCACTGTTAAGCAAAATGATGCAGATGATGTAGGCGATAACGATGATGCTGATGATGCAATAAAAGAAAATATAACCGGGACATTGGTCGTCGATGTAGAAGCTGTAGTGGAAGATGTTGGTGAAAATGATCCATATACATCTGAAACTGGGGCAGGAAAAATTGTTATTAGTACCGGCCTTGATGAAAATGGTGATGGTATCATCGACGATTTAGGTACGGTGGTTTGCGATGAAAATGGTGTGGTTGATTTAAGCAGTGATGGTGATGGAACCATTATGTTTGCTGAAAATGATCTATCCAGTGATGAGGTCATTACCGAACTAGTCATTGATTTCTCTGCGATAAACCTGCCAGAAGGTCAAGGTTTTGTTGTCGTGGGGGCTGTGAATAACGGTGACGGTAGTTGGACGGTTAAAGAGGGCAATCTAGATAATATTCAGATTCAAGCACCTGCTGGATTTACTGATACTGTGAACATTAAAGTTATCGCAAAAGTTGTTGATGAAGGGGATAACAATGAAGGTGATATTAGCGAAGAAGTCTCTATTACTGGTGAAATCACCTTAGATTTTTCAAATAACACTAATGATTCATTAGACCTTGCGGCTGAAATTATAGTGGAAGACACCGTGGTGATTGGTACTGAAGATCAAGGTATCAATTTAGGTTCACAAATTATTAATAATGATGCCATTTCAGTATCTACTGATGACCAAAATAATGATGGCGAAAGTGAAATTCCGAATGATGTTATGACAGTCGTTATTGATTCAGCTGATCTACCTGCTGGAGCGACGATTACTGGGGCTGAATATGATTTCGAAACGGGACAATATGTCTATGAAGCCACGCTAAATGCTGATGGATCGGTTAATTTAAGTAGTCTTGGTTTAGTTCCACCAGCGGATTATGCGGGGGACTTCCAGTTTGATATTAAATACGTCAGTACTGATACTGAAAGTGGTGATGTAAAACAAGCGACTCAAACCATTACCGTGAATGTTTCTCCTGTGGCTGATATCGGGGTTAGCCTAGATATAGGTGTTGTCGAGAGCCAAGGTCTGGATGAAAATAAACAACCGATCAGTGAATCTGGTGAAACTGAAACCACTTATCAAGATGTTGCTTATGAAGATGCAACCATTATTTTAGATTTTTCTAATGTGAGTTTTGGTGATACAAGAAATACTATAGAAGAAGGACTAGAAACGGTTGTATCAATGACGATACAGGTTGATCCATCAATGGGTTACTTGTTGGATGCTGAAGGAAATTTAGTCAGTGAATTAACCCTTGCACCTGAAGAGTTATCCAGCGTGCAATTTATGCCAGCAGAAGATTTTAGTGGTCAAGTTGACTTTACTGTCAGTGGTGTGATTACCGATACTGCGACCTTTGACCTGGATGGTAATAGAACTGAAACCGATACCAGAACAACCGATGAAGCGACCGTTAGCATTGATATTATTGCGGTGAACGATGATGTGTTAGTGGAATCGAGCACAGGGGGTAATATTCAAGGTAACGAAGATACTGCAGGAGGTATCTCGCTTGCCGCTGGATCGGTCACTTTACAAGATATCGACGGTTCAGAACAGATTGTTTCTATTATCTTAACGGGCATTCCTGAAGGATTTGTTGTTAATGGTGCAGTCAACAATGGTGATGGTACTTGGACAATCACTGATGCCACGGGCAAGCAAGAATATAGCCTTGATGGATTAACACTTATCCCACCCAAAAATTTCAGTGGAACCATTGAAGTTGGCTTTATTGTTTATACGAAAGAAGACTCTTTAGATGAAATCGTTGCGATTGAAAAAAGTATTGTAGTAGAAATATTACCAGTTGCAGATGAAATTGACACCCAAGTCGTGACATCAGCATCAGGTACCGAAAATGGTGACATCGTATTAGAGTTGGGTATTTCGACGGTGGATAATACTAACTCCTACGATTCTTCTAGTGAAGGTGCAGGGAAAAGCTCTGCGATTATTAATGAAAATGGCCCAGAAAATATCCAAATCACGATCAGCAATGTTCCGGTCGGTATGGGGGCAAGTTTTTCATTCCCTGAAGGAGTAAGTGGTACGATTACTGATAATGGTGATGGGACTTGGACTATTGTTACGGATTCAGGAACTTTAGATAGCCTTATCTTTAATCCTGGTGATGCGAATAATAATAATTGGGATGGTCAGCTCGAGCTTGATATCCGGGCTGTTGATAATGGTGTTGTTGCAGAAGAATCACTAAGTGAGCAAGTAACTATTTCGGTTGATGTTACGCCTGTTAATGATACGCCTGAAAATACCGTACCAACAGAAGTAATCGATGCAGTTGAAGGTGACCCAATCTTAATTGAAGGGCTTGCTATTTCTGATGTAGACGCGCCAGAAGGTGGCCAGATGACGGTAACCTTGGCAACAGGTAATGGTTTATTATCAGTGCCTGATGAATATTCTGGCAGCGTTACAATCGATGGTAATGATTCTGGTCAGCTAATTCTTACCGGTTCCTTAGAAGCAATTAATGAGTTATTAAGCGGCGGTATTGAATATATCCCTGAAACAGCAGGTGATGCCACAATTACCATGACCACCAGTGATAATGGAAATACGGGAACGGGCGGTGAACTAACGGATACTGATGATATTAGTGTATCAATAGCTCCTGCTGCGGCCATGATGGCAAGTTTTGTTAGTTCGCGAATGATGGTACCAAATGTATCCTCAACTGCGGCGCAATTAGCTTTAATTCCATTACTAGGTTTGTTAAGTGAACATGTTCAAGCTTTTGAAGCGGAATTTATAAAAATTGATCATCTAGATTCAGGCAAAGTTGTTGATGCATCAGGGCAAGCACTGGGTGAACAACAAGATGACGGTTCTTGGATTATTGCTTCGCAAGATTTAAGTAGCGCTTACTTGTCTGGTTTAGATGAAGGCCAGCATAACTTAACGGTAGAAGCGGTTTCTCAAAATGTTGAAAATGACGAATTAATTTCAGAATCTCAGCCAGTTGCTGTAAATGTGACTATTGAGCCAGATGAACAAGATGTACTGCAAGCTAACAATGCAGCAGAACACTCGGTGGTTGTAGGTGATGATAGCGATGAAACTTTAATTGGTACCGAAGGTCATGACACATTGATTGGTGGCTTAGGTAATGACATTTTAGTCGGTGCGGGAGGCTCCGATATTCTTATCGGTGGTGCAGGTAACGATGAGCTATGGGGCGGAGAGCAAAATGGTTCAGGTGATGGAGCGGCAGATATTTTCGCGTGGCGTTCGCAAGACATTGGTACTCATGCTTCGCCTGCGATTGATGTGGTCAAAGATTTTGAGTTAAGTATAGATAAGCTCGATCTTCTCGATTTATTCTCAAATAAAGATGCTTCTAAAGCTCAAATGGATGAGATTCTTTCGCACATTACCGCGTCAGAAGATGATGGCAAAATTAACTTAACCGTTAGTACTGATAAAGGTGGGGAGCAAGTGATAGTCTTAGACAATATCAGTACTCAAAGCCTTGGCCTTGAGGATGGCGCGAGCTCTAGTGATATCGTGTCGAGTTTGTATGCTCAACATAATGCCTTTATGAGTGAACATAATAGTTAATAGTTAAGAACAGCAATACCCCATTGAAGTTACCTTCTTTGGGGTATTTTTTACTTTTAATGAACCATAAAGGTGCAAGAATCAAAGTAACCTTTGCTAGTTAACTGAAATTTTCAATTAAAACAAATGGTTAATAATTACCCCTAATTTGGCATGATATTCGCATCTATATAATCAATGAATAACATTTGATATTCAGAAAACCTGATTCGCAACAGGCAAAGACGCCTCTTAGATTTGGATTCACTTTAGTGATGACGATCTAAGAGGCGTTTTTCGTTTTGTATCCGAGTTATTTCAGGGGTTCTGGACGAGAGGGGCTCTTATGGTAAGGGAACGTATGGCAAAGGAATGCATCAAATCAGCTTGTCCGTATTGTGGAGTGGGTTGTGGCGTAGAAATCAATCATAAAAAACAGATTGTAGGCGATCAAACCCACCCTGCGAATAAAGGCGCTTTGTGTGTTAAAGGTTCAGCGTTGGTGGAAAGCTTGGATATGCCATCTCGCTTACTTTACCCAAGAATTAAAGGTGAGCAAATAGGGTGGTCGAATGCGATTGAAGATATTGCAGATAAATTGCACCGCACTATCGAAAAATACGGATCTCAAGCGGTAGGTATGTATGTATCTGGTCAGTTATTAACAGAAGACTACTATGTTGCTAATAAGCTGATGAAAGGCTTTGTCGGTAGTGCCAATATTGATACCAACTCACGTTTATGCATGTCTTCAGCGGTTGCCGCTCACGTTCGCGCTTTTGGGGAAGATATCGTGCCAGTCAGTTATGAAGATATTGATCATACTGATCTCATTGTGATTGTTGGGGCAAATACCGCTTGGACGCATCCGATTTTATTTCGCCGTATCCAGCAAGCCAGAGAAGCCAATTCCAATGTGAAATTAGTGGTGATCGATCCGCGTAAAACCATTACTGCAGAACAAGCCGACTTACACTTACAAATTGAAAATGACGGTGATGTGCCATTATTTAATGGACTCTTGCATTACCTTATTCAAAATGAAGTTATTCAAGAGTCATTTATTGATCAATATGTTAATGGCTTTGATGCGCTCAAATCCGCTCTATCAGAGTCAAATCACTCTATTGATGTTATTAGTCAACAACTAAAGCTAGACCCTGTTTTAATTAAAACCTTTTATCAATGGTTTGCCCAATCACCAACCGCAATGACGCTATTTTGCCAAGGAGTGAATCAATCTGAATCCGGTACCGATAAAGCCAACTGCATCATTAATGCACATTTGGTCACCGGGAAAATTGGTGTTCAAGGAAGTGGACCATTTTCAATTACGGGGCAACCTAATGCGATGGGAGGTCGTGAAGTCGGTGGACTGGCCAATCAATTGGCGGTACATCGCGGTTTTGACGATGAATCCATTCAGCAAGTTGAACAGTTCTGGCAAGCACCAAATATTGCGACCTCACCAGGCTTAAAAGCCATCGATTTATTTAACGCGGTTGAACAAGGTGAGATCAAATTCTTGTGGATCATAGCGACCAATCCCGCCGTTTCCATGCCGAATTCTGAGCAAGTAAGACGCGCTTTAGCTGTGTGTGATTATGTGGTGGTATCTGATATTACGTCTCATACTGATACAGCTAAATTTGCCGATGTACTTTTGCCTGCTGCCGGTTGGGGAGAGAAGCAAGGCATGGTGACCAACTCCGAGCGTTGCTTGACCAGACAGCGACAATTTGCCACACCACCTGGAGAAGCCAAACCAGATTGGTGGATGTTATCTGAAGTGGGTAAAACGTTATGCCAAAAATTCGGTGTGACCTCTGGCTTTGAGTTTGAATCTGCAGCAGATGTCTTTCGGGAATATGCGGCACTTTCTGGTATCAACCGAGATAGTCATTTTAAATTCGATTTATCCAGCTTAAGTCAACTTAGTGATGAAGAGTATGCCAATTGGCAACCCCAAGCTTGGCCTTTAAATGGTCAGCCTGTGTTACAAGATAAGCAAAGCCAAACATTGGTTTTTCCAACCAAAAATGGCAAAGCGAACTTGGTACTTGCCGATGAGATCAACACAACTCATCACAGTGAAAATGTTTGGTGGATGAATAGTGGTCGTCAACGAGACCAATGGCATACCATGACCCGTACTGGGCATATTAGCCATTTAGCTGCCAGTGAGTTGGAGCCTACTCTCTATCTCAACCCGATTGCTGCAGAGCAAGCTCAATTGCCCGTAGGTACCCTAGTGAGTATTAATAATTGGACCAATATTCAAAATCTGAATAGTAGGACTAATCAAGAAAATCACTTAGTCGCTCGTTTGGCCGTTGATGCAGGATTGACCCAAGATCAAGCTTTTATGTCGATGCATTGGGCAGGACAGTTTGGGGGGAAAAGCCAAGTCAATACTAGCTTAGCTAGCTTAGCTGATCCTCATTCTGGTCAACCAGCATTTAAATCACAACGTGTGAGTATTACCGCTTTCCCTGTTAGCCATTATGGATTATCTGTCGGGTTGGATTTTAGTGATGGTGAACATTCAGAAGTAAATTGGTCTTATAAAAGCTTGCAACATGTAGACTTTAACCAAACACGTTCCAATGCTTTGTACCAACAAGGGGTATGGCGGTTTGCCGATACTAACGCAATCACCAAGTCGGAGATTCAACGCCTTGTTCAACGACAATATCCAAATAGTCAGTATTTAATATTAGATCAACAAAATTCATGGTTAGTCGTGGTCTTGGTGTCTAAAACGGTGATCGGCATGGTGATGATTTCAAGTCAGCCGATAGAATTGCAAGCCGAAGCATTGCAACCTTTTATTAGAGAAAAATTTAATCTAGGTGGCTTGTTATCTGTATTGAGTGCCAAAGGCGGGCAGGTGAGTAAATTGGTGTGTAGCTGTTTTCGAGTGACTGAACAAGATATTCTCGAACAGTTGGAACAAGCGCCAAATATGGGGCTAAGAGAGCTACAAAATATATTAAGTTGTGGCAAAAATTGTGGTTCATGTCTTCCAGAAGTCAAAGGTTACTTATCTCAATCGATTGATGTTGTATCGATAACCCAATAAACCTCAGTTGAAGTGAATAAACCAAAGCTCAATAGACGGAAGGTCAATAGAGCTTAGAATTACACAAGGAAGTGTACGATGAACAATCAAATTATAAAGCATAGTCGTAAGATAAATCACTCTATCGAAAGGTTTAAAATACCGAAAGACATTCGTCATTTAACGATGGAAAAAGCTCAACCATCGGGTGCAGATAAAAAGGGAAAAGTGCTTTTGGTGGGGGCAGGGCCTAACGATCCAGAACTATTGACCATTAAAGCTTATCAAGCTATTCAAAAAGCCGATGTGGTGGTGTTTGACCGCTTGGTTGGTCATGACATTCTAGACTTAATTCCTGAGCATTGTGAACAAATTTATGTAGGTAAACGTTGTGGTCAACCAAGTTTAAAGCAAGATGAAATAAATCAGATCTTGATTGAACAAGCTGAGCAGGGTAAGCGAGTGGTTCGCTTAAAAGGCGGCGATCCTTTTATCTTTGGTCGTGGTGGTGAAGAAGCCTTGGCTTTGATTGAGCAAGGTATTCAATATGATGTGATTCCCGGTATTACCGCTGCGATAGGTTGTGCTGCTTCTGCGAAAATTCCGCTGACTCATCGTGGCGTCTCTCGCAGTGTGACTTTAGTGACAGGGCGCATTATGGAGGGAGCATTCAATTCATGGTCAGGCTTGGTGAGTTCGGGGCAAACTGTGGTCTTTTATATGGGGCTTGAACAGGCACAATCTATTCAACAAGGCTTACTATCTTCAGGTTTAACTTCAAATACTCCAGTAGCCATTATCGGTAATGGGTGCAGTGCCAAGGAAACAACGTATATTACAACTTTAGATGAATTACCCATGCTGGCGATAAGTTTAAAAGGGCTAACACCAGCGCTTATTGTTGTGGGGGAAGTGGTTGCCTTACGTGATGAGTTAATGGCTGAATTAAAAGAAAATGCAAACCTACCACTTTAGGGTTATTTTGTTGTTTTTTCAGCAGTTTTTTATGTGATAGGCATGTATGTTGCTTTGTATTAAAGATTGATATTAGACTATTGCAAGGATGCAACGTCATGGCTCAATCTTTATTCGATTCCCAATCTTTATTAATTACGAAAAACACACCATTGATTATCTGCTGTGATAACACTGAACAGCAGGTAAAATTGTGTGCTCAACTGGCACAAGATTTTGAAGATATTACAGCATGCTCATTGAAGCAACTTCCTGAACGGGTGCAAAACCAACCTAGTGCTTGTCTTATCATGGCTTGGCAAAAACCTTGTGCTGAGCTTGTGTGTGTCATCGAATTCGCCGATAAAAAATCAATTCCTCTTTTATTGTTAACTCAACAACTTAATCACGATGATGCTCATTATCTTGTTGGGGGAAATAGCTATGTATTATTGCCTCTCTCGACGGAAGGAAGCTTGGTGGGATGGGTTCAATATGCGAAAAATGTACGATTAAATGAGATCAAACAAACCCAAACAATCCAAAAATTACACCAAAAGTTAGAAGACCGAAAATACGTTGATCAAGCCAAAGGTTTGTTAATGAAGCTGCATCATTTAGATGAACAGCAAGCCTATCAGGCCCTTCGTACATCCGCGATGAAAAATAGCCAAACCTTGGGTCAGGTGGCTAAAAACCTTATTGCAACATTAGAAAATATTAGCCTTTAATCTATCCCCAAGGCACTTGGGGATAAAACATGCACAAATTATATGGATATAACTAGTGCAAACTTGCACCATAAAAAATCAAAAATGATTGATAGTCGTTGTGGTATTGCATAACTATATGAAAAATATAAATACTTTAAGTTGGCATGCAAATTGAATTGTTTTACTTATAACAAAAATAGAAGTTAAAAAATCGATGAAGTGAGCTATCAATGGCGGTAGGTCAATCATCAACGAATACATAGCAAAGGCGCTAGCGATCTTAGGATCGGTAGCGCCTTTTTTATTGACAAAATGTAGACAGGGAGTCGTACATGAAGAAAACACTTTCATTGCTTGCCGTTGGAGTTTCACTCGCTTTTAGCCCGATCACACAAGCTAAAGTGACGATTGGAGAGCCAGAAAAAGAAGATCTAACCTTTGGTTTTATTAAGTTAACCGATATGGCGCCACTTGCTGTCGCGTATGAAAAGCATTACTTCGAAGATGAAGGCTTGTATGTATCATTGCAATCTCAAGCCAACTGGAAAGTATTACTTGACCGAGTGATCGATGGTGAGCTTGATGGCGCACATATGCTTGCTGGTCAACCGATTGGTGCAACTATTGGTATCGGCACCAAAGCCGATATCATCACCGCTTTTAGCATGGATTTAAACGGTAATGCCATCACCGTTTCAAATGATGTTTGGGAGCAAATGAAACCAAGCTTAGCAAAAGATGCCGATGGGAAAATAGCTCACCCGATTAAAGCGGACTCATTAAAGCCTGTGATCCAGCAATACAACAGTGAAGGTAAGCCTTTCAAAATGGGGATGGTTTTCCCTGTCTCAACTCACAACTATGAATTGCGCTATTGGTTGGCCGCTGGGGGGATTAACCCTGGTTTTTATGCACCGGATAAAGGAGATAACAGCGGAACATTACAAGCAGATGCTTTGCTTAGCGTGACGCCGCCGCCACAAATGCCAGCCACGATGGAAGCCGGTACGATTCATGGTTACAGCGTAGGTGAACCTTGGAACCAACAAGCGGTATTTAAAGGCATTGGTGTTCCTGTGGTGACTGATTATGAGATCTGGCAGAACAACCCTGAGAAAGTCTTCGGCGTTTCAAAACAATGGGCAGAAAAATACCCAAATACTCACTTACGAGTGGTTCGCGCTATGATCCGAGCAGCTTATTGGTTAGATGAAGAAAACAACAAAAATCGTCACGAAGCGGTTGGCATTTTGGCACGTAGCGAATACGTCGGAGCCGATAAAGCAGTCATTGCCAACTCAATGACGGGCACCTTTGAATATGAAAAAGGCGACAAGCGTGAAATCCCTGATTTCAACGTCTTCTTCCGTCATAACGCGACTTACCCATATTACAGTGATGCCGTTTGGACGCTGACACAAATGCGTCGTTGGGGGCAAATTTCTGAATATAAACCGGATTCTTGGTACATGGATATCGCGAAAAAAGTCTATCGTCCAGATATCTATAAGCAAGCAGCTCAATCATTAATTGATGATGGTACGTTTAAAGCCTCTGATTTCCCTGAACTTAACTCCAGCGATGGCTTTAAAGCGCCTCAAAAACATTTTATCGACAACATTACCTTCGATGGTAAGCACCCTAATGCCTATTTAGAAAAGTTCTCAATCGGTCTGAAAGATAAAGAAACCATCTAGTTATCTGCCGCTGGGGC
The DNA here is from genome assembly GCF_002218005.2 of Vibrio algivorus. Classification (GTDB taxonomy): domain Bacteria; phylum Pseudomonadota; class Gammaproteobacteria; order Enterobacterales; family Vibrionaceae; genus Vibrio; species Vibrio algivorus. The sequence goes on from NZ_AP018679.1 coordinate 174,007, forward strand.
TAATTATCTATATAGGTTAATCAGTAGCGATAAGAATCTAAAAGAAATTCAAGGAAGAAAAGTTATGTCGAATTCAGCAGTCATATCACCCAAAAAGAAGAACAATGTTTTTTCATTATTGCCATACAACTCAAGCCAGGCTTCGATTTCTCAAGCGAAAAAGTGGTTACTACCTGTCGTGGGGATTGTGGTGTTCCTTTTAATGTGGAGCTTAGCCGCTAAACAAGTGCAAACATCGCTAGGAACCTTGCCAGGGCCTTATGAAACAGCTCAGCAGTTTTCTGGTTTAGTGGATGAGCATTTTGCTAGTCGTGAGAAAGAGCAGGCTTTTTATGATCGTCAAGACGCACGTAATGAAGCCAAGCTTGCCAAAGATCCGACTGCTGAAGTACGTATTCGACCTTATACCGGTAAAGCAACGTTCTTTGATCAAATTGCTACCAGTTTATTGACAGTTGCTGCGGGCTTCTTGTTGGCAACGGTGATTGCGATCCCTGTTGGAATAGTGTTAGGGCTAAATCAATCTTTATACCAAGCGTTTAACCCTGTGATTCAACTACTTAAACCGGTTTCACCATTAGCTTGGTTACCAATTATCACTATGGTGGTGAGTGCGACTTATGTGAGCGATGAACCTATGTTTGATAAAGCTTTCATCAACTCATTATTGACGGTATGCCTGTGTTGTATTTGGCCAACATTGATTAACACTACCGTTGGGGTAAACAGTGTTGATAAGGATCTGCTGAATGTGAGCAAAGTACTGCGTTTGTCTTGGTGGCAACATGTAAAAACCATTGTTTTGCCTTCTGCGGTTCCGATGATTTTTACTGGTTTACGTTTGTCGATTGGTATTGCTTGGATGGTATTGATTGCAGCGGAAATGCTGGCGCAAAACCCAGGCTTAGGAAAGTTTGTATGGGATGAATTTCAAAATGGTAGTTCAGATTCATTAGGCCGCATCATGGTGGCGGTAATTGTGATTGGTTTTATTGGCCTACTGTTCGATAAGGGCATGTTGTTACTACAGAAAAAAATCTCATGGGATAAGAAACAAGAATTGAGATAACTCTGTGTCATTTAACCACCAACATGTTTTAACAATAATCTTCAGGATGGAGAAAATAAGATGAATGTAGCGGAAGCATTAAAAATCAATGAGCAGTTAAAAGAAGACGAAATTCTTCCGGAGAATAAATACTACCGCCCGATGGTCGAGTTAACCCGACTAGGCATGCGATTCCCAACACCTAAAGGCGAGTTTATCGCACTAAAAGGGGTGGATTTAACGATTAAAAAAGGCGAATTCGTGTCACTGATTGGGCACTCTGGTTGCGGTAAATCTACCGTACTTAATTTAGTGGCGGGTCTGACTCTGCCAACCGATGGTGGCGTAATTGTGGATAGCCGCGAAGTCGATGGCCCGGGGCCAGAACGCGCAGTGGTGTTTCAAAACCACTCACTATTGCCTTGGCTTACTGTTTATCAAAATGTGGAACTAGCAGTAAAACAAATTGCTCATAAACAACAGAAAGGAAAAGCGTGGATCAAAGAGCAAACTGACCACTATTTGTCCCTTATTCAAATGCAGCATGCGGCAGATAAAAAACCAGATGAGATTTCTGGTGGTATGAAGCAACGTGTGGGGATTGCCCGTGCGTTAGCTTTGCAACCGAAAGTACTATTGATGGATGAACCTTTTGGCGCACTAGATGCATTAACTCGTGCTCATTTACAAGATTCATTAATGAAAATTCAAGCTGATCTAGGCAACACCATCATTATGATTACTCACGATGTGGATGAGGCAGTATTGCTGTCTGACAAGATTGTCATGATGACTAACGGCCCATCTGCCACCATAGGGGAAGTATTGGATATTCAGTTAGATCGTCCAAGAAACCGTGTGGAATTAGCCAACGATCCACAATATCAAGGCTATCGCCAGTCGGTATTGAAGTTCTTATATGAGAAGCAATTGCACCCAACACCTCAATCCGAGCCGCCCGCTTCAACACCATCTAAACCAACGTCCTCTAAACCAAACAGTGCGAAAGTGACCTTCGCCTCTGATATTAAACGCGCATAAGGAGTATGCCATGAATAATTTAATGAGTCGTTCGCCAAGCAGTAAGCAAAACTTGGTTATCGTTGGTAATGGTATGGTTGGGCATCACCTTGTTGAACGTTTAGTGGAAGCCAATGCCACCGAGCATTACACCATTACCGTGATTGGTGAAGAGCGCTTTGTTGCTTATGATCGTGTTCATTTATCATCAGTATTTTCCGGTCAAAGTCACCAAGATTTATTACTAAGTAGTGAAGAATGGTACCAACAAAATGGTATTCGTTTAATTTTAGGTAGCAAAGTCACCACACTTGATACCAGTAATCAACGGTTAGTGATGGATGATGAAGATGTGTTGGCGTATGACAAACTAGTACTATCAACCGGTTCTTATCCTTTTGTGCCGCCGATTGAAGGGAATGATCGTGAGCAATGTTTTGTTTATCGAACGCTGGATGATTTAACTGAAATTCGCCAAGCCTGTGAAAAGTCGAGTTCTGGTGCAGTGATTGGTGGCGGTTTACTTGGACTTGAAGCTGCCAATGCATTGCGTTTGTTAGGAGTAGATACTCATGTCATTGAGTTTGCACCAAGACTCATGCCAGTCCAGTTAGATGCTGGAGCCAGTGGGGTGTTGGAAGAGAAAATTAAAGCGCTCGGTTTACATGTTCATTTGGATACTGCGACTACCTCGATTACCGATGGTGAAACCGCGAAACATCGTTTGAATTTTAAAAATGGCGAATATATTGAAGTGGATGTACTGGTTTTTTCCGCTGGTATTCGTCCACAAGATGCCTTAGCGCGTCAGGCAGGATTGGCAATTGGTGAGCGTGGCGGCATTGTGATTAATGATGATTGCCAGACTAATGATCCCAACATTTATGCCATTGGTGAATGTGCTTTGTGGGAACAAAAGATTTTTGGTTTGGTTGCGCCTGGCTATCAAATGGCACGTGTAGCTTGTGGCAGCTTATTACAAGCGTTTGCTATCCCAACACAAAGCTTTAAAGGTGCGGATATGAGCACTAAATTAAAGCTGCTTGGTGTTGATGTCGCTTCGATTGGTGATGCACAAATGATCACCCAAGGTGCACAAGAGATGGTACTGCAAGACACGGTTGCAGGCAGTTATAAAAAGCTGGTGGTTAATGCGAAGGGGGATAAATTATTAGGCGCTATTTTGGTTGGTGATAACACCGATTACGACGCTTTGTTGCAATGCTACCTTAATGATACGCCACTACCAGATCATGCCGCTCACTTATTATTTGATACATCGATGTTGTCAGGTGAGGTTTCAGATAACGCGCTGATTTGCTCTTGCCATAACGTAACTAAAGGTGACTTGGTAGAAGCTATCCATGCGGGCAGTCATGACTTAGCTTCACTGAAATCTTGTACTAAAGCAGGTAGTGGTTGTGGTGGTTGTAGCAACATGGTTAAAACTGTGCTGGATAATGAATTGGCTAACATGGGAATGGAAGTCAACAACCATGTTTGTGAGCACTTTGAATATTCTCGCCAAGAACTTTTCCATTTATGCCAAGTGGAAGAAATTAAAGACTTCAATACTTTACTTTCCGAACATGGCCACGGGCTAGGTTGTGATTTGTGTAAACCGACAGCGGCTTCTATCTTTGCATCACTTTGGAATGAACATATTTTGGATCCTATCCATCATAGCTTGCAAGACTCCAACGATGCTTTCATGGCCAATCTACAAAAAGATGGTTCTTACTCGATTGTTCCGCGTATCGCTGGTGGAGAAATTACCCCAGATAAGCTGATCGCATTAGGGGAGGTTGCCAAGAAATATGATCTTTATACCAAGATCACCGGTGGTCAACGTGTTGACTTATTCGGTGCGCAAATGGGGCAATTACCGGATATTTGGGAAGAACTGATTAAAGCGGGTTTTGAAACTGGCCATGCCTACGGTAAATCATTACGTACTGTGAAATCTTGTGTCGGTTCTACTTGGTGTCGTTACGGTGTTGATGATTCTATTGGCCTGGCGATTGAACTTGAGAATCGTTACAAAGGTTTGCGTTCACCACATAAAATCAAAATGGCAGTTTCAGGGTGTACTCGCGAATGTGCCGAAGCTCAAAGTAAAGATATTGGTGTGATCGCTACTGAAAATGGTTGGAACTTATATGTGTGTGGTAATGGTGGTATGCGACCACGTCATGCTGATTTATTTGCTGTCGATCTAACCAAGGAGCAATTGATCCAATATATCGACCGAGTGTTAATGTTCTACGTTAAAACGGCCGACAGATTGCAACGTACTTCGGTATGGCTAGAAAACCTAGAAGGTGGTCTTGAATATTTACAACAGGTCGTGCTCGAAGACTCTTTAGGTTTAGGAGAGGCTTTAGAAGAACAAATGCAGTTAGTGGTCGATACCTACCAATGTGAATGGAAAACTGCGGTTGAGAACCCACTTAAACGAGCCAAATTCCGTCCATTTATTAATAAAGAAGAAGGAGAGTATGGTGTACCGATGACTTATCAACGAATTCGTGAACAACGTATTCCTGCAACCTTTATTGATGCGACAGCTACACAATCGGAATTGATGGTTAGCATGGATGAGAAACAACCAGAAAAAGTAGGAGCTTAATTATGTGGCATAAAGTATGTGAATTAAATCAATTGAATGCTTACTTAGGTACAGGCGCCATGGTGGACGATCAGCAAGTTGCTTTATTTTATTTACCATCAGATCAAAAACAAACGTCTGAACAAGTGTTTGCGATTGATAATTGGGATCCAATTGGTAAAGCTTTTGTGCTGAGCCGAGGTATTGTCGGTGATGTTAAAGGTACACCGTGTGTGGCATCGCCTTTGTATAAGCAACATTTTGATTTACAGAATGGGCAATGTGTCGAACAGCCGGAAATCCAGGTGAAAACTTGGCAAGTGAAGGTGGAACAAGAAGCAGTTTGGATTAGTCGTTAATCTGTTTTATTTTCGTTGCTCGTAATTCGATATTTTTCCAATTACGAGCAACGGTAGATAATTTACTCGCTACTCGCTACTCGCTACTCGCTACTCGCTACTCGCTACTCGCTACTCGCTACTCGCTTTAGGCTGCGTCATTCTTAAACTACTGACAATGGCTGCAACAGTGGCAAAACTTGCCGCTAAAATTAAAGAAGCATGGGTCCCGTTATCGTGGAACATATTAAACATTAATGCCACTAATGCTGCACCTGTGCTTTGACCAAACAAGCGTGCCGTACCCAGCATGCCACTGGCGCCACCACTACGATTACGCGGTGCAGATGAAATAATGGTGTGGTTATTTGGAGATTGAAATAAGCCAAAACCGGCACCACATAATATCATTGGTACGATAATATTTAAGTCGGTTGGACTTGCCGGCAGCATTACCAAGATGAATAAACCAAGCGCCATAATTGCCATACCAATCCCACCTAATAACCCTGCGTGAACACGTTCAATTAAATAACCTGATAATGGTGCCATCACCATAGTGGCGAGTGGCCAAGGCGTTAGTAATAATCCCGTTTCAACTTCGGTTCTACCTAGTACTGATTGTAAAAAGAAAGGTAATGAGACCATTGCAAGCATTTGGGCACAGAAGGAACAAATAGAGGTACACATCGAAAGTGAAAAAATAGGAATTCTCAATAAGTCGATCGGTAACAATGGAACGGTAAGGGTTAATTGACGACGGATAAAGAAGAAGCCAATAACCGCAACGGCAAGTAATTCAGCTGTGATTAAGGTGGCAGATTGACCTTGTGAAAAGCCACTAATCGCTGAAATTAATAAACCGAAAGTCAGTGCATTCATAATGGCACTTGGAATATCAAAACGTTGCCCAGCGGATTTTTCTTGGTTAGGGGGTAGGAATTTAATTGCAAAAAACAGTGCAATAATACCTATAGGAACATTGACTAAAAATAACCATTTCCACGATGCAATAGAAAGAATGGCGGCGGCTACTGTTGGTCCGGCTGCTGCCGAAACAGCGACAATAAATGAGTTAATCCCCATTCCTCGTCCCAAAAATCGTTTGGGATAAATCAGCCGGATCAAGGCAACATTCACACTCATAATAGCTGCGCCACCAAGCCCTTGTAATACACGAGCGAAGGTCAGCATTTCGAGTGACGTTGATAGAGCACAAAATAGAGAGGTGCAACAAAATACCCCTAAACCTACTTGATATACACGACGAAAACCGACCATGTCACCGATAAATGACATAGATAACAATGAGATTATAATGGCAATTTGATATGCGTTGACCACCCAGATAGATTCGGCAGGGCTAGCATTAAGATCGGATGCAATAGTTGGTAGAGCAACATTGGCAATAGCGCCATCAAGTACTGCCATTGTGATGCCAAGAGCAATAGTAATAATAGCGCCTAATCTCTGTGGGTTAGCTAGACCATCTTGAGTTGATGTATTCATTTTAACAGGAAAACTGGAAAGGGATTAAAGACATATCTTGTAACATAGAAGCCGTTATTCTACGAGAAAAAATTAAACTTTTAGATCTAAGTCTAGTCAATAATATGGGAAAATCATTCATTTAAAGTTGTTTGTTTTTTTACTTTATTCGACTGGTAATGTGTCAGTTTGCGATAAAACATTTTTTAATTAAGAGGTTGATGTGGTATCTCAATATCCAGTATATGTTCGTTTAGTCTTCATTTGGTTAGGTTTAGCGGTCGTTCCTAGTTGGTTACTGCTAACAGGCCAACAAGTGTTTCCTTGGATAGACTTATCGGGTTGGCTAGCAAGTTTACTTTATGCGCTTACCTCAACAGGCACGGCTCCATACGCAATCTTAACCGTCGTTGTATTTTGGGCGTTTAGCTTTAAGTTTATGAACAAACTTCATTGGCAAAAAATGGTACTTGCCACTTTGTTTGGCTTAACGATTAGCTTTGTGCTTAATCATGGTTTGAAATCATATTTTGAAGAACCAAGACCAAATTTTACTTGGCTTAGTCAGCAAGCTAATTCTCCTATTAATTTAAGTACTTTCTATCAACAAGAAGACAAACAACGCAGTGCAAATGTTGAATTAGCATTGCAGCAATACCGCAGTGAATCCGATCCTCAACAATTAAACACTAATCCACCACTTAATGTGTCTAATAGCTTGCAACATCACTGGGTACATGAAGTAGGCTTTGCTTTTCCTTCTGGTCACACTATCTTTGCGATTACTTTAACTTTAATCGCCAGTTATTATTTGCTTCTTTCTGGCGCAACAAGCTTAAATATAATGGTGTTTTTATGGGGCTTAAGCATGGGAACCAGCCGTATGTTATTAGGAATGCATTGGCCACAAGATGTCTTTGCCTCAACTTGCCTCGCCGCCATCATTAGTGTGCTGAGCGTTGTTGTTATTGAGAAGGTTTGGGGAAGATTTAAGTTAACTAAGTATGCGAAGTAGTAGCTTATTTTCTCTAACCGTAACTTCTACTTGTGCTTAACTGACGGCTTTCGTTACACTGCAAGTCGCATTTAAATACTAGGAAAACTGTAAATGAAAAAGTTAATTCCGTTTATCGCCTTATTATTGACCGCTAATGTGTATGCTTCTGGGGTTGACCTGAAAGCGACGATGAAAGAAATGAAAATTGAATTCAATCACGCCGCAAAAGCGCAGAATATTGACGAAATGAAAGCGCCTGTTGAAAAGCTGACTGTACTAGTAAATCAAGCTAAACAAGGCACTTACTCTCCAGAAAAACAACAATTGTACTTGGAAGGCTTTAATAAATTAACCACGACACTAGATAGCGTCGAGACGCATCTTGATGCTGGCGAATTTGAGCAAGCCAAGGAAGAATTACGCCAAGTCGATGATCTTCGTGTTGAATATCATGACAAACGTAATCCAAGTATTTGGAGTAAGTTGTTCGGCTAAAATGAATAAAATCGGGTCAGATCTTCTTTTGCCAGAATGAAAGATCTGACTTGGCTAACCATTTAATTATCTAAAGATGTAACGCCTCCCCAATCACGTTCCTGGTTTCCGTCATGACGACTTGACTGGATAGGTCTTAAACTCATTCATTCCCCAAAGTGAGTCAGCGACTGCATGAACCATTACTCTTCATACCATCATTTGAAATATTTTTTCTAATACAGAGCAAGGGGATAATCTGCCTGTGAGAAATATAGATATTTGGAACCTTAGCACTTTCATAGCTATAGACTTTATGCAATCTGTTTGATTTCAATAACAACCTTTCCAATTTTGTTGTGCTAGCATCGGAAGCATAATTTTAATTTGCTCAGAGGAGAAATGCATTGGCCAGACAAGGAAGTGGTTTAAGGACGGCTATAAAGGTTGTTAAAGCTATAGATAGGGTCAACAAACAAGCCGCCCGCGAAGCTCAGCGTAGAGAGAAAGCTCGGCAACGAGCTGAAGCTCAAGCACTTAGAGAGCATGAAAGAGGTGTGCGTGAAGCTCAGCGAGAATTAAAGCGGCAAGTAAGACAGCAACAATCCGCAGCAAAGCAAGCATTTAAAATTGCGCTATCAAATGCAAATGAAGAATACCAAGATCGCTGTGAAGAACGAGCCGCCCTTAGAAAGCAATTCATACAAGAGGTTTTAAGGTAAACAATGGATAATAATTTATTGATATTAGCAGTCATATCTTTGTTAGCAGTTTTGCTGACCTATATAGTGACGAAACGCTCTGCGGATAAAAAACTTGGACAGTACAATTCAATTGATGAAGCGTTAACGAAATCCAAAGAAGAGCACGAGACATTAAAGAAAGCAAATGAATCACTACAGCAAACTACTGAGATAGCAAAGCAGACACTTTCCAAAATTAACTCTGAAACTGCCGACCTACAAGCTTTGAAAGGACAAGATGACTCTCTTAAAGTTAGTATTTTAGAACAGCAACAGTTTCTTGATACGGCCCAAAACTCTCTAAATGAACTTAATGCCAATATTGAAAAAGGCGAGCTAAATCTGAACGAGATAATGGGTGGGATAGACTTGTATTCACGACTCGATGAATATACTGCTCATGGTCATTTTGAAATGCCACAATACCTCTACGAAACATCAACTCGCTATTCTGAAGAGATCAAAGACATACGGCAGCAACAAAAAGACATGATTAAAACGAAGACCGCAGTCACTTTCCCAGAAACGACCGTTATTTCTAATGATAAGTCTTTGAATAAAAAAATCCTCAATGGTCAAGTTAAGCTAATGTTAACTGCGTTCAATATTGAATGTGACATGCTTATTGGCAAGGTTTCTCCAAGTTCATTTGGTCGTACGCTGGAACGAATCGAGAAACTAGCAAACAATCTAGAAAAGTTGGCTGCGACACTGGAGTGTGGCTTTGATATTGACTACATCGAACTAAAATTCGAAGAATGTAAGCTCCAGTATCAATATACCCTGAAGAAACAGGAAGAAATTGCCGAGCAGAAGCTCATCAAAGAGCAAATTCGTGAAGAGCAGAGAGCAATAAAGGAGTTTGAAAAAGCTATTGCTGAAGCTGAGAAAGAAGAAAAAATGTATCGAAATCTTCTTGAAAAAGCTCAGCAAGAGCTTGCTCAAGCTAATGAACAAGAACGTAGTGAAATGGAACAAAGAATAGCCATTCTAGAGCAGCAATTGGCCGAAGCGGAAGCCAAAGAAGAGCGTGCTAAGAGTATGGCGGAACAAACTCGTAAGGGCCATGTGTATGTGATAAGTAACATTGGTTCCTTTGGCGAAGATGTTTACAAGATAGGTTTAACGCGCAGGCTAGAGCCTATGGACAGAGTTAAAGAGCTTGGTGATGCCAGTGTACCATTCCCATTTGACGTACATGCCATGATTTATACTGATGATGCACCTGCACTCGAAACAGCTTTGCATCGTGAATTTCATTCTCAACGTGTTAATGCAGTTAACCTTCGCAAGGAGTTTTTCAGTGTCGATCTAGAGGAAATTAAAGATGCCGTTGAAAAGATCGCTGGAGTAGATGCTGAGTTCAAAATGACCGCTCTGGCGGAAGACTATTACGAAAGCCTCCGTCTTAGTGATGCCGCATGATTTAACAGTTTTGTCCCTCTTCGAGTCAGCCAGATCAGTGCTGGCTCACCTTTGCCCCATTCTTAGTTAGGATTGGAATCTTTCTCAATATATTAACGTATCCTTCCCTGAGGTAAATCGCCCTTCTGTCTCGTTCTGTGTGTTTATACAGTTATAATTCAATTTTTTGAGTAATAAGCGATTTTGTGTGAAAGCGAGAACTTATGCTTAGATGTGATTTGATAGACTTCACTATAACGTATTGTTAATTAAAGATAATGTATAAATATTGACGGTTCACCCCTGTCACAACTGGCTTGCTAAACCCAGTTATCGCTTTCTCCATCGCCTAAAATAGGCTAAATACTTTTAAAAAAACATTATTAGAGTATCTTATGGCAATAAATGAGTTGATTAGCAGCGATCGTGTATAAAAACTATTGGGGTTTACCCTAGTTTATTGCTAATACACTGTTAGGCTGCCAAAGTTGGCAAGGATAGATTGTGCGAAAATCTGATAGACTTTTTCAGCTAACCAATATTCTGCGTAGGAACCAACCAATTACTGCAAAACAATTGGCTGAGCGTTTGACGGTATCTGAGAGAACTATTTATCGCTATGTTGACGATTTATCTCTAGCTGGAATACCCATTTATGGTGAGCCTGGTGTTGGATACCGCTTGTCAGAGGGGTTTGAATTGCCTCCTTTACAATTGTCGTCGGGTGAGCTGGAAGCTCTGATTGTGGGAGTGAGCCTCACTGCATCTTTGACTGGAGAGAAATTTGCTGCGTCAGCGCATTCTCTCTTGTCCAAAATTGAAGCTGCATTGCCGAATGAATCACAGATGATTGCTCATGAAGACAGAGTGATTAGAGTGTTAGCAAACCACCGTCAATCCGAGGTATATCTGGTGTGGGGAAAAGTCCATGCAGCTATAGCATCAGGATGTTGGCTGAGGATCACTTATAAATCGCTCTCGGAGGCTGTGACGGAAAGAACAGTATTTCCTCTGGGGCTGTTTTATTGGGGCGGTAAATGGACACTAGGCTGCTGGTGTGAACTACGTGGCGATTATAGAGACCTCAGAGTTGACCGCATAACCAAAATAGAGCTCGGTAAACAGGCTGGTATTTTGCCTGAAGATGTTTCTTTGTCAGCATACATTGCATGCAGAAGTTCGTCTATTGACTGACACGGTGGTGTCAGTAGTAATGCCTTACAGTTGGTATTCAATCCAATAAAAGAGGCACTGACATGATAAAGAATGGCAATATGGATAGCATTGGCGGCATGGAGTTTGCGACGTTCAGACTTAAAGAAGGCGTGACAGAAGCAAAATTAGTAGAGCTGTCGAATCAAGTAGAATCCGAGTTTCTTAGCCGGCAAGAGGAGCTCATCCTCCACTTTCTGGTTCGTGGAACTGATGGTATCTATGCAGATGTGGCCATTGCCTGTTCGCAGGAAAAAGCTGAGGAGTATTGTCAGCAATGGCTAGGTAACGCAGTGGCACTAAAATACTTAGATCTTCTTGAAAAAGAATCTGTAAACATGACGTTCTGGACGAGAATTAACTAAAAGCCTAACAAAAAGCTGCACAGGAAGCCAAAAGCTTCGCTTTTGTCTCCTGTGAGCCTGGCGTTACTTTCCCATACATCAACTAATCCGTAATTTACTAAATTAGTAAGATCTAATCGATAACTCAAAAATGTCCAAAACGAGTTTGTTTCTTTATCTAAGTCATACTCTAGGTTTTGACTATTCTAAAACCTGTCATTCTGGAAATGAGGAACGAATTATCCGGAATCTCTTACACTAATGAAACATACATGAAAGCGAGATCCCGCATCTTCTTGCTTAGGCTCATGTGCGAGATGACAGGGCCGGATCGATTCATTTATGTTTCAAGTTGGTTTCAATCTTTGAAGTATGATTATAAAGCTTATATTACAGCACAACCCCAACCTATAGCTTCACAATAAAAAACACCCCATTGTTCAAATATCAATGGGGTGTTTGATTTCTGGCTTTGCTTAGTTTTATCTACAGCTTAGCGATCTCATCTTGTTTGTTATTTGGTTTTTTCTTGCTTTGCTTTTCTGCTTGCTTGATTAATTTCAGCAAGGTTTGAGTGTCATAATCTTGCTGTTGAGCGCTATATAAGCTTGCCATCAATGCGTTGATCTCTAACTGAATACTGTGTTTGATATCAGCTGCTATATCTGGATTTTGAGCTTGCCACTGAGTAAAAGTACTTTGAATTTTTGCACCATCTTTGGACTTAATTGAATCAACGAAGCTATTTGGTTGTACTTTGCTTGGCGTTATTTCCTCAGCTGTTGCTTGAGGTTGTTTACGCTTTTGCTGTACTAATAATGCCAGTGTTATAAGCCATAAAATGGCAAATAGGGCTGTAGTATATGGCCAAAAACTCGCGTTAGTTATATTGGCAGTCGATGTGGTTTGAGGTTCAGTCGATTTATCACTTTCGATTGCGTTCGCAGTACTTTCTGGCTGTACGTTTATCGTTTGTGATGTTGGTGGAGCATTTTCATCAACTTTAGCTTTTAGAGTTATACCATTTACTTTGGCGGTTTCTGCTTGGTTAGCTTTTGAGTTCCACCAAGGTACACTAACCGATGGTAATGTAATCTCACCAGATTTTTTCGGCATGATAACTTGCTTTAATGTCATGACAGTATTACCAGATTTATCTTGGCCAAACTTTGGTTTTTCGCTGTATACACGCACCGAATTTGGATAGTCAATTTTAATGTCAGGCAAACTTTCTGCGCTAACATCTTGTACGACTAAGGTGATAATTCGGGTAATAGGTTGACCAACTTTTGCTTCTATCTCGTTAGATGAATCTAGCATGTTACCTTCACTGTCTTGCCAGCCTTGTTGCAATGTTAGTGATTGGGTAGGTAACCATGCGCCTTGATACGAAGTTGGCTTTTCTTTCACTGTTAAGGTGATCGGGTCTGATTGCACATCGACCGGTACAATACGACGGGCCCCGGTTGTGCGACTGACACTAATCACAGAAGCTTGTAGGCGAGTGGGAATAAGCTTATGTGTTCCAGATTGTTCGGCAGTCACTCGATAGTCTTGTTCTACTACGGTAGTTTCGATGCCATTAATGATCTTTTGATATTGGTTAGGTTGGCCGACAGGCTCGATGTTTAAGCCATCACCTGAAGGTGGTGTGAGTTTGGTGTTTTGCAAACCACGTGGGTCGGTTTTCACTAATAAGCGAGAAGTGAAAGTTGCCATCTCTTTTGGGTATAAAGTGGTTTTGGAAATGCTGTCATCAAAGCTAATTAGGTCGCTTTGTTTTGGTGTGCTTGGATCTTTGCTTACATGTAAGGTAATAGGATCGGTTTTAACGCCATTAATTTCAAAGCTTGGAATGATCACGTTACCGGATTTATTAGTCGCAAGGCTGATGTTCCATTCGCTTCTTAATGTGACTTTGCCATTGATGCTGTAACGTGATGAACCAAATTGTACAGTGCCTTGAGTGAAGTCTTTATCTAGTGCGCTTGGGTCGAAATCTTCTCGGTGAGCCGCACCCATATACGCGACTTGCAAGTTAAATACTTCATTGGTACTTAAACGGGTTTGTGAGACGGAAGCGGTCGCCTGTATATCATTGGCAAATACACTTTGGCTTATCGCAAGTGACATTAAAACAATGCTAAATAGGGCGAATTGTTTATGGTAAGCACACTTTAGTTTTGAGGCGCTTAGTTGAGACAATAGTTGAGAAAAAATTGAATACATTGTGTTTTCCATTAGTCGAATTACCATTGCTGACCGTTAGATTTTGGTTGCGGATTTTGCTGGGCTTCAAGTGCCATTTGAGCCTGTAATAAACGCCTTGCATCATCTGGAATCTGTTCTAGCTTATTGAGTTTTGGGTCAACGTCGATCGTATTACTCGTTGGGTTGTTTTTATCTTGCTGACTTGCTGCCATCGCTTGCTGTTTTTGCTGCTCATCTTTTTGTTTTGATTGCTGTTGGGCTTGCTCTTGTTGTTTAGAGTTTTCTTCACTGCTTTGCTGAGAGTTACTTTTCTGCTCTTTATTCTTATGGTCTTGTTTGCTTTGCTCAGATTGATTCTGATTTTGTTGAGAATCTTTATTCTGGCTTTGAGTTGATTTGTTTTGTGATTGATCGCTTTGTGACGAATTATCTTGAGCGTTGTTTCCTTTCGATTGTTGATTTTGTTTATCTTGTGACTTTTGATCTTTAGACGGCTGATCTTGAGAGCTTTGGTCGTTGTTTTGCTTATTGTCTGGTTTGCTATTTTTATCGTCTTGGTTTTGTTGTTGATTTTCCTGGTGTTGATTTTCCTGCTGTTGCTGTAGAGCTTTGTTAACAATCTCTAGGTTTTTTTTCGCATCAACATGATTTGGATTGGTTTTTAAAATATTTTCATAACCTTGTTTAGCTTGCTCTAGCTGGCCGGCTTGGGCTTGTGCGTTGGCTAAGTTGTAGCGAGAGTCTTCATCTTGTAAACCTTGCAGAGATTGAATTGCCGCTTGGTAATTACCAGCCTGATATTGTGCGGCACCTTGCCATGCTCGATTTTTAAATTGAGCCGCTGCTTTGGCATAATCTTTGGTTTGATAAGATTGGTAGCCTTGCTGGTCTGGGGTTTTAAATACCGATGACAGTTCAACATCAGATTCAGGCATCGCCTTTGGCTGGGCTTCTTGTGCCGCGAAAGCATGTTGAGGTTGCAACAAAGGTAGGCTGATTAATAGCGCTAGGCTGAAAATTCCACCACGGCGAAATGCGCCAAGAGCAAAAATAAGCAAGATGGGTAATAGCCAAAAACCATTATTAATATGTACTTCCAACTCTGGCGATTCTTTGTTTTGTTTGCTGGTTTTTAATTCCACATGATTGAGGGCTTGGGTAAGTATTTGAATATCGGCATCATCGCTACGAAGTGCAGTATAAACACCGTGATTTGCTTGAGCTAATGATTGCAGCGCATTGATATCAGCTTTCGCAACAACGGTGACACCATCATGGGTAAACATATCACCATTTGGCAGACGAATAGGTGCGCCTTGTGCAGTGCCAACCGACATCACCGATAAGTTCCAATTGGTGCCTTTGAGTTGGGTTGCGATGTTTTCTGATTCAGCAGAGCTTAATCCATCAGCAACTAAAATAATGTCACCTTGTTGGTGGCCAGCTTGAGTTAACATATCAATGGCTTTTTTCACTCCAGCACCGGCGTTACTACCATGGTTTGGCATGATATCGGGAGATAAGTTTAGAATTAAATTCTTCAGTGTGTTGGCATCATGAGTTAATGGGCTGATCATATAACCATCGGCCGAGTAGGCGACTAGCCCTGTGGTGCCTTCTTTTAATGCTGGCAGTAAATCCATGACCTTGTAGCGAGCTTGAGTTAAGCGGTTGGGGGCAAGATCGGTGGCATACATAGATAAAGTCATGTCCATTACAATCACTCGCGCATTGTTCACGGCAAAGCTCGGAACCTGCTGTTTCTGAAAGCTTGGGCCTGCTAGAGCGATGATGGTAATCAACCAAGCAGATAGTAATACACCTACTACTGAGCTGTGTGTTTTGGCTTGGTTTAGCCCCAATTGTTGACTTAAATGGTTGGCTATTAAGCTCGTGGTTTTCGGTTTTCGATACAACCATACGCTAAGTAATATGGCCGGAATGATAGTGTATAACCAAATAGGGTTAAGGAATTGGAAATCAGACATGTCGTCTCCTTAATACGGCAAGGATAAATGACAGAATCAACGCTAAAGCAAGCGGGTAAGTGAACCACTCAGTTTGCGGCCGCCAGGATTGAGTTGCATTACTGACGGGTTGTAATTGGTTGATGGTGTTGTAAATTTCGTTCAACTCTTTTTGATCGCGAGCGCGGAAATATTGACCGCCAGTCATTTGTGCAATTTGAGTAAGCGTTTTTTCATCTAAGTCTTGAGCAGTATTCACCGTACGGCTACCAAAGAAGCTATCGACTTGTAACTCACCAGCACCGACGCCAACGGTATAAATGATGGCGTGATTTTCTTTGGCGATATTAGCCGCTTCAATTGGATCAATTACACCTGCGGTGTTACTGCCATCACTGAGTAGTACGATTACACGTTGCTCAGCTTCACTTTTGATAAAAGTTTTAGTCGCAATGCCTAAGCCTTCACCAATTGCGGTCTGAGTACCTATCATATTTAACTGAGCACGATTTAATTGTTGTAATACGGTGGTGCGATCTAGCGTCAGTGGTGTTTGCAAATAGGCATGATCGGCAAATAGAACCAACCCCAAGCGATCCCCTTTTCGCTTGGTAATGAAATCAGTTAATACTTGTTTTACAGCCGTTAAGCGGTCGATATAGCCTGAAGGCGAATTCATATCTTCTTGTGCCATCGAACCGGATAAGTCGACAACTAGCATCATATCGCGATGTTTCGGCTGAAATTCGACAGGCTTGCCATACCATACTGGCCTTGCTGCCGCTGTGACTAATAATAGCCAGATAATGATAGCGAGAGCTTTAAGGGCAATATGTTGTTTTTGTTGAACAATGCCTTCTGTTGGCAGGGTAGGTAAAACAATGGCCGCTCTAGGTTGGTGAGCAGGGGCAAAGAAGTACACAATCAAAGGCAGTGGTAAGGCGAGAAACACCCACACCCAATGAAATTCAAACATCGTCTTTGGAACCTTTATCTGTTGGGTTTTGAATTTTTGATTCAAGTTTGTTGAGAATTCGCTCTTTTTCAATTAATGACTTTGGTGCTTGTCGTGCTTTTGGTGATTGGTTAGCAGGACGAACGGCTGAAACTACACCGTCATTAAGATCAGTCGCCGATTGCTTAAATGCTTGTTGAGCGGCTTTGATTTTCTTTTTGCTTGGCGGAAGCGATTGAGTGATCCACTCTTCTACTTGTTTATACAATTGGTCTGCAAGCTCTTGAGAAACTTCTTGTTTTTTATATAAAGCCGTTTGCCAATCTTGTTGGTTAGCCTGGAAATTGTTTTTATTTGATGGATGTTGCTCATCTAAAAAAGTGTACCAGCGTTCACCGTGTAAACTGGCAAGCATCGGTCTTGGATAGTAAGACAAACAGACTTGGCGAAGTAGGTCATTGGCGGTAGCGACTTTTTTCTGGCCTTGTTGTTTATTGCTATTTTGCGCCAACAGCCGTAGTGCGGCCTTTTTTGCTAAACGTCGCTTTTTATAACGAGAGGCGATAGTTAATGCAATGATGATCGCCAAGATGAGGATAGCCGCGCAAGCCCACCATCCCCAAGCAATAGGCCATAAACCAGGCTCTGCCGGTAGATGTAATGGTGCTAAAGGAAGCGTTTGAGATCCCGACTCAGATAAAGTCGGTTGAGCTTGTGATATCGCAGATAAAGGAGCGTTATTCATTGATATTTCCTGAAATTGGTGCTGATGATGAAGACGCACCTAGTTGAGATAATAAAGGTTCTGAGCATGATAAAGAACGCATTGGAATCGCGAGGCTTTTACCGATCTTCTCTATTTGATTGAGGTGTTCAATATAGCGGTTTTTTAGTTGTGTTCGGGTATTTTTTTGCCCGAAATTCAACCAACGAGTTTGTTCGCCGTTGCTAACATATTCACTGCCACGAAAATCGGTGCTGCCCATCTCAAGAGGATCAAATATATGAATAAATTGCAATCGGTTATGTTGTCTTAGTTGGTTCAACAGTGGTTTTCCGTCTAGATTTAACCGTTTAAAATCACTGATAAAAACAATATCACTGCCTTTGGGACACATGCGATGCAGAGTTTGAAGTACTTGCTGGAATGGTAATTCTTCAGCCGGTTTTGTATTGGTTTGTTGCTGGGCTTGAAGTTGTTTAATTGCCTCATTATTTAGCTGAACCAATTGATGACTTATATGCAACGCACCTTGTTGACGAGCGGTCGGTTTTAACTCAATCAGCCGGTCTCCCATATCAATTAGCGCGCCAATACGATCTTTTTGCTTTACCGCAAGCCAGCTTAATAAACTCGCGAGGTGCGCACATTGAACGGTTTTAAATAACAGTTGAGAGCCAAAACGCATGCTAGGACTAAGGTCTAAATATAAGATCACGGGCTGTTCGCGTTCTTCGGTAAACAGCTTAGTATGCGCTTTTCCAGTACGAGCCGTGACTCGCCAATCTATTGAGCGAATATCATCACCCGCTTGATATTGGCGAACTTCTGAGAAATTCATACCACGACCTTTTTGGCGACTAGTATGACTGCCGTTCAGTTGTGACCACAGGCTTTTACTTGGCGGTTGCCAATGTACCGTATGGCTTTTGTAGTACAGCAATTCTTTTAAGCTTAATTCTACGCCCGTGGCAAAAGGGGGTAACTTTTGCTCCATCATGCACTGCCAACCTGTGCGAGTAATTCTGCGATCACACGATTAGAGGTTATGCCTTCAGCTTGTGCCTGATAACTGAGTAATAGACGATGACGTAGAACAGGGAAGGCCATTGCTTGAACATCTTCAGGGCTAACAAAATCACGACCTGCAAGCCAAGCATGCGCACGAGAACAACGATCAAGAGCAATGGTGGCTCGTGGGCTGACTCCCATTTGTAACCATTCTGCTAACAATGGATTGTATTGTGATGGCTGACGCGTAGCCATGATCAAACGAATAATGTATTGCTCAACATTTTCTGCCATGTGGATCGAAAGTGCGGCTTGTCGAGCATCAAAAATGGTTTGCTGAGATAATTTGACCGGTTGATTTGCAAGTTGGCCTTGAGCTTCGCCGCGGTTAAGGCGCAAGATATCCAATTCACTTTCAGCATTTGGGTAGTCTACTTCAAGGTGAAGCAAGAAACGGTCTAGCTGTGCTTCAGGAAGAGGGTAAGTTCCTTCTTGTTCAATCGGGTTTTGGGTCGCCATTACTAAGAACAAGTCAGGTAATTTATAAGATTCACGTCCAACCGTAATTTGCTTTTCCGCCATTGCTTCTAACATTGCAGCTTGTACTTTGGCTGGTGCGCGGTTAATTTCATCGGCCAATATTAATGAGTTAAATATCGGCCCAGCTTGGAAGGTAAATTCTCCTGTTTCAGGGCGGAAGATATCCGTACCGGTTAAGTCGGCTGGTAAAAGATCGGGAGTAAATTGTACTCGGTGAAAATCGCCTTCAATACAATCGGCTAATACTTTAACTGCACGGGTTTTAGCAAGCCCTGGGGGACCTTCAACTAGAATGTGTCCGTCAGCAAGTAGTGCTACTAATAATTGTTTAACTAGTTCATTTTGGCCAATCACTTGAGAGTTCAAATATTGCTGGAGCTGGGCAAAAGTGTCCGAATGCATGGTCAAAATATCTCCTGATATGTTTATGAAAAGTCGTTGAATGACGAGTGTGACAATTTGTAACTTGAAGCTTTATGACCGCTAGAGAATGAAAAAGTTCTCCCTAGTTAAAAACTAAAAATAAGAGATTTAATTTAGATGTTTGATTTTTCGTCATAATATCAGAGCTTAAGTTAGAAGTAAGGTATATATAAGGTTTGTTACTGTCATTTCAAGCTGGTTTTCTGGCAGTTGTAAGGCAAAGCCGTTAGAATTAATACAATTGATTTTATAAATTGTAACTTTGGGAATTAGATCATGAGTAATGATATTGAAAAAGAGCTAGAGCAAATGTCGGCAGAGATGACGGAAGCTCTAGAAACGCCATTACCAAGTATTGAAGAGCAAAAAGCAGTTGTTGCAAAACTTAAGCAACTAGAAGCAGAAGGTAAGCTAACGCCTGAAGTTCTTGAAGAGCACTTTGGCAAGTTTAATGATGATGAAGCACGTCCTGTGCATTAATCTGTTTTGAGTTGCTCGACAGAATAAACGCCTGCCTTTAGTCGCAGGCGTTTGTTTTTTAAGCATCTTGAAGTCACTTGGGTATACATAACCATAGATGGAATACACAGTGTTAGAAAAAGAAAACTTGATAAAGTTGGCTCGTATGCCAATGCCATTTGGTAAATATGCAGGGCGCATGTTGATTGATTTGCCTGAAGAATATCTGTTGTGGTTTCAAAATAAAGCAGAATTTCCTAAAGGGGAGCTAGGGGATTTATTAAAATTATGCTTAGCATTAAAAGTGGAAGGGTTAGATAGCCTAGTGAAACCATTAAAACGTTGATATATACCCTTCGTACTTGAAGCTGCAGCTTTGTTGACGGCGTTCATTAACCCCACTCACATAGGCGAGCTATGCTCATGGGGCTTAATTCACTTGTCGTCTCACTGCAACTCCAATTACTTTGGGTATAGGCAGTAGCAAGAGGTAGCTGCTGAGCTGAAAAAATTATGAATTATATTCGGCAGTAAAAGCAGCTTTACATGCATTAAAGCGATTTACAAATTCATCAATATCTTCTTGCTGGTAAGGCTTCAATCCGCTTGCAATCATTTTTTTTACGCCTTTGCCAACCACTTCACCATCTTCTTTAAAAGCGAAGTTTAAGGTCACTACACCGCGTTTCCCGGTTACATCAAACGTCGCACCAGTAAATTCAACTTCTGGATGAGATAGGTCTAATCGGCAGAACTCAACATCCATACTTTCGTAGATCACGAGAGGGCGTTGAGTATTAATCATCATCTGCTCTTCTTCCATTAGGGGAACCATGATGTGTGGAAAATTCATACCAGAAAACTGAACGTAGTTTGTGACGACATGTTCAATAAAGTTTTGGTCTTGGCTTTTTTGACCTTCGTGATGCATGAGTAGGTATTCTTTACCATTTTCATCAACTAAAGCGCTGTCTTGAGGCCCTTTCTCTTCTATATGTAAAGCAACACCATCAGAGACCATGCCAGAAAAGCGGAAGCTCATTTTTTGGCTAATGCCTTCTTGCTGTAATAAAACAGCAAATAAAAGGTCGCCAGGGACACAAAAACGTTTGCTGTCTTCATCATGAATAGGGTTAAAGTCACCCGCTACTTTTTTAGCAAAATGACTTGCTTGCTGACGGGTAAATTGGAAAGCACTATCTTGAGTTGAGAAATAAGGTGTTAGAAACATAATTCACTACTAATAGAAAAAACAGCCGAGATTATATATGACAAACGGACATAATTGGTCAGTCCAGTGAAAATAAATTAATTTTCTTTTATATGTTATGAGGTTAGCAGATTAAAACTTAACCAGAAGATCGTTCAATAGGGTAAATATTGCAATAAAGCTCTTTTTCAAATTGGCTTTCAAGTGCGGAGCGCCAGTGTTTGCAATCATTGACTGGGATGAGATAAAAGTTTTCACGAGCCGTATCGGTGACAAAAGCAATACCATATTGCATCAACTCATAATGAGTATCATGTACAAACCCAAGGCTAAAGCCCTGACGTCCGGTCAGTTGGTTTATATCACGCCGAGTTAGCGTGACTCCATGTACCTCATTTATAAATTTATCCTTTAACCACGAGGCAAAATCTTTAGCGCTGACCATAATGTAATTCCTCACCGCTTTCCTTGACTATAAATTCCACGGCAAATGGCATCGTTGCGGATAGATCGCAACATTGAAAGGTGTGTCAAGTAACAGACCTACTTCTTAACTTTAGCCAATGGATATTATTTTGCGTTGAAATCTTTCAATTCCAGTGAATTTCTTTAAAATGTCCAACCTTGCTTATTTGCACAAAATTAATGAGTACCCAAATGAGTACCAATTTTTAAAGTGTGAGTAATAAATACAACGTAACCTATTGTTTAATAAATGGGTTTAAATTTATCATGTGCTACTTGGTATGTGGCACCACTGAAAATAGGATATATCATGCCTGTAATTACTCTTCCTGATGGCAGTACTCGCCAATTCGACAACGCTGTCTCAACGATGGATGTGGCTTTATCAATCGGTCCTGGTCTTGCGAAAGCAACCATCGCTGGCCGTGTTGATGGTAACCGTGTTGACGCGTGTGACCTTATTGAAAATGATGCGAGCTTAGAAATCATCACTGCTAAAGATGAAGATGGTTTAGAAATCATTCGCCACTCATGTGCTCACTTGCTTGGCCATGCAATTAAGCAACTTTTCCCTGAAGCGAAAATGGCGATTGGTCCAACGATCGATAAAGGTTTCTATTACGACATCGATCTTGAGCACTCTTTAACGCAAGAAGATTTAGATGCGATTGAAAAGCGCATGAAAGAACTTGCGAAAACCAAATATCAAGTCATCAAGAAGAACGTTAGTTGGCAAGAAGCGCGTGATACCTTTGAATCACGTGGTGAAAGTTACAAAATCGAAATTTTAGATGAGAATGTGGCACGTGACGATCGCCCGGGTCTATATCATCATGAAGAATACATTGATATGTGTCGTGGGCCACACGTACCAAATATGAGCTTCTGCCAACATTTTACTTTATTAAATGTGGCTGGTGCATACTGGCGTGGTAACAGCGACAATAAAATGTTGCAACGTATCTACGGCACAGCATTTGCAGATAAAAAACAATTAAAAGAGCACCTTGTTCGTTTAGAAGAAGCCGCGAAACGTGACCACCGTAAAATTGGTAAACACTTAGATTTATTCCATATGCAGCAAGAAGCACCCGGTATGGTATTCTGGCATCACAATGGTTGGTCTATTTTCCGTGAATTGGAAGTGTTCGTACGTGAGAAGTTAACAGAATACGACTACCAAGAAGTAAAAGGCCCACTAATGATGGACCGTGTACTTTGGGAACGTTCTGGTCACTGGGATAAATACGCAGATGCGATGTTTACCACTTCTTCTGAAAATCGTGAATACGCGATTAAACCTATGAACTGTCCAGGTCACGTGCAAATTTTTAACCAAGGTTTGAAGTCTTACCGTGATTTACCATTACGTATGGCTGAGTTTGGTTCATGTCACCGTAACGAGCCATCAGGTGCTTTACACGGCATTATGCGTGTTCGTGGTTTTACTCAAGATGATGCACATATTTTCTGTACAGAAGATCAAATTCAAGATGAAGTGAAGCAGTGCATTAAGATGGTTTACGATGTATACAACACATTCGGTTTTGAAAATATTGTTGTGAAGCTATCAACTCGCCCTGAACAGCGTGTTGGTAGTGATGAAATTTGGGATAAGTCAGAAAGCGATCTAAAACTGGCATTGGAGTCAATGGACATTCCATACGAAATCCAAGAAGGTGAGGGTGCGTTCTATGGACCTAAGATTGAATTCACTTTATACGATTGCTTAGATCGTGCATGGCAATGTGGTACGGTTCAGCTTGATTTCAATTTACCAGGCCGTTTAGGTGCAACTTATGTTGGTGAAAACAACGAACGTTTAGTTCCAGTTATGATTCACCGTGCAATTTTAGGTTCACTAGAACGTTTCATCGGTATTTTAATCGAAGAATATGCCGGTTTCTTCCCAACTTGGTTAGCGCCTGAACAAGCAGTTATTACCGGAATCACAGATAAACAAGCGGATTATGTGCAACAAGTTGCACAAAAACTGCAAAAATCTGGCTTTAAAGTAAAAGCGGACTTGAGAAATGAGAAGATTGGCTTTAAAATCCGCGAACATACTTTAAAGCGTGTACCTTACATGATCGTTTGTGGCGACCAAGAAATGGAAGCTGGCGAAATTGCGGTACGTACACGTAAAGGTAAGGACCTCGGTAAATTCAAAGTTGAAGATTTCATTTCTTATCTTCAAGCCGATGTTTCAAGCCGTAAGCTCAATCTGGAGGAATAACCTATTAAAGGCGGAAGAAAAGGCCAACAACCGGCCAAGCAAAACCAGCATCGTTTAAACGATGAAATTCGTGGCGTTAAAGAAGTACGCTTAACAGGTGCAGACGGCGAAGCCGTAGGTGTTGTTTCAATCAATGAAGCTATGGAAGCGGCTCTTGAAGCTGGTATGGATCTGGTAGAAATCAGTCCAAACGCTGAACCACCTGTCTGTCGTGTGATGGATTATGGTAAATTCCTCTTTGAGAAGAGCAAAGCTGCTAAAGAGCAGAAGAAGAAGCAAAAACAGATCCAGATTAAGGAAATTAAATTCCGTCCTGGGACTGATATCGGAGACTATCAGGTAAAACTACGCAACCTGACTGGTTTCCTTGAAGACGGCAACAAAGTGAAAGTAACTATTCGCTTCCGTGGCCGTGAAATGGCGCATCAAGAAATTGGCGTTGACGTTCTAAACCGTTTGAAAGCCGACACTGAAGAGTTAGCAGTGGTTGAATCTTTCCCAACGCGTATAGAAGGTCGTCAAATGATCATGATGCTAGCCCCTAAAAAGAAGTAATTAACGGCCTTACAAGTAATACAGCCTCATCGTTCGCTGTTATCCAGTGAATGATGGGGTTTTATTCGCCCTAATTACATAATATTAACCGATATGTTTATTAACACTGCGTCTTTAAAGCTATTTATTTAGCACGTAGAACGATTAATACATACAATGCGGAGTTATTCATCATGCCTAAGATGAAAACAAACCGAGGCGCTGCGAAGCGTTTCAAAAAAACTGGTGGCGGCTTTAAATTCAAGCACGCAACTAAACGTCACATCCTGACTAAACGTACTACTAAAAACAAGCGTCAGCTTCGTCCAAATGCCATCCTTCCAAAATGTGAAGTCGCTGGTGTTGTTCGTATGCTTCCATACGCTTAATTTTTTAGTTTAATCAAATAGTTTAGGAGAAGCATAATGCCTCGCGTAAAACGTGGTGTACAAGCTCGTGCACGTCATAAGAAAGTTCTAAAGCAAGCTAAAGGTTACTACGGAGCACGTTCACGTGTTTACCGCGTAGCTTTCCAAGCAGTTACAAAAGCTGGTCAATACGCATACCGTGACCGTCGCAATAAAAAGCGTACGTTCCGTCAACTATGGATCGCTCGTATTAACGCTGCTGCTCGTCAAAATGGTCTATCTTACAGCCGTTTCATCAACGGTCTTAAGAAAGCATCTATTGAGATCGATCGTAAGATCCTTGCTGATATCGCTGTATTCGACAAAGCTGCTTTCGCAGTACTAGTTGAAAAAGCAAAAGCTGCTCTTTAATTAGAACCAGCCTTTAAGATTAAGAAAAAGAGAGCTTAGGCTCTCTTTTTTTATGTCTGACTTTTAAGCTAACTCATATATTCTCAATTTTAATATAGTTTAATTTGTTTTTGTGTTTTAAAAAAATAATTTAATTATATCACCTGTAATTATCGCTTAATGACATTAATGTTATTTAAATTAATCTGTTTTTGTGATCTTATTACTACCGTTATTTTCTTATTAATTATTAATTAATATAAATTTTTCATTCACTTGCATTTAGTTTTTGATATTAATCTCAAAGCATTTTTTTTAACTTTCATCTTGATTAAAATAATACATAATATTCGCCATTATCTGTTGTGCTACGGTTGTGGTTGTTTATTTAAACATTATTTTAGAGGTTATTATGTCAAAGGAAGGAAGTGTTGCTCCTAAAGAAAGAATTAATATCAAATATATTCCAGCTACTGGCGATGCTCAGTCTGAAATTGAATTACCATTTAAAACTCTAGTTGTCGGTGATTTTAAAGGGCATTCAGAGGAAACTTCAATTGAAGAAAGAAAAGCAATTTCTATCAATAAAGATAATTTTCAATCAGTAATGCGAGAAAGTAATCTCAGTATTAATACTTCGGTGGATAATAAATTATCCTCTGAAAAAGGGGATGATTTATCAGTTTTTTTACAGTTTAAATCACTTGAAGATTTTTCTCCTGATGCTATCGCTTCCCAGGTTCCAGAAGTAAATAAGCTAATTGAATTACGTGAGGCTCTTGTTGCATTAAAAGGTCCTTTAGGAAATATTCCTGCATTCCGTGAGCGTATGCAAGAGCTGCTAGGTTCTGAAGAAGATCGTAATCGATTACTTTCTGAATTAGAGCTTGTTGATAATTCTAATAAAGACGTTTAATCAATTATATAAAGCAATTAATTAGGGAAAGATTATGTCTACAGTTGAACAGGTTCTTGATAATACAACATTAGAACGCGCTAGTTTATTAGATGAAGTAATGGCGAAAACTCGTATTACTCCAAATGAAGAAGGCTATGATATTGCCAAAAAAGGTATTGCAGCTTTTATTGAAAACCTTGTGAGCGCAAAACGTACAGAAGAGCCAGTTAATAAATCATTAGTGGATCAGATGTTGGTCGAACTGGATAAGAAAATCAGTTCTCAAATGGATGAGATTCTTCATAACGAGAAATTCCAACAGATGGAATCATCATGGAAAGGTTTAAAGCTGCTTGTTGACCGAACTGACTTCAGAGAAAACAATAAAATAGATCTTTTGCATGCGACTAAAGAAGAACTACTAGAAGATTTTGAGTTCTCCCCAGAAACTACTCAATCTGGATTGTACAAGCATGTTTACTCTTCTGGCTATGGTCAGTTTGGCGGAGAACCAACTGGCGCGATAATTGGTAATTTTGCATTTACACCATCAACACCAGACATGCGCTTATTACAATATATGGGATCCATTGGGGCTATGTCTCATGCCCCATTTATTTCTAGTGTCAGTCCTGAGTTCTTTGGCATCGATTCTTTCGAAGAATTACCAAATTTAAAAGACTTAAAATCAATTTTTGAAAGCCCGAAATATACGAAGTGGCGTTCATTACGTGATTCAGAAGATTCTCGTTATATTGGTTTAACTGCTCCAAGGTTTTTGTTGCGAGTACCTTATGACCCAACAGAGAATCCGATAAAATCATTTAATTATAAAGAAAGTGTAACGGCATCTCATACTCATTATTTATGGGGTAATACTGCTTTTGCTTTTGCTAGTCGCTTAACAGATAGTTTTGCTAAATACCGTTGGTGTCCAAATGTTATTGGTCCCCAAAGTGGTGGTGCGGTTGAAGATTTACCTGTTCACGTCTTTGAATCAATGGGAGCGCTACAAGCTAAGATCCCAACAGAAGTGCTAGTGACGGATCGCAAAGAGTTTGAACTAGCTGAAGAGGGATTCATATCACTGACGATGAGAAAAGGTAGTGATAATGCGACATTTTTCTCTGCTAACTCAATTCAAAAACCTAAAATTTTCCCAAATACTAAAGAAGGGAAAGAAGCGGAGACTAACTACAAGCTAGGTACACAGTTACCTTATATGATGATTATTAACCGTTTAGCTCACTATATTAAAGTATTACAACGTGAGCAGATTGGTTCTTGGAAAGAACGTCAGGATTTAGAACGTGAACTTAATGGTTGGATTAAGCAATACGTAGCAGACCAAGAAAATCCACCAGCCGATGTACGTAGTCGTCGCCCACTACGAGCAGCAAAAATTGAAGTTTCAGATGTTGAAGGAAACCCAGGATGGTATCAGGTTTCTATGTCTGTTAGACCTCACTTTAAGTATATGGGAGCGAGCTTTGAGCTATCTCTCGTTGGTCGTCTGGATCAAGCGTAGTAATGGCATATATAGCACCAGAAGACAGTGCGTTTGGTATCAGTTTCCTTGAGCGTTTGGAAGCTGATGCTAAGCCTCTAAATATTATTCAGGCGCCAAATTTAAGTGAGATACTTAACTCTATTAGGAATAATATTTCAAATATTTTAAATACTAGAATGGGGGATTCTCAAAGTAGTCCGCAGTTAGGGTTAATCGATTTTAATGATGCGACGTTAGAAGTTACCGATCTTTCTATGACAATCAGATTAGCCATAAAAAAGTGTTTAGATATATATGAACCAAGATTAAAGAATATTTCAGTGTATACATCACTTGATAACTTTGATGCATTTTCTTTGCGTTTTAATATTTTAGCTGAGCTTGATCACGAAGCTATACATAAAAAAGTTAAGCTTGATTTAATGTTAGATCAGAATAAAAAATATAGAGTGTTTTAATAATGGCACATGATAAATATTTTCGGGAAGAGCTTACTTTTTTAAAAGAGCAAGGAAAAAATTTCACCGATATATATCCTCAATTATCACGTTTTTTACATGGTCAAAATACTGACCCAGACGTTGAACGACTATTAGAAGGTTTTGCTTTTCTAACAGCGCGTTTACGTGAAAAAGTTGAAGATGATTTTCCTGAATTTACGCATTCTATTATTAACATGCTTTGGCCTAATTATTTAAGGCCTATCCCTAGTATGTCTATCGTTAAATTCTGCCCTAAAAAAAACTTAACTGATGGTCAAGTTATCTCTTCAGGTACGAGTATTAACAGCCGAGAGGTGAATGGTACACAATGCCAGTTTAAGACTTGTCGTGATTTCACTATTTATCCAATGACGATAGAAAAAGTGATTCCTCATCACACGCGTAAAGCGACGACAATTGAACTTGATTTCCAACTTCAGGGAACGATGAGTTTAGGTGATATTAACTTATCTAGTATCCGGTTTTTTCTAGGGTCGGATCAATATAGTTCGCAAATGATTTACTTATGGCTCAACCATTATATTGATTCCATTACGGTTGAAGCGAAAGGTGTGGATTTTAATATACCTCTAGAATCGTTGAATTCTGTGGGTTTTTCTGACGATGATGGGTTACTACCGTATCCAAAGAATGCTTATTCAGGATATCGGATATTACAAGAATATCTAACTTTTCAAGATGCGTTTTATTTCTTTGATTTAAATGACTTAGGTAAAGCATTACCTAAAAATATTGTAGATGGTTTTAAGCTGAAAATCGCTTTTTCAAAAACCTTACCTGCTGATGTTCGAGTAACGAATGATCATTTTCAATTGTATTGTTCACCGGTAATTAATCTTTTTGAACATGATGCAGATCCTATTGATTTAACCGGCAAATCAACAGAGTACAAAATCACACCATCTAGTCGCCTTACTTCTCATTATGAAGTGTTTAGTGTTAATGAAGTTTATGGCTGGTTGGAAACGAAAGAAGAAGCGCAAGGAAGAATTAGAGGACAGCGAAGAAAATATTCAGCTTTTGAAAGTTTTCAGCATGAAATTGAGCGAACGAATCATCGTTCTGCAAATTACTATCGAGTAAGAGTTAGGGATAGTCTTCGCAATGATGGATTTGATAATTGGTTGTCTTTTGTTCGTAGCGATGAGCAGCAAGCCATTCAATATAATGAAACTGTATCAATAAAGCTGACTTGCACCAATAGATTATTACCTATTGAGTTAAGCATCGGAGATATTGATCAACCGACGAATACATCACCAATATTTGCATCTTTTGAGAATATCACAATCCCCACACAGACATTAAGGCCTGTACTTGATGGAAGTTTACTATGGACATTGATTTCAAATTTATCACTTAATTATTTATCTCTATTATCTAAAGATGCGCTGTGCAGTATTTTCCAAGCCTATGACTTTAAAGCTTTGGTCGATAGACAAGCAGAAAAGATAAGTCAAAGGCGTTTGGATGGAATTGAAAAAATTGAATCAAATCCTATTGATAAAATTATACGCGGTCGATCAGTTCGAGGTTTAGAGTCAGTGCTATATCTTAATCAAAGTGCATTTTCTTCTGAAGGTGAGCTTTACTTATTTGGAACCGTACTCAGTCGATTTTTTGCTTTATATGCAAGTATTAATTCTTTTCATCAATTAACAGTAATTAATACGGACAATAATGAGAAATATACATGGAATTTACAGGTAGGGATGCAACCACTGATTTAGCTAAATTAGAAGTGCATCGATTATCAGAATCTGTGCATGACTTTAATTTTTATCAATTAATTGAGTTACTTCATTTATTTGAAGGAAATATACCTGAAGAAAGTGATTGGGAAAGGGAATGTCGACTCTCTTTTTCTGGTAATCCTAGTTTGGGTTTTTCTCCTTCAGATATTACTAAATTAACCTATTTTCCCGATGGAAAGTTGAGTTTAGAGACTAACTTTCTTGGTTTATCTGGCGGAGCATCACCACTTCCCGGTTATATATTGGAACAACTTGTTAATGAGGATCCTGGCGGTCTTCGCAGACCATTTTTTGATTTTTTTAATAATAGAATTGTAAATTTATCTTATCGACTTTGGCGGAAATATCGATATCACGTACGTTTTAGACCTGGAGCAGAAGATGATTTTTCATCTCAAGTTTTTGCTTTAGTTGGATTGTCTGATGTGTCTTTGCGAGGAGATACACCGATTAACTGGAGCAAGATGCTTTCTTATTCTGGGTTATTAGCAAGCCGAAGCCGGTCACCTCAAGTTGTTGAAGGAATTATTGCACATTGCTTTGATTTATCGAAAGTTGAGATTAAAGAGTGGAATATACGTGACGTCAGAATTTCGCAAGAGCAAAGAGGGTTTTTAGGAAAGCAAAATATGACCTTAGGGGTAGATACCGTATTAGGTAGCTTTATTGAAGATGCTAGTGGGAAATTTACGATTTGTATTTCTCATTTAACCAAAGAGAAATTTTCTGAGTTTTTGCCATCAGGAGAAAATTTTGAACCATTAAGAAAGCTCATTGAATTCATAGTTCGGGATCAGCTTGCTTATGATATCGAACTGGTTATGGATGGCGAGGCATTAAAAAAGATCAATAGCTCATCAGGTATGTCTTTGGGGTGGACCTCTTTCTTAGGTGAAAGTAATAGAAATGGCAGCGTGTTAATTCAAGGAAGACAATAAAATGACTCTAGGAAGTAACAAATTATTTTTAACTGTTTCTAATGTAAAAATATTACAGCCAGGTTTGAATCCTAGCCATACCTTTGATATTAACGGTGGCATTGTTGGCTCGAATGATAACTCTGTTTGGACGCTATATGATGATGAAAATAATATTTATGAAAATCATTTTGAAATTTTCTATATCGATAACGTTTACTGTGTAAAAGACTTGTGCGGACATACCTATATTAATGATTCGGATATGCCATTAGGTTCCGATAATGAAGCCAAATTGCAACATAAAGATGTTCTAAGGGTTGGAGATTATTATATTCGAGTTAAGTTAACCGAAGATGACGAATTGTCAGATAGTCATTCATTGGAAGAGTTTATTAATAAAAGTAGAAATATATTATTAGATGATGAAGTGTCCATAGGTGTCGGTCCCAATAAAGAAAAAGTAAAACATGACGATGAGAAATTTCTTGATCCTATTAAAGAGCTAGATAGAGAAAAGCGTGTCAGTAAAGAATCTGATGATAATGTTGGCAATGACTTGGAGTTTTTAATTAATAAAAATGAAACTAAAAAAGAATCCGACATTACACCTCAAGCGGATAGTGAGTTTGAACTGACGTCCTCAATGAGATTGAAAAGAATATTGGGTTTTGGTCGAAAGAAAAAAATGGACTTGAATTCAGAAAATTATATTGATGGAAGTAGTGACTCTATTTTAGACAACCCGAAAAATATTGAGAGCTTTAATATGGATGAGAATAACCTAGAAATTTTAGAGAAAGAATTAGCTCAAACTTCGATGCAGGATAAAAGCACTGAGGTGAATAGTCATTTAGTCATGGGACCATTGCTAAGTGGGTTAGAACTTCAAGTAGGTAATAGTTCTGGAATAGAAGATGTCCATAAATTGGGAGAAGAGCTTGGTGAGAGTCTAAAAGCGTGTATTCAGGGGATCTTGAATATTCATAGCCAGGTAGAAAATGGACGCTTTGGTGTGATTAATCGTAACTTACAGCCTATTGAGGATAACCCATTAAGACTTGGTCTTAACTATACCGAGACGATGAGAACTTTGTTTGATAATAAGAAAAGCATGGTGCATTTATCTCCTCCTGCCGCGATTGAGGAAAGCCTTAACAATATTCGCAATCACAATCAAGCCATGCAGGAAGCAACATCAGAAGCACTGCAGCATATTTTAATGGCTTTTTCTCCAGAAGTATTACTTAAACGTTTTAATAGTTATAAACGTACAGGTGATACGGATGTTAATACTCCCGAGTCCTGGGCATGGAATATGTATCAGAATTATTTTTCAGAGCTAACCTCAAACCGCCAACGAGGCTTTGATAAATTATTTTGGGAAATATTTGAACAGTCTTATGACCGCCGGATCCGAGAGATGCAATTGGAGAAATAAGCATGAAGTTTATTCTTTCCACACTAGCCATGTGGGTCTTTTTATCGGGATGTAGCTCTGATCCAAAACCAGAGCCAGAACCGACAAAAATCACTATTAGCATGTTTGCAGATCATGGCGTAAACCCAAATGTAGAAGGGGTTGCATCTCCTGTTGAGATACAAGTCTTCGAGCTTGTTGATGATTCAATGTTGTTATCGACCGATTATCATCAAATTCGAGATGACTTTAAAAAAGCGCTCAAAAGCAACTTTGTAAAAAGCTATGACTACGCTTTAACGCCCGGTCAATTTAAATTTATAAGTGATTTTGAAATTAGTGATGAGACTAATTATATCGGCGTAGTTGTCCACTTTTCAGACCCCGATAATAGTGAATGGAAAAAAACTGTAAAAATAATAAATAAAGATCATTTATATCATTTATTAGTTTATTTCCGTGACTACGAAGTCATCTTAGAAAAGGTAGAGTAATTCATGTTTACACGTAACCGTGTTATTTGGAGCGAAGGGCTTTTTATGAAGCCTCAACACTTTCAGCAACAGCAACGTTATCTTGAGTATTATGCGGATGAACGCTCAAAGGCTGTGAGCCCATACTTATACGGGGTAACGGAGCTATCTCTTAATCCTGAGTATTTGGCGTTTGGTCGAATCGCGATCGAGAGAGCGGTTGGCATTATGCCCGATGGCTCAATATTTTGTATTCCACAGGAAGACTTGTTACCTGATCCTCTTGATATAGAAGACGCCAGCTTAGCGAATCAAATCATTTATTTAGCGATCCCTTTACGCAGTGATTCTTTGTTAGAAGTTGATTGGCCAGAAGAAAAAGGAACTGGGCGTTATCAGCAGAGAGTTCAAGAACAGCGAGATATTCACTCAATACAGGGGAGCTCAACGCCTGTTAGTGTTGCTCCGCTTAAAATTCAATTGATGCTAGAAAAGGAAGACAGAACCTCTTATGCATCAATGGCTATCGCTCGGATTCGAGAAAAAAGACCAGATGGCAGCATTATGCTTGATGAGAGTTTTATTCCTTGCCATACCAACGTGCTCTGTCACGCCGGTTTACACCGTGTTGTAGGTGAAATCGCAGGTCTTATACGCGAAAGAGCTAAGAATATTGCTCAACAAATTTCATCGCCTACACAAGGTGGTGTGGCAGATGTGTCTGATTTTATGCTACTGCAGGCGTTAAATAAAATTCAGCCAAAGTTACAGCATTTATCTGAATTAAGAGGTTTGCACCCTGAACGATTATTTGAATGTTTAAGCTCTATTGCAGGGGAATTAGCAACGTTTACCAACGAAAGCCGATTACCACCTTCAATCTCAGCTTATAACCATGATAACCCTGCGGAATCGTTTTGGCCTGTGGTGCACCATTTGCGCCAGAGTTTAAGTATTGTGCTTGAGCCAAGAGCGGTTTCAATACAATTGCATAAGCGCCAATACGGTTTGATGGTCGCGCCAGTACAAGACCCTCAATTAATTGAAGAAGCCGAATTTATTATTGCGGTGAAGGCAAGGATGCCAATTGATGAGTTACGCCGTTTATTTATTCAGCAAACTAAAGTGTCATCTGTTGAAAAAATACGAGAGCTTATTTCTCTTCAATTACCTGGCGTTCCTCTTAACGCATTGCCGGTTGCTCCGCGTCAATTACCGTATCACGCCGGTTACACCTACTACCAGCTTGATAAAACCAGCCCTGCATGGGAAAGCTTAAAACATTCAACCGGGTTTGCATTTCATGTAGCAGGAGCATTTGAAGATCTTGACCTGCAATTTTGGGCAATTAGGAGCTAATGATGAAAACCAATAATACCAATGTTGCAGTGGATGAGTTGCTGTATGAGGGGAGCGAGAATATAGACCGAGATCAAGACTTTTGGTTTCCCTTACGTGGTGATAATCCAAATTTATTGATTGATGTTGCTACTCCATTATTTGGTTTAGCACTCAGAGTTAAGCAGTTATCGGAATGCGCGTCTATTGCCAATATTTACCATCAAGTGGTTAAAGAAGTGACAGCGATTGAAATGGAGTTAGCAGAAAATGGCTATGAGCATTCGGTCATTATGGCTTACCGATATGTATTGTGCACTTTTCTTGATGAGTCGGTAATGGGCACGTCATGGGGAACAAAAAGTATTTGGGCGCAACATTCACTGCTTTCTCGTTTTCATGATGAAACATGGGGAGGGGAGAAGGTTTTTTCTATTTTGACTCGTTTAGAAAATGATCCTGTTAGATATAAAGATCTTTTGGAATTTATTTTTCATTGCTTGAACTTGGGTTTTGAAGGTAAGTACAAGGTCGTTTCAAATGGCTTTGCTGAGCGAGAAAGGGTGATTATTAAGCTACATGAGTTATTAAAATCGCTTAACGATTCAGAGCCTAGCTCTCTTTCTAAAGCAACAGAGCATGTTGTTCACTCTAAATATAAATTAGGTCGACAAATTCCAGTTTGGTCTGTTTTTGTGATGTTTCTTATGGGCTTGTGCGTTGTTTTTTCTGGGTATTTATACGTACTAAATAATAAGTCAGCCGATGTATTAACCCAATTGAATCAGTTACTTTAAAGGTATCATTATGCTACGAGTTGAATTATCGACACTCATTTCTAAGTTAAATGAACAAACCAAATTCGCTTTAGAACAGGCGGCTTCTTTATGTATTGAAAAGCAGAGCTCTGAAATCACGGTCGAGCATCTTTTTAATGTTCTACTTGATAACCCTATTTCTGATTTACGAGTGCTTTTAAAGCAAGCCAATATTGATAGTTTATCTTTAAAAGAAAAGCTCAGTTTAAGCTACCACACAGAAAGTGGACTAGATACTTATCCAGCCTTTTCTCCTCTTTTAGTGGAATTACTACAAGAAGCTTGGCTACTTTCTACTACTGAGTTAAATCAACATCAGTTGCGCTCTGGTGCGATATTTTTAGCCGCGCTTTTACGTAAAGACCGATACCTAGCACTGAATACTATTCCTGTGTTTGAAGCGATTAATAGAGAGACCTTAAAAAAAGATTTCGATGTGCTTTTAGTTAACTCGGGTGAAACAGAAACAGTTTCACCACAATCAGGTAATACATCATCATCGGCCACTTCATCCACTTCGGATTATTTATCTCGATATTGCAAAAATGTCTCTGAATCGGCTCGCAATGGTGAGTTAGATCCGGTGTTATGCCGGGATGAAGAGCTTAATTTGATGATTGATATTCTATGTCGACGTCGTAAGAACAGCCCAATTGTTGTTGGAGACGCAGGGGTAGGTAAAAGTGCAATTATTGAAGGTATGGCGTTACGTATTATTAGTGGACAGGTTCCTGAGCAGTTAAAAAATGTTGATTTATGGTCTTTGGATTTAGGCTTATTGCAAGCCGGTGCTTCGGTTAAAGGTGAATTTGAAAAACGTCTTCAAGGTGTTATTGAAGATGTGAAAAAATCGAGTAAACCTATTATCATTTTTATTGATGAAGCACATACTTTGATTGGTTCGGGTAATCAAGAAGGAGGAAGTGATGCGGCTAATTTACTAAAGCCTGCTCTTGCACGTGGTGAGCTCAGTGCTATTGCTGCTACGACATGGAAAGAATATAAAAAGTATTTTGAAAAAGATCCAGCCTTAACTCGACGCTTTCAATTGGTTAAGTTGGATGAGCCTACCATTGACCAAGCGGTTGATATTTTACGTGGACTAAATTCTGTTTATGAAAAGTCACACCAAGTATTAATTACTGATGATGCATTAAAAGCGGCAGCTGAACTATCTGCTCGCTATATTTCGGGCCGTCAATTGCCAGATAAAGCGATTGATGTGTTGGATACTGCATGTGCTCGAATTGCAATTAACTTAGCGGTTCCACCGAAACGAATTTCTGCTCTTGCCACACTTGCTCATCAAAGAAAGCTTGAAATTGAGATGATTGAACGTTCAATTTATTTAGGACAAAAGCCGGATCAAGACCGCCTCAATGAGCTCCTAGCGCAACAAGAAATTGAAAATGTTGAGAAAAGCGAATTAGAAAATAAATGGCAGACTCAGCAAGAACTAGTTAATGACATTTTATCAATACGCACACAGCTTATTTCTTCGGAAGAGTTACTCGCTGAAGAACTTATAGAGTTAAAAGCAAGTCTTAATCAAAAATACCAGCAGTTAGACCTTATTGAGCATGATGACCGTTTAGTTCATCCGCATGTCACGTCTCAACAAATTGCAGAAGTGGTCGCTGACTGGACGGGTGTTCCTGTTAACCAAATGAATTCAGACGAGCTGTATAAAATTACTCACCTTGTCGATATTTTGGGGGAAACCATTAAAGGCCAAGATACGGCAATTAAGCAGGTACATAAGCATTTACTCACCGCTCGAGCAGATTTAAGGCGAGCAGGGCGCCCGAAAGGTGCTTTCTTGCTTGTTGGTCCTAGTGGGGTTGGTAAAACGGAAACCGTGGTCCAGTTAGCTAAGCAACTTTATGGCGGAAAGCAATTTCTAACCACAATTAACATGTCTGAATACCAAGAGAAGCATACCGTATCACGATTAATTGGTTCCCCCCCTGGTTATGTAGGTTACGGTGAAGGTGGGATTTTAACCGAATCAATTCGTAAGATGCCATATTCAGTTGTATTACTCGATGAAGTCGAGAAAGCGCATCCAGAGGTTCTAAATATCTTCTATCAAGCTTTTGATAAAGGTGAACTGGCCGATGGTGAGGGGCGTCTAATTGATTGTCAGAATGTGGTGTTTTTTCTCACTTCAAACTTAGGTTATCAGACGATTGTCGACTATGCCGATCAACCTGAAGTGTTAGAACAAAAGTTATATCCGGAACTTGCTGCATTCTTCAAACCAGCATTATTGGCGAGAATGGAAACAATCCCATATTTTCCTCTATCGCGAACAGTACTTTCTGAAATTATTAGAGGTAAATTATCGCGTTTAGAGAATTTATTTAAGCAACGCTATGGGGCGAGAGTCACTATTGCAGATGAATTGTTTGATGAAATATTAAGTCGTGCTAACCGTTCTGAAAATGGGGCACGTATGTTAGAGGCGATCATTGATGGTCAATTATTACCACCAATCTCATTAGCATTGTTAAATAAATTAGTCGACAAAGAAACGATTTCTCATATTTCGATGTCAGTACAAGATGGCGAGTTTATTGGTGAGGTTGAATAAGATGAACTCATGGTTAATCTCTATAACAGAATTAATGAAGTTGAGAGATGCTAAGACGCTATCAAATACTTTTATTAATTCATTCACAAAAACGTTGGATATAACTAAGTGTTTAACGATTGAATTAAGCGACAGTGGTAGAGAATTGATTTATCAAAGTGAGAATAATGATATTTTTAGCTGGTCAGTCCTGGATTTTGATGTCCCTTTTTCTCATGTGTTGCAAGAAGGTAGGCATAAGCTTATACCTCAATCTGATCTTGCTTACTGGCAAAACAATCAAGACTTTAAAATATTGATATCTTCATTAGGTAATGGAGAGACATGTTTAATTTATCCGTTACCATGCGCTAAAGAATCAAGTCCTTCTTTAATAGTCATATTTGGTGATGCGATTAAGTTAGGGCAAGTAGCCGTAGCGCCTGAATTTAAATTGTATATTGAAGCATATGCAACACAATGGGAGTTATTGAAAGATCTTAAAAAGGTAGGTTTAGAAAAAGAAAGCTTATCTGAAACATTGACGACAGAAAGGCAGGTGAACCAGCGGGGGAAAAAATTATTAAGCTTGTCTACGTCATTGATTGGTAATTCTTCGGCAATGTTAGATGTAAAAAAGAAAATTGTAGTGGCGGCTGAATCACCATTGTCGGTTATGATCCATGGTGAAACGGGGACAGGAAAGGAAGTTGCTGCAAAAGCGATTCACCAAATATCCGATTATAACAAAGGTCAATTTGTCGCGATTAATTGTTCCGCAATACCTGAAAATTTATTGGAAAGTGAGTTATTCGGTTATGAAAAGGGAGCATTTTCTGGTGCCAATTCTTACCATGCAGGTTTGATTGAGCAGGCAGATGGTGGTTCATTATTTCTTGATGAAATTGGAGATATGCCAACGCACCTTCAATCTAAGTTATTGCGTGTACTTGAGACAAAAAGCTTTCGTCCTTTAGGGGGAAAGAAAGAACTAACATCAAATTTTAGACTGATTTCTGCAACCCATATAAATTTAAAAGAGAAAGTGAAGTCAAAGGAATTTCGCCCAGATTTATATTATAGATTAATGCAATGTCCGATATTACTTCCAGCATTAAAGGATAGAAAAGAAGATCTTGAGTTATTGAGTGAATATTTTATTGATCAATATAATGAAAGCTATCAAAGGGATGTGGGGTTCCTAACAAAGCAGTCTTTGGAATATCTAAAGAAAATGGATTTCTCTGGTAATGTTAGAGAGCTAAAAAGTATGATTGAATTATCTTGCTCTCAAGTAGAGGATGGGCAGCCAATTGCTCTATCCTATATTTCAGATAACTCAAATGCATTGTCGTTATTCGATTTTAACGAAAGTGTTAATCATATTGGTAATT
The DNA here is from genome assembly GCF_002218005.2 of Vibrio algivorus. Lineage (GTDB taxonomy): Bacteria > Pseudomonadota > Gammaproteobacteria > Enterobacterales > Vibrionaceae > Vibrio > Vibrio algivorus. The sequence goes on from NZ_AP018679.1 coordinate 212,770, forward strand.
TAACCGAGATCCTTGATGATTTTGAATTTAAAGTTATTCAAGAGCGATTAAATAAACATTCAGGGAATAAAACGAAAGCAGCAAAAAGTTTAGGTATCCCTCTTAGAACTCTGACTTATAAATGCCAAAAGCTGGAGATTTCTTGATGAATTATCAATTTAACACCGTTATTTTTACTTTGATTTTGTTTCAGTTGTTTTTTGTTAATGATGTTCGTGCTGAACAACGTTTGATTTTAAATGAAGCTAAAGCATGTACTAGTATCACGGCTCGGCTGGAGCGTTTAGATTGTTTTGATCGTATTTTCAATACATCTTTACCTGAAATAACCTCATTAAAAGAAGTTAAGCCAGAAGCCTGGTCTCGGGGGATGGCAGTAGAGCAGAGCAGAATAAAAGGAGACATGTTCCCTTTAATCTCAAACGGAAATGGAAAAACGAGCTCTGATATTTGGGTGACTTTACCCGCTGTGAATCATAGTGAAGATGGACAAAATGCAGTTCTAATGATGAGTTGTATTAATAATATTAGTCATTTGGATCTATTGCTTCATAAAAATATTGAACAAGCAAGAGTGAATGTATCTGCTAATACCTTTAAATCTAGTTTATGGAAAACTGATGATTCTGGTTTTGTTATCAGTAGTTCTAGAGGCGTTTTTGCTATTGGTATGATGAAGAGTATATCGCTATCTTCGAGTTTAGATTTAAGCTCAGATATAGAGTCAATTAATGGCCTTAAATTTAATACTGAAAATTTGTCAAAAGTATTAATTCCATTACGTAAAAGCTGTGGTTGGTAAGGGATATATGAACATCACAGAATATCGTCAAACTATTATAACGCCAATATCTAAAGAATCTCATGTAGGTGAGCGTTTATACGATGACCCATTATATGAGTTTATCGATGAACAAATGATGAAGGTTGGATCTTTATCACATGCTTCCGTGCAATGGAATAAGGTTGAAAAAAGTATTCTTCAGATTTTTAAAGAGAAAACAAAAGATATTAAGTTACTTATTCACCTTATACAGTGTTTACATCATCAAGCAACTCCAGAAAGGCTAACTCTCTCTTTGTTCATTTTTGGTGATTTCATGCGTGAATTCTGGAGTGATAGTTACCCCTCTCCAGGAGAAAGAGGGAAATTACCCCGTCGTAAATTCTTTAGTTTACTTTTGCAGAGGTTTGATTTACTTGCCGATAAATATGATTTCTCTCTTTTTGATGCGGGAGGGAGAGATTTATTGCTGCAAGCGCTTACTGATTGGCATACAGCTGCGATAAAAAATGACTTAGATTCTGATTCTGTACGGTTTTTTGTGCAAAGGATTAAAACTAAGCTCAAAGAGGGAGCTGAAAGTTCTTCACTTTCTGACCAGCCGAAAAGTTCTACTGTTGAAACTTTTGGTGTCGATCATTCCACTGTTGTGAACCTTCAAGCAAATAACCCATTAACGTTTGATTCTTCCAGTAGTCAGTTAGTGAAGCAGACACTTTTAAAAGTATCTGATTTTTTATCTGAACAAGAGCATGGCACTTCGCTTTCTATTCGGACACGACGATATGCTGTGTGGGGAAATATTGACTCCCCACCGGAGCATAACAATTTAGGTGAAACACAGTTGCGTGGAATGCAAAGCGAGCGCTTAAAAGAGTACACCGATGGAATGTCTCATCCTGATCTTGCGTTATGGCGCAAAGTTGAAAATAGCTTAACTTTGGCACCTTACTGGATTGATGGGCAGTATTTAAGCGCCAAGATTGCCGAATCTATCGAGAAACCTGAATGGGCTGCTGCGATACAAGATGAGACGAAACAGTTCATTTTGAGATTACCTAAGCTGCTGAAGCTAAAATTTAAAGATGGAACCCCTTTTATTTCTGACGAAACTCAGCAATGGATTGAATCTTCTGCGAAATCTCAATCTCAAGGTAGCGTAAGTAATTGGCAAGAGAATTATCTGCAAATTAAACAGATTGCAAAAGAAGCGGGTGTCACTGTTGCCATATCAAGTGTTAATGATGGCCTGGAAAACGCTGTAGATCCAAGAGACAAGTTTTATTGGCAATGTTTGCTAGCAGATTTGTTGGAAGAGAGCAAATTAACTGCGGTGGCAAATGAACAATACCGCGGTTTATATGAGCAATTTATGTCTATGAGTCTTAGTGATTGGGAACCATCACTCGTAGAAAAGCTTAAGCGTATTAATAATATTAAATAATTAAGGTAGTGATTATATGTGGAAAATGATAACAGGGATTGGTCAAAAGCTTAAGCCAGCACTAACAGCAGCAATGCCAATCTTATTATTTAGCCTTTTCGTCCTCATTAATATTGCAATCTGGTGGATGGGACCTTGGTTAACGATCGATAAGAGCCAACCATTATCTTCTCTCACAGCTCGAACCGTTGCTTGTGTATTATTTTCATTAATTTGCTGCTCCTTATGGGGAGTATGGCAATGGAGAAAATTGGTACGGATAAGAGATGAAGAGAAACGAGCGCTTGAATTGAAAACTGATCCTCTGATTCAATTTGAAGAGCGCCAAGAGTTAGAATTAAACCAAGTAATGCAGACGATGAAGACGAATCTAAGCAAGAGTAATTATCTTTACTCGCTTCCTTGGTATTTAGTGCTTGGTTTAGAGAATGCAGGCAAAACCAGTTTAATTAATCGTTCAGGGCAAAACTTTGTTTTTTCGTCGGTGATGCGAGCTTCTCATCTTAAAAGTGAAAACCCATATAGTTTTGATTGGTGGATTGGAGATGAATCAGTATTAATTGATCCTGATGGTGAATTATTAACTCAGGGTGGCCTAGGAAATGATGTAGATCCCGAGTTATCACGACGTTTATGGATCCACTTTACTCGCTGGTTAGAAAAAACACGGAATCGTAGGCCATTAAATGGCATTGTTTTAGCTGTTGATATTGCACATTTAGCCAAATCAACAGAGTCGGAGCGTAAAGCTTACGCTAATTTACTACGTACTCGTTTACGTGAATTAATGGAAACATTATCGACTCGGCTTCCAGTGTACGTCTCTTTTACTAAGTTTGATTTGTTACACGGTTTTGAACCTTTCTTTCGTAATTACACTAAAGAAAAACGTGAAGAAGTTCTTGGTTTCACTTTCTCATTAGATTCAGTGGATGACCTAGATCATTGGTTAACCGAGTACACCGTTAGTTATAATGAATTTATTACACGTATTAATGAAGCTATCCCTCATATTATGGTGAGCCTGACTGATAGCGAAGACCGCAGTGCCGTTTATAGTTTTTCTCGTCAATTAGCAGGCTTACAAGATACGATTTACCGACTATTAGAAGAAACACTGGGAAGCGATCAATTTTCAACATCAGCTTTAGTTCGTGGTGTCTACTTTAATTCGGTATTTCAACAGGGTGTAGCTATTAATGCTTTTGATAATGCGACATCTCGTCGTTATGGACTGCGACATGCTATCAATAGTGCACAACATGCAAAAAACTCGACAATATATTTTACTCAAAAGCTATTTAATAAAATCATTTATCCCGAAGCTGGGCTAGCCTCTGATAATTTTAAAGTCGCTAAAAAGAAGAAAAGAATTATATATACTTCAGTGGTGGCTTGTAGTGTTGCGAGCCTATTATTGATTACTGCTTGGCAGAGATACTATTCAATAAATGTTACTCAAGCAGATAGAGTTTTACAGAAGGTTCATGAATATCAGGTGCTCATTTCTGGTAATAGTGGGATGTTGTCACAGAAAGATATGTTAGAACCTTTAAATAAGATTCGTGAAGCGACATTAGAGTTTGGTTTTTTCCGTAATAAATTGGAATATGTATCGGATTTAGGGCTCTATCAAGGGCACACAATTGGCCCTAAGGTGGAAGAAACCTACTTAAATCTACTCGAGTATAAATTTTTGCCACTACTCATGGCTGATATGATTAATGATTTGAACCAGGCCCAATCTGATGAGCAAAAGTTAGCTGTATTGAGGGTTTACCGAATGATGGTAGACGCGAGTGGCCGACACTCAGAATTTGTCTTAGATTATTTTTCAAAATATTGGCAGCGTCAATTCTTTGGTCAACAAAAAGTACAAAAGCAATTGCTGGCTCATCTTGATTATGCAATGGAGCATACTGATCTCGCAGCAGATCGAAGCAATGGTAATGAATTAGCTGATCAATTGATGCGCCCTTATGATTTGTTGGTTAGTCGAATTCAGAATGAATTAGGTCGTATGCCGAATGAAGAAAGGGTGTACCGTAATTTAAAATTAAGTGCACAAAGTTTATTGGGTCCTGCAGTCAATATACGTAATCTAATTGGGCCTGTTTTTGATATTGTGTATAAAAACGGAAAAAGAAGTGATCAGTCTCTTTATATTCCTAAATTGCTTACTAAAGAAGGCTTTGATGATTACTTTATGCCTCAATCTGAGTCTGTTTCTAAGTTAGCTTTAATTGATAGTTGGGTACTAGGCCAATCTTCAACGGCAGAATTTAGTGAAGAAGATAAGCGAGTTTTAAGGGAAAAAATCCGTAATCTATATATTGCAGATTACACCAGTACTTGGCGTCATGCTTTAAATAACATTAATATTAAAAAGTTTAATGATATCAATGAGGCGGTAACGGTTGTTGATAATATTATGGGGAATCTAGAACCAATCCAGAGACTTCTGAGAACGGTTGATACTAATACGCATTTATTTAGGTCTTCAGACTCCGAGGGTGATAAGGCTGCAAAAGACGCTTTATTGAAAAGTCCTAAATTTAAAGTAGCCTCTAAGATTGATGAGCCTTTTTCTGAATTAAATGCACTGAGTTATCCTAGTGGTGATAATCCAGCCTATATAACAGAAGTGTTGGATGTCGTTGGACAATTACGTGATTACCTTAAAGCAATGCAAGATTCTCCGAATGTAGGAATGTCTGCTTTAACTGCCACAAAAGAACGGGTGACATTGCAGAGTATAGATCCTATTTATACATTACGCCGTGTGTCTAGTGGCTTACCAAGTCCTCTGAATCAGATGATGAAAACGTTATCAGATCAAAGCTGGTATGTGGTAAAGAAAGAAGCGATTCGCTACTTAGAGGTTCGTTGGAAAGAAGATGTATACCAGCCTTATCAAGAAAAATTAGCAGGAAAATATCCATTATTATTAACGGCCAAAAAAGAGGTGTCACTGTCTGATTTTGAAGCTTTTTTTGCGCCAAATGGAATATTGAATACTTTTTATAAGGAGCAACTAGATTTATTTCTTAATGAAAATGTATTTACTGATGATGCTGAAAGTGGCAATAAGTCTATCGTTAATCAGCAAGTTATTGATGAGTTGGCTAAAGCAAAGAAAATACAGGAAGCATTTTTCAACCGAAAAGGCGTTTTGGATATTGAGTTCTCATTACAACCAATAATCCTTAGTGGTAATAAGCGACGAAGTGCGATTGATGTTGATGGTCAGTATCTGACCTATAGTCATGGTCAGAGGGATGTAGTTGAGCTGATTTGGCCTAATTCATTAAGAGAGACTGCTTCGTCAAAAGTGACATTAGTGCCAACACAGACGGGATACTCCCCGAGAAGTATCACGACTCAAGGCTCTTGGTCTTTTTTCCGCTTATTGGATCAAGCAAGAGTTGTTTCTGCTAGCTCGAAGTCAGTGGATTATAAATTCTCAGTTGATAATGGAAGTATGGTATATCGGTTGAATTCGAATAATGATAGTAATCCATTTACTAATAATTTATTTAAGTCATTCAAGCTATCTGAAAATTTATATTAACGAATTAATAAATCTTTAGTATTTATTTGACTAAAAGAGGGTGAGGGAAGCCTCACTCTGATTTCTTTGGATGTGGATTATGTCGAGCTGTATATATATTGAAAACCGTATTTTTAACCTTGTTAGCGATTCAAGTACTCTTAGAAAAAGTCATATTTATGATGATGTAAAATCGGAAATAAATAAGCAAAATTCTCCATTTTCAGGTGGGACAGATTGGGAGGTTGTTAAAACAAAGTGTACCTTGGTTGCTGAAAAATCGGGAATTGATTTATTGTTATGTTGTTACTATACGGTAGCTACAACGAAACTTAATGGCATAGTGGGGCTGGCTAACGGTTTAGAGTTACTTTTATATTCGCTAATTTTATCTTCAAAAGATTTAAAAAATGCCAATAAACGAAAAGAGCTTATTGACTGGGTTAATAGTTGTACTATTAAAGAAATCAAGCTGCTTAAACCTAACTATGAAAAGCTTCGAGACTTGTATCGATGTGAGCGTTATTGTGAGCAAATAGATCAAATCCTTACAGAAACACAACCTGAATATGTAGCAAATATGGATGGCATTGCTTATATAATTTTTGAACATATTGACCGATTAGAGATTCAATATAGAAGTAAAGAAAAAATCGCCTCAGTTCGACCACTTAGTGAACAAAAGGTGGCAGTGAAATGGCATCATTATGTTTTATTCTTACTGCTTGTCTCTTTTATAGTTTATCAATTTTTATTGCCAACCAGTCGATTAGATCCGAATCACTATATTCAGTCGATTACTTTACCAGAGAAGCCATTAGATCAAGAACAAAGAGAAGAGCTAAATCATTATATTTCCAATATGGAAAATCAGTCATTAACTTGGTTAGGTGAAACTCCGAACAGACAAAATGAAAACATAAAAAAGCTTGAGTTTTTGCTTGGTGATGAGGAGCAGGTTGCTCTATTAAGGCAACAGTGGTTGGTAGAGCGAAAGGAGAGTATTGAAGCAGTTAACGAGATGGTCGATAAATTTGATTCAGTACGAACCCAACTTTCAAATGTCAATTTAGGTATTCAGAAAAGTAACTTAAATAGCTTAAAAAGTGAAATGAGTACGGTGACTAAAGTGGGTAAAAGCTTGTCGCCAATCTATGCTCGTATTGGATATATAGAACGATTACTTAAATCTGGTGATAACGAAAGAGCAGCCAAAGAATTTGCTATCTTACAGAAACGTTTGGATGCCCTTTATTGGAAAGCTTTTCAGCTTGAAAGTTTAGTTTTAAAGTGATTTTAATACAGCTCATAACCAAGCAAAAATATTTGCTTGGTTATGAGAGTTAGCAAACGTCAAAGACGCTCATTCAAATAAGCTTGATAGTCAGGGATTTCAATATCGACTTCTTGCTCTAATAATACTGAATTGAATAGAAATTTTGCGGTCGCACGGTTCGTTGCTACTGGAATGTTCCAAACTGATGCAATGCGTAGTAACGCTTTAACATCTGGATCGTGGGGCACTGCATTGAGAGGGTCCCAGAAGAAAATCATCATATCTATTTTCCCTTCAGAAATGAGAGCGCCAAGCTGTTGATCTCCCCCCATAGGACCACTGATTAAGCTCTTGATCGCAAGCCCAGTTTCGCGACTTAACATATTCCCTGTTGTGCCGGTCGCATAAAGAAAGTGGCTTTGTAGTTTCTCTTTATTTTCGACAACCCAACGAAGCAGCTCTGGCTTGTAGTGATCGTGAGCAACCAGGGCGATATTTTTGTGTGCTGGCATTGTTCGAATGGTTTTCTTCATTATTAACATCCTAAATGTTCAATAAAAATAAATGAAATGCTCATAACAGCATAATTTAATTACAGGTAAAAAAATAGCACGATCACTTCGTTCTTATCTCTTAATTTGAGCGCTTGATCACGCTGTACTCTTCGTCTTTCTTTCCAGTCACATTTAGCCGCTAAAAATGCCTCTCTCATTGAGCTCATTTTTTTAAGTGAAGTTTCTATTGTCAGTCTTCGTGCGATGAAGCGTAGTTAGTTGATATGACATTCATGTGATTTTTTGCTGAAATATTGCTTACACCACTAAAGGTGTTTTGTGGTTATTTAAAATATTCACATTCCTATTATTTTATTTAAAATCAATGTCTTGAGTGGTATTTGTATATTCACTTAAGGAATAAGGGGTTGATAAAATAATCGAGTACGTTATTATTTAAAACGAAATTGATTAGTGCACTAAATAATTGTTGTCGATTTTAACAACGAGCACTACTAAAAATTAATCGCCACTGAGCTTCTTTATCGGCAGCTGGATTGTTCGAGTAAAGAAACAGTGTACAAATAAAAAATAGGGCTAAGATGATTACGGCACCGTGGGTAGCACACCCCGAAAAAGTGACCACAACTCAGGATGAGTTAACATTTAGAAAACCCGAAATAAGCGACGGCAATCAAGTAAATGCTTTGATTGAGTCGTGTCCTCCTTTGGATACAAATTCTGCCTACTGCAATTTTTTGCAGGCCTCACACTTTAGTGATACATGCGTATTAGCTGAAAAAGATGGTGAAATAGCAGGTTTTGTTTCCGCTTATCTCAAACCATCAAGTCACCCTAATCGACCTGTTCTTTTTATTTGGCAGGTAGCGGTTGCGGAAAATAGCCGTGGCTGTGGATTAGCGTATCGAATGATTAAATCGTTATTAGCGCGTGAGTGTGTTGCTGGCGTTGCTGCAATTGAGACGACGATTACTAAAGACAATCATGGTTCTTGGAACTTATTCCGAAAACTTGAGCGAGAAGATGGTGAAGAAGGACGCGTAAGTGTTTTCTTAGACAAAGAAAATCATTTTGATGGTGAGCATGATAGTGAGTATTTATTTCATATACCGCTTGCTATGAGCTAATACCAACTAACACAAAATTTAAAAATTCTTGGTTGGGAATTCGCTCAATCGAGATACACACATAGGATGATAGACAGGATCAGACATGAATATCTTTAAAAAGCACGAATCAAACGTTCAATGTTATGCCAATAATTTCCCGGTAGTATTTTCATCGGCGAAAGGTTGCTGGCTTCATACCGAAGACGGAGATCGCTACTTAGATTTTCTTGCCGGTGCAGGTTCGTTGAACTATGGCCACAACAACCCTGTTCTCAAAAAAGCATTGCTTGATTATATCGACCAAGATGGTTTAACCCATGGTTTAGATATGCATTCAAAAGCAAAAGGTCATTTCTTAGAAAGCTTTAATGACAAGATTTTAAAACCACGTGATCTGGAATATAAAGTTCAGTTTACTGGACCAACAGGTACCAATGCAGTTGAAGCCGCTATGAAGTTGGCTCGTAAAGTGAAAGCTCGTACTAATATCGTCGCTTTTACTAATGGTTTCCACGGCGTGTCTTACGGTGCGCTAGCGGCAACAGGTAATCAGCATCACCGCGGAGGTGCAGCTATGCCACTTTCGGGTGTGACTCGAATTCCTTATGAGGGTTATGCTGATATTGATGGTTTGGCGTTATTTGAAACTATGCTTGATGATAATTCAGGTGGTTTGGATAAACCTGCCGCAGTACTTGTTGAGGTTGTACAAGGTGAGGGTGGATTAAATGCCGCATCTGATAAATGGTTACAGCGTTTAGAAAAAATCTGTAAAACCAACGATATTTTATTGATTGTTGATGACATTCAAGCCGGCTGTGGCCGTACCGGTACTTTCTTTAGCTTTGAACCATCAGGTATTAAACCCGATATGGTGACATTGTCTAAGTCAATTGGTGGTTACGGTTTACCAATGGCAATTACGTTGATGAAACCTGAACTCGATCAATGGGCTCCAGGTGAGCATAACGGTACGTTCCGTGGTAATAACCATGCGTTTGTAACGGCAGCAGAAGCGATCGATACCTACTGGCACAATGATGAGTTTGAAACGCACATTAAAGAGCGTGCTGAGCAATTAAATAAATCATTACAAAAAGCCTTGAAGCAGTATTCAAACCTATTTGAAGGCATTAAAGGCCGAGGTTTGATGCAGGGTATTGAGTGTAAAAATGGCGATATCTCAGACATGATCACCAGCGAATGTTTTGAAAATGGCATGGTGATTGAGACTGCAGGTCCAAATGATGAAGTTGTGAAATTCTTCTGTCCATTGACAGTAAGTGAGTCAGAACTCGAGCAAGGTATTCATATTTTCGAGAAAGCGGTTGAGAAAATTTCCGCTAAGGTGACTCGTAAAGCGTCTTAATAGTCGCGAATTCCAAAGTAGGGCTTCGAAGTAAACCGAGGCTCTATATACGGGCCCAATGAATACCTAAATGCATTAATAAAAGGATAAAACATGATTGTAAGAACATTAGAAGAATGCCGAAACAGTGAACGTCGAGTAGTCGCAGATACGTGGGAAAGTGTACGTATGTTGTTGCGTGACGACAAAATGGGCTTCTCGTTCCACATTACAAACATCTATGCTGGCACGGATACACACATTCATTACAAAAACCACTTAGAGTCGGTTTACTGTATTTCTGGCGAAGGTGAGATTGAAGTAATTGGTGGTGAAACGTATCCAATTAAACCAGGTACTTTATACATCTTAGACAAGCACGATGAACACCAATTACGTGCATACAAAGATGCTGATATGGTCATGGCTTGTGTGTTTAATCCGCCGATCACTGGCGCGGAAACCCATGATGAAAATGGTGTTTATCCATTAGTTGATTAATTCTTAACTCGTTTCTCGATCGCTACGCTTAGCGTAGTTCGATCGGGATTCTGGGCTAAAGCCTTTAGATACGTATTAATCGAATAGATTATAGAATTTTAAATTATTTACTCATAGGAGCTTATTTTGACTTCTTCAAATAGAAGCCACACTGCCAATAATAAAACTGCAAATCATACCGTTGAAAAAATTGGCGGTACTTCCATGTCAGCCTTTGATGCTGTTCTTGATAACATTCTACTGCGCCCAGAAAACCCATATAACCGTATGTTTGTAGTATCTGCCTACGGTGGTATTACCGATGCATTATTAGAATGTAAGCGTACGGGTAAACCGGGTATTTATCGTTTAGTTGCTGATCGTGATGATGCTTGGGTCGATGCAATGGAAGAACTTGAGCAGCGTATGTTGCTGATCAACGAAAACATGTTTGCTGATCCAATCAGTCGTCGTCGTGCCGATAATTTTATCAAAGACCGCATCGCTAAAGCGACCAACTGTATTAATAATATTATGGAAACTTGCCAATATGGACAGTTTTCAATGCAGCATTATTTGCCGCAAATCCGAGAGTTTTTATCTTCCATCGGTGAAGCACATAGTGCATACAATACTTGCTTGAAGCTAAAAACTCTTGATATTAATGCTAAGTTTGTTGATTTATCAGGTTGGGATTTAGATGAACAGCAAAACGAAGGTAAAGATGTGTCTGGTAATCTTGATACGGTAATTGAAAATGCCCTTCAAGATATCGATATGAGCAAAGAGTTGCCGATTGTTACAGGTTATGTGTATTGCTCGGAAGGTTTAATGAAAACCTATGACCGTGGTTATAGTGAAATGACGTTTAGTCGTTTAGCGGTATTATCAAAAGCTCAACAAGCAGTTATTCATAAAGAGTATCACTTGAGTACCGCTGACCCAAGGATTGTAGGACCAGAAAAAGTGCGTCCAATGGGGCAAACTAACTATGATGTTGCTGACCAATTAGCCAACTTAGGTATGGAAGCGATTCACCCGAATGCAGCGTCAGGTTTACGCCGTAGTGGTATTGAGCTTGTGATTAAAAATACCTTTGAGCCAGAGCATAAAGGTACTTTGATTTCTCATGCTTTCAATCCACACAGCTATGCCGGAAATACGGATAAAGTTGAGATTATTGCAGGCCGTAACAAAGTTTTTGCATTACATATCTTTGATCAAGCAATGGTAGGACAAGCCGATAACGTTGGTTATGAATTAATGGAAATCATTAATGATGAACGTGTCCAACTTGTTGGTAAAGAAATGAACGCAAACTCAATTACTTATTATTTAAGTGGTAATTCTAAGAGTAAAAATAAAGTGCTGTCTCGTGCCGAAAAAGCGTTCCCGAATGCCAAGATTACCGGCAAGATGGTAGCGTTGATTTCAGTCATAGGTGCATCAATTGACACTAATAAGGCGTTAAGTCACGGTATGATTTCATTGATGAATCAAGATATTACACCACGAGCAGCGCACTCATCGATGCGTAATGTTGATGTGCAATTTGTGGTTGATGATGAGAATTACGAGTCGGCAATTTGTACGCTGCATGAAGAGTTTATCGATGGCGTAAAATCAGAGAAAGAGTCTGATAAAGAAAAAGCAGCTTAGTATTGTATAAACTCAAGATAGTTAAATAGAATTAGCCCTTGTGACGCGAAGGTCAATAGACCCTAGCCACAGGGGCTTTTTATTGAATTTAAAGTCAAATTTTCCACCTACGCCTAGAGTACTTTCCGCTTATAACAATGACTACTAGGATAGAGTTAATTGCGTTGCCAGCGAAATTCCATCTGCTTGGCTGTAGCTTCAGCAGTTTCAATACTAGTTAACTCGCTGACAATAAATAAGCTCATATCAATACCCGCAGAGATCCCACCAGAGCTAATTCGGTTACCATCTTGTACCCAACGAACATTTTCCAATACCTCTAGGAGAGGAAATTGTTGGCGTAAGTCTGCAATATCTTCCCAGTGCGTAGTTGCTTTATGAGTTTGTAGAATGCCAGCTTTAGCCAGTAAAAAGGCACCAGTGCATACTGAAGTGATTAAAGGAACAGTTTGACCTTGCTTAGAAATCCAATCAATAGCTAATTCATTATTGATCTCTTGAGTGTGATCACCACCTACTACGATTAAGGTATCTAATTTGGGATGGTTTGAAATATCATAATGCGGTAGAACGTTAAATCCAGAGCGAGCTTTTACCGGCTGCAAATTTTCTGCAATCAAAAAAGCATTAAATGGAGAGGGGCTACATACGCGATTCGCAGTCGTAAATACTTCATAAGGCCCGGAAAAATCCAGTACTTCAGCATTATCATAAATATAGATACCAATGTTCATTTATCATTCCTTGAATGAATATACCCAGAGGTCACTGGGGTATATTAGTTTACCTTTCACTTCCTTTTACAATGAATTGTCTCGAATAGGAAGATTAAAACATACCTACCTTGTTTTATGTGTCATTATTAGAGACAGATATATCAGTTTTTTTGGTATACAAAATCAAATTCAGTACACAACATTAAAGAGAAATGCTATGAAGCTTTTAGTCCGCAATCTTGCTCGCCAAACTACAGAAATTGAAATGCGTAAATTATTTGAAGAATTTGGTGAAGTGGGTGAATGTACCCTTGTTTTAGACCAAGAAACCGGTCAATCGAAAGGCTTTGGTTTTGTGTACATGCCCGATTTAGACCAAGCTAAAACTGCGAGATTTGCGCTAAATGGCAAAGAAATTGATAACAGTAAAATCAAAGTAAAAGTGGCGAGCTAGTCGGTAACGTTACTTCTTTATGCTCGTAGTCTCCGTTATTACGAGCATTTATCATATTGTCGTCTTACTTCTTTTGTAGGGTTATGAGCAATATGCCTGATAAAATCATTATTGATGCCAAGACAAAAGACATTGTAATCGGTTCTTGTACTAAAATCATGCCTCCTAATGCAGCAATGACGGGTACTAGTAGTTGAACAACACCAGCCTGAGTAGCAGATAACCCCTTCAGCGCAATATACCAAATTGCATATCCCACCCCAGAAGTGATTGCACCCGAAATAATGGCAAGTGCTATCCCTGTGTTGGTCAAGGTGTGCTGAGTCGCTAGAATATAACAAACCACCAGTAAACAGAGCGGTAGGCTACGAATAAAGTTTCCTGTGGTATCACTTAAAGGGTCGTGGCTACCTTTACCTCTAATGGTATAGCCTGCCCAAGCGACCCCTGAAATTGCCATCAATAAAAATCCACTAAATGATGGTGTTGATAAACTTGGTAGCACTAAGTAAACAAACCCGCTAAATGCTAAAAATATCCCAATCCATTCGACCAATTTAAGCTTACTACCTTTAAATAATTGGTAAATGATCATGGTGATTTGTACAGCACCGAATAATATTAATGCGCCAGTCCCAGTGCTAATAGAAAGGTAAGCAATCGAAAAGCAAAGTGCATAGATAAACAGAAATATTGCCGATATGGTACTGCCTTTAAGTGACGGGAGCTTTACGGCTTTATTTTTTGATATAGACGTGATCATGAGTAAAACGGCTAACATGATCGCACCTGATAATAACCGTAGGCTAGTAAAGCTGAGAGGGTCGATATTGCTATCGATTAACGCAAGGCGTGCGAGTACTGAATTAGCAGCAAAAGCGATTAAGGCACATAGAGTAAACGTTAGAGTAATAACTGGGTATTGAGATAAACTTTGTGATCTGGTGTTCACTATTTTGTGCCTCTGATTAGTCATGATAATTAGTGATGCGCGTGTTCACTTGCTTCTTTATTCATTGGCTTCATGCCAGCCATGACTTTTTTAACTGGTACATCTAGCGTTTCAGTTTCACCATTGGCATAAGATAAATTGACCGAAATAGTTTCGCCTTCAACTAGTGGTTGCTTCACACCTAATAACATAATGTGATAACTACCCGGCTTTAAGATAACTTCACTTTCTGCTGGCAATACAATGCGATCCACTTGACGCATTTTCATTAGATCACCATCTTTCTCAACCGTGTGTAACTCCGTTTTTTCTGCTACATCTGTTGAGGCAGAAACTAATGCTCTTTCAACTTTCATGTGGTTTTCGACGGTCATAAATACGGCACTATTTACCGCATTTGGTGGTGTTGCACGTGCGTAAGGCTCATCATAGGCTAATCCATCATGAGCTAATGCATAGCCACTGATGAGTAGGCTAGATAATATTAAAGCGTTTTTTTTCATTGCGCGTCTTCCTTTTCAATTTGTTGAATCGCGAGAATAAGAGGTTGAGGATTTAAGGTATGAGGGACTTTCTTGAGTAATGAACCGTCAGGCTTTACAAAATAAAAATACGAGCTGTGATCAATAGTATAGGTCAGTGCAGAATCGGCTAACTCCGTTTTTTGAAAAATAACCCCATATTGGTGAGCAAGAGTGCTGATATCTTGTAATGAACCTGAGTAACCTTCAATGCTAGGGTGAAAATAGTGTGCGTATTTTTGAGCGTCAGTACCAGAATCACGTTCGGGGTCAAGCGTAATAAACATTGGGCGAATGTCTTCTAAGTATTGAGGCTCAATTTGCTTTAAAGCGGCGGCAAGCATCGCAAGCGAAGTTGGGCAAACATCCGGGCAACGTGTAAAACCAAAGTAGATAATACGAATGCGAGGATCATCAGCAGAAAAAATATCTACGTTATCAGCCCCATCGGTTTCAAGAGTGATTGAAGCTGTTGCTTCGGTCTGAGTGCTGTCCTTTTGTAAAAACAAGTTTAGCGTTACACCTAGTGCAAAAGCGAATACCAGTATTAAAATCCATGATTTTTTCATTTTTCCATCCTGATTGAGGTGTAAATTTTATTACCTTGTTGGTCAGTCAATGTGCCTATCCAAGTCATCTTCTCATAAGTACAAATGGGTAATACAATTGTGCCCTGATACTGACCATTTTGTTGTTTTAATATAGGAAACTTCACCACCCCTAGATCCATTTCCAGCCCTCGTAGCGTCAGTATTAGTTTATCACTCTGAGCCTCTTGCCAATTCACATTAATATGAGTGGTTTCTAAAGGCTTAGCGACGTCGGTATCTAATGTTATCTCAACGCCTTTTTGCTCACATTGTTGAGTTGATAATGCGCAATATTGAGAAGGTTCAAGAGGTAAGTTTACTTGTTTAGTTGAGTTGATAATATGCATGATATTGGGGGCATAAAAGCCCGCTAGTAAAGCAATAGGTATTAATAACAACCAAATCAATGTTGTACGATTTTTAGGAAATAAAGAGAACAAGTGAGTCATAATTTGTATTCATAACGAAAGCGTTGAAAGATGCTATCACAGAGAGTAAACAGGTACAGGCCTTAACGTGACTTTCTTGAAGTGAATAACATTCATCGCTGAAAAAGCCCAAATCGATAGCGATGTTCGATTTGGACTGAAATAAATATTGTAGTAGCAGGTTCTAATCTTTCTTGTTAGCGGCTTTTTCTAACAACCAAACAATCGCGATTCCACCGAGCATACAAGCAATTGCTAATATAAATTGTGATGGCTGACCAACAATTTGTTCAAACTGCTGAGGTAATAAGTTGTGCTCTACTAAAGGCACTTGTTCACCGTGAGAATTAATACGCCAGCTGATCGTTTCCTTCCAAGGCCAGATTTTTGGCAGTGTTCCAACCATTAAACCCGTTAAAAAAATCAACGTTGCTGAACGATGTTTGTTTAATAGCCATGAAAGCAAGTGAGAAAAGCTCAGCAAGCCAACGACCGCACCAATGGAGAATAACCCTAGAATACCAATATTAAGTTCTTTCACTGCGGTCAAGATTGTTGGGTAAATTCCAAGTAATAACAGTATAAAGCTGCCCGATATCCCCGGAAGGATCATCGCACAAATTGCGATTGCACCGGCGAGGATTAAATTCAGAGTGGTTGGTTGTAAATCTAAAGGTTGCAGTACCGTAATGGTGTAAGCGAACGCAACCCCAATCAATAGGAAGATAACATGGTGTAAACGGCGGTCTTCAACTTGTTTAAGAATATGAATCACAGAGATCAAAATCAAACCGAAGAAAAATGACCACAACGGAATTGGGTGGGTAACGAGTAGCCAGGAGATTAGCTTCGCTAGAGTTAAAATACTGGTTAAAATACCGCCGAATAATGCAATAAGAAAACCAGCGTTAATATGCGTCAATACCGCTTTAAAGCCTTCACGTTTCCACAAGCTAAATAAGCTTGGGTTCACTTTACGAATGCTACCTAGAAGCGTGTCATAAATACCAGTAATAAAGGCAATTGTGCCACCAGATACACCAGGTACAACATCGGCCGCACCCATTGCAATGCCTTTAAGATAAGTCCAAAGATAATTCATATATCAACACCATCAAAATAAGTGACCATGTGCCCATAGCCTAATTTAGCGCGTAGGTTGGCATGGTTTACTTAAAATGAAAAGTTCTAGTTAATTGAATTTACACTTATTCACTGAAATGCCCACCAAAACGCTTGGTAAAAGGCTTCTTTTGCTTCTTTTTCGATCATTAGTCCATTGGAGGTGACTAAGCGATCAAATGGCCAAGTCATTACTTCTTGAATCGATACGCGCAACATTGCTTTATTTTTGAATTTACGGCGTTCTTGATAAGGCAGGCGAAGTTGGTGTTTTCCACCTTGAATCAATGATGCTAATTTTTGTCCTATTGGTAAGTGAGGCTGTATTGCGACAAGGTTGTCACTGATAAAAAGGGTGCGACTAACCGGATCACAAAACAACATTTTATTGGGTGTATCATCATTGCCAATTGCGGTTTGAAAGAGTTGTCCTTGCCATTGTGGTGGAGTTTGTTTTGATAGCACACCATCAAAGTTGAGATCGGTTCTTTTCTCAATCAATGAGTGAGTAGCAAAAAAGTAGGCTTTTGAATAGGCAAGCCACCAATCAGATAAGTGCTGGTGGTAACTTGGTGTTGAGGACACAACGTATTTTACCGCACCTAGTTTGGACAAGGCGAGTTGGCATTGGGTGGTTAATTCAATTGGCGAGATAAGCATGAGTTCATCATTGTCTAATTTTATGATCACCATGCGTTGTATGTGCGTTAAACCAAACTTACGATAAGGCTTATCAATGTACCAAATTCGATTTGGTTCCCATTCTGTAAACATCAGGCTTGCTTCCTTGCAAACAAATACTCAGCCAGAGTGTATAGCAAAGTGTTGTATTGGTCAGCGTCTTTATGTTTCAAAGTACATATAAAAAACGGCCACCTTGGGTATAAAGGTGGCCAAATATTGAGTTATTTACTTTGTTGGTTATTTAGGGAAGATCTGGTTCCAATCTTTCTTCATATCTACCACGTTCCATTTATCTTTTTCTGCAAGAATCATGGCTTTTTCAAGGTGACCAACAGATGAATCTTTATCGTATGCCCATTCACGTTTGTCATCTGTGTGGTGTACTAAAATGGCTAGGGTTGGGTGAGAGGATGACTTAGTCCATTGTAACATTTCTAAATCACCATCTGAGTTACCGCCTGCAATTACAGGTTTTTTACCGATATAAGTTTGAATAGTTGATGGCTTCTGGGCTTTATCATTATTCACACCAATTTCAGGTAGACGCATGATCACGGGCTTGCCATCAACAATCTTATATTCTGTTTTTAGTGACGAACCAAAAATCTGCTCTTTAGGAATATTATATGCTTCAGGCGCCCATGCTCGCATAAATTCAACGCCACCAGCTGAAACAATGTAAGTTTTAAAGTTATTATCTTGTAGGTAAGACAAAAGCTCTACCATTGGTTGGTAGATCATTTTGTTGAATGGGCGTTTAGTTACCGGGTGGCGGGCTGTCTTGATCCATTCTTTGACCGTTGCTTCAAACTCTTGTGTTGTCATACCTGAGTGTGAAGTTAAGATTAACTTTGCGATTCCTTCCATACCGGATTTACTGATGCCTTCTATATCGCCTTTAATAGCAGAGGCAAAAGGTTCTTCCGTCTTCCATTCTGGGTGATTTTTAGCTTGTGCCTTAATTTGGTCAATCGCAAAATAAATTTGGAAGTAAACCGGCTTTTCACCCCATAAAGTTCCATCGTTATCGAAAGTAGCGATACGGTCTGAAACTGGAATAAAATGCTCATTTCCTTCTTGAGTGACGGTGGAAACATATTCAACAATCTGCTTTTTTATATCAGTGTTGTTCCAAGAAGGAAGGGGATCTAGGGCCGTGTTTGCAAGAGAAAAATGAGAAAATGCGAGCATGACTAAAGGGAGAAAAAAGGAAGATATTCGTTTCATAAAGCGTCCTTAACTTTGATTTTAGAGGTCTGCGTACTTATCTAAAGCAGCAGACCTAAATGAGCGATAAATGCCATATGCCTTAACTATAAACCCTAAAGTTACATAAGCAAGGCGAAGAAATTATTGTTTTATTTTACTGGTTAATTCCTTGATGACGTATTCTGGTGCATATTGACTTAATTCATCAATACATTGCTGAGCTTTCGGGTTACCGTAACGCGCATAGATATCACATACGGCATACAACTGTTCCGGAGCGCCTGAAATTAAGTAGGCTTTTTCAAAAGATGCTGTCGAAGCGGTTACATCAAACTCTTCTTGTAACACACCATTAAGATACCAGTAATAACTATTGTCTTTAGCTAAGGTAGCTGCCGATTTTATCTCTTTTGATGCTTGTTCTTTTTGGCCTAAGCGCACTAATGCCAATGACTTTGAATAGTGTAAATCAGCATTATTAGGAAGCGTTTTTAAAGCTTTATCTAAAATTTCAATAGCTTTTTGATTGTGCTCTTGACCTCGTTCATTATCGGCTAAACTCAACCAAATTTGAGGATTATGCAAATCGTCTTCTAATAATGAGCGATATAATTCGTCTGCTTTCTGCCATTCTTGATGCCAACGATAAGTATCAGCGAGTAAAAGTTGAGAATCTTGATCTGAGCGTGCTTTTAAATGAGCTTTTAATTCACTGACGACAGGCTCTAATTGTGCTTGCTGAGCTTTATCCATATTACTGAAATCACGCACTAAATTCATGGCTGCGGTAATACGAACCTTTTCCACTTTATCTTTTAATAAAGGCGATATCATTGACCAGCGGTGCTCTGCTTTATATGGCTCGGCTCCTACAATAGCAGCTTCACGCACGATAGGATCTTTATCTTTTAGTGCTCGAGCGACCGCAACCAATGAATTTTGATTTGGAAAGCGAGATAGCTGGCGTAGTGCGTCGGCACGCTCCTCACTGGAAGCTTTGATATTTTGAGCAGTATAAGCAAGTTGTTGAATTCGCTCTTGGGCTGTTGGAGTCTGCTGCTGTTCGACTGGCGTTGATTGCTCTACTGCATTATTCGGCGCAGCTGATACAGGGCAGACCAAGAATAGAGACGTTAAAATAAGTAATGCTTTTTTCATGGAAAATCCTATTAGTATTTGGTTTGAACAGCCGCACGTTGTGCTATTTGTGAATGTAGTGCTGCATCACTGAACTTTCCATGTGCTACAGGATGTCCTAGGTGTCTTAATATGTATGACAATGAACGATCGATATGAGAGAAAAATTTATGCCAACCGGCGCATAGATAGTTTAAACCTGGCTCACCATCATGGGTGCTAATAAATCGATTTTTAGGGCACTCACCATGGCAAGCAAACCGGTAGTCACAACGTTGACACTGTTGAGTTAACATTTGAGACTTAGCAAAACCAAACTCTTGTTGTTTTACGCTATAAGCCATTTTTTCAATCGTTTGATCATGAATATTTCCGATTTTATATTCAGGGTAAACATAATGGTCGCAGGCAAAAACATCACCATTAGGTTCCATTGCAAGACCTTTACCGCAGATCTCACCTAGGGTACATAATGGATTTTTACGACCCATCCAAGTTTCTACACAAGCTTCAAAGTATTGAACAAAGACTTTGCCAATATCATTATTAATCCATTCATCGAATACTGTGATTAAAAAATTCCCCCATGCATGATCGGAAACACACCAAGGTTCCATTATGGAGTTTTTATTACCTGGAATTAATCGTTTATCCCCTTGTCGAGGTTGCGCATTTTCACTTGTTTGTGGCGCCGTTGAACGGAATGTTTTTTGCTCAACTATTGGGATGAATTGCATTTGTGGTGATTTCACTTCATCTCGTAAGAAGCGATAAACTTCAAGGGCATTTTGGCTAGTTAGGTTATTCACACAGGTCAGAGTAGCAAATTTTACCTTATGCTTATGTAATAGTTCGACAGCCTTCATTACTTGTTTAAAGGTGCCTTTACCTGCACGGTTGGTACGGTAAGCATTATGCAATAACTCAGGGCCGTCGATGCTTAATCCAACTAAAAAATCATTTTCTGCTAAAAATTCACACCAAGTATCATTTAGTAGAGTGCCATTGGTTTGCAAATCATTTGATATGTGTATTCCTTCTGGGCGGTACTTATTTTGTAGCTCTACAACTTTTTTAAAATAATTCACGCCGAGCATTGTTGGCTCACCGCCTTGCCAAGAAAAAATAATCTCAGGTGTATTTTGTCCTTCAATATACTGACGAATGTAAGTCTCAAGATCATCTTCAGACATTTCTGGAGAACAACCTTTTTTATACTCAAGTAAGTCTTGTTTACTAAGGTAATAACAATAATCACAGTCTATATTACAAACTGCGCCAATGGGTTTTGCCATAACATGCATGCGCTTAGAGGCTTTGCCATTAAATTGTGGACCTTGTGTAATATGCATTATAAAGACCTTAATTCACGTGAATATTGTTATCATCATACTGAATATTGATAATAATAACTTGTTATACAGGCTATAACTGTTAGCTATATCTCCAAGTGAATTCAATACCTTGAAGTTACTTAGGGATATAAAAAACCGAGTTAAGTAAGAGGGGATACTTAAACTCGGTTTTTAGTAACAAAGTTATGACTTATTTTTTAGATTCTACTTCTGCTTTTAGCTTATCTAAATCTTGTAATTTTTTATTTAAGTTTAGAGAGTTAGAACTAATTGAACCTGGGTTCATTGTCATGCCTGTCTGATGTGGATACTGATCTAATGTTTTTACAAAATCCCCCACAATCTTCTGTGCTGGTACGAATAACCACATGTTTTTAGCTGCCCACTTAGTGTACATGCCTGATTCGTGTGGTGCTCTTTCAAATGGGTCAGCACGTAGGTTAATGATCTGAGGCCAGTTTGGAGTAAAGCGAACAGCGTTTGTGATATCACCTTCCATTGTTGCGAAGTTTAGTTTCCAATCTTCCCAACGGATGGCGTTTAGCTCACCATTTGCACTAAAGTACAATAGTGAATCACGTGGTGCTTTATCAGTTTCACCTTTGAAGTAAGGTAAGAAGTTGTATCCATCGATATGAACACGGAAATCTTTACCATTAGCTTTGTAACCTTTCGCAAGTTTCTCTTTTACATCAGGTACGCCAGCTGCTGCCAATAAGGTTGGTAGCCAATCCTGGTGAGCCATCATATCATTGATTTGTGTTCCAGGTTTTAACACACCAGGCCAACGAACAAGTTGAGGTACACGAGTACCACCTTCCCAAGTTGTGCCTTTTTCACCGTAGAATGGTGTGTTACCACCATCAGGCCAAGTAACGGTTTCGGCACCGTTATCTGTGGTATAGATGACGATGGTGTTATCTGCAATGCCTAGTTCATCAAGTTTATCAAGTAAAATACCAACTTGGTCATCCGCTTCAATCATACCATCAGCATAAATACTGACTCCGGTAACTCCGCGATATTTTTCTTGTAGACGAGTCCATACGTGCATGCGTGTTGAGTTATGCCAAATGAAAAATGGTTTGTCTGCTTTAACCGCTTTTTCCATAAAGTTTATAGTACCCTCAAGGAACTCTTCATCGGCATGCTCCATGCGTTTACGAGTCATTGGGCCAGTATCTTCAATTTTACCGTCAGCATAAGAATGGATGACACCACGAGGGCCGTAATTTTTACGGAACTCAGGATCTTTTGGATAGTAGTAACTTTCCGGCTCTTCCTCTGCATTTAAGTGATATAAGTTACCAAAGAACTCATCAAAACCATGATTTGTCGGCAAGTGATTATCTTGGTCACCTAGGTGGTTTTTACCAAATTGGCCGGTCATGTAACCTTGTTCTTTTAGTAGATCTGCAATGGTTGGAGTCCAATCAGCAATACCTTGTTTAGAACCTGGCATACCGATAGTTAATAAACCAACACGGAAAGGTTCTTCACCAGTAATAAACGCAGCACGACCAGCCGTACATGATTGTTGACCGTAATGATCAGTAAATAACGCACCTTCATTAGCGATACGGTCAATGTTAGGGGTTTTATAACCCATCATGCCTTGGTTGTATGCACTAATATTCCAATAACCTATATCATCACCAAATATTGCTAGAATATTTGGTTTATCCGCGGCCATAGCGGCAGTAGAGCTTGCAAGTAACCCCACACCTACTGCTAGTTTACTTAACTTATGTGCCATTTTTGACTCCATTAATATCATTGAATTTAGATAGAAAAACTTCGTATCAAAGCTTACTTTATGGAGAGGGCATGGGTTTGTCGCTTTATACTAAATATAACCAGAGGTTATTTAGATAAGCTATTGATGATAAAAAGAGGTCGATATTTGAGCTTGATAAAGGCTTGAATGATTTATCAGGCTTGAAATTGGTAGTTCAATAAGGATAAGCACTTAGATAAAAGGCTCATCTAGCTTGAGAAGTTTTAAGTGGTTTTGTGATCAATCACTAAATTTTACGATTAGATAAAACGGTAATTTCCAAGAATAAGAAAGAAAAACCAACCATTAATATTTTCAATGGTTGGTTTTTGGTTTTATTCAAATAACATTATTTTGTTGTCGGTGCTTCTTGAAGTTTTTTCATAACCGAGTCTAGGTTAAATGAAGCTGGAGTTTGGCTTGGTGGGAATTCTTCAAATGTTTGTAAGAATTTCGCAACATAAGCCTGTGCAGGAACATATAGATAAACATGATCTAGCACCCAATCCCAATAGGTATTAGAGGTGATATCTGCTTGCTCATATGGATCTGAACGTAAGTTAAATAGCTTCGGTGTACGTAGTGGGGTAAACGGATCAGCCCATACTTGTAGTGTGCCAGGTGTACGTTGTTCCATGAATACGATTTTCCAGCTCTCGTAGCGTAATGCAACAAGCTGACCATCGTCGTTAAAGTAAAAGAATTCTTTACGAGGTGACTCTTTTTCTTTTCCTGTTAAGTAAGGTAGTTGGTTATAACCATCAAGGTGTACTTTGAACGTTTTATCGGCAACTTTTTTGCCTTTAAGTAGCTCTTCTTTGACGTTTGCCTCACCTGCTGCAGCAAGAATCGTTGGCAACCAATCTAAGCCACTGACAATACCATTCGCAACCGTTCCTGGTTGGATATGACCAGGCCAGCGGATCATGGCTGGAACACGGTAAGCACCTTCCCAGTTAGTTACTTTTTCACTACGGAATGGGCTAAGAGCGGCATCTGGCCACGTGTTTTTATGTGGGCCGTTGTCTGTGGTGTAAAGAACAATTGTATTGTCTGCCACACCGAGGTCATCGAGTTTTTTCAGTATCTGACCGACTTGACCATCATGCTCAATCATACCATCTGCATATTCGGTACGAGAGTTTAGTCCAGGTTTATCACGGTGTTCATCCTTCACATGAGTTCGGAAGTGCATACGAGTAGCATTCCACCAAACAAAGAAAGGTTTATCCGCTTTAACTTGTTTTTCCATAAAATCCATTGCAGCAGAAACAGTTTCTTCATCAATGGTTTCCATTCGTTTACGAGTTAGAGGACCGGTATCTTCAACCTTACCATCAGCATAAGAGTGAATAACACCACGAGGACCATATTTCTTTCTAAATTCAGGATCTTGCGGATAGTTGCGTTGCTCAGGCTCTTCTTCCGCATTTAGGTGATATAGGTTACCGAAAAATTCGTCAAACCCATGGTTTGTCGGTAAAAATTCGTCACGATCGCCTAAGTGGTTTTTACCAAATTGGCCTGTTGCATAACCAAGTGGTTTTAAAAGTTGTGCGATGGTGACATCTCGTTCTTGCAAACCTACATCAGCACCAGGTAAACCGACTTTAGCTAGTCCGGTACGAAGCGTTGTTTGACCTGTAATAAATGTCGAGCGACCAGCGGTACAACTTTGTTCTGCGTAATAGTCAGTAAAAATCGTACCATCATTGGCAATTTGATCAATATTTGGTGTTTTATAACCAACTAATCCCATTGTATAAGCTGAGATGTTGGTTTGACCAATATCATCGCCCATAATTACCAATACATTTGGCTTTTCTGTGGCAGCGAAAGCATTAAATGAAGCAATCGCCCCTGCTAACGTGACCGTTTTTTTTAAAATCGGATGCATAGCCCCTCCTGAGCAATATCCATATGAGCAAGATGCTCATATTTCAAAAACAATACTATACGAATAAACTATAGATATATATTGTAAGTTTATCATTGTTTTTTATGTATTATTTGCTGATAACCTCACTTTTTACTTTCATAGTAGTGAAAGAATAATGATTATAACCATTAGTAATCAAATTTGCGTATAGGGTATGTGAAAAGTGAATATTTCACATAAGCTTAAGCTTCTGTTTGTTACTTATACAACACCAATATGAGGGATTTATGACAACTGCACTTCAATCCATTCAAGAATTAAAAGAGCAAGTAGGATGCTCCGTTGTTGGCCAAGCTCATGTGGTTAACTCGTTGGTACTCGGTTTATTAACAGGAGGGCACATTTTGTTAGAAGGGCTGCCAGGTACAGCCAAAACGCGTTCTGTTAAAGCGTTAGCGAGTGCGCTTCAAACCGAATTTAGTCGAATTCAATTTACTCCAGATTTACTGCCATCAGACGTTACAGGTACAGAGTTGTATCAAGAAGTTGATGGTAAACATCAATTACATTTTCAATCAGGCCCTATCTTTAGCAACATTGTGTTAGCCGATGAAATTAACCGCGCTCCGGCTAAAGTGCAAGCAGCCTTGTTGGAAGCGATGGCGGAAGGGACTGTCACGATTGGTGATAAAACGCACCAACTTCCTGACTTATTTATGGTGTTGGCGACTCAAAACCCGATTGAACAAGAAGGAACTTATCCACTTCCTGAAGCACAAATGGATCGGTTTTTATTAAAAGTGGATGTGGATTATCCAGAAGCGTCAGCGGAAAAAGATATAGTCCGTTTAGTTCGCTCAGAAGAACAAGGTATGGCCGAGAATAACGATTCCAGTAATGTTAGTTTTGAGTTTGACTTGAATAATATTTTTGAAGCCAGAAAGCAAATTGCCAATATTGAAGTTTCCGATATGGCTGAAGATTATATTGTTAATCTTGTTATGGCGACCCGTCATCCGGATACGTACCCTAAATCTCCTTTAGCAAGTTGGATTCAAGTCGGTTCTAGTCCTCGCGCCTCAATAGCTTTAGATAAATGTGCTCGTGCCCAAGCGTGGTTGGCTGGCCGAGATCATGTTATCCCTGACGATATTCGTGCAGTTGTCCCTATGGTTCTAGGGCATCGTTTTGTTTTGTCTTACGAAGCCTTAGCTGATGGAGTATCGCATCAAGCCGTGATTAATGAGTTATTAGATACTGTCGCGATTGGCTAAGTGAGGCGTTATGGCAACTGAGGTTCTTGACCCTAGAGTTTATTGTGACTTTGCCGGATTGGTTAAGTTACAGAGTCAGGTTCATGCGTTTAGTTTCTTGCCGAAAATGCAAGCGGCAACTGTGATGTCTGGACGCCATAGTTCTCGTTTCCGTGGGCGAGGATTAAATTTTGAAGAGCTTCGACATTATCAACTTGGTGATGATATTCGAAATCTTGATTGGAAAGTGACAGTCCGAACCGGAAAACCACATGTGCGCATGTACACTGAAGAGAAAGATCGAAACGTGTTGCTTGCAGTTGATCAACGCAGTGGGATGTTTTTCTCATCAACAGAGGTCATGAAGTCGGTTGTTGCGGCAGAAATAGCTAGCTTATCGGGTTGGCGAGTGCTTAAAGATAATGATCGTGTGGGGTTTAATATCGCTACGCCGAATTATATTGTCCATCAAAAAAGCCAGCGTTCGCAGAATGATTTGCTACGAGAATTACGTTTATTAGCTCGATATAACCAAGCCTTATCTGTCGAATCAGTTGATGTTCCACAAGTGCAATTTTCCGATTGGATCAAACGTATTGCTCAACTCAAATTGAAAGCCACCACCATCGTAATTATTAGTGACTGGCATGATACCACCGAGCAAGACATCAAGCATATACAGCACTTGCAACGACATAATGATGTGTTAAGTGTTCTAATTTCTGATCCAATGGAAGAGTCGCTCCCTCAAACCGTATCCAAAAAAAACTGGGTAATCGGTGATGGTCATTACCAATTAAGCCTAGATACAAGTAATAAAGTTTTAGAAGCCAATAAAACATTGCAAGCTCAGAGTAATTTAAAACGAGAGCAATTAATTAAGATTATGGCAATGAATAAGATGCCATTAATTGAGCTCGATACGAGTGGAGAACACATAAAGCAGTTTAAGCGTGCAATGGGAGGTGTGATATGACACAGCCTGCTCCCCCTGGTTCTTATATTCTTCGTGACTTAAATGAGGTGGGTTTACCGGATCATGTTAGTTGGTTCCCACAGACATTAGGATGGAAGATTGTTGGTGTTGTTGCACTGATTATTTTGGTTTATTGCCTTTATCAATATACTCGCCGATGGTGGCAAAATCGTTATCGATTAGAAGCGATTAAAGTGGCCGAGAGTTTATCGTTAGACGACCCGAAATTCGAATACAAACTTTTTGTGATAATAAAGCGTGTATTAGGACATCTTAATGAAAAGCATCAAGCATTATATGGTGATGATTTTATTAAGGTTGTAAATGAGTTTCCCGTTAAGCAACCTTTAACGTTGGAGCCTATTTTAGGTCAATCTTGGGTGTCATCTTTAACTTCACAAAAAGCGTGTTTAGTTAACTCTGACAAAGAGAAGTTAAAGCTATTTTGCTTAAATTGGTTGGAACTCCATCAAAATAAGGAGATTCAATGATGTTTTCATCATTTGAGCTTTCTACTCCTGAGTGGTTATGGCTATTACCTTTGCCTTTATTAGTTTATTGGTTAGTCCCTGCCTATCGAACGAAGCGTACTGCTATAAAAGTTCCTTTTTTTAACTTATTGATAAAATCTCTTGGAGAAGATCCATCGGAAGGGGCGACTCAATTAAAGTCGAGCTGGTGGCAGCGTCTTATACTTTGCGTATCTTGGCTTTGTATTGTGATCGCTCTTACGCAACCGAAAATGTTGGGTAAACCGCAAGTGAGAGAAAGCCTTGGTCGCGATGTCATGGTTGCGGTTGATTTATCAGGCTCTATGTCTGAGCAAGATTTTAAGAATAAAGAAGGCCAAAATGTGAATCGTCTTGAAGCTGCAAAATCGGTTTTAAGGGACTTTGTAAAACATCGAGACGGTGACCGACTTGGTTTGATTTTATTCGGTGATTCCGCTTTTATTCAAACGCCTTTTACTGCCGATCATCAAGCGTGGTTGACATTATTGGATCAGACACAAGTGGCTATGGCCGGAGAAAGTACTGCATTAGGGGATGCAATAGGCTTGTCAATTAAGAGCTTCGAAAGTGACGACAAGCAACCGAATAATAATCCAGAAAGGCAGAAGGTGGTGATTGTTTTAACCGATGGTAATGATACTGCAAGTTTTGTTGAGCCAGAAGATGCCGCAAAAGTGGCTGCCGCAAAAGGGGTAAGAATTCATGTTATTGCTATGGGGGATCCTAATACGGTCGGTGAACAAGCGTTAGATATGGACGTCATTGATCGTATCGCAAAGGATACCGGTGGTCAGTCTTTCGAAGCCAAAGATAGTGTAGCACTTCAACAAGCCTATGATGACATCAATAAACTTGAACCTAAGCTATATGAAAGTACGACGTATCGCCCTAAAGTTTCTCTACAGCATTACTTTGTGATGGTAGTGGTGTGCTTATATCTACTCGCTTTTACATTAATGACGATAAAGAGAATTCGCTCAAGCCACAAGCTTTCCAAACAGTTATCCTCAGATAATAAGGAGGGAGGCTATGTTTGATTCTCTTTTATGGCAACAAATCATTAGTCAGTTTCATTTTATTCGCCCATGGTGGTTAATGGGTTTCATTCCATTTTTTATCATTATCTTTTTACGGTGGCATTATGAAGCAAAAGCTGAGTTTTCTAATATTTTGCCTAAGCATTTGCAGGATGCACTTACGATAGGTGAAAAAGGGTGGAGAAAGCATTTACCTTTGAAATTACTTTCATTGAGTATTGCTATAGGGTTGATTGTCTGCGCAGGTCCAACCTGGCAAAAAGAAGCATCACCTTTTGGAGAAGATAAAGCCTCAATGGTTGTGGTATTAGATAACTCACAATCTATGTTAGAAAAAGATTTACCTCCGAGCCGTTTAGAACGTTCGAAGCAGAAGATTCGAGATTTATTGGATTTGCGCGCAGGAGGAAAAACAGGCTTAGCCGTTTATGCTGGTAGTGCACACACCGCCATGCCATTAACACAAGATAATGATGTTTTTGCTCCATTTCTAGCGGCAATTAGTCCTGAAATTATGCCTGAAGCAGGGAAGTTTGCAGATAAAGCATTACCTGTTATCGACCAGCTATTAGATGGCACCTTAGGTGGGACAGTATTACTGGTGACTGATGGAGTGACTCCAAAAGCCATTGATTCTTATCAACAATTTTTCAAAGATAAACCCTATCAATTATTGGTTTTGGCAGCAGGAAACCCTGACGTAAAAACCAATAATCCCATTGATATGAAATCGTTGAATGAACTTGTAGATAAAACGAATGGCAAACTCATCACTATTAGTGTCGATAACTCCGATCTACAAACCTTAAATAATGCGATTGAACGTAATATGCAAATTAACGGTGAATCAGATATGCCATGGAAAGACATGAGTCACCCTTTGATCATATTGCTTGCTGTTTTGCTGTTATTTTGGTTCCGCAAAGGTTGGTTAGTTCAGTGGTGTTTAGTAGCGGTATTATTTTCAGGCATCACACCACAACATGCTCATGCATCAGTATCGCTTAAAGCAGATGAAGATAAACCATCGGTCGAGTTAACTATCTGGGACAAATTTTCTCAAGGTTGGATGGATTTATGGCTCACACCGGATCAACAAGGTCAAAGGTTATTTAACCAATTAAATTACCTTGAAGCGGCTAAGCATTTTGACGATCCAATGAGAAAAGGCATCGCTTACTATTATGCAATGGAATATAAGTTAGCGCAGACTGAATTTATTGAAGATGATTCCGATTTAGGGCTTTATTATGCGGCCAGTGCGTTAGCGAGACAGCGTGAATATATCGCGGCTAAAAATCTATTGATTCAATTGTCTAAAAAAGAGGGAATATCAGAAGAATTACGGCGCAATATAGAGCATAACCTGAATGTGATACAAGGGATTGTGGATGACGTGAACCGAATGAGTAAAAGTCAGGTCGGTACACCAGATGGGCCAGGTAGTAGTCGAGAGTTAGGTGATGAGCCTCAAACTGGTGACGGAGCAAAAGAAGAGGCGTCGCAACTTCAGACAGTGAAAGAGGAATTAACCGCTGAGCAAATTTTAGGTAGCAGCGAACTTGCTGACAAATGGCTTAAAAAAGTGGAAGCGGATCCTAAGGTTTTTTTGAGTCGTAAGTTTATGCTTCAACTACAGCAAGGCCCTGTAGTGCTAGACAATGGCTCTAATAATGCCGAAACAGACGAAAAGAATAAGGTGCAATAATGAATATGAACTTATCTCGTATGCTTGCTATTGTTGGACTGCTTTTTGTCATCATCAGTATGAAAATGGCTTACGCACAGGATGAAGATACGTCCGTAGATAAAATTGATGGGCATGTTGTCAATGTAAAGACTTGGATTGGTGATGAAAAAGATGACTCTGATAAAATTTTTGCGACGACAGAACAAGTCGTTTTAAACATTGACATTAGTACACCTCGTTGGTTTTTAGGATCAACGACAATTGGGAAGATTGATATACCAAACTTAGTGGCGAAACAAAGGAAGTTATTTGCCACCAACTACAGTACCACTGAAAAAGGGCAGTCTTGGGCTCATCAGCGTTGGGAAGTAACTTTATATCCTCAAAGCTCAGGGACTTTTACTATACCTCCGTTACCTGTGACAGTACATATTGCAGGTGATGACGCAAAAAAAATACAGGGAACAGTGTGGACGGATAAATTGTCATTCAAAGCGCATCTACCAAATGGTGAGTTGACGGCGAAAGATCAATGGTTTGCCGCAAGTGATGCAAAAATCACTCAAAGTTGGGAGACAACAAAACCGGATTTAAAGGTGGGGGATGCGATAACTCGAACGATTAATATCGAAGCCAACGATTCTTTATCAATTTTGCTTCCTCAGACATTGCAGGCAAAGGTTTCTGAACAATATCAAGCTTATGCCGATCCTGCTCAATTAACGGATACAAGTAACCGAGGCCAATACGTCTCGAAAAGGCAAGACCGAGTGGTTTATATTGTTCAAGATGGAGGAGAGGTTGCCTTTCCGCCTTTGACGGTGAAGTGGTGGAATACAAATAAGGGTACTGTTGAAACGATCAAATTATCAGGTAAGTCGTTTAAGGTATCTCATACACCGATGTCATTTATAAAAGCGTATTGGCCAATTATGGTTACTCTGTTAGGGAGTGCTTTATTATTAGTATTGGTTGTTTTGGGCTTCAAACGCTACTTAAAGAAACATGACGCTCCTTTAATCGTCCGCTTTTGTCGTTCTATTTGGGATAAAGATACCGGTCAAATACGTTTATTACTTTATATTAAATGGAGACAAGCCACTTCTAAGCAGAGCTTTTCTCAAGAGCTACATTTTAGTGATGTAGGCGAGGCTATTGTTAAGGAGCATTCTGCTTCCGTGTGGATGCAGTTTTGGCGAAAAATTACTAAGAAGCGCCATTGGTATAAAAATCGCTCTTGGCTTCGCCCTCTAGATTTAAGCAATGTGGTTGAAAAAATAAAATAGTTTTAAATTTATATTTTAGATATTAAGTAAATTCTTTTATGCTGAGATGCTTCAAGTACAATAATATACCCAAGTTACTTGGGTATAAACATTATCTGAACTATAGAAGCTGATTATGAAAACAACAGAGCTGAATCTTATACCAATTTTTGTGGCTATATACGAAGAGCAGAGTTTATCAAAAGCTGCTAAGCGGCTTTCTATCAGCCAGCCAGCGGTAAGTAAGTCATTAAAGCGTTTGCGAGAAGTTTATGATGACCCTCTATTTAACCGTTCAAACAATGGTATGGAGCCTACGTCATTTGCAATGGATATATACCCTGCATTTGAAGCTGCATTAGTTAACTTTAATAGTACATTAACGTCTTCTCGAAATTTTAATCCCAAAGCATCGAATAAAACGTTTTCTATTGCTTGCATTTCAGTGGTGGGCTTCAATTGGATTACAACTCTATTGGCTCACATTCGGGAAATAGCCCCTAATATTAATTTAGAAGTTCACCCTTTATTCACTCAAGATTATGAAACTGATCTGAGGTTGCAAAGATATGACTTAATTATTGATATTGAGCCTCATTCGAGCTCGGTATTGAAGCATGAACTGTTGGTGAAAGAAGAAGCGTGCGTTGTTTACTCTATGAATCACTCTAGATTGCAAGAACAAATTAGCGAAGAGGCTTTCTTTAAAGAGGAGCATATTGCACTTTCTCGTTGGCAAGTGAGAGGAAGCTTACTGAGTAATGAACATATCGATAATTTAGAGACACGAAAAATAACGCATAGAATGCCGAGTGCGGTAGAGATGCTTGCGATTATTGAAAGCAGCGATAATATTGGCATTTTGCCTAAGTCGACAGTGGAGTATTTTCAAACTTTATTCAAAGTAAAAACTGCACCACTGCCATTTGCACATAAGCATTTTGATTTTTGTGCAATTTGGCACCCTAGCCGAACCTACGATAGCGCGCATAAATGGCTACGTCAGCAGTTGCAAGCTACCGTAGGTATGAGCAAAGAAAGCGGATGGAATTAATCCGCATCTTTAACTAAACGTAGTCCCATATCGGACATGAGTACAGATTGGCTCGCGAAATCTCGTCGATAATTTTGAGACTCATCAGCATTGTATGAAAAGCTCGCACCTCTCACTGATTTGTGAGCTAACCCAATATCAGTATCTTCGGCATTATTAGGGTTATTGGTGGGGCTGTTTGGGTAATAGTTACTATCAAATGCATCAATAACAAATTCTCCCACATTGCCCGTCATATCATACAGTCCGAGTTCATTTGGTTTTTTTAAGCCAACTGGGTGAGCTTGATTATTTGAGTTTTTTGAGTACCAAGCCACATCATCAATGTTATTTGAACCTGAATAAGTAAAGTTTTGACTTTTTTGCCCACCTTTTGCTGCGTATTCCCACTCGGCTTCTGTGGGTAGTCGATAGTCTTCACCAGTTAATTCATTGAGTTGTTTAACAAAATAATTCGCTTGTTGCCAGCTAATATTGTTAACTGGAACATTGGGGTTTGGAAAGTAGCTTAATGAGCTCCCCATTACTGATTCAAAAAGTGCTTGTGTAACTTCAAATTTCGAGATGTAAAAGCTATCTAATTTAACATTATGTGCAGGTTTATCGCTTTCCGGAGCTTCGGAGGAATTCGATCCCATTGTGAATGTTCCACCTTTCACAAAAACCATATCTTGATCAATTTTTTGAGCAATCGGGCTGGTGGTTTGTTGGCTGCACGCACTCAAGAGAGTCACAATCCCAAGTCCTAAGGCAAGTTTATGCTGCTTTGTATAATATCGTGTCATATGGGGCACCAATTATCTCGAATAAATTTTATGTTTAGGGAAAGCTTCCGGTTAGAGCAAAAACTTAGTTTTCAAACTTATACCCAAGTGACTTCAAGGTGCAGAATTCAGAGCTATCATCCAAACCTTTAGGCAAGAAAGATTGGCGAAGGAATGTAAACACCTTTCAAACCAATCTGACGCGGCATAAAGGTTTGGATGAAGCTCCCGAAGGGCAAGTTAAAATAAGCTTTATGTTGCGTTAAATTGAACAGAGATAGAATAACTATGATCATATTCAATTTGTCTTGCTTAAAGCTTGTTTTATTCTTGCTGAAACTCGCACCTTGAAGTTACTTGGGTATAGAATACAACAAGGTAAAATAAACAATGGTTATATCTTTTATACCCAAGTAACCTATGGGGGAATTCATCAGATGGGTAGAGTGATAACGACACTACCTAGATGTCATAGTGAGCAAGTGAGGGATGACATGCAGTTTTTGAGGTTGGTTACAGTATTAACCTGTTTATATTTTGGCGCCGCTTATGCAACAACGCCGGAACAACAATGCGTTAGTTGTCATCAACAACAGGTGCAAGACTGGCAACAATCTGATCATTTTCACGCGATGGAACCTGCAAATAGTGTAAGTAGTTTAGGGCAATTCGATGGTTCAACAATTGATTACCTAAATGGCAAGGCAACATTCTCGACAGATAATCAAGATAAATTATGGGTAGATTTTATTGATGAGGCTGGAAAAAAGCAGCATTTAAATATTACTTATACTTTTGGTTTTCAGCCATTGCAGCAATATATTTTTGATGCAGGTAATGGTCGCTGGCAGTTTATCCCTTTTGCATGGGATTCACGAAGCAAAGAAAAAGGCGGTCAACGTTGGTTTGTATTACACCCTGAACAAACGCCAAATGATACTTTCCATTGGACACAGAACGGTCAAAATTGGAATCAAATGTGCGCCGATTGCCACGTTACAGATTATAAGAAGAACTATGATCCACAAACTCATTCCTATCAACCAGAATTTACTGCTTCCAATGTGAGTTGTAATGCTTGTCATGGTGATGAAAAGCAACATTTAAAATGGGCACAAGGTGATCAGTCCATAAAGAATAAAGGCTATGAGGTTAGCATTAAAGCTAAGACACCGTTATTTCATAAAAATGAGCAAGGTGAAATGGTGCCCATTCAAGCTTTGCAGCCGAGTATGCAAGTTGAAACCTGTGCCACCTGCCATGCCCGCCGTTCACAATTGAAAGATAGACACTCGCCACAAGATATCGTTGACGCGTTTATGCCAGCGTTAATAACATCTAATTTGTATTATCCTGATGGGCAAATTTCAGATGAAGTGTATGTATGGGGCTCGTTTATGCAAAGCAAAATGCATGAAAAAGGGGTGACGTGTACTAACTGCCATAATCCGCATTCAGGGAAGTTGAAACTACCCGGTAATCAAACTTGCACCCAGTGCCATACAGCAACCGAATATGATACAAATCAGCATCATAGACATGCTAAATTTAAACAAGGTAATCAGTGTGTAGACTGCCATATGCCGGCGACTACTTACATGCAGGTTGATCCTCGCCGAGATCATAGTTTTAAAATACCAAGGCCTGACCTTACACTTTCTACAGGTAGCCCAAATGCTTGTAATGCTTGTCATCAAGATAAAGATGCTAGTTGGAGCTTAACAAAATTAAAATCTTGGTACCCGAATAGTTCTCACCTTGAACAAGACCATTATGCTCAGGTATTTGTTCAGGCCGATCATGGTCACTTATCAGCGAGCACAGAATTATCGAAAATAGCTCAAGATAAGCAATACCCTGATATTATTCGAGCATCCGCATTGTCAAGAATGTCTAATTTACCTGATGGCAATGCCAAAATTGCGATTATACGTGCGGTAAAAGAAAATGAGCCATTG
Source organism: Vibrio algivorus (assembly GCF_002218005.2). GTDB lineage: Bacteria > Pseudomonadota > Gammaproteobacteria > Enterobacterales > Vibrionaceae > Vibrio > Vibrio algivorus. Next base: position 248,268 of record NZ_AP018679.1, read on the forward strand.
AAACAACTAGGGGCAATTGAAGCCGCGCAAAACTTTCCTATTGCTCAGCGATGGGAGTTGTTAAGTCCACTATTATCAAGTTCTAACCTTTCTGTCAGAACTCAAGCTTCATTGATGTTAGCACCGATTATTCCTAATTTATCGGCATCAGCTAGCTTAACTCAAAAAGAACGCAAGCTGTTAGAGCAAGTATTAGAAGAGTATAAAGCGATCCAGGAATATCAGTCAGATAGAGGCTTTTCTTATGTCGCACTTGGTAATTTGGCGCTGAATTTGAATCGTCTTGATGAGGCTGAGAAAAACTTTAAAAAGGCCATTGATGTTGAACCAATTTTTGTGCCTGCTTATGTTAATTTAGCTGATGTATACCGATTAAAAAAACAAGAAGTACTAGCACAAAAAGTATTAGAACAAGGTATCGTAATTTCTCCCAACAATCCGTCACTATATTATGCAAAGGCGATGAGTTATGTGCGTATGCAGCAGAAATCTTTAGCTTTAATCGAATTAGAAAAAGCTGCGCAATTGTCTGAAAATAATGAGCATTATCAATACACTTATTCATTACTACTTAAAGACCAAGGGCAGCCAAGAGAAGCGGTCAGGGCATTAGAGAAAGCTTATAATGTCTCTATGGCAAACCCTGAGTTAGCTTATGCGCTTGCTCAGTCTTTTATTGAGCTTAAAGATAATGCATCTGCATTGAAATATGCAAAAGAGCTACAACGCTTAGTACCAAATAACCCTCAAGTAGCTCAATTTGTTCACCAATTAGAAAGTGCACAGTAAGGAGCGTTAGGATAAATTAACGAGCAGCCTAATACTGTCAGGTTGCTCGCTTTAGTGGGTGTATACTTTCCGTCGCCGTTTTATTGAAGGCGTTCCTTTAGCTCAATCACATTAATTTTAAGCTAGATAAAATTACAATTCCCAATGTGGTTGTTACCATAGAGCCTACTGTGGTTAAGGCGATGATATTGGCGGCTAAAGTGGCATTGCCTCCCATCGCTCTTGCCATTACATAACTTGCCGCAGCAGCGGGTGCGGCTGTCATAAAAAAGATAATGCCAAGCTCTAATCCTCGAAAGCCATACAAAAAGCCCCCGAATGTGATAAGTAACGGACAAAGAATTAACTTGTAGCTACTAGAGACAATATTAGAGGCTTTATCGTGGCGTAATTCACTGATATTCAATGAACCACCAGTACAGAGAAGGGCAAGGGGGAGTGTCATGTTGGCAAAATATTGCCCAGTATGCAGCACCGTATCTGGCATAGGGATTTCTAGCTCTTGAATCACAAAGGCCACTACAATAGCGATAATCAGTGGATTTTTGAGAATAGAAATCAACATATTCTTATAGGTGTTTAGATCAGGCTGTTGGTTTCTTGGCGATAAAGTAATTACAGCTAAAATGTTATATAACACAGTGACCGCAGCCACAAAAATTGCCGCTAGAGCAACGCCATGATCTCCATAAGCATTCGCCACATAAGCAAGTCCAATAATGCCGGTATTAGAGCGAAAAGCACCTTGAATAATGACACCATGTTGATGATTATCTTTGATTAGCCATTTGACGGTAAAAGTCGCAAATAAAAAGAAGGTAATATTGGCAAGCACACCATACGTGACCAGTGGAATACTGTTATCGGTGATGGAGTCTGACTTTATAATGCTTAAAAACAAAAGTGCCGGTAGAGTTACTTTAAAGACCAACTTAGAAGCTGTATCGATAAAAGGTTCATTAATGACTTGAAAACGTCTGAGTAAAATACCCAATAACAACATTAGGCAAATAGGGCCAGTGATAGTGGCGGAAAAGATAAACTGCTCAATGATGCCTGACATTACAACTCCATTCATAAATATGCGGCTAATATACCCAAGTGACTTCAAGATGCAGAATTCAGAGCTACCATCCAAGTCTTTAAACAAGAAAGATTCGTGCAGGAATGTAATCACCTTTCAAATGAATCTGACGCAGTGTAAAGGCTTGGATGAAGCTCCCGAAGGGCAAGTTAAAACAAGCTTTATGCGGCGTTAAATTAAATAGAGATAGAATCACTATGATCATATTCAATTTGCCTTGCCTAAAACTTGTTTTAATCTTGCTGAAACTCGCATCTTGAAGTTACTTGGGTATAGAGGTTAGTGTTTTACCACATTTAGATGAGAGAAAGAATCAGCATGATAATAAAATCATCACTCTCGAGCGGTTAGGCTTGTAACCCAAGTTGGCTCTGCGATAATGCAGACCATTGTAATTATTAGTTTCTATACCCAAGTAACTTGCCCTTTGGGAGCTTTATCCAAACCTCCTCTTTTTATATAAGAGATAGGCCGCGTCAGCTTGGTTTGAAAGGTGCTTACATTCCTTTGCCAACCTTTCTACCTAAAGGTTTAGATAGTAGCTCTGAATTCTGTATCTTGAAGTCACTTGGGTATATATAGGATATTTGATGAGTAATAAAATTTATTTCAATACCCCAAGTCGGTTTAGTCTAAAACGTAGCTTGGTGAATGTGTCTACTCGTTTACATCACACATTAGCACGAAAACATGCGATAAAAACTGCTAAGAATTTGTTGTTAACGCCTGTCCGTTTAAAGGTGAAAAATCCAGAACCGAAAGGCTTAATCCGTGGCAAAGTAGCCTGTTCGCAAGGTCAATTGATTACTTACACATTGGGTAGTGGACCAATATGGTTAATTACACACGGGTGGTCAGGTTCAACTTCTCAGTTTTATCCATTAATGGAACATATTGCTCAACAAGGTTTTACAGCACTAGCCTTTGATTATGCGGGGCATGGGGAAAGTGAAGGAAAGTTTGGTCATCTGCCTGCTTTTGTTGAAGCACTTGACGTTATGGCAGACTCGTGTGATGAGATTGTTGGAGTGGTTGCTCATAGCATGGGAAGCGCGGCATTGCTTGAGTCCAAGCACCAAAAATTTCAAGCGGCTCCTTTATTACTGGTGGCCCCAGTTTTAAATTATTTAGAGAACTTGATGCAAACCGTTAGCCGTTCTGGCTTCTCGATGAAATTATTTAATGCAGTCATTTCTGAACTTGAGCAAGAATACCAGTACCCATTACAAAAAATTAATCCACAACAGCATTTATTAGACCGAAAGTCGGCCACTATTATTGTTCATGATCCTGAAGATAAGTTTGCCAATTACTCCGTTAGCCAAGATATAGTTAATTGTAGTCCATGGGTCAATTTAGTCACTGCGAATAGTTATGGACATAGCCGCATCATGAAATCTCAAGAAGTCATGGATAGTTTTGATTCGTTATCAAAAAAATAAAGCTTGAGCTCTTGCTTCGGTTTGTATACAACATAGGGCAGTTTATTGATTATACTTTCATAAGGAAATGAAGATGATAAAAGAAAATGCGTACTTTGATGGTAATGTAAAATCACTTGGCTTTACTCAACAAGACGGTGATAGTAGCGTCGGTGTAATGGCGGCTGGTGAGTACACTTTTGGTACAGCTGCACCAGAAAGAATGACAGTCATTAAAGGCGCACTGACGGTAAAATTACCGAATACGCAAGAATGGGTTACCTATCAAGCCGGTGAGTCGTTTAATGTGATTGGTGATTCATCATTTGACTTGCAAGTAGCCGTCGATACTGCTTATTTGTGTGAGTACTTGTAAGTCACTTTAATTAAATTATTTAATCGTCTTAAAAATGGGCCATTGATTAGCCCATTTTTTATATCTACTTATCGATATTAACGTTCATCAATTAACTCCTATAACACTAAACTCCCCTCACAATTTGTAATCCTCTTATATCAATGGGATGATTAACGATTCTATCTGACAACCTTAGAGCGGCATGATGCCAATACAGCTCGATATGTATAAAGGAATAGCATGAGTGCAATGGCGGCGATTCGCCCTCTGATACTGCTCTGTATCAGTTCTTTCTTTTTAATGATCAGCCACGGTTTAAGTGGTTTATTGCTTCCTGTTCGATTGGCTGATGAGAGTGTCGATGTACAGTCCATTGGTGTGATCTTATCGTTGTATTCTGTGGGATTTTTGTTGGGTGCAATATGGGCAAAGAAGATTTTACGTCGTATTGGTTTAGTCCGAACTTTTGCTATGTGTGGCAGTCTAGCCGCGACTGCAATTTTGATTATGGGGCTCGATTTTAATACCTATGTCTGGTCTGTAATGCGCGCGGTAATGGGCTTTTGTATTGCCTGTGCTATGGGGACGCTCGATACTTGGTATAACAGTGTGTCAACAGAATCCAATCGAGGCAAAGTTCTGGCGGTTAACCAAGTAGTGATCTTGGCGGCGATCACGTTAGGGCAATTTGGTTTGGTGCTTGCGCCACCAAGTGAAGCTACCTTATTTATCATTTGTGGTTTATTGTTCAGTATTTCGATTAGTCCAGTGGTGTTTATTTCCCACTTTGAGCCGAAGATAGAAACCTTCACCCCGATCTCTTACCGTGAGCTTTTCTTGCTTTCTCCTCTAGGTTTTGTGGCTTGCTTTTTGTGTGGTGTACTGTATTCCATCGTAATGAATATTTTGCCTCTATACGCCAATGATGTTGGCATGGATAAGCTGCAAATTTCGATGTTTATGGGGGCGGCAACCGCTGGTGGGATTATATTACAGCTTCCAATTGGCTATTTATCCGATCGTTTTGAACGTCGTAAAGTGATCTTATCGGTTTGCTGTATTTTGCTGCTTTCTACTCTCTTTTTAGCTTTTAGTTTAAGTCAGTCGACGTTTATTTTATCGCTTGTTCTTGTGGCGATAATGATGGGGATTATTGCCTGTTTGTACCCATTGAGTATTTCGGAAACTTTTGACCGTGCATTGAAAACCCAATTAGTTCCTGTGCTTTCTGGATTACTATGCGTGTATGCCGTTGGTTGTATTGTCGGGCCGTATTCTGGCTCGTTAGTGATCAAAACCTGGGGGAATGACGCCTTGTTTTCTTTACTAACTGTATTGGAGTTTGGGCTGGTGATTTTCATTCTATATCGTATGTCTGTTAGGCAAGCTCGCCCAGTGGAAGATCAAGAGCAGTTTGTCATGCATACTCCATCTTCTATCTCTGAAGAACTAGATCCTCGTGTTGAGTATCAAGAACACTCGATCTTTTTTGAACGTGCCTCTGAGCAGTTTCTTGTCTATTTAGAACGAGGAAGTTGTGATGCAATTCGTTATTTAAAGACCTTGTCACAAGTACAACCCGAATGGCTAATCCCATTAATTAAAAGAGTGCCAGATCTCAATAAGATTGATGTTATTGCACTATATCGTTCTTTGTCTTTAAGTGCCCCGGAACGATTAGATGAATATGTATCAGTTGTGAGTGAACTAGACTATCAACAAGCTGAGAAATTGGCAGAATGGTTATTTGATAAAGAGCCTGAAGGAGCTTATGCCTCGCTAGCTGCAATGACCAGCGCAAATGACAACGAATCGATTGGTATGATTGAAACCTTAGTTGAATCTCATCCTGAGAAACTATCAGAGTTCACGCAACAACTGGTGGATAATGTGGTTGAAAGTACAGAGAGTATGCGTGCTGCCGATAGAGAAGCGGCAGATATGAATCATGCGGTTGCTGATTTACTTTCAACGGTAGAGCAATCCGCACCAGAACATACTCAAGAACTGGTAGCGATTATAGAAGAAGCAATTGCTGAACATGAATTAGATAGCAGTGTGTTCGATTTGCCTAATGAAGAGATTGATAATAAAGCAGGCACTGGCAGTTGATAAAAATAGTGACAATATTATTCATAAGGTAGAATGTAATAAAATGTAACCCTATCTTGGTTGAACTTATTTTTTCGGAGTGTGTATGCCTATTACTGTGCTTGACCCTAAAACAGCATTAATTGTTATTGATTTACAAAAGGGCATTTTAGCATTGCCAACGTGCCATAATACCGACCCTATTGTAGAAAAATCTTGTCAGCTAATTAATGCGTTTCGTGAAAAACAGCAACCGGTTGTCTTAGTGAATGTTGCCGGTGGTGCGCCAGGTCGTAACGAGCAAGCGACTTCACATGGTGAACTTCCTTCTGATTGGGCAGATCTAGATTCACGTTTAAATGTGCAGCCTAGCGATCATTTAGTGACTAAGAAAACATGGGGTGCATTCACCAACACGGATTTGAATGAATATTTGAAAGCGAACGTGGTGACTCAAGTGGTAATAGTCGGTGTTGCAACTAGTATCGGTGTGGAGTCGACGGCTCGTCAGGCATGGGAACTAGGTTACAACGTTATCTTAGCCACAGATGCGATGACCGATTTGAACTTAGATACACATAACAATAGTGTGAAGCTAATTTTTCCTCGTTTGGCAGAAACAGGCTCAACACAAGATGTGCTTGATTTACTGGATGCATATACCTTGCTTTAACTTGCTCTTCGGAGGGGGAATAGCTCTGAATTTTACACCTTGAATAGTCAGGTTAAGAAACACATAAAGAGGCCGAATATTGAATGATTCGGCCTCTTTTATTGTATATGTCTTAACAATAACTACGTGTTATCAGACTTGCCTGGTACGGCAATAAAGCCTGTTGTGATGTGTTCATCTTTGGCTTCAACATGTTCAATCACTTGCCCAATATAGGTTTCCACCGTATCTCCTACCGCATCGTTATCTTCGGTAAAGTAAGCTAGATGAAAGACAGCATCACCTTCATTTACTAATGGTAGTGTTTGTTGACCAATCACAATACCATCTTTTGGTGCAAGCATGGTGATCTCTTCATGTCCAAGAGGTGAGCTGATGTAAGCCAAAACTTGGCCTTTATTCACCCGATCTCCTAAGGTCACCATAGTGCGTAAAATGCCGTCACTATCTGCACGGATCCAACTGGTGGATTTAGCTGTGACGGATTCGGGCACCTTCTTACGACTTGGGCGATGCATGCCAAGCTCTTGCATAACGCGTAATACCCCAATAACCCCAGCGTTAATTGCAATCGGTTCAAAGCGCAATGCTTCACCAGCTTCATACGTTAGTACTGGAATACCACGCTTTTCAGCTTCTGAACGAAGTGAACCATCGCGTATTGCAGAATCGATAATCACAGGAGTACCAAACGCTTTTGCCATACGTAAAGTATCTTCATTATCCAAACAAGCACGAATTTGTGGTAGGTTCGTTCTATGTATCGCACCAGTATGTAAGTCAATAATGTAGTTGGCTTTTTCGGCTACCTCTGTGAAAAAGGTATGGGCAATACGAGATGCCAAAGAACCTTTTTCTGTACCCGGAAAGCAGCGGTTAAGATCGCGGCGATCGGGTAGATAACGAGATTTATGAATAAAGCCAAATACGTTAACGATAGGCACGGCAATTAAGGTACCTTTAAGCTTATTCGCATCCACTTTTTCAATGAGTTGGCGAACAATCTCTACACCATTTAACTCATCACCATGAATTGCTGCGTTGACCATTAATACTGGGCCAGCTTGCTTACCATGAATGATCTCAACCGGAATCGACAACGGTGAGTGGGTGTAAAGTTTCGCAGCTTCAATTTCTAATACTTTTCTTTCACCGGCTTGCACGGTGTGGTCCATGAATTTAAAAGGTGAGTTCTTTCTCACTCTTTTCTTTTCGCCACGTCCTGAATTAACCACGCCCACGAGTTCTTACTCCTTTTACAGACGCATTTTTTTCAATAAATTCAACGATCATACCAGCAACATCCTTACCTGTTGCAGCTTCTATTCCTTCAAGGCCTGGTGATGAGTTTACTTCCATAACTAAAGGCCCACGAGAAGAACGAAGGAGATCAACACCCGCCACATTTAAGCCCATTATTTTCGCCGCGGCTACTGCAGTTTTACGCTCTTCTGGTGTAATGCGAACCAATGAAGCAGTGCCCCCACGGTGCAGGTTAGAGCGGAATTCGCCTTCGCCTGCTTGTCGTTTCATTGCTGCAATGACTTTATCACCAATCACAAAGCAACGAATATCTGCGCCACCGGCTTCTTTAATATATTCTTGCACCATGATGTTGGCTTTTAGCCCCATAAAGGCTTCAACCACACTTTCAGCCGCTTTACGAGTTTCGGCTAGAACTACGCCAATACCCTGTGTGCCTTCTAGTAATTTGATCACAACTGGAGCGCCGCCCACCATTTCAAGTAGGTCTTTAATATCATCAGGTTTGCTGGCAAAACCTGTGATTGGCATACCAATGCCCTTGCGCGATAACAATTGCATAGAGCGTAATTTGTCGCGAGAGCGGGTGATTGCTACCGATTCGTTTACAGGGTAAACCCCCATCATTTCAAACTGACGTAATACCGCCGTTCCATAAAAGGTTACCGAAGCGCCAATACGAGGCACGATAGCGTCGAAGTCTTTAAGTTCTTCACCTTTAAAGTGGATTTCTGGTTGCTCTGAGTTAATGTTCATATAACAACGTAGAGCATCGATCACTTTGACTTCATGGCCACGGCTCTGACAAGCTTCAATTAAGCGCTTAGTTGAGTACAAAGAGCGGTTGCGAGATAAAATTCCGATTTTCATAAATCGTGATCCTTAGTTAACGGTGAAGCAATTAAAAATGATGCCGTAGGGTCGACAATAATACGATGGTGCATTGCCGTACGGCCTAGCAACATTCTAAATAACATATTTTCTCTATTGGTTAGCGTAACCTCAATTGGCCACTGCTCACCATTAAAAGCTAGCATGGTTTCGATAACATAGCGTTGTTCTTCATGACCACCGGAGTCTTTTACTGTTCGTTGATCGATTACTTTAGCCACACATTCTTTAATGAGTTCATCGTTCTTTTGTTGGGGATGAATCCAAAAGCGAACCCAAAGCTCGCCATCTTGTTCAAAAGGTTCAATCTTAAAAGTATGCAAGCAAGAACTGCGAGCACCGGTATCAATTTTTGCTTTGATTTGTTCAATGCCAAGCTCAGGTAAAGCCAACATTTCCCGCCATCCTACAATGATTTTTTTAGTCATTTGTATATCGCTAAGGTTGATGAATAAACGCACTCACGGGAGGAGTGCTTGGAACTGGTATAGTTTTAGACTACAACAAATAATTAACGTGAAAGGTGATGTTGGGCGCGAATTTAACAATAAAATTTTGGTGCGTCTTGTGAAAAGTTTTTGTTTTTACGATAAAAAATATTGTTGATAAGGGAAAGTAAGATAACAAGCAAAAAAAACCTTTCCCACACTGGGTGGGAAAGGTACCTCAAAGGAAAATAACATGAACCAATCAGGGACTCGACTGGCTTCACGAATACTGCCATGTATTCACTTAATTAATAAGCAGAATACATGCCAGCTTTTTAATCTGTTGTTTTTAAAGGGTTTGTTGTGTTTTTGAAGATGGAGGGAGTAAGAGTTGAGCTTTTGTGCACGATTTTGAAACAGAAATGATGAATTTTGGTGCGATGGCAGGAGTATAAATCAAGTTTTAGGCAAAGCGAATTGAATACGATCATAATTATTTTATCTATCTTCAACTTAACGCTGCATAAAGCTTATTTAAACTTGCCCTTCGGGAGCTTCATCCAAGCCCTTCTTTATTAAACAGAGAAGCGGCGTCAGATTTGTTTGAAAGGTACCTACATCCCTTCGAAAATCTTTCTTGTCTAAAAACTTGGATGGTATCTCTGAATCCTACATCTTGAAGTTTGGGTATAAGTGTTATCAGCTAGAAAACTAGACGTGCATATTCAAGAGTATCTACGATTAAGAAAATAGCCCTGAGGATAAATAGCGGTCTCCTCTATCACAGACTATAGCAACGACTACTGAGCCAGGATTATTGTTAGCTATTTCAATGGCCGCATAAACGGCACCACCAGAGCTAACACCAGCACTAATACCTTCTTCACGGGCTAAAGCACGAGCGGTATCTTCTGCTGATTTTTGGTCGATATCGATGACTTGATCTATGGTGGAATCATCATAAATACCTGGTAAGTATTCTGTTGGCCAGCGGCGAATTCCTGGAATGGCACTCCCCTCCGAGGGTTGTAATCCAACAATACAAACATCAGGGTTTTGCGACTTAAGATAGCGGGAAACGCCCACTATCGTACCGGTTGTTCCCATGCTTGAAACAAAGTGAGTGATTTTCCCATGGCTTTGTTGCCATATTTCCGGCCCAGTTGAATTAAAGTGCGCATCTGGATTATCTGCATTGTTAAACTGATCAAGTACAATGCCTTTACCTTCTCTTTGCATTTGTAGTGCTAGATCTCGCGCACCTTCCATGCCTTGTTCTTTAGTGACCAAGATAAGTTCTGCCCCATAGGCTCGCATCGAGTCTTTACGTTCTTGAGTTGAATTATCCGGCATGATGAGAATCATCTTATAGCCTTTAATCGCGGCAGCCATCGCCAATGCAATACCTGTGTTCCCGCTGGTGGCTTCAATGATAGTGTCACCTGGTTTTATGGTGCCACGGGTTTCTGCTTGGATAATCATATTGAGGGCAGGGCGGTCTTTCACCGAGCCTGCTGGGTTGTTGCCTTCTAGTTTGACTAATACCGTGCTTTGATTGTCAGTTACCAAGCGTTGTAATCGGACTAAAGGCGTTTGACCAACGTAAGCCTCGATCGTTGGAAATTCAGAAGTTGGATTCTCAGACACGTGCTTCCCTCTGCGCTGTAATAAATTCAGTAGCTAGTTTCTATTGTTCTCAGATGCTAACACAATAGCGATTAACAATATTGTAAACAATTTATTGTTCGATAATATTCCAAAAAGTTCTATTTCTAACCTTTGTTATCATTAAGTTATAAAGATACTCTAGAACCATAAGGATGCCATTCAGGCATATACAGGAGTATCACTATAATGAAACGAATCAAAACCGCATTTGCAACGCTATTAATTGCGAGCTCATTTAACGCATCAGCCGCCGATCAAACCATTCTGAATTCATCTTATGATATCGCGCGTGAATTGTTTGCCACTTATAACCCAATTTTTGAAAAACACTGGCAAGAGAAAACCGGCCAAACGGTTGAGATCAAACAATCTCACGGTGGTTCTTCTGCTCAAGCTCGTTCTATTCTGCAAGGTTTATCGGCAGATGTTGTTACCTTTAATCAGGTGACCGATGTTCAGGTATTACACGATAAAGGCAAATTGATCCCTGCTGATTGGCAAAGTAAATTGCCTAACGCTAGTTCTCCATATTATTCAACCACGGCTTTTTTAGTTCGTAAAGGTAACCCAAAAAATATCCAAGATTGGGGTGACTTGGCTCGAGAAGGTGTATCTTCAGTATTTCCTAACCCTAAGACTTCGGGTAATGCTCGTTACACTTATTTAGCTGCGCTTGGTTATGCACAGAAATCATTTGGTAAAGAAAATGAAGCAAAGCAAGACGACTTTCTAAAGAAAATGCTAGCCAACGTTGCAGTATTTGACACCGGTGGCCGTGGGGCAACAACATCATTTGTTGAGCGTCAAATTGGTGATGTACTAATCACGTTTGAATCAGAAGTGAACAATATTCGTAAGCAATATGGCGAAGATAATTACGAAGTCGTTGTACCAAAAACATCGATCCTAGCAGAATTCCCTGTTGCTGTTGTTGAGCGAAATGCAAAACGCAATGGAACAACAGAAGTAGCGACAGAGTACCTTTCTTATTTATACAGTGAAGAAGCACAGCGCATGCTGGCCGGCTTTAACTATCGTGTCCATGATGAAAAAGTAAAAGCTGAATTTGCTGATCGATTCCCTGAAGTTGAGCTACTTACCGTTGAAGAAATTGCAGGTGGTTGGGAAAATGCAATGAAAACACAGTTTGGAAATGGCGCGAAACTCGATCAATTGCAACGTCGTTAATCTGCATTTCTTAGTATATGGTTACCGCTCGCTTTGGGGTAACCATTCATTTTGATAGATTATTTTGAGGGTTTATGAGCGGATCTCACGCACTTTCTCGCCCAAAACAGCAACGAGTACTGCCGGGTTTTGCCATTAGTTTAGGCATATCACTTTTATTTGTGAGTTTGATTCTCCTACTTCCTGCAACTGGATTAGTGATGCAAACCAAAGGTATGTCACTCAGTGAATACTGGTATGTCATTGCCGACCCTCGTGTGGTGGCAAGTTATAAGGTTACGGTGGGAGCTGCGTTTATTGCTTCGTTGTTTAATGGCGCCTTAGGTTTATTACTCGCTTGGGTATTAGTTAGATATCAGTTTCCAGGAAAGCGTATTTTAGATGCGTTAGTCGATTTACCATTTGCACTACCAACTGCAGTGGCAGGGATAACCTTAGCGACGTTGTACTCAAATAATGGATGGATTGGAAGCCTGCTAGAAGATGTTGGTATTAAAGTCGCGTATACCCCTTTAGGTATTATTGTTGCGATGGCTTTTACGAGTATTCCATTTGTTGTACGTACTGTTCAGCCAGTCTTAGAAGAAATTTCTCAAGAGGAAGAAGAGGCGGGAGTAACACTTGGCGCATCCGATTGGGCCGTGTTTTGGAAAGTCATTATGCCCTCTATTCGTCCAGCTTTGATAGTTGGCGTTGCTTTATCATTTACACGTAGTCTAGGTGAATTCGGAGCGGTGATCTTTATCGCAGGTAATATGCCATATGTGAGTGAGATAACCTCATTAATGATATTTGTTCGCTTACAGGAATTTGACTTCCCGGCAGCCAGTGCTATTGCCTCGGTCGTTCTTCTTACTTCATTGTCACTGTTACTGCTCATAAACCTATGGCAAGGCGCTTATTTACGCCGTATTCATGGTAAGTAAGGAGATATGATGTCCAAATCTTCACATATTCGGCCTTCACGTGTTGGCGAAAAGCCTTTAGTCAAATGGAGTTTAATTTCTCTTGCGCTTTTTTTCGTCGCTATTCTTTTAGTTATTCCACTCATAAGTATTTTTCAACAAGCTTTTGCAAGTGGAATTGCTATCTATTTTAATAACTTGAGTGAGCCTGATACGCTTCATGCGATTGGTTTAACTTTGATTGTGGCATTATTAACCGTACCGATAAATTTGGTTTTCGGCGTAATGCTCGCTTGGTCGGTGACCCGGTTTGACTTTATTGGTCGCAAGTTTTTAATCACTTTAATTGATATACCGTTTGCGGTATCTCCGGTTGTAGCTGGCCTTTTATATCTGTTGCTATACGGAAGCAGTGGTTGGTTAGGTGAATGGTTATTTGAACATGATTTACAAATTATGTTCGCTTGGCCGGGGATTTTACTGGTGACTGTATTTGTGACTTGTCCATTTGTGGCGCGAGAGCTGATTCCTTTAATGCAGCAACAAGGCCAGTCGGATGAAGAGGCTGCTGTGATTTTAGGGGCTTCTTGGTGGCAATTATTTCGTCGTGTAACACTACCCAATATCAAATGGGCATTGATTTATGGTGTTATTTTGACCAATGCGCGAGCGGTTGGTGAGTTTGGGGCGGTGGCTGTGGTATCAGGCAATATTCGTGGTGAAACCAACACATTACCATTACATGTTCAATTGTTGTATGAGGATTATCAATCAGAAGCGGCTTTTGCCAGTGCATCTTTATTGGCATTTATCGCATTATTGACTTTGATTTTTAAAGCCATCGTTGAATGGCGACAAGAGCGTAATCATATCAACGGTCAGCAGTCTCAACAAAAGCAACAAGGTGAATTATGAGTATTCGTTTAAAAAATATTTCCAAGCAATTTGGTAAATTTGAGGCACTTTCACCGCTCTCGTTAGATATTGAAAATGGTGAAATGATAGGGCTGTTGGGGCCGTCTGGTTCGGGTAAAACCACGTTATTGCGCATTATTGCTGGATTAGAGAATGCCAATACGGGCTCTATTCATTTTGGTGACAAAGACGTAACTAACATTCATGTGCGTGACCGTCGAGTGGGCTTTGTATTTCAAAATTACGCGTTATTTCGCCATATGACGGTTGCTGACAACGTCGCTTTTGGCTTGCAAGTTATGGATCGTTCAGTACGACCTAGCACTGCCGAAATAAATAAACGTGTAAAGCAATTATTAGATATAGTTCAACTTGGGCATTTAGCTGGACGTTACCCTGAGCAACTTTCCGGTGGTCAGAAGCAACGTATTGCTTTAGCTCGAGCATTGGCAACCAAACCAGAAGTGTTATTGCTGGATGAACCTTTTGGCGCACTGGATGCTAAAGTGCGTAAAGATCTGCGTCGTTGGCTGCGTAATTTACATGATGAATTAGGCTTTACCAGTGTATTTGTTACCCACGATCAAGATGAAGCTTTAGAGCTTTCAGACCGTGTTGTGGTAATGAGTAACGGTAAAATAGAGCAGGTAGACTCACCAGTAGAGCTTTACGCTCACCCAAATAGCCGTTTTGTGTTTGATTTCTTTGGTAACGTTAATCAGTTCCAAGCTAAATGGGATAATAAACACTGGCAAAATGGGGAAGCCTTCATTTTGCCGCCTAAAACGGAAAGTACTCAAAAGAGTGGGTCTTTGTATATTCGTGGTCATGAATTGAGTTTATCGACCAAACCAAACAGTCAAGCATCATTACCTTGTCAAGTGGTGGCGGTGAACCCTGTTGGTGCGGAAGTGCGAGTTGAATTATCACCACTGGGTTGGGAAACCAATGAGATTTGGGAAGCGAAACTATCGCATCAAACCTTAAATGAACAATCGTTTAAACGTGGTGATGAAGTGTTCGCTGTGCCTCAAGTCGGTTACTTCTTTGCTGATGGAGATAAAGGCGAACCGACGGTTTTACGTTGGCCATTTCTCGCACCGGGTAACTTGATGTTTGATATCTAAACGAGCATCAATAGATTTTAGGACAAGACAATTTATATTAAAAGGGTCGCTATAAATGATAGTGACCCTTTCTAAATGACCTATACGCCAGTAAATTCTGTACCTTGAAATTACTTCTGAAGCTTTTCTTTTGCTTCTTCTACCTTTGAGTAATCCAAGCCCAATTCATCCACTGCATCTTTAATTAATGCAGGATTTTGCATGACCTGAGCCATCAGAATTTGTAGTTTTTCTTGTGGTAAACCTAGTTGGCTTATTGTTGCCATGGCAGCCAATGGGTTGGTGGTCAGCTCTTGAAAAATTTCACGGATCTGAGCATCTTCAATATTGTTTTCTTTTAACAGAGCCAAAATTGGATTCATGGTTCTCTCTTCTGTTAGTCAAATAAAGCCCTATGCTACACCAATTTAGATATCCGAATGAAGTTTTTATAAACAAACTCTTTTACGTGAATAACTGTAAGAAAATATAAATTTTGAACTACTCTTATTTATACCCAAGTCGTTAGGGTACATATCTCCTCAAAATACAATGAAAAGTTAGGAAGTGTTCATTATGGGTATGACTAAATTAATTATCGGGCTAGTCGTGGGATGTTTATCATTTACTTCTTATGCACAAGATGATGAGCAATTTAACGTCGGGCAAAAGAAGGCGGCCGTTTGCATGACTTGCCATGGTAGTGATGGGATTTCAAATATTGATATTTATCCTAATCTGCAAGGCCAGAAAATGGAGTATTTAGTCACTACCCTTAAAGCCTACCAACGTCGCCAACGTAGTGGTGGTCTAGCATTAGTGATGTATGAGCAAGCTGATAGCCTGACAGAAAAAGACATGCAAGACATTAGCTATTTTTTCTCCAAAGTGACGTCTTCATCTAATACAAATGAATAACGCTCCATCTATTTTCACTGCATGATGCTTATCTAACACGGAGGTACATGATGGAAACCACTTATGATATGAAAATAGTGAAGTATTTCATTATAACCAGCTTAATTTGGGCGCTATTGGGAATGTTGGTTGGCCTGATGCTCGCTGCACAACTTTATTGGCCAGTATTAAATTTTAATTCTGAATATATTCAGTTTGGACGGTTGCGTCCTTTGCATACTTCCGGTGTGATTTTTGGTTTTGTAGTTAATATTCTTATGGGAACGTCTTTATATATTGTTCAACGTACCAGTAAAACCGATCTATTTAATAAAAGCTTATCTTGGATGGTCTATTGGGGTTGGCAGTTGGTGTTAGTGTTGGCATTAATCACATTACCTTTGGGATTTACCTCATCGAAAGAATATGCCGAGCTAGAGTGGCCGATTGATATTCTCATTGCCGTGGTATGGGTGATGTATGCCATTTTATTCTTCGGTACGGTTGCTAAGAGAAAGGTTAAACATATTTTTGTGGCTAACTGGTTTTTCGGTGCATTTATTATTGTGATCGCGATGATCTTTATTATTAATAATTTAGAAATCCCTGTTAATTGGACGAAATCGTATTCTATCTACGCTGGAACTCAAGATGCGATTGTTCAATGGTGGTGGGGGCATAATGCGGTAGGATTTTTATTAACAGCCGGCATCATAGGTATGAATTATTACTTTATACCTAAAGTTTCTGAACGTCCGATCTATTCTTATCGTTTATCGATCGTCCATTTTTGGGGGTTAGTGGGCTTTTATACTTGGGCGGGGACTCACCATCTTGTTTACTCTTCGGTTTCAGATTGGATTCAAAATCTAGGCATTATTATGTCTTTATTATTGTGGCTGCCGTCTTGGGGTGGGGCATTCAATAGCCTGATGACCTTGCTTTCGAATAAAGAAAAATTAAAGCATGACTACGTGATGTTGTTCTTTCTCTCTGCGGTTTTGTACTACGCACTAGCCACTTTAGAAGGGCCATTACTCGCTATTCGGTGGTTTAACATGATTGCTCATAATACCGAATGGATTGTCGGCCATGTTCACTCTGCCGCTTTAGGTTGGGTCGCGATGTCTGGCTTTGCGGTGTTTTATTACTTCATCCCAAGGCTTTGGGGGCGTGAGCAAATGTGGTCACGACGCCTAGTGAAATGGCACTTCTGGCTGGCACATATTGGGATTGCGATTTATGCGGTGGCGCTTTGGATTGGCGGAATCGGTCAAGGTTATATGTGGTTGAAGCAACATCCAGATGGTTCACTCGCTTATAGTTTTGTGGACTCGATGAATTTTGTCGCACCATGGATGTTAGCAAGGTTTATTGGTGGAGCGTTGTTTGTTGTTGGTGTGATCATCATGATTTACAACTTATATAAAACCTTATCATTGCCCATTTCTGCGCTAAATCAGAGTCCTAAAACACGTGAGTTAGAAAATTCAGACGAGGGGAAAGTATATGTTAAATAAAGACTTTACCCAATCTGTTTGGATATTAATTATTTCTGTCATCGTGGTCGCAAGTTTTTCATTATTGACTTGGGTCGTTCCTGATTTGTTTATGAAAGATGAGTTGATCGAAAAATCAAAAATGAAACCGTATAGTGCTTTACAACTTGCTGGACGTGATATTTACATCAGTGAAGGTTGTCATACTTGTCACTCACAAATGGTGAGGCCATTACCGGCAGAGGTCGCACGTTATGGTGAAGCCACTAAGGCAGAAGATGATATTTATGAATATCCCAATCTATGGGGTTCAAAACGTACGGGCCCTGATTTGGCCAACTTAGGTCGAAAATATTCAGACCAATGGCACCAATTGCATTTAATGGACCCTCGCTCTGTTGTACCTACTTCCATTATGCCAGCCTACCCATGGTTATTTGAAAAAGTGTTAGATGGGGAAGATGTTGCCGACAAAATGGAAGCCTTGCGAATACTTGGAGTTCCTTACACCGATGAGGAAATTGATAAAGGGCGTTTACAGGTACGAAATAAAACACATGCCGATGCACTAATCAGTTATTTACAGAGCTTAGGTGAATAAGGGGGCAATATGTTAACGACATTTTGGAGTGCGTGGGTCATTGTTTTAACTGTCATCTTCATGGCAATTATGATTTATGTTATCTGGCATTATTGGCGTAAGAATCATGAGGCTGATGCCAATAAAGAGCTACATGTGTATGACGGTATTGCTGAAAATGATGCCAAATTGCCGAAGGTGCTGCTTTATTCTTATTTAATTGCCTTTATTGCAAGTGGGGTTTTCTTTGTGTTGTACCCTGGTATGGGGAACTGGCAAGGGTTGATGAATTGGCATTCAGATGATGAATTGCAGCAGCAAGATACTCAAATTATTGACCGTAAATTAACTGCATTACAAGCTGAGGATATGACACTCACTCAGTTGGCTGCGCAAGATGAAATTGTGGATTATGGCCGGCGTTTATTTTTAAATCATTGTGCGGCGTGTCATGGTGATGAAGGGCAAGGGCAAAAACATTTTCCTAATTTAATTGATAATGAATGGATTTATGACTCGAGTGATACTGGCATTATTCAATCGATTGCTCAAGGCCGACATGGTGTTATGGTTGGATGGAAAGATGTCCTGACGGAGCAGCAGATACAAGATGTTGCCGCTTATGTGGCAAACTTTGAAGCTGAACGTTCCATTGCGGTTGCAGAAGTGGTGCTAGAGCAAGGTAAAGAGGTTTATGCTTATAATTGTGCCGTGTGTCATGGTGATAATGGACGAGGTAACAAACAAATTGGTGCTTATAATCTATCGGATAATATTTGGGTTCATGGAGGCTCAATCGATGGTATTGAAGAGACGATTCGTGAAGGTTTGAGCTCTGAAATGCCAAGCTTTTCACAGCAACTTTCTGAAGCCCAAATTACTGCGGTGGCAGCTTTTGTAAAATACAAAGGCATGGAGCAAGAGCAAAAACGTGTACAGCTTAACTCTGACTTAATAGAGCGTGGTGAATACTTGGCTTACGCAGGGGACTGTGTTGCTTGTCATACCGCTGAAAATGGTGAACTTTTTGGCGGTGGACTGCCATTTCCGACGCCTTTTGGTACTGTCTACTCAACCAACATTTCTTCCCACTTAGAAAGGGGGATTGGCCGTTACTCTTATCAAGATTT
Organism: Vibrio algivorus; assembly: GCF_002218005.2. Taxonomy (GTDB): domain Bacteria; phylum Pseudomonadota; class Gammaproteobacteria; order Enterobacterales; family Vibrionaceae; genus Vibrio; species Vibrio algivorus. Next base: position 267,154 of record NZ_AP018679.1, read on the forward strand.
TGACGATGCAGTACGTAAAGGAGTAGCAAAACATGGCAATCTTTATCCTGCTATGCCGTATACCTCATACCAATATATCACTGAGGAGGATATGCGTGCGCTATGGGAATATATTCAATCACTCACTCCAGTGAACTCTCCTAACAAGCCGAATACTATGATGTTCCCAAGTAATATTCGCTTGGGGATGTGGGCATGGAATACGGTGTTTTTTGATGAATCACCACTCACTTATTCTCAAGATAAAACAGAGGAGTGGAGACGTGGTAAATACCTAACATTAAGTTTTGGGCATTGTGCTGAATGCCATACACCTCGTAATATTGCTCAGGCTTTAGAATCAGATAAACCTTTTCAAGGCAATATTATTGATCATTGGAATGCTCCCGATATTACCGCTAATGAATTACATGAACATGGTTGGACAAAAGAGGATTTAGCCGACTTTTTACAAACAGGGCGTTCATCTAAAGGTACTGCTTTTGCCGGGATGGCGGATGTGGTGAAAAATAGTACCCGACATATGACACGTGAAGACTTGTTGGCTATAGGTGAGTACTTATTAGTCGGTGATGTGAATAATACACTTGACCCTAATGTTCAACCTTTGAAACCGACAGGGTTTACTTCAGTGGATAAACAAACGAAAGAATACCAAATTTTCGTTCAAACCTGTGGAGCATGTCATGGCCCTGATGGTAAAGGGAGAGCGAGTATTGCTCCAGCATTATTAGGAAATGGCATTATCTCTCATTCTGAACCATATAACACGATTGCGGTTGTGCTGAGAGGCTTATCTCCTGATTACTTAGAGCCAAATAAAGACTACATGCCAATGACTAGCTTTAATAATATTGCGGGTGATGGCGAAATGGCAAATATGATTAGTTTTATTCGCGATAAATTGGGTGCTAGACAAGAACCTGTCACACGAGAGATGGTGAAAGATATACGTGTTGATCTTGAGCGTAGCGGAGTAACAGGTGGTTTCCATGATGTAAAACAGTGATATTTCGATCGTCATCGATTCTAAAGTTACTTGGGTATAGAGTAATAAAAACCTCAATCATGGGTATAACACGATTGAGGTTTTGTTTTTGCTATCTTTCAAGATTAATTGAGTTTTATTTTAAATTGCCACCTACACCAATGCTTGGGTTGACATAAACAGGGCCAATCTTAAATGGGGCACCAATGTCTAGACTGGCATAAGGCGTACAAGAGGCGATCAGTAAGACGGCGGCAGTCGCAAGAATAATATGTTTGATATTTTTCATTATTTCATCTCCTGTATAACAAAGCCGGCACCCGCTGGGTCTCGGATGATTGCGACTGTACCGTTACGTACTTCTTTTGTTGGGGCCATTAAGACATAACCACCATTGCTTTCCACTTTCTCAACGGTCGCATTGATATCTGATACCTTAATGTAGTTAACCCAAGTGGTTGGTACATCGGCATTCGGCTTTTTCACAAATCCAAATGCGGCTTGTTCATTAATGGCCAAGTATGGATAACTATGGCCTAACAAGCTTTTATTGCTTGCTTTATAGTTACCCAGTTTTTGATAGAAATTTTGGCTTTGAGTAATGTTGTCGGTCCAGATTTCTTGCCAAATCCAATTGCTATCTTGTTTAGGTAAGGCGGAAGGGTCGCCAGTAAAGGTATTTAAAATGGAAAATACAGCGCCTTGTGGATCTTGAATAACTGCGAGTTCACCACGTCCTTTCAAGGTGGTTTTCTTAATTAAGGTTTTACCGCCAGACTGTTCTGATTGGGTTAATGTGTTATCTATATTATTGGTTGAGATCACCGGTAGCCAATAATTGGTACTGCTGTTGCTTGGCATTTTGGCCATGCCAGCAATGTTTTGACCTTTGTAGGTAATTAAGCTGTAGTCATCATTCACGGTTTCAAAGTTCCAACCAAAGACATTGTGGTAGAAAGGCTGAACTTTGTCTGGAGCGGTGGTGGCAAGATCTCGCCAAATGATGGTACCTACCGCTTTATTATTACTATTCGCTAGTGCAGGGAGGGTGAAAGAAGGAGATTGACTACATGCGGTAACGAATAAAGCTAGTGAGCAAGTGATTGGCACGGTTAACCATTTCGTTGAAAAAGGTTTCATTAGTTTATCCTTTAGTTTTCATTTACCTATTAAGATAGCATTGAAGAATATAAATGGTCATATTTTATTTAATATTCAATTGCTCTGTGTTGTTGCGTAAAACAGCGTATACTCGCCGCCAAGCACGTTGCTTCAATATTTTAAGTGGTACTCCATGTCCAAATTATTCTTTAAAGGCCGTATTGATACGCGCCAAAATCACGTTATGTCTGGTTATAACGTCAACCGTGAAGTAAAAGTGGGAAGCGCAGAGTTACCTTTGTCGCTAAGTGTTCAAACCGAAGCGCGTCATGCTGAAGTATTAGAAATCTTAAACGAGAATAAATTAGTTGCGGAGATTAAGATCGACTCTACTCAAGATGAGAATATTGTTGAGTTAGAAACGATTTTGAATAAGCCCAAACCTACGACATTTGAAAAAACGCCCAATCGTAATGACCCTTGTTCATGCGGCAGTGGTAAAAAGTACAAGAAATGCTGCGGCTAAACTTTTAGAAGCAGATAAAAAAGGCCTAAGCAGAAATTATTTGCTTAGGCCTGATTTTTTGTGGCGTAATAATTTAAACAATCAAATCGTAATCACGCTTTAAGATATCAATGATTTCTTGTTTTGGGTTGTCACTTAACTCGATCTTCCTACCTGTGATTTTTTCTGCAATACCTAAATACGTTTGGGAAATTTTCATGATTTCTTCTTGAGGTAGAGCATTATTTTCTGCAAGTGCGAAGCGTTCATCCATGCGGTTTTTATTTAATAGAATATCTGGATCTGGGAAGTAGTTTAATAAGAATTGGCGGAATCCTTCTTTTGAGTTTTCGACAATACGTCCCGCTTGGTATTCATTTTTATCCCAAATACGTGATGAATCAGGTGTCCCCACTTCATCCATATAAATGAGTTTTTCATTTCCAGCGGCATCATTGACGTAACCAAATTCAAATTTGGTATCGACGAAGATTTGGTCAACCTTATCTAACGCATCACTGATCACTTTAAAGCCTTCTTTGAGTAACTTTTCATAGTGAGCGATATCTTCTTGTTTAGAGAAATTAAATGCAGCGAAATTCTCTTCGATATCTTGACGAGCGATGTTGACATCATCCGCTTCTGGCACGTTTGGAATACCTTTTAAAATCCCTTTGGTTGATGGCGTCATCAGTAATTCAGGTAAAATTTTATCTTTTTCTAAACCTTCTGGTAGTGCTATACCGCAGAAATTACGCTCACCTTTTTCATAAGCACGCCACATAGATCCTGTAATGTATTGACGGCAAATGGCTTCAATCATGACAGGTTTAGCTTTTTGAACAATCCAAATAAATGGGTGGGGAATATCTAGAATATGGCTATCTGCGAGGTGGTTGTCTTTAAACAGTTGAAACCAATGGTTGGAAATTGCATTGAGCGCAGCACCTTTGCCTGGAACGCCTTTTAATCCACCCTCACCATGCCAAATACAATCAAATGCAGAGATGCGATCACTTATTACCATAATGGCTAAAGGAGCATCCTCGGCTACATCGTAACCTTTTTCTTTAATTAGGCGACGGCTGTCAGCTTCGGTTAACCAATATACTGAACGAACTTTACCACTATGTACTGGTTTGTCGGTACGAATGGGAAGGTCATCATTCACGGCAAGAACTTGATTAGCAATGCTCATTTCCATTTTCCTACTAGGCTTAAAACTGGGTATGTTAAGAACTAGGCATGAATGCCTTTCACACCTGAAAGCCGCATAATAACAGAACTCACCTAATTCCATCCAGATAAAAAGCAAACGTTTGCATTAAAATGTTCTTGCGTAAATCGAAGCCTATTTAGTCATCAAAATTTTATATCGCTATACCCAAGTGTTTTGAGAAGAAATTAATGTAGGTGTCGAGTTAGCGTTTGTTGAATCGAGCTATCCATAAAGAAGAGTTCACAGCCACTTTGACGTGCTTGGCTTTTGAGGGCCTCTTTGTCTTGGATTGAAAAATTGTCACTCGCTACAATCGCACTGGCATTTTTAGCATTGAGTGCTTTGAGAATGATGTCTTTTTCTGTCATCGAATGAGATTCTTTAATTTTTATTACTTTATGAGTTTCAATCCCGAAGTTTTGTAGTTCTTGATTGGTTGGTAGGGTGGCACCTGCGGTAAACAGTAACCAGTTTGGTTTTTTAGAAAGCATTGATAAACGAGAAAACAGAGAACTATTTTCTGAAAAAATATCGTCATTATGTGCAAAAGATGTGAACGCTTGATGAGGTAAAACGGCATTGTGATTCAACATAATAAACTGTCCATATATCCATACTGTGTTTTTATACAGTAGTTTTTTGTTGGTGAAAGATCAAGCGATTTATTGAGTGAATACTTAGTAAATGTGATTCCTGTCACTTTTTATTTGTGGATTTAAAAAACTGGTGTAAAATTAATGTGTTCATAACTTATTAAAAAAAAAGAAATTTAATGAGTTTTGACAGTAGGATTTTTCTGATGGTGTGGTCGATTTTTTTATTTACGACTAATTTTTTAATGGTGAATAAAAAGATCTTTCATCTTAGATAGACCAATGGCTTTACACGTTGTGAGGCTATAAATTCATAGGAATAAAAAAATGAATAAATATTTAGCAGAATGTTTTGGTACGTTTTGGCTAGTACTTGGTGGTTGTGGTAGTGCGGTATTAGCAGCAGCTTTTCCTGATCTAGGCATCGGCTTTGTGGGCGTTTCACTAGCCTTTGGTTTGACTGTTTTAACTATGGCTTTCGCAATTGGTCATATTTCTGGCTGTCACCTAAACCCAGCGGTATCTATTGGTCTATGGGCTGGTGGTCGTTTTCCTGCAAACCAACTTTTACCTTACATCATTGCTCAAGTTGCAGGTGGTATCATTGCTGGGGGTGTACTTTACGTAATTGCATCAGGTCAAGCTGGTTTTGATGTTGCGGCTGGTTTTGCATCAAATGGTTACGGTGAGCATTCACCAGGTGGCTTCTCTATGACTTCTGCATTAGTAACTGAAGTTGTGATGACAATGATGTTTTTGATCGTGATTCTTGGTGCAACGGACATACGTGCTCCTGCTGGTTTTGCTCCAATCGCGATTGGTCTATGCCTAACATTGATTCACTTAATTTCTATCCCGGTAACTAACACTTCTGTAAACCCTGCACGTAGTACTGCGGTTGCTGTTTACGTTGGTGATTGGGCGACTTCTCAACTTTGGTTGTTCTGGGTGGCACCAATTGTAGGTGCGATCCTAGGTGCTATTGCATACCGTTTCATTGGTTGCGAAAAAGCGGAAAACGCATAATCAATGTTGAAAGGTGTCTATATTCCTTCGCCAATCTTCCTTGCTTAAAGTTCTGGATGATAGCTAGGAATTCTGCATCTTGAAGTCATTTGGGTATATCAACTGGATCTAAAAAGGCGCTTATGATGAGCGCCTTTCTTTTGCTTATAATTTATTTCAATTTGGCTTGTTTGTCTCTTAAAGCCTGTTCTGCGAGATTAAACTGTCGAACATCAATTCGAGCAAAGTCGTGACATTCTGGACAAGCGTTATGACTCATCCCATCGATATATTCTAATTTAGTTAATTGACCTACGAATTGTTTGCACCAGTCGCAAGTACCATGAGCACTTTCCATTTTATATTTTCCCGTAACATCTTAGAATTCTTGAACGCCAAGAAGTGTAGCGAAGTAAAGTGACACTTTCGAATGTTATTGATGAGTTAAATGTGTATTTGATCACAATACTCAACAATAAAAATCAGGGAATCGATTGCCTGAATTAAAGGGATCATTCAGGCTCGAAAATCGGTGAGATATTGAGGTTATTTGGATAAGCGTTTCTTTTCTGTTGCGCCATCAATCGGGCGGTTAACCGAAACACGACGACCTTTTTTTAAGCCGACTTCATAGTCTGCCGTGAAGTTTTTCATGGCCTCACGTAACTGCTGTTTGAACGTTTCACGATCGACATTTTGAAATTCTTTATCGATGTAGTCGTTAATCTTATTCGCTGAGTCATCGTCTGGGGCAATTAAAGGCAGTTTTTCAAGGGCACCTTCGATCCAACCAGATAAGAAAGAATTAACACGACGTGTCACTTCAGCACTTGTTGTTCCCGTGCCTGAGAAACTATTGCGGAACTGGCCCGTTTGTTCATTCATTTCACGATAAATAATATCAAATGCAAAAGCGGCGAAAATAGCACGGTCAGCTTCACCAATAAACTCAACACGCTTTAAACCTTTGTGGTTGAGTAATACTGCCTCAATACCGAAACGAGTATTGATCCCACGTATTACGCGCAAAATGTTAGAGCTAATGTTTGCAGGCAGCAGATGGCTAGATTGAGTTTTACCCAATTTAATGAAATCAATATCGTCCTTATCCAAGCCATACTTCAGCATCAGCCTATGTGCCATCTTGATTGCTTGGGCTGCTTCATTGACGTTGGCTGAATTACCTAGCTCAAGGCATTTGGCAATTTTCTTAAGGGCTTTTTGTTTATCCATTACCTTCGGTGTACTCATTGATAGACTAATTGTCTGGGTAAAATAATGAGCCGCGTATTCTACCGTTTTTTGGGCTTGTAAGAAAGGACAACAGTTTAACTGGAATCACAAAACAAATTAGTATGATAAATCGGTTGCGCAAGACATTTTCTACTCCTCACTGTGATTGAAATAAGGTAAAGTGAAGTGATTTAAAATATACCCATGTAATTTTAAGGTGCTTAGATTCCTTCACCAACCTTCCTTGTCTAAAGGTATGGATGATAGCTCTGAATTCTGCATCCTGAAGTCACTTGGGTATAATCCATTTCTAGCTGAAGGGATCAGCGATGTAGGGGCATGATGCGCAATGTTGGCAAATAGTAAATCTTCACAATCATCTTCAACTCAAACTTTCTTACCATCACTTAATCAAGGTTACGATGTTGAGCCTTTAGTTGATGCTTTCTTAAATGAATTAAAGGCATCTGGCTTTACTGGTGACATCGAGCAAACTTATGCCAGCCGTTTGGCTGTCGCGACCGATAACAGTGTTTATCAGCAGCTTCCTCAAGCGGTCGTGCTACCAAAAGATAATCAAGATGTGCAGCTCATTGGCAAAATAGGCGCACAAGACAAATTTGCTACTATCACTTTTTCACCGCGTGGTGGGGGGACTGGCACCAACGGACAATCATTGACCAAAGGTATTGTGGTCGATATGTCACGTTATATGAACAAAGTGCTTGAAGTTAATGAAAAGGAAGGCTGGGTTCGTGTTCAATCCGGTGTGGTTAAAGATCAGCTTAATGATGCCGTTCGTTCGTTTGGCTATTTTTTCTCGCCAGATTTATCAACCAGTAACCGAGCAACATTAGGTGGAATGATTAATACCGATGCTTCTGGTCAAGGATCGTTAAAATACGGCAAAACCTCCGATCATGTATTATCGCTACAAGCTGTGTTTGCAGATGGTTCAATGTATGAAACTGATGGCTCGCAAGGTGAACCTGAATTGGGTACATTTGCCGATAAAGCATATCGAATGACCGAAGTGGTGTGTCGTGAAAACCGTGCTGCCATTGAAGCTAAATTCCCGCCATTAAATCGCTTTTTAACTGGTTATGATCTGAAAAATGCCTTGTCATTTGATCAAGATGAATCAGGAGTATTTGACCTGGGTCGAGTGCTTTGTGGTGCAGAAGGTTCATTAGCCTTTATTACTGAAGCAAAACTGAATTTAACGCCGATCCCTAAATCCCGATCTTTAGTTAATATTAAATATAACTCCTTTGATTCTGCATTAAGAAGTGCGCCATTAATGGTTAAAGCGCAGGCATTATCGGTTGAGACCGTGGATTCAAGAGTATTGAATTTGGCGAAGCAAGATATTGTATGGCATACCGTCAGTGATTTGTTGACGGATGTACCGGGCAAAGATATGCAAGGTATCAATATTGTTGAGTTTGCAGGTCAAAATGATCAAGAAGTGAAAGCTCAAGTTCGTGCATTAGTCGAAACATTAGAAAAGCAACTTGAGACGGAAGATGGTGGCATTATTGGTTTTCAGGTCTGTCATGATCTAGAAAGCATCAATAAAATCTACAACATGCGCAAAAAAGCGGTAGGGCTTCTCGGTGGTGCCAAAGGGCGAGCCAAGCCGATTGCATTTGCTGAAGATACTTGTGTGCCGCCGGAAAACTTGGCGAATTTTATTGCTGAGTTCCGAACTTTACTCGATGAAAAATCCCTTAACTATGGCATGTTTGGTCATGTTGACGCTGGGGTACTTCACGTTCGTCCTGCTTTAGATTTGTGCGACCCTGAACAAGAAAAAATGATGCATCAGGTATCAGATGAAGTGGTCAAACTGGTCGCTAAATATGGTGGTTTAATGTGGGGCGAGCATGGTAAAGGTTACCGCTCGGAATATGGTCCTGAATTTTTTGGTGATGAATTGTTTACGCAATTACGCCGAGTGAAAGCCGCATTTGATCCGCTCAATAAAATGAACCCGGGGAAAATTTGTACTCCGCTTGAAAGCCAAGATCAGCTAGTGAAAGTATCGGATACCAAGCGTGCTTTTTATGATCGCCAAATTCCGGTTACGGTGCGTGATAGTTTTAGACAAGCCATGGAATGTAATGGCAACGGTTTATGCTTTAACTATGATGTTAATTCACCTATGTGTCCGTCAATGAAGGTCACGGCAGATCGTCGTCACTCTCCAAAAGGCCGAGCAGGCTTGGTGCGTGAATGGTTGCGTCAGTTAACTGCTAATGGAGTAGATATACTCGATTTAGAAGAAACGACATTGCAGCAGTCAACGTCGGTAAAAAGTATGATCGATCGTGTTCGTAACTCGATGAAAAAGAAAGATGAATATGACTTTTCGCATGAAGTTTTCGATGCTTTAAATGGCTGTCTTGCGTGTAAAGCTTGTGCCAGTCAATGCCCAATTAATGTTGATGTACCTTCTTTCCGTTCACGCTTTTTAAACGTTTATTACACTCGTTATCAACGTCCAGTTAAAGACTACCTAGTTGGTAATATTGAAAGTTTATTGCCGCTAATGGCGACTATGCCAAAAGTCACCAATGGTATGTTGGGAATGGGCTGGGTGCAGTCTCTAACCAAAAAGACCGTCGGGTACATTGATACACCGCTATTATCTCTACCTACGTTAAAACAGAGTTTAGGCAATCAACAATGGGACAGTCGATTTAGTTTGTCACAGTTACAATCGCTGTCAGAAGATAAACGCCAAGACTACCTATTGATAGTTCAAGATCCGTTTACCAGTTTTTATGATGCCGATGTCGTGTCAGATTTTGTTGATTTAGCGGTGAAGCTTGGTAAAAAGCCAATTGTGTTGCCGTTTAAACCTAATGGTAAAGCTCAACATGTAAAAGGCTTCTTAAAGCAATTTACTAAAACTGCGACTTCAACCGCTGAGTTTTTAAATCAGTTAGCTGAGTTAAATATTCCTATGGTTGGTGTCGATCCTGCAACCGTGCTTTGTTATCGAGATGAATACCGTGAAGTGCTTGGTGAGAAAGCTGGGGACTTTCAGGTTCTGAGTGTGCATGAATGGTTACAGCCAAATCTCGCGACATTTGTTTATTCGGCAAAAGCCGATGGTAAGCCTTGGTATTTGTTCTCTCATTGTACCGAGAAAACCAAGTTACCCAACTCAGAAAAACACTGGGGTGAAATTTTTAGCCACTTTGGTGGCGTGTTAACAACCATTCCAGTCGGTTGTTGTGGCATGGCGGGGACCTTTGGTCATGAAGCGGATAAGTTTGAAATGTCACAAGGCATCTACCAGTTAAGCTGGCAGCCAAATATTAACCGCTTAGACAAAGAGCGTTGTTTGGTTACCGGCTATTCTTGTCGTAGTCAAGTGAAACGTTTTGAAGGAATGAAGCCTAAACATCCACTGCAAGCTTTGCTTATGATGTTGGAGTAGAGCATTAAATTTGCCGAATAGCTGAATAGGAAAAGGCCTGAAGCGAAAGATATCGTTTCAGGCCTTTTAGTTTTGGTAATGATTACCAATGATTAGAAATCGTAACGGATACCCGCTTGGATTTGGTCATCTAGGTCATCAATCATTTCAAACTTGTAGCCAGCATAAGTGCGTAGGTTACTGTTAAACTTGTAAACGGCTTCGATAGCAACGTTATCAACCGCATCATCATCGCCATCGTTTTCTGTTGCGTAGTTATAAACACCAACGAAAGTCCACTTATCCAGCTTGTATTGAGCTGAAATTTCGTAGCCATCATTATCATCGCTGTTACCAGTAGCGTCATCACTAAAGTTCATTAGATAAAGGGCACCGAAAGTGAAGTCTGCAATAGAGTATTGTACACCGATATCTACTTGGTTAGCGTCTTGGTTTGCTACTTTTCCGCCAGCATAACCCACACCTAGATCTAGTCCAAAATCAAATGAGTACATACCAGCAATCGCGTATTGATCGGAATCTGCCACTTCCTCAGCAAGGTAGTTAGCACCTAGTGTAAAGCCACCAAACTCACCTTTATAAGCAAAGTTATTTTCTTGTTTATCGCTACCTGCACGTAAAGCTACGGCATCATCGGCATCTGCGCCAAACGTTGCCATGGTATCGGTGAAGTCTGTGATCATTACTAATGCAGTATCTTGTTTACCGTAAGAAAAATCACCAGCTTGAGTACCAATACCACCGAATAGGTAACGAGTTTTGATGCCATCAGAGCCGTCAACTTCATTTTCGTACTTACCAAAACCTGAAAGGCCATCTGTGATTTGAGTAGTACCAGAAATACTGACACGAGCACGGCTTTTATCGTCAAATGTGCTGTTAGTTTTTAATCCTGCATCATCATATTCGTTGTTATCTGAAACATTGAAACGTGCTTCTGCACGGCCGCCAATTTTTAGCTCAGATGTATCATCTTTATAAACGGTTGCTGCTAAAGAAGAAGTAGAAACCATTGCTGCTAAAATTGATGTGGCTAGAACTGCTTTTTTCATTGTTTTAAATCCTATGTTTTAAATTAGAGACTTACGTGTCTTCTTGGTGTTGGAAGTACTCTAGAATAGGAATGTTAAGGATTGGTGTCTGTTATATGACGTTTTGATGTATTGCTAGAAGTGATGTCTAAATGTGATCTATATCTCACAAAAAAGCCAAGATGCAGAACATTTTGGCTTTAAATTAGTTGATGTTGAATTCAGCGCCGGAAATTCACTTAGGTAACCTCTGGTTAGGAATCTCTACGAAGGTAAGTAGATCGCACCTAATACCGCAAGGCGTGAAGCTCCAGTGGCAGCAGGTAAGTTACCCGGTAAACCATTGATCGTTTGGTGGGCGAGCCAAGCGAAAGCCATTGCTTCCATGTAATCGGCATCAATGCCATATTTCAATGTATTACCTATTTGCCATTCGGGAAGCCGTTGTTGCAATTTTTCCATAAGCAATGGGTTATTAGCACCGCCACCACAAGCTAATAGTTCATTAGTACAATTTGTTTGAGTGAGCGCTTTTACTTCATTAGCAATGGTGATGGCAGTAAATTCGGCTAGCGTGGCAAGTACATCTTCATTGCTCAGAGTCAAGCCAGTTAATTTGTCTTCTAGCCAAGGTAGGTTAAATAGTTCTCGCCCTGTGCTTTTGGGGGCCGGAAGTTGTAAATAGCTTTCGGCCAATAATACTTTAAGGAGAGGAGGAGCTACCTTGCCTGAACGAGCGATAGCTGCATCTTTATCATAAGGTTTACCAAAGCGACTCTGAACCCAAGCATCCATCAGCATGTTGCCTGGGCCAGTATCGTAGCCTGAAGTCTTATCGCCATCAATGATGGAAATATTGGCAATGCCGCCGATATTTAAAATCACAATATGGTTATCAAGATGATCAAATAGTGCTTGATGGAAAGCGGGAACCAGCGGGGCACCTTGTCCGCCTAATGCCATGTCTTTACGACGAAAATCTGCAACGGTAGTCATGCCAGTTTGCGTAGCAATAATATTGGCATCACCAATTTGCATGGTAAAAGGATAAGCGGAATCTGGTGCATGAAACACGGTTTGACCGTGACTACCAATTGCTTTGATATCGTTCCTATTTAAGTTGTTTTTATCTATGAGTTGATCAACTGCATCGGCAAACACTTGACCTAAGCGATGATCGATCTCACCAATTTTAAGTAAGGTGGTTTGCTGACCAATACACACATCTAACACGTCTTGCTTTAAATCCTCTGGCATAGTGAAAAAATCTTTCGCCAGTAAACGGATCGACTTTCCATCGGTTTCAACTAATGCGGTATCCACGCCATCTAAACTGGTGCCAGACATAATGCCGATATATTTTTCCATAATTTACCTTTTGAGTCGTAACCTAATCATCTTGGAGCTACTTGGGTATAAAGACAGAGTTTTAAACATACATGATTAGTGTCAGAATAGCGTATAAAACCTTAAAATCAGTACCATAAATCACGTTTGTTGATTATTTTGGTGCAATATTTCGATACATGAGAAGGAAAATGCAATGGGTCCATTATGGTTAGATGTTGAAGGCTATGAACTTGATGCGGAAGATAAAGAAATTTTAGCGCACCCAACCGTTGGTGGTGTGATCTTATTTGCTCGTAACTACCATGATAATGAACAACTTATCGCGTTAAATCATGCTATTCGTCAAGCAGCCAAGCGTCCTATCCTTATCGGTGTAGATCAAGAAGGTGGCCGTGTACAACGTTTCCGTGATGGCTTTACAAAAATTCCGCCTGCGCAAGCTTATGCTGAAATGGAAAATGGCGTTGAAGCGGCGGAACTTGGTGGTTGGTTAATGGCAGCAGAATTGATTGCCCATGATATCGATTTAAGTTTTGCACCTGTGCTGGATCAATCTTTTCAATGCAAAGCGATTGGTAGTCGTGCCTTTGGTGAAGACCTCGATACTATTTTGACTTACAGCTCCGCTTATATGAAAGGCATGAAGCAAGTCGGTATGGCAACGACAGGAAAACACTTCCCAGGCCATGGTGGTGTAATTGTCGATTCTCATTACGAAACCCCATTTGATAATCGCAGCGATATTTTTGAAAATGACATGGCGATTTTTAAAGCTCAGATTGATGCTGGAATACTCGACGCTATGATGCCTGCACATGTAGTTTATCCAAATTACGATGAACAACCAGCCAGCGGTTCTCCTTATTGGTTGAAAGAGGTATTGCGTAATCAACTTGATTTTAAAGGCATTGTATTTTCTGATGACTTAAACATGGAAGGAGCCACGATTATGGGTGGGCCAGCTGAACGCTCTTTGAAATCAATGCAATCAGGTTGTGATATGGTGTTGATGTGTAATAACCGTCTATCAGCAGTTGAAGTACTCGATAACCTACCAATTGTAGAAGTACCACAAGCGATGAATTTGCTTAAACAACAGAGCTTTAGCTTGAAAGAATTGCAAACAACAGAACGTTGGCAGAAAGCGAATCGTATTATGAATCTATATTGGGATAGTGCACACTAATACGGAATTGGTTATCTAGGGCCTGTTGTTCTTTCGTGGTTAAATTTTGTTCGAGATAAAAGCGTTTTAGGCAAGGCAAGTCGATTGTAGCCTAGTATTCTAAGTAAGTGAGACTTAACCTGTCTTATTACGAACTATGGCATAGAACGCTTTTAGCCGAACCCTTTGGGCAGCGTTTGTTGGGTATTTGCACTGCGTTATCGGCTCCTCGTGTAGGCTAGCTACACCACGGAGCCTCTGCCTTGTTCAAATACCCAACAATTCGCTGCAAAAATCATCACGAAAGATCAACAGGCCCTAGAATAAGTGATGGGGTTGCATTCTCATCACTTTTATTCCACAATTCTCACCAGTTAGGCTGCTTAGTGTAGTCTAAAATCCTTTCGTATAATCTTACTGATTGAACTGCTTGTTCTAGGTGTGAGAGTCTCTACCAGAATCCTCAAATTCTGATTACGAAGAGTAAGCGGGCGATCGTTTTCTCTTTGTATCAATATTATCAATCGAAGATCTCCAAGCTCATTAATTTGAGTATCGAATTTATCTTGATCGATAGAAGTCACCTATACTCGATTTAGAGCAAAGGTTTACCGAACAAAAGAAAAATCGTTGCGCATTCATTTTTATAATAGAAAAGGATGTAACCAATGAATCCACAAATAACCGCATTTATCGAAGGCTTACCAAAAGTCGAATTGCATTTGCATATTGAAGGTTCACTTGAGCCAGATCTCATGTTCGAACTTGCTAAGCGTAATAACGTCGAGATTCCATTTAATTCACCTGAAGAAGTGCAAGCTGCTTATCAATTTGAAGATTTGCAGTCGTTTCTTGATATCTATTATCAAGGCGCCAATGTATTGATTTATGAGCAAGATTTCTTTGATTTAACTTGGGCCTATTTACTGCGTTGTAAGCAAGATAACGTGATTCACACTGAAATCTTCTTTGATCCACAAACACATACCGCACGTGGTATTGCTTTTGAAACCGTGATTAATGGTATTGATAAAGCGATGCAAAAAGGGCGCGAGGAACTCGGCATATCAAGCCAGATCATAATGTGTTTTTTACGTCATTTAGATCAAGATTCGGCCTTTGAAACCTTAAAACAAGCCTTGCCATTTAAAGATAAGATTATCGGCATTGGGCTCGACTCTTCTGAACAAGGCCATCCACCGGAAAAGTTTAAAGAAGTATTTGAAGCAGCGATTGGGCATGGTTTTTTAACTGTAGCTCACGCGGGTGAAGAAGGACCGGCAACCAATATTCATAATGCAATGAAGTTATTAGGTGTATCACGAGTCGATCACGGAGTACGTTGTGTCGAAGACTCAGGCTTAGTTAAGCAGTTAATAGCAGATCGAACACCGCTAACAGTTTGTCCACTATCAAACACTAAGCTTAAAGTCTTTGAGAATATGAGTGATCACAATATTGTCGATTTGTTGCGACAGGGACTGTGTGTAACGATTAATTCTGATGATCCTGCCTATTTTGGTGGTTATATGACGGATAATTTTATGGCAGTAGCAGAAGCACTACCGGTATCACTAGAAGAACTACAGGCTTTTTCTCTCAATGCGATTGAAGCAAGTTTTATTAGTGATGAGGAAAAGCAAAGGCTGGTAGATCTGGTTACTCGCTTTAGTCGTGAGTTTCTGGCTTAAATCGATTTAACCTATCTAGATCATAGAGCAAGCATAAAAAAACAGGCTTGAATATCGCTTCAAGCCTGATTGGTATATGTGGTGTCTATTGACGGATTATCGATTTTCGAAGCGGTTATAATCGAGTAAACCGGATTCTATCGGTTGGTCATTTTCATACCATTTATGGATATTATCGCTGAAAGACCAAAAATTAGGATCACTGCGTCGGATGCCATATTTATCTAGCAAAGAGACGTAGTCCTGATCTTCCTTAATGCTAGATAAAGCTTGATAAAAATCGGCAATGTCTTTTTCTTGTAATTGTATAAAGGCGGCAGGATAACTGCCCACTACACCTTTCACAAACGTCAGATCATCATTTTCAAGATCGCGATTACTTTCTTCGTCAAATAAGCTCGAGATATTGGTATGAGCATTATTGTGAATTAAGGTAAATACTTGCTCTTTACCACTGTCTGTAGTGATAAGAACAGTCACTAGCTGTGGTACTTGGCGTAACCCTTTGCCTTTAATGTCATCAATTTTACGTAAAATAACTTCGTTTTGTGGTGATAATCCGGTGTCTCGTATTTCGTAACGATGACCAAGCACAGGCTCTAATCGTTTTTTCAGCATGGCATATAATTCATCTTGAGGCTTATCGGTTTTATATTGAATGCTGGTTGGTTGCTCAAATTTTTTCACATCACGTTGAATAAAGGCGCTGAGTTGTGGTGATGGATCTTGATACCAACTTTCCATTAACTCATGTCTGTCTTTAATTGGCAGTAGGGATAAGAAGTTCTCTTCACCTTCCATACGTAAGAAATCCATGAACATACGAGTCATCAGCTGGTGGCCGAAGTTACCGTACACATCAAAGCCATCGACTAATAAATATTGAATTCGTTCTAATAACGCATAATCAATAATCCAAGCGGTTTTAGGCGGTTTACCTACTAAGCCTTTCACGACTGAGGCACTATCAAAATGGCGGAATATTGTTAAGGCTGCATTACCATTTTTACCATCACCGTCCCAAACAAGATCCGTTGTTAAATGAGTACCATTTTCGAACCACTGATTCATCGCTTGAGTTTTGGCTTTTAAATAACGAGCTTGCTGCTCTGAATAAGCAACCCATTGATAAAGTGGCACCACATTGCTTTGTTCTTCTGACGGTAATTTGAGATTGTCAGTTTGGTCATAATAAAACTTTTTAACATTAGGTAATTGGGCAGTTTTAGGGTTAACAAAAAACACCCAGAAGCGGTCATTGATAACATTAAGCGCTAATTGACCTCGGCACACAGGGCCTTTAATAAAGCTCATAATGGTATTTTGCGCGTTATCTAGCATGAAGTTATAACGAGCTTCTACTGGTAAGGCAGCAAAAGCGGTCATTGGGTTGGCTGCCACTGTCGGTTTATAGCTAGGCAACTCTTTTACGTCATAGTCTGGTTTAATAAACAGCTCTTGAATACGATCCAGTTTATTATCATTGAGTGCGTAAGGCTGATGAGTTTTATCGACAATGGTCGCAGGATAGGCAACTAAACGGTAATAAACACGATCAACATTTGGCTCATCGTAAGGGCGACGAGTGGCAATACGGTTGACTGGCTGGCCTGGCGGAGTTGTTGAACGCACCAAAGCAAAAAATTGAATAGGTGTATCTTTGGTGGCTTTTAAGTGATCGGTAAAATAGAGATGCGATAAAAACAAATGCTCATAAATATAGCGGCTAGTGAGTTGTTGCTTTAGTGAGTCACCATTGAAAAAGGCCTCCCATTTTTTTACTTCAGCTTGCTGAGCATCAGATAATGGTGCATGTGCTGTCATCGTTGCTCCACTAGATAACCATGCCATTAATTTATTGTGCTCAGTATTATTTAAGGCAGGCATTCCATAAGGCATTCCCCAAGTTGGGTAGTCAGCCTGATATTGATCTAAGCTTTCAATGGTCGGGCACTGTTGTTCACGATCAATATTAAAATCAAAGCCTTCTAATTGTTTTTGGTCAGGTAATGGGTGGGCTTGTTTTTGTTCTAATAGGCGAGCAACTAAACCAGCTTCCAAATTAGCTTCTGGAATTTGTGAACGTTCATTCAAAATTGGGTGGAAGCCAATATCACGCCATTGTTGGGTTGTTTGAGCATCTTCAAATAAACGCGTTGGGTTTGATGCGGTAAGGCGAGTCCCTTGATAAACAAGGCTCTTGTTCGCACCACGGTCAATCCCCTCGACTGAGGATAATTTTAACTGACAAGGCGCATCATAACAGGCATGGCAAACCACACAGCGATTGTCCAAAATTGGCTTTATTTCATTAACAAAGTGCTGGGCAGCTTTACTGTTGTATTCTGGGGTTCTATCTTGAACTTGTGCTTTACCAAATAAATCATCGTAATTTAATCCGGTATAGACGGCACAGCCTGAAAAAAGAGTGATAAAAAATAAGAGAGTCAGGTGTTTTAATTTCATATTAATACCGATAAAAACCCATTTAATTAAGTGCTTTATACCCAAGTAACTTCAAGATGATAGCTATGAATTCTGCATCTTAAGGTTACTTGGGTATATCAGCAAGAATAGCAAATATGTAGTTAATAGAAAAATAAGTGGTTAACAGAAAAGTAAACAATCGAACACAGAAATTTGATTTTTACCATGAAGTCTTATGTTAAGTAAACCCTTAGAAAAATCAGCACCTTGAATGTTTGGCCGTAAATCCTTTATGGTATGGATGGCTTGGGTATTAAACAGCTAAGTTTGTGCTGTTTTGACTCTACTTAGTTCAAAAATAAGGTAAAAAAGTTTATCCTATTCATGGCAGTGTGCTAAATTTACTAAGCATTTCTAATAACATTAAAAGCGAGTATATATTATGAAAAAGTTGAAAGTGGCGATCGTAGCAGCTCTTGGCGTAACAACTCTAAGTGGCTGTATGGGTCAAATGGGTGTAACAGGCCTAGTAACTAAAGTTAACTTAATGGCTGTTGATAACCGTTATGCGCGTGAAGGCGTTTTCCTTCTTCTCAGCCCAGTTTACGGTATTGCTTCTGTAGCCGATTTATTCATCTTCAACTCAATTGAGTTCTGGACTGGCAAAAACATCATCACTAACAAATCTCCTGCGCTTGTTGATACAAGTGTTGAAGCTTGGTTAAAAGTGAACGATAAAGTAGATAGCTCTCTAACTGGTGCTCCAGTTCAAGCTAACGTTGCTGACGTTGAAAACACAACTATCCAAAAAATTGACAACAACACGCTAGAAATGAATATTTCTTACGTAAATGGCACTCAAAAAACTCTACGTGGTGTGAAAACTGGTGATGCTGTTGCGTTTTACGCAAACAACGAACTAATCACTACAGTAAGTGTTCAAGAATTAGAAGATTACGTAGCATCAGCTCAACTGTAATCAACACCTTTTAGTGACACTGCTATAATATTATTCTTAGGGCCGATCAGCGATGATTGGCTCTTTTTTTGTGTCAAATCTCAAATCATCAAAAATTCGACCTAAGTACTACAGATATTTCTCTTTAACTCTTTCATAGTACAGATAGAGCAAAGGAGAAGCAGTTATGGAAATGGCATTAGTTATTATTGAAAAATCGATTTTGTTGATTGGGATCGCATGTGTGTTATTCAGCTTATTTGAATATGGAAAACGTAGTCAAGATTGGAAAGGGGTGGTGACGGTTTTCTATAAGCGTGTTGACATGACCGTGAATGAATTCAAGTTTTATAAGTTTGGAGTGAGCTTGTTAGTCTTCGCAGTGATTTTTCGGATTGCGATTCTTACATTTTTTCCATAAATATATAATAAGTAAGATATTTTACTGGTTTTGATATTGACTGACTAGTCAGTTTTTGAGTTGTTATCTGACGTAAGGTATCACAAAAAAATTTAAAATAGCAGACTAGCAATAAAAAAATCACAGCCTATAATGCTGAAAACCGGAGCGTCTGCCAACGCTCCGGTTTTTTTGTGTCCGAAATATATGAACGCTTCTGCCAAAGTATTCATAACGCAAGCAGTACATACATGGCTGCCTGTACCAGAATCGGCACATACATTTTATGTAATTAAGGAAATTTGCATTATGCGTATCGAACAAGAACTTAAGTTAGGCTTTAAAGATGTGTTATTCCGCCCGAAGCGTTCAACATTAAAAAGTCGTTCTCAAGTAAATTTAACCCGCGATTTTACGTTCAAGCACAGCGGACGTCAATGGTCAGGTGTACCTGTTATTGCGGCTAATATGGATTCTGTTGGTAGTTTCGATATGGCGAAAGCGTTAGCAGAACATGGTGTAATGACTGCGATCCATAAACACTACTCAGTAGAAGACTGGAAAGGTTTTATCGAATCAAATGATGCGAGCGTGTTAAATAATGCAATGGTATCAACGGGGACTTCAGAAGACGATTTTCAAAAAACCAAAGACATCATGGCAATGAGTGAAGATTTGATCTTTATCTGTATTGATATTGCGAATGGTTATTCTGAGCACCTAGTTGACTACGTAATGAAAGTTCGTGAAGCATTCCCAGATAAAGTGATCAGCGCGGGTAACGTCGTTACTGGCGATATGGTTGAAGAGCTTATTCTAGCTGGAGCAGATATTGTTAAAGTTGGTATCGGCCCAGGTTCTGTATGTACGACCCGTGTTAAAACTGGTGTTGGCTACCCACAACTTTCCGCTATTATCGAATGTGGCGATGCCGCTCATGGTTTAGGTGGTATGATCATCGGTGATGGTGGCTGTACATGTGCGGGCGATGTATCGAAAGCCTTTGGCGGCGGAGCAGATTTCGTCATGCTAGGCGGCATGCTAGCGGGTCATGAAGAATCAGGCGGTGAGCGCATTGAGCAAGATGGCAAAACCTTCATGAAATTTTATGGCATGTCTTCTCAGTCTGCTATGAAGAAGCACTCTGGTGGTGTTGCGAAATACCGAGCAGCAGAAGGCAAAACGGTATTGATTCCATTCCGTGGCACTGTGCATGACACCATCAATGATATTCTTGGTGGCGTACGGTCAACCTGTACGTACGTTGGTGCGGCTAAGCTTAAAGAGTTAACCAAACGAACTACTTTTATCCGTGTTCAAGAGCAAGAAAACAATGTTTATGGAAGAGAATAAGGTTTGCGGAAGAGAGTAAGTGTTGATACAACCATATATTGATATTTAATACAACTATAATTTGATATTGCTTTTTCATGGTCTAAACTTTCGTAAGTTTACGACAAAATTGTGAAGAGGCAATATCATGTCTGATCTACCTTCTCCTTCTACTGCCACTCTGATTGCACTTGAAGATGCATTTGACACGCCTGCTTGAAACCTAACTAAGTCGCGCGGGAAAAACATACACCGTTACATTAGTGCTAAAATGGGAAAAAGAGTTACAGTAGAATCTTTTTTAGAATGTGCTGCTTGCTATCATTTTGATTTTGAGTCTAGTATCGTTCGTTTCTGTTCTCAGCCAATAAGATTTTCATACTGTTTAAATGGCAAGACCCATACCTATGTTCCAGACTTTCTAGTTCAATTTTATACCGGTGTGTTTAAGCTGTACGAAGTAAAATCCGATATGGAAAGCTCAAAAGAGGAATTTCAATGTGGATGGAAAGCAAAAGTTCAAGGCGCGTTTGAGCTAGGTTTGGAGCTAGAGCTGGCTAAAGAGGAAGAAATATTAGATGAGGTAATCTTAAGCTTTTGCATCGATATGCTTCAAGAGATGACCTGAATCACTTTCATCAAACTCTCCTTACTATACTTAAATTGAATGGGCCCCAAACCGCAAAGAGTTTAGGACAACACCTCGGCTTAAATGGAAGAAAAATATTACCAATTCTGTGTGACCTGCTCTCTCGAAACTTACGCCAAGCAAGCTTAGAAACACCTCTATCTCTCGAATCTGAATTCGAATTGGGTTGTTATGCTTAAGAAATCATTTTCGAGTTTTCATTGGAAGTCAGCACTTCAGGAAGAAAAACTTGAACTGAATGATAGAAGTTTTGATACCAACGATATCGACGAATCAACATATCAAGATATCAAGATATATCAGCATTTCCTGACGATGTAGCCACACAGATTACTTTTCGTCTAAGTATCCTTCGTTATTTAGCCGGTAAGTGCGAACAAATTATTCCAAAGACTATTGAACCGCATCGTGTTGCACTACAACGATTAAATGACAAGAAGATTCCAAGTGCGATATCAATATACCGTTGGTGGTTAGTTTTCAGAGCGTCTGGTTGTAATCCAGTTAGCTTAGCTCCCAAGAATAAATATAAGGGTAACCGTAAAGCTAAAGTACCAACATTCGTTGATGCTTTAATGGAACAAGCTGTAGAAGGTGTTATCTCTGGACGGAAAGTACGTATAAGAAGCGCCTACAAGCGCGTGCGAAGGAAATTGCGTCAGCATAATCTGAGTAATGGAACGAAGTACAAATACCCAACTTATGAATCTTTTCGGAAGCGGGTCAATAAGAAAACTCCTTTCGAACGATTGGTAGCAAAAAAAGGAGAGCGAGTCGCGAAAAGAGAATTCCGTCGGATGGGAAAGAGAGTATTAACCTCAGCCGTGCTAGAGCGGGTGAAAATAGATTTATCTGCAGATGTACAGCTGCTTCGTAACACACCCCCAGAAGATGAAAAAGCACTGAGACAGGTTGAACGCCGATTAGCATTATTTATTTCTGAACTCAAGGAGTTGATGCGACAATCACTTACACCAGACAATGCTCGCCTCGTTTTTGAACGAATGATTGCCTTTATTGATTTGAATGATCTTCGGAAAACATTTGCTCGTTACGCTACTGGAGATCTGCTTGAAATAAACCTAGCAGCACTTGAAGAGTTTTTTACAAACTGTGTTGATACCCAGAGTTCCTGGGGAAATTTCCTGGAAGAATTTGAAGGTACAAATCAGATTCCGCTAATGACTATTCATAAAAGCAAGGGGCTGGAATTCGATACAACTATTTTCATGGGGATCGATGATAATGCTTGGTGGTCCTATCGACCTGGCGATTCAGAAGGGTTATCGACATTTTTTGTAGCACTGTTTCGTGCGAAACAAAGGGCGATATTTTCCTATTGTCAGCAAAGAGGAAAAAGAGCCAATGTCGCAGACTTCTATGCATTGTTGGAAGCCGCTGGTGTTCAGGAATATGTGATTCCTCCAAGTGTAGTGGCATAGTGAATTTAGCCACCCCACTTGGGGTTTTGTGATACCTTTGCTAATTCGTTAACTACTAATTGAGCGAAACCTGTAACTCATTTTTGTGTCCAGAAATTAGCTAGTTCATAAGAGGGGCTAGGAAGGTTCTGCCCCATTGTGATTCAGCGCTGAAAATTGTTTATATCTATTCAATACGAGCTTGCCCTATCCAAAAGTATGCCTAACAACTTCTAAATATGCATTCATCCAAACAACTCGGTTGCAATACTTTCTTTCACCGCCGCAGTACGACCTAAATGTTTTTCTAAGAATGCTGCGGCTTCTTCCATCTGACCATTCTCAATTAGCTCCAATAGAGATAAATGCTCTTCGCATTCTTTCCTCGGGATCGCTCTTTTCGTATTGACGTTATATTCAATCAAACGGCGTAACCTGTTTATTCGTTTTAATGAATCAAGCAGAAAAATATTGCCAGACATTGAGACTAAAGTTTCATGAAATAAGACTCCGGCATTAAACATGTCACCTGCAGAAACTAGTTTGCTGTCATTGTTTAGAATTTCAATTTGGGACATACGCAACATCTGAATTTTTGTCGTGTTGATAACAAAATCCGGCTCTCTTAAGGCTTGAGTTTCAATCAATTGGCGGAATCGATAACTCTGAGCATACGCCTTGGGCGAAGAGATAAATTCTTTAAACTCCCAACCGTAACCAAGGCTACGACTAAGCCATCCTTCTTTTTCTAATGTGATCAGGGCTTCTTGGACTGTTTTTCGGCTTTTCTCATAACGGGCCATGAGTTCATTTTCAGTAAAGCTTTTTGTTAGCTTTCCACTTAGATACGCCTGACCTATCTGATAACAAAGCGGGCTGAGATTTGATATTTCTGGGTTGAATACTTGTGAGTCAAGTAATGACCTGACGTCAGTTGTCTCAGCAAGAAAATAGCCTTGATTTGGTTTCTTTATTAATACTCCTTCATTTTCTAAGTATGCGAAAGCATTCCTTATCGGTGTTCTGGATACTTTAAGCAAGTTGGAAAACTTAGTTTCTTTTATATGTGCTCCTATTGCCAGGCCTTCTTTCGTGATTTCGCTAAGCACTTTGTTTGCTAACAATAACACTGAATCCTTTTTCTTATCGTTTGTTGATACGGTCATCCAGATCATTCTTCCTTCTTATACAAGTCGAAATAATTATCCACCATAAATTGTATTTTGTGAATACCAATGAATTCATAGTGTGAAGAATAAGTTAAATTGTGATGTATTTAACAACTACAAAAAACAATTAATCATGAAAATAATGTGATCTTAATCAAGTTAATATGATTTAATTTCATATAACCACTTGATTTTAATGTTTATATTTCTTTTGTGTTTCGATTTCTATACGAAGTTAAAGTTATCTTTTTGATTAACAATTCGTTGACAATCATCAGTTTTAAATTAATAGTGTATTTAGTTAACACAAAATACAAAGTGCGAGTGTATGAAAAAAATAACTTTAATCCACGCTGTAGATATTGCTATTGAGCCGATAAAAAAGGCCTTTCAAGAGCTGTGGCCCGAAGCTCAGCTGGTCCATTTGTGGGATCAGTCATTAAGTATTGAACGAGCTAAGTCTAAACAGATCACGCCTGCCCTATATCGTCGAATAGCTGACCTTACGGAGATGGCGATGCAAACAGGCACTGATGCGATCATGTTTACGTGCTCTGCATTTGGAGAGGCAATAGAGCAAGTGGCATCTCAAACATCCACACCCGTTTTAAAACCAAATGAGGCGATGTTCAAAAAAGCATTAAGTATGAAAACACCTATAACTATGATCGGGTCATTCGCTCCTGCAATGGAAGGTATGGAAAGTGAGTTCTACCTAGAAGCTCAATCACAAGGTGTTACTACTGAATTAACTTGTGTGTGTGTGCCTGAGTCACGTATTGCACTAAGCCGCGGAGATATTGATACGCACAACCAATTGGTGGTTCAAGCGATTAAAGCACTATCGACAGAATCTATCTATATGTTGGCGCATTTTTCATCTTCGTATGCCAAAACTGAACTGGAAAAAGCAACAGGAAAGCCAGTTTTATCTAGTCCTCACTGTGCAGTGCTTCATTTGAAGAATTTACTTGAAGGCTAGTGTTCAACTTTTTAAATAACAACCAATGATCTAATAGAGGAATATTATGAAACTTATCGTTTTACCAGGGGATGGTATTGGTCCGGAAATTGTTAGCGCATCTATCAATGTGCTTAAGGCTGCAGACCATAAATTTGGACTAAACCTGACGCTAGATTTTGAGGATGTTGGTTTTGAGAGCCTGAAAAAATATGGCACGACGTTACGTCAAGAAGTATTAGATCGAGCCAAAACCTATGACGGCATTATTCTTGGTACTCAATCCCACGCAGACTACCCAAAACCAGAACAAGGTGGCCGTAACGTGTCTGCTGGTTTCCGAATTGGTTTAGACCTTTATGCCAACGTTCGTCCTGCACGTTCACGTTCTTTTCTTCCAACCAACATGAGTGAAGGAAAGTCCATAGATCTCGTCATAATGCGAGAGGCGACGGAAGGATTTTACCCAGATCGCAACATGACAGAAGGTTGGGGAGAAGTAAAACCCTCTCCAGATATGGCTCTGTCAATTCGAAAAATCACCCGCCATTGCAGTGAACGTATTGCACGTAAAGCTTTTGAACTAGCAATGACACGCCGTAAAAAAGTGACTGCAATCCATAAAGCAAACAGTTTCCACATGACAGATGGTCTGTTTTTAGAGGCAGTTCGGGATGTTGCGAAAGAGTATCCAGAAGTAGAGAGCGACGACTTGCTAGTCGATGCATCTACTGCGCATTTAGTTCGTAATCCAGAACGCTTTGATGTCCTTGTGGCGACTAACTTTTATGGAGACATTATTAGTGATCTTGCCAGCGAGTTGTCGGGAAGCCTTGGACTAGCTGGTTCCGTTATGGCCAACGATGAGATTTGCTGTGCGCAAGCTCAACATGGTTCTGCGCCTGATATCGCAGGGAAAGATATTGCTAACCCAGTTTCAATGATTTTATCGGTTGCTATGTTGATTGACTGGATGGGTCAAAAACAGGAACGTTCGGACTTTGTAAAGGCATCAAAAGCGATTGTTTCTGCAGTGGATGCAGCATTAGAAAACCCTTCTTATAGGACTCCTGATCTTGGTGGTTCTTTGGGATGCCAAGCGTTTAGTAATATCGTAGCTGAAATTATCACTACAAATTAACAGAATAAAGACTTAAGAAAAAATAAGAATTACAACGTCTTACCCTACATTATAAGGAACATAACATGTCATTATTAAAACACTTAACGATTCTGCCATTGACATTATCTGTATTAGCGACAGCTCCGAGTTTTGCTAAGGATCTGGATTATCCTAAAGAACGTTTGAATTACACTATTGCCTTTGGTCCTGGCGGTGGTAACGATCTTATGTCAAGAACGGTTGTTGATATTCTGAGGAAATATGATTATTACCCTAAAAACATTCGTGTAGATAACTTAGCTGGTGGTAGTGGTGCAGTCGGTTTTAATTATGTTGCTCAACAAAAAGGAAACCCTTATCACTTGACATCAACTAGCGGTAATTTTCTAGGCACTCCGCTGATTTCAAATACAGGTTGGACATTCGAAGACTTTACGCCGATTGGTCTATTAGCTCAAGACGCTATGTTGTTAGTTGTTAGGGCAGATTCGGACTTTAAAACAGCTAAAGACTTTGTTGAGTACGCTAAGAAAAACCGTGTAGTAATGGGTGGAACCGGAGCTGCCGGCCCCGAACGTGTGGTCGCCAGTTTATTTGCGGAAAAGGCAGGTTTTACATTCGATTATGTCCCATCGCAAGATGGTGGAGGGATGGTTACCTCTCTTACATCACACAGTGTTGATGCAATTGTAGCCAACCCATCTGAGGTCTCTGGGCAAATTAAAGCCGGTAATTTTCGTCCACTAGCATACTCAGAAGAGCAGCGTAGTACGGTCTATTCAGATGTACCAACATTTAAAGAACAGGGCTACGATTTTGCATTTGCTTTACCTAGGGGGATCGTGATGCCAAAAGGTGTCGATTCCGATATTCAGCAATGGTGGGTTGAAACACTAAAGAAAGTGGTTGCGACTAAAGAATGGAAAACATATTTAACAACGAACAGTCTTTCTGGGAATACCGTTTGGGGCGATGATTTTGAAAAAAATCTGGCTCATACAAATTCGAATTTCAAACGCGTACTAACCCAGATTGGTGCTATTAAGTAAAAATGATAGGCAAGCGGTAACAGGAGTTACCGCTTGTATAGGGATAATTATGCGATTTTTATTTTCAGTTGCAACGTTAGTGTTTTCTGTTGCTTTTACTGTATATGGATTGGTTACGCTTGATTTATATGACATCAGTAATAGACCTGGTCCTGGCTATTTTCCACTTATTATAGGAGTCATGTTAATCATTACAACTTCTATTAATGTTATTAAAGATTTCAGAATTATACAAAAACTGAAGTCCGATAGAGAATTAAACGAGATTGTACGTAAAGGGCGTGATTCACACTATGCAAAAGATGCAATGGTTGCGGTCGTCTGTTTAAGTTTGTTTATTTTTACCTTTAATATCTTAGGCGCATTTTTGTCCATGATATTGTTTTGTTTGGTTTTTTTAAGCTACTTCAACCCGAGAAAAATTGTGCAGAATATTGTTTATTCGGTTGTTTTTCCTACATCGGTTTATCTACTTTTTGATGTTTGGTTGCAAGCAGGGTTACCTGATGGATTACTAGGCGCATTTAATTGATCGATGGAGATGTATCATTATGTTTATTAACGAATTATTCGGTAATTTGTCTTATGGATTATCGGTGGCATTTACTACAACCAATATTATGTTCCTACTTATTGGAGCTCTAGTTGGTATGGTAGTGGGGCTTTTCCCTGGATTTGGTCCTGCAGCTGGAATTGCAATTCTAATTCCTATGACGTTTGGTTTAAATCCGACAACCGCAATTATCATGTTATCAGGGATTTATTATGGTTCTATGTATGGAGGAACTATTACCTCTATTTTGATTAATACACCTGGAGAGTCGGCTACAGTTGCGTCAACTTTGGATGGTTATCCTCTGGCACAAAACGGCCGTGCAGGCCCCGCATTAGTCATGCAGGCTATAGCATCATTTGTAGGCGGAACGCTTGGGGTTATATTAATTTGTGGTTTCGCCCCAATCCTTGCCGACTTTGCATCACAGTTTGGACCATCTGAATATTTCCTTATTATTATGTTGGGTATGTTACTTCTGACGACGATGATGGGAGAAAATCGATTAAATGGCGTTATATCGGCATTGTTTGGTTTTGTCATTTCTGTTGTTGGCGTTGACTCAGTGAGTGGAGCACAACGATATACGTTTGGTTCTCCAGAGCTAATAGGAGGTATTTATTTTGTACCTGTGGCCATCGGTCTATTCGGTATAGGTGAATTGCTCCATTGTATTTATACCGGTCAACACAAGCGTTCAAATGTAAGGCTAGACTTCAGCTTTCGTTCAAAAGATTTCTGGCCAACAACCAAAGATTATATTGAGTCAAAATGGACATTCCTACGAGGCTCCGTAATTGGTTTTGTAGCGGGGGTGCTTCCTGGTTCTGGAGCAACAATAGGTTCTATTCTTGCCTATTCAGTTGAAAAGAAACTATCTAAAGAACCGGAGAAATTTGGTAAAGGTGAAATGCGAGGTTTAGTTGCACCTGAAACCGCTAATAACGCTGCTTCTGCAGGCGCTATGGTACCGCTGATTTCACTAGGAATTCCCGGCTCTGGAGCAACAGCAGTACTTCTTGGTGCTTTGATGATGTGGGGGTTACAGCCAGGTCCTATGTTGATAGATACTAATCCAGACCTTGTTTGGGGATTAGTGGCGAGCATGTATATGGGGAATATGATTCTGGTAGCCTTGAGTATTGTGGCTATTCCTATCTTCGTGAAATTTCTAGATGTACCTTATAGATTAGTTGTACCGGTCATTGTGATCTTGTGTGTTGTCGGCGCCTATGCCATGAATAACAGCATTATTGAGACATCGATGTTATTGATTATGGGGATCATTGGTTTTGGTATGAAGGTTTATGGCTATTCGCCTGCTGCTACAGTTCTTGCTTTAGTCTTAGGTGGTATGGCTGAAAGTAATTTTTTGCAATCTCTCATTATCAGTCAAGGTAGTTTATCCATATTTATTGATCGACCGATATCTCTTGTTTTAACTCTTGTCATGTTCATGTCTGTGGTCACTTCCATGGGACTAAAAGCTTACAAGCGTGCTAAGGCAAAGAAAGCAGCCTCTGCACATTGTGAAGCTATTACTAAGTAAAGGATATAAAGGTAGTGAGAGATCACTACCTACCACTATTCAACATATGAAAGGGGGAGATAACAATGAAAATTGGAGTGATTGCCGATGATTTTACTGGTGCTACAGATGCAGCAAGTTTCATAGTAAAAAATGGCTTATCTGTTTTACAAGTGTCAGGTGTTGAACCTAACAATGACCCACTTCCTGAAGCAGAGGCAATTGTGGTCAGCTTAAAAACTCGCTCATGCGAGAAGGCTTTGGCTATATCACAATCATTGCTGGCCTGTGATTGGTTATTGAAGCAGGGATGTCAGCAGATCTACTTTAAATATTGTTCTACGTTTGACAGTACTTCTGAAGGAAATATAGGCCCTGTAACACAAGCATTGATGGAAAAATTAGGTGTGAAAAGTACGATACTTTGCCCTGCGTTACCCGTAAATGGGAGAACAGTTTATCAAGGTAATCTTTTTGTTTATCAACATCTCTTAAATGAATCTGGGATGAAAAATCATCCGATAACACCTATGAAAGATTCCAATATCATGCGTTTAATGACCTTGCAAACGGGCCAAAAGACAGGGTTGCTCAATTGGCAAAGTATTCAGGAAGGCGAAGAATATGCATCGTCTGTCCTTGAATCATTATCGACTCAAGGATACTCATGTATCGTTTGTGATGCTTTGAATGACAGAGATTTGAACATAATTGCCGAGCTTTGTAAGAAACATCGTTTGGTGACTGGCGGTTCTGGACTTGCTGGAGCCCTAGCGGGATTACAAGGAGGGGGTTCTTTAGAGAAAGATACTGGTTGGTGTGTTCCAAAGAGAAAAAATACAGGCGTTGTACTTTCAGGTTCATGCTCGGTTATGACTAATCAACAAGTAGCAGCTTATCAGAAACTTGCAGAAAGTTATAAAGTCGATGTCGACCGCTGTATTCAAGATGACAATTATGCTGACGCGATTGAGGAATGGATTCTCAGTCAAACTGAGCAACTGTATTACCCTATGGTTTACGCGACTGTTGGTAGCGAAGAATTGAGGGAAATTCAGAGTCGTCACGGATCTGGGGTATCTGACAAAGTAGAAGCATTATTTCATCAACTTGTTATAAAGCTTCACAAGCATGGTTATCAGAACTTCATCAGTGCTGGAGGTGAGACCTCAGGTACAGTAACTCAGGCTCTAGATATTAACAAGTTCAAGGTTGGAATTGAAATTGCTCCAGGGGTGCCGTGGGTCTCAAGTTTGGACGGCAATATCAATATTGCTTTAAAATCAGGCAATTTCGGTAATAAAGATTTCTTCAAGCAAGCACAGGATATTTTACTATGACGGAATATGAACAACGTTTACAGCTCGTCTCACTCGCAAAGTCTATGTTTGATCGCGGATACGCAACGGGTGGTGCTGGCAATATTTCAGTGAAGATCAACCAAAATAAAATATTAGCGACTCCAACCGGATCTTCGTTTGGCCGACTGGACCCTGAGCGTCTATCTATTGTGACATTGGACGGAGAGCATCTTTCGGGTGATAAACCGTCCAAAGAAGTTTCATTTCACATTGAGGTGTACAAACATCGTCCGGAAGCGAATTCGATTGTACATTTACACTCAACGTACTTGACGGCACTGTCCTGTCAGGAAGGATTAAATACTGATAACGCGATTAAACCGTTCACTCCTTACTTTGTCATGAGGGTTGGTAGTTTACCTGTTGTGGAATATTTAAATCCTGGTGATAAGAAAATTGGTGAAGAGTTGGCAAAACTTGCTCCATATCATCGCGCATACTTACTTGCGAACCATGGCCCAGTAGTTACTGGAAAAGACTTGTTAGATGCTGCAGATAATGCTGAAGAACTTGAAGAAACCGCAAAACTCTATTTCCTTCTTCAATCGAGCTGTGTGTCTTATTTATCCGAGGAAAATATTGCCATACTCAGGAATAAAGGTGTTTAAATTCTATAAGGTGGTTTGATACCGCCTTTTTTTGTGAGTTTTATCAATATGCCACCCTTGTTGTTAATGATTTTATCGACACTGTGTCTATCTTTGAGTGGCTTTGTCGCTAAGTACCTCGAAGAAATTGTGCCTATCAATGTATTGTTAATTGCTAGGCTATTTATTCCGGCTTCTATTATGCTTGTTGCGGCTTTATGGGTAAAAGCTTCAGTTCCTTGTTTACGAGAGACTTTAGTCATTAGCCGCCGCTCTGTGTTTATTGCACTTACTCAATTCTGTTTTTTTTCCGCTTTAGTTAATTTGAGTCTTATTGAACTCGCAGTGCTGTTCAGTACCGGTCCGCTATTTATTCCGCTAATTGAACGTGTTCTTTATGGTGTGAAGTTATCATTACCTGTTATTTTGACACTTTTAGTATCATTCACTGGATTAATTATCCAGTCGGGCATCTTAGAAGAATTTGATTTTCAATGGGGAATGGGATTCGGACTTTTGGCCGGTTTTTTTAATGCTTGCTCTCAAGTATCTATGTATCGCGCAAGTAAGATCAAGGCCCACTCATTAATGATTAATGGGATTAGCTTTCTTGTTGCCTCTATCCTTGTTCTCCCTGTTTCTTTTTTGATGGTGGATAGCAGTACTTCAATTTTGCCTATCAGCCTGTTTCCTTACGTAATTTTAATAGCAGTCATGGGAGGGTTGAGTATCGGAACTCAGCTATTCAGAACTAGCGCCTATCGTAAAGCTATTTCGACAGCTGAGCTCGCTCCAATTTTCTATTTGAACATCTTGATCTCAGCATTAATGCAATTTCTATTCTTTGATGAACGATTTACTAGCCATCAAATATTAGGTTTAAGCCTTATTGTCACGTCATGTGTGGCGTATTCATATCTAAGTGTACTGAAGATTAAACGTTAGGATTAAGTTAAAAAATGAAAGTGGCGAGAGTCATACTATTTTTCGATACAAACACTCATTAAGTATTTTAACTATGCATAACAGGATTCACTATATTTAGTTTTAGAGTTACTACTTGCCTGAACTCTGATGTG
The DNA here is from genome assembly GCF_002218005.2 of Vibrio algivorus. Lineage (GTDB taxonomy): Bacteria > Pseudomonadota > Gammaproteobacteria > Enterobacterales > Vibrionaceae > Vibrio > Vibrio algivorus. The sequence goes on from NZ_AP018679.1 coordinate 299,080, forward strand.
AACTACTAGCATTGGACATTGACTGAAGTAAGTTTTCCATAGTAGAAGTTATTTATATTTTGCTAATTTAAGTAGAAACTCTAACAAACTTTTGTCCAAAAGTGAGTTACACGAGTATGATACTTAAGACTCAGTTGTAGTTTGATTCAGACTTGGTAGTAGCAATTAATATGAATCATTATTGTTGGTCACGTTTAATCTCAAACGGTTCAAGCAGGGTTACTTGACTGTTTGGTATGATACTTTACTCCTCTCGTACCATTCTTGTGTAAGAAATTTTCTTACAGAATGCTTGAGTACCAATTTACCATCTCACAAAAATATCAACTTATGGTTGTTTTTAGTGATATCAATATATGGTTGCTTTTTTGTAAGTTATTGAAATAAAATAAATCTAAGATATCAACTTATGGTTTTTTCAACAGTAAGATTTACAGACGTGAATCAGCTCTACCGGTAAATTAATAAAACTCTTCTGAAATGGCCGCTTATTTAAGTGGCCTTTTTTACGTCTGAAAATCGAAAATGGTGGCAGAGTTTACTCTGAAATTCATCGTGTTTTTTCTAGATAAATAATATTAGACAAACAGCAAAATAACACTGTATATTTAAACAGTGTTATGTGGTAAGGTCATTAAGATACTGTTCAGGATACGCTGAACCCTAACCACTATAAGCCTATAGGTAAGTGATAAACAGCAAGATCACTGCGGTCTTTTATGCAGTGAGAAAAGAGATATAAGGATCAGCATGATGACAAACGTCTACCAGTTCAAACCAAAAGAAGAATATGCAACTCAAGAACAAGTTGCGAATTTACGTTGGATGTTCTCTCCGTTTTCACCCGGCCGTGATGAGTTCACTATTTCTAAAATCGCCACTACTTATAAAATTATGCACTTTACTGATCGTGGGTGTACATTGACCCCAAAAGAAATACACGAATACTTAAGTGAAATAAAACCAATGCCAAAAAGCGCACATCAAATGGTCGCCAGTATGATGACAGCATGTTAAGCCTTTCAAAATAATTAGGTGTATTGACGCAATGCGAGCAACTACCGGACGGTAATAAGTGAGTGCTTGTATTAATAACCATATAAAATAAATTGACATTTTGATGTCAATAAAACAACACTATGAGCTATAGTTTTTTCTTGATATATATTTTATGGATAACATTATGAAACGTATTACTGTCGCAATGTCAGTTTTTGCTGCGTTAATGTCTTTTGGTTCAGTGGCTGCACAAGAGTGCAGTGGTTTATCTGGTTGTGAAGCAAAAGTTTGTCAGATTGAAAAACAAATAGAATTGGCCAAACAGCACAATAATTCGAATAAAGAAGCCGGTTTACAAAAAGCGTTAACGGAAGTGAAAGATCACTGTACGGTAGATGGATTAAAAGACGATCTGCAAGATGACATTGACAATGTAATGGATGACTTGGCAGAACATCAAGATGATTTAGCTGAAGCGATTCAAGACGAGGAGCTTGATAAAGTCGAAAAGTATAAACAAAAAATTGCTGAAGATAAGCAAGAGCTTGAAGAGTTAAAGGCTGAATTACAGAAGTTATAAATACTAAATAAAATTAAATAAAAATGGCGCTTGGCTTGGATTAACTGCTAAGCGCCATTTTAGTTTGGTATTTTGGTAAGGTTCAGTTGAGCTTTTAGTCGTCTACACGACAGTTAGAAACTTCAGTATTTATGTGAACTAAAGTACACTCAACATCAGTGCGAGAGCCATCGTGACCATATGAACTATCACTGCTATAGCCCCAAAGCATGCCATTCTCAATAAGTCCTTCTAGGTCAATATCATTATCATTGGTTTCTAGTGCTTCCACTTCCTTGACTAGATAAATTGTATTACTGTTCGAATCCGTTAACTCAACACCTTCAATTTCAATGTCTGTATTATCAATGGTTGCCATGGTTAAACGGTCTTCGAATTTAGTACGGTTGTCAGTATTAAATTCATAACCATTAATTGAAAAAGTGCTATTAGTGATTAACGTGGCAGTGCCAGAAAGTGCAAACTTAACACTAGATTGGGTTTGAGAGCCAGAGCCATCTTCAAATTCAATTTTTGTCGCTTCTAAGCCCGAAGTCCCACTAATTAAATCAGCTTCAATGCGAGCACCTTCGATAAGGTCTGTCTGTTTTCCATCATCAAATACCGTGTTGGTAGTGATCGTAATGCTAGTACGGCCGTTGAGTTCGATTGATGTTTGTTCATTGTTTACCCAAGTGATCGTGCCTTCTAGTTCCATATCACTGTATTGATCATCATTTTCAATTTCTACTTCAGATGCAACAAAAACAGTACCATCCATACGGCCTTCTACTTCAACCCAATCACCATTAGCAATTGCTTGTCCATCATCTAAATCAACATGAGCTGTACTGTAATCAATTTCCGTCGGACCAATAAAGAAACTGTGATCAGTTAATTGAGATACCATGCCCTCAATTTCAGCCTCATGCATCGGTGTTACAGAAAAAACACCTTCAGATTGCCATTCACCAGAGTCATTGAAGTAACCATTTGCGAATACCCAGTTGCCTTTAGTAAATGCTGTTGCGACATCTGTAGTGGAAACAGTAACACCATTGACCACAATTGAGTCAGCAGTGACAGATGAAATGATACCGACAAGATTTGGGTCGATTTCAATCTCTTCAGCATTACCCGAACGGTCGGTTTCGACTTCAATACGCATACCTTCCTGAATATCTTGCATCGTCATGATTTGGTCGTCGTAGCTGATTTCAGCTGATTGAGCATTTAATTTGTAATCATTGATGGTGACATGGGTATCAGTAACTTGAGTGGCCATGCCATTAAGTTGTGAAGGGGTAGACGTTGTGTTGGTGTTATTATTGCTGTCACTTGATGAACCACCGCCACAAGCAGAGAGAAGAGTTGCGATTGATAAGCATAAAATAGACTTTTTCATAATAAACCTTATTTTTTATATTTGTATTGTAGTAATGATTGATTTGTAGGTATCTTAATCGGCTAAACGTAAAGCAAACGTGAAGAAAAAATAAATAAAGTCAGAGGAAGGTTTGTAAGGTCATGAAAGTATTAATTGTGGATGATACGCATAGTGTTGTTGAAACGATAATGGACTATTTAGAACTTGAAGGTATCGTCGCTGACTGTGCTTATCACGGAGAAAGTGCATTAAAGCTTATTGTAGAGAATCATTATGACGTGATCATTATGGACATCATGATGCCGAAGATGGATGGCATTAGTGCGGTTAAAAAGCTACGTGAAGAATTATTCTGCAACACGCCGATTTTGTTTTTAACTGCCAAAGATACATTAAATGATAAAATTGAAGCGTTTAACTCTGGTGGTGATGACTTCTTAAATAAGCCTTTTGCAATGGAGGAGCTGTGCCTACGTTTGCATGCGCTACATCGTCGTGGACCAAGGCTCGATGTCGGTAATTTAAGTTTTGCCGATTTATCCATGAACTTACAAACTAATGAAGTCACTCGTTCTGGACAACTCATTAAATTAAGTAAAATTCAGCGTACTATCTTTAAGTTACTACTCAAAAATGCACCTGCGGTAGTCTCTAAGGATGCGGTGATCAATGAGGTATGGGGAGAAAAAAGTCCATCAAGTGATTCATTACGTAGTCATATTTATGGTTTGAGAAGTGCGCTTGATAAAGGCTTTGAATCAAGTCGACTAGAAACGCTACATGGTCAAGGGTATCGATTAAAAGATGACTAACGCCCCAAGTTTTTTCAAAAAGATTCGTATGACGTTTATCGTGCTTACTAGCGTGATGTTCTTGTTATTTTGGGGACTTATTTATTTTGCTCAAGATCGACTAGAAGTCATTAGCCTTGAACATAGGTTATCAACAGAAACCCGAGAATACTTAAAAAACTATCGACGTTATGGTTTTAAAGCCGCGAAACCTGATCCTCAAGAACTTGATACCTACTGGTCAAAAGAAGAATATCCTGAATGGTTAGAACCTTATCAAACACCAGGCTTTTTTGAAGAGCAACTCGGCCCTGAAGACAAACACTTTTTAGTCACTAAACATCCATCAGGTAGTGGTTGGTTATATGTGGTTTTCCAAGATGATGCCGATGATTATCTAGATGAATACGAAGATAACCTTCATCTTGTTACCTTTTTAGTCGGTACCGTTTTTCTAATGGCAGTGATGGCCTATGGCTTGTATTTCGTACGCTTGCTCTCAAGGCCATTGATTCAAATTGAAGAAAAGATTGAGTCAATGTCACCGGATAAGCCTGACTTTAAAGTCGATACACCATATAAAGAAACGCAAAGTATCGAATATACGCTATTAGATAATAAAGCCAAAATTACTTCTTACTTTCAACGTGAGCAAGAGTTTAGCCGCTTTGCTTCACATGAACTGCGTACGCCAATTATGGTGATCAAAGGTTCGACAGAGTTATTACGTAAAGTGCCTGATATGCCTCGTGTAGCAACTAAGGCCGTTAATCGTATTGAGTATGCCGGTAATCAAATGCAGATTTTAACTGAGGCATTTTTGTTGCTAGGTAAAGAAGACATTGAAGCGCACCATATTAGCCGTGAGTCACTTTCTGAGCATATTCATACTGTGTTAGAAAACATGTCTGAGCATTTCGCAAAACAAGATGCCACCTATCAGTTGAAAGAAGTGGATCCGGGGGCGGTAGATGCGCCATCAAGCTTTATTGATATTGTTATGGCAAACTTATTAAAGAATGCCTTTAGTTATAGCATCAATGATATTGTCATTGAGTTAACGAATAAAACTTTAACCGTCACTAATCAGCATGATGGTAACGACATGCACAATTCCGGTTATGGCTGCGGTTTGGTGATTATCGAACGAGTATGCAATCGAATGAATTGGCAGTTTGATACTGAAAATGACGGTAAGTTATTTAAGGCGATAGTAGTGTTTACTAGCTGACATCACAATATTAGGCATACCTAGTGTCGAAGGTTTTTGTATTTTAGGGCGTATTGGTTTTTCACGTTTTTTTCACACTTGGCTGAATATACTGTTTCACATCGACGCAATATACAGCCAACAGGCTAGCGAAAATTTACAATAATAAGGATAAAAATCATGAACAAAACACTATTAACAATTTCGCTTGCAGCATTAATGTCAGTTCCTTCTATTACGATGGCCGAAGTGGTATCTCCTGCACCTGCGGCGAAAACGCAGACATCAACTCAAGGTGGTTTTGATGGCCCACGTCATGGCACTGCAATCATTGAAACGATTAAAGAAGCAAAAGATGCTAGCGATGATACTAAGGTTGTGCTAACCGGTAAAATTAAAAGCTCTCTAGGTGATGAGGACTATATTTTTGCTGATTCAACTGGCGAAATCACCGTAGAAATTGATAACGACAAATGGCACGGCCGCACCGTTACCACTGATCATACCGTAGTACTGCGTGGTGAAGTGGATAAAGATTGGAACAGCTTAACTATCGATGTGGATAGCTTAGAAGTTAAGTAACCACTGTTCAGATTAAATAATCGATCTTCAAATAAGTAAAATTAAATAAAAATGAAAGCCTGCATAATTAATTTATACAGGCTTTCTTGCTTTGGGTGATTGTCTGTTGTGCCTAATCTTGTGAGCTTAGTTTGTAAGATTAGTCGAACTATTAAAAAATCAAATGCGCAACGCCAACAATCACCGGTAGAGTAATGAGGGTGCGTAAAATAAAGATCACGAATAGTTCTAATAGCGTTACTGGGATCTTACTACCGAGTAGAAGAGCGCCCACTTCAGACATGTAAATTAGCTGAGTGACCGACATCGCTGCAATTACAAAGCGGGTCATATCGCTATGGATTGGTGCAGCTAAGATTGCTGGGATGAACATATCCGCAAATCCAACCACAATCGTTTGTGATGCTTCAACGGCCTCAGGAAGCCCGAGTAGTTTTAAGTATGGAATGAAAGGCTGACCTAAAATCTCGAACAGTGAGCTGTGCTCTGCAATGATTAAAGCGCCGGTACCAAGTGCCATCACAACTGGTAAAACACCAAACACCATATCAACGGCATTCTTCACACCTTCAATGAGTACTTTATGGAAATCACCAACATTATCGGCTTTAGTTAGTGCTAAGTGCATTCCCCAAGAGAAGTTAGTGTGTCCTTCTGGTAAATCATCCGCTTTCATATCTGGTACAGAGCCATCAATGAACGTGTCTTTTTTCCAACGCAGTGGTGGAATGCGCGGTAAAATAATTGCAGCGACTAAACCGGCTAAACAAACGGCGCCATAAAATGGAATAAATAAGTGCTCAAGATTAACCTGTGCGATAACCACTAAGCTGAAAGTGATGGATACTGCAGAGAAGGTAGTACCAACAATTGCCGCTTCGCGTTGCGTATAAAATTTATCTTCATATTGCTTGCTGGTCAGTAAGATACCAACAGAACCGTCACCGAGCCAAGAAGCCATACAGTCGATAGCAGAACGCCCCGGTAGATTGAAAATAGGGCGCATTACTTTACTCAATAGCGTACCGAATAGTTCTAACAAACCGAAGTTAAGTAAAAGTGGCAATAGCATACCGGCGAAAATGAATACGCAGAATAATGTTGGTAATAGACCGTTTAATACCATTCCACCGGTATTTTCTTCCCATACCATTTCTGGGCCAACATGATAGAACGCCATAACCGCAGCAATACCACCCAAAACACGTACCACAAACCATATTAAAGATGGCGTCATTAGCGTATGTAAAAAGGCATTATTTTTAATAAACGCAGGCTGGATTAGTTTATAGAGAATGGTTGCGATAGCCATAAACGCAATAACCAGAGTAATAATAGGAACGATGCTATTGGCTAATGCTGCTTGTAAAGATTTTGCTAAGATTGCGACTGGAATTGTGTATGAGCCTTGATAGCTCAACGGTGCCATGAATAAAAACAAACCGATCAAAGATGGAATGATAAAAGTAAGGTAAGTTTTTAGTGGGTAGTTTGTTTTTTCTACCTTGGCGTTATCCGTTGGTTTTGAAGAATCTTTCATTATGCTCTCAAATGACAATGCTTAAAAATTGCGCAATCCATCGCATAACTATTCACTATCAATCCATGATTTATTCAATGGCGGCAAGAATACCGACTTTCTAATTAAAGTGAAATAGGGAAACGGCAATTTTTGGGGATAAAGTTACGCATAAAGAGTACAAGTATAGCCATTGATAATAGAGTGGTCGATTTCTATGCAAATGAGAAGTGGTGCTAACTATACCCAAGTAACCTCAAGATGCGAGTTTCAGCAAGATTAAAACAAGTTTTAGGCAAGGCAAATTGAAGATGATCATAGTTATTTTATCTCTGTTCAATTTAACGCAGCATGAAGCTTGTTTTAACTTGCCCTTCGGGAACTTCATCCAAGCCCTTAGTCTACGTCAGATTTAATTGAAAGGTGCTTACATTCCGCATAAATCTTCCTTGCCTAAAGGCTTGGATGATAGCTCTGAATTTTGCATCTTGAGGTCATTTGGGTATATCTGTGATAAAAGTCACGATATTTGTTGCTGCTTTTAGATAAAGCGGTCAGAATAGCCGCTCAATCAAGATTATTAATATCACTTCCAGCGACACCAATCCTGAAAGCAGAGTAGATTCTCATATACCTTGTCACTACAACAAGTAAATATAAGGTATACAAAGATATTGATATTCATACCTCTAAGCCAATTGGCTTTTCTATTTATCGAGATCAATATTTATGAGTTTTTCCTCTTTAGGACTTTCTGCCCCTTTACTTAAAGCGGTGGAAGAACAAGGCTATACGACACCTTCACCAATTCAAGCGAAAGCTATTCCTGCGGTTATCGAAGGTCAAGATGTGATGGCCGCCGCGCAAACCGGTACGGGTAAAACGGCTGGTTTCACATTGCCAATTCTTGAGCGTTTATTAGCGGGTGATCGTGTTAAACCAAACCAAGTTCGCGCATTAATCTTAACGCCTACTCGTGAGTTAGCGGCTCAGGTGCATAAGAATGTTGAGCAATACAGCCAAAATACTCGCTTAACCTCAACGGTTGTATTTGGTGGTGTAAAAATTAACCCACAAATGATGCGACTAAGACAAGGTGTGGATGTACTCGTCTCAACTCCTGGTCGTCTATTAGATTTATATAATCAAAATGCAGTACGTTTTTCTCAATTGGAAGTCTTAGTATTAGATGAAGCCGACCGTATGCTGGACATGGGATTTATTCGTGATATCCGTAAAATCTTGTCTTTCTTACCCGCGAAGCGTCAGAATTTATTATTCTCTGCAACTTTCTCTGATGAGATCCGTCAACTTGCCAAAGGCTTGGTGAATAACCCAGTAGAAATTTCGGTTAACCCAGCTAACCAAACCGCAACCACGGTTGAGCAATGTATTTATCCTGCGGATCAAAAGAAGAAAGCACCAATGTTGCTTAAACTGATCCAAGATAATGATTGGCAGCAAGTGTTGGTATTTAGTAAAACCAAACATGGCGCTAACCGTTTAAGCCGTTTCTTAGATGAAAAGGGTGTGACTTCGGCCGCCATTCATGGCAATAAAAGCCAAGGTGCACGAACCAAAGCACTTGAGAACTTTAAAACGGGTGAAGTACGCGTTTTAGTGGCGACGGATATCGCTGCTCGTGGTATTGATATCGCGCAATTGCCACAAGTTGTGAACTTTGATTTGCCGCATGTCTCTGAAGACTATGTACACCGTATTGGCCGTACTGGCCGTGCGGGTGCAACTGGTAAAGCAATTTCTTTAGTATGTGTTGATGAAGCCCATGACTTATTCTCGATCGAGCGCCTAATCAAGCAAGTATTACCGCGTATGGAACTTGAAGGTTTCCCTGTAGTCAATAAATTGCCGGAATCGAGATTAGATACTCGTCCAATCAAACCGAAAAAACCTAAGAAGCCGAAAAAGACTTTCCAACATAATGATGGTCAACGTTCAGGTGAAAATGCCCGTGGTCATAAACCAGTAAGCAAAAATCGTCGTCATGCGGGCAATGCAAAACCGGCTACAGCATCTACTGACGGAGCGGCAAAGCCACAAGCCAATGCGCGCCCTAAACCCGCTGCAAACCGTAAGCCAGCAGGTGCATCGCCACAGCGTAATCCTAAAAACAATGGCAGTAATTTTAAAGCGAATTAAGCCCAGTAAAATATAGGATTGGCCGTGTGCGAGATCACTTACAAGCTATGTGAGTTATCACGGTTATTCAATCTAAAAATCAGAAAAGGCCAATTTTAACTTGTTGTTATAGTTGGCTTTTTTGTTTTGTAGTGTTTTTTGTTTAGAGAAAGAGCAAAAACTTTGAATTAGGTCTCTTGAGGAATCTCAACAGAAGCGTAGTCTTATCGGTGTCGGAAGGAAACGACATAGGATTTAAGAAAAACCAAGACGGTTTTATTCAGGATGAAGTTTGACGGTTAGGATAACGGTCAGCAGGAAGCAAAGGACATTTGACGGATTAAATTAAGCGGCAGGATGCGGCTGAAACGGATAAATGGACACCTCTAGTTTGAGGAAGGAACACCGCTCAAGGAACAAGTGATGAGCGCTAATTAGGAACGATTAGCAGCAAGGATTTGCGTAAGGACACCGTTAGGAAGGCGATGCAGGAATGAGCTTAGGATAAGCACTATCATGGATTCGATGCATGGAGCATAGATAGTAGCAGGAATGCTGCGAGTAAGACTATAACCCCGATACGAAAGTGTCGGGGTTTTTCTTTTTTACGCATTCTACGGAATACTACTAAGTAGGATTCATTTCTTTGTGCTTTGTATTGCTGATCAACGTAGAAATATATCCAAGTCACTTGGGTATAGTGTAGAATCCGCCTCAAGATGCTCGATTAAGAGTGAAAGACCTAAATACAAGGCTAATAGAACATGCAACAAAGTGATTTCGAAACACTCGTAAAAACCCTATGTACTCTAGATTCAGTACCGACTGCGCTTAAATTCTTGCAAATGAACAGCGACAGCAACGTGGCCGATGCCGCTAAATCGCTATCAGGTCAATTTGCACTAGCAGAAGTGGAAGGTGAGAACCGTATTTATCATGTAACGACTCAAGAAGATGATAACGGCGTTGAGCAAGAGTACGTTGAGCATATTATGAATGAAGGCGATGATATTATTCGTTTCGTTGCGTGGTTCTTCGATATTATGTTCGATGTAAAAACGAAAGAAACTTATGCCGCAGCTGGCAAAACGTACACTCAACCAAAGCGTAGCTAAGCTAATTGAGGTAAGTTAAACCTCTGTTTTCACTCGTAGATAAAGGCCAATAGAGTAATCTGTTGGCTTTTTGAGTTTTATATCACCTACCTTTGCTACCACCTTCATATATTCTGTTATTTATCCGTAAAAAAGTGCAATCTTTGGTTGGTTTTTCGATACATTAGAGAAAACAATAATGTAATACATAAACTCAAGGAGCAAGGATGTTCGTTAGAGAAGCGGAATTTCAGGATTATTCTAAAATAGCCAAATTACATGCCACGAGTTGGCAGCAAGTCTACCAAGGTCTTTTAGATGATGACTATTTGGAAAACCGAGTGGAAGATGAGCACATGGCGATGTGGCAAACTCGTTTAACTCAACCACCACTTAATCAAGGGGTATTGGTGTTAGAAGAAGCAGGAGCCTTGTGTGGTTTTGTTTGCTTATATGGTAATCATAGTTTTGACCAAGGTACGATGATTGATAACTTGCATGTACATAAAGATCAGCGTGGTAAAGGATACGGAAAAGCTTTACTAGCAGAAGCGGCAACTTGGGCACAAAAGCATTTTGCTGATTCGGGGATCTATTTAGAAGTATTGAAGGGGAATGACCCTGCTAAAGCATTCTATCAATCATTGAATGGGCAAGATGATGGCGACTTTATTTGGAGGGCCCCTTGTGGCTCACAAGTCGCATGTCATACTTATTGTTGGGAAAGCCCGAAAGCTTTACTTAAAGCAACAAAATGATAAACAAAGAGATCCTAAAATAGGATCTCTTTGTTTTTGTGGATTGGGTATATGGGTTAATGTACCTTGCGAGTTTGTTGCTTTAATACATGTTGGCATAAAGCATCAGCTAATAAATGCGAGGCGATATTTCGTTCCACTAAAGCCGATGGCATACGACCGGTTTTTACTACACCTAACCATTCTTGCACCATGTTATCAAAGCCTTTGGTGGCAAGCATTGGCATCCAGTCTTTGGTTTGTAACTGTTGAGCGTTATCGTCTTGCCACAGTGTACCTTCCATAAAACCACGGAACTCATAAGATTGATTAGCAAAATCAGCTGACACTCGTTCTTGAGTTTGACCAAACATACGGTTCATCGAGGCATTAAGTAAACTACCTTGTTGTTGCCATTGCACGTTAATACTTGCCAGTTGCTGGTTATGGCTCCACTGGGTTGCGATATGCATATTGGTAATATTGGCTTGAGCAAAAATATTCACACTATCGAGCGGGTGAATAAAGTCATCAAAAATAAAGGTACGAACATCACCAGGTTGATTAAAGCGATGTTTTTCCCAACGCAATGAGTGCAAAGGGTTAAGCGGCATTCCAGATTGGACACCAACTAAATGCTGGTTGAATAGGGGAATATGGCGACGATTAAACCCTACATATAACGGCGTATTATTACGCTGAGCTAACTCATATAAAGCTTCACAATCATGGCCGTTATCAACCAGTGGCTTATCGATAAAAGTAGCAATGCGTTGAGATAGAAAAAAGCTGGCCATATCTTTATGGCTAGAAGTCGCGCTGTGGATCATAACAGCATCAACCCCAGCATGAATCAGTTGACGATAATCGCTGTAATACTCACGAACGTTATATTTGGTTGCTAATCCCTGTAGTATATCTGCATTACGTGTACACAATACCCATTCGACGCCTTCAATTTGAGTGATAAAAGGTAAATAGGCTTTTTGTGCAATGCTGCCGAGTCCAATTAATGCAATTTTCATAGCGCTTCCTTTTAACTTGCCCTGCGGGAGCTTCATCTTGAAGTTACTTGGGTAAATTAATTTTTATATAAAGAAATGAATACCATCATACGGATTTTTTTCAGTAGAATAACCATTAAATTCAATATTTAAATATTGTGAAGGGATTCAATGACACTAACAATCTGGCTTTCGCTGTTACTTATCTGTTTACTTGGCGCAATGTCACCGGGGCCAAGTTTGGCGATGGTCGCGAAACATAGCTTAGCGGGTGGGCGAAAAAATGGTTTAGCCACTGCCTGGGCCCATGCGTTTGGTATTGGTTTGTACGCGCTATTTACGATTCTTGGTTTGGCTATTTTACTTCATCAATTCCCATTGGTGTTCAAAGGCATTACGTATGCAGGCGCAGCATATTTAGCTTGGTTAGGTTTTAATGCTATTCAATCAAAAGGTGGTATTGCAGAGCGTTTAGAGTCAGGCCGTAGTTGTTCCATTGCTCAATCTGCCAAAGAAGGTTTTTTAATTTCTATTCTTAGTCCGAAGATCGCCATTTTCTTTACAGCGTTATTTAGTCAGTTTGTTGCGGTAAGCGCAGAAACCAGCAGCAAAGCGATTATTGTTATGACCCCATTCATCGTTGATGGACTATGGTACACCTTAATTACCTTCATGTTATCTAGCCAACTTCTACTTTCTACCCTGCGTAATAAAGCGCATTGGATTGATCGCATTTCTGGAGTCGTGTTGATTGGATTGGCACTGCGAGTGGTGTGGGTGGCTTAAGCCAACTAGAATGAAAGGGAAGTTCATATGACGCAATCACTAAAGAGTCGCTTGATGAAACTGAATTTTAATCTTGAAGATGCCAGCCAAGTGATCATTGGTGCGTTTACATTGGCAGTTCCTATTTCGTTTTCGGAAGAAGCCTGGGATTTAAGCAAAACACTACCACTGGAAAATGTAGTGATGCTGTTTATTATTTCAATAATATTCCTTGGTTTTTTTGCCTATCAAAGTGTATTCCAAAGTGATGTGAAACGCCGAATGTTAGCTTTTATTCTGCGTATTGTGATTGCCTACCTACTCACCATTTTTGTGGTGGCATTAGTATTGTTTGCTTTAGATAAGTTACCACTACAAACCGAACCACTATTAGCATTCAAACGATTAATTTTGATTGCTATGCCAGCCTCAATGGGGGCGATTGTTGTGGATAGTTTTGATAAAGAGTAATGCTTAAAATAAAGCCAAAGCTGAGAACTCTGGCTTTGAATCTTGATTTAAGCCAACAACATAATCCCAGACTGAGCAGGTAACGTTAGTGTTTGACGTAGTAAGTCATCGCCACCGAGCCAGACATTAAATTGGTTTTGATTGGTTGGCAGATTGATATGGCATTCTTCAGATCCTTTATTAATCGCGACGATGCCTACCGGTTTTTCTTCCGTTCCTCGCAAAATAACTAAAACATCGTTGGTTGATTCAAGAACTTGCACTGGTGAGCTATGAACTTGTTTATGAAACTGAATCATCTTGATAAGACTAGTGTCGTGCCAGCTTTGTTCCCATCTAGGGTAGCCTAATGCATCCAGATCGTTACTGGTGTTTAAATCGGTATAGATTAAAGGCGCACCATCGCTGCAACCAAGTAAGTAGCAGTAAACCAATTGCTCTTGTTGTGGCGATAACATTTGATTGCGGAACACATCGTTATTGGGAATATCATGTGTCACTGCAAAAGTAATCGCGCGTTTATCGTCTAGGCATTGCCCTTGTTGGTACAAATCTAGCAGTAAAGTCATATTGTGATCATGTTTGAACACATTTAATAAACGATGGAATAGCGGGAAGTCATACGCATCGAAAGTTGTTGATTCAATAAACGGCTTTAAAAATACTTCATATTCCGCTTTTCCTTCACCGCCGTCAGTAATGATCTCACCAAATATTTTCACGCCTTGGCAGACTTCTTCAGTCCAAACTAACGCGATATGTTCAGGCGAAAGGTGTTTGGCGGCATCAATACGAAAGCCTGCGACACCGAGATTTTTCAATGCTTGTAAGTAGGCTTGTTGATTAGTCACCACGTTTTCAGTTGGAGCTAATGTTGGCAAACCAGGATCGGTATCACTGCCACTGAGTCGGCCTTTTTGTACATCGTTGGCATCTAACCAATTAGTGATTGGAAAAGCGGGTTCAAAATCTTCATCAGTAAACAATGGCTGAGACAAGTCGCCAAACAGCTTTAGTGATTCAAAGTGTTCTGCATTAGCCTGGTAGTCTGCCATTGTTTGTGGATTAGGGTAGGTTAAGTCACTACGTACTTGAGACTCATTGGCCATATGGTTAAACACCACATCGACGTAAAGTGAAATGCCATGCTCAGACAAAGCACGTTGCATGGCAATAAAATCATGAGTGTTGCCCAGTGGGTTATCAATCACTCGATAGTCTTGTGGCTGATAACGGTTCCACCATTCAGAATGGTTGGGCGATGTCATCGCTGGAGAAACTAAAACAGAATCATAGCCTAGTTGAGCAATACGCTCGGCTTCACTGGCCACTTTTTGATACGGCCAATCAAAGGCATGTAAAATCACATCGGCAGAAGATGTTGCTGTTTGAGCAGTAACAGATTGATTTGTGAATACAGACATAATGCCTCTTTATAAATAATAAAAATTATTGAAACGCACAACGCCAGCAACATTGGCCGGCGCTGTGTTTTAGCTTAAACCTTTAGGCTTACCACCATGCTTCAGCTTGGATACCAACTGAGAATTCATTCGATTGGTCGTTACCAAAACGGTTGTCGTTTTCGAAATCATCAACGTAAGAGGCGTAGACACGGATTTCAGGGCGAGCCCAGAAACCAGAGCCAGCAGACCATGCTTGTGCGACGGTGAATTTAGCACCTTCGTTATCAGCACCATCGGTTCCCCACTGATTTTCTTCTGTGTAGTAACCTGCTTCAAATTCGGTTTTCATTACTTCAGACCAGTTATAGATTGGACGCATAACAACGTTAGCAAAAGTATGGTCTTTTTTATTACCTTCGTACGAACTTTGAGCGTACATCACTTGGTGACCGAAATCCCAATTCTCGCTTAAATCAACTACACCAAAGTTGATGACACGGAAGCCAGTATCGCCATCTGAAACGGCAGGGACCCAGCTACCAGAACCTAGACCAGCCATCCCCGATGCTGCGCCATTAGTGGCAAATTGGAAAACAGTTTTGTTGAAACCACCGAAGAAGTTACCTTGAGTGATTACTGCTGTTGCCATTACGCTATCTTCAGTATCAAGGTCATAAGTTTCTTGTTCATCAGTTTCGTTAACCATGTAGTAGTTAACACCAAGCTCTAATGTTGCATCTTGCCATAAACCTAGGTCGGCATAACGTAAATCAAAGTTGTTAACGTTGTAATTTTGTTTATCAGTAACGCCATCACCATCTAAATCGACACCAATATCATTACCTAAAGAGTCATCACGCATGAACGCAAATGAGATTTTACCTGGGCCAGCCGTGACATTTTCAATACCGCCACCGGCACCACCTGATGTGTTCCAGTAGTAGAAGTCTGTAATGTGAATATCTTGACGTTGGTAGTAACGTTTACCAGCCCAAAGAGTTGCTTCTTTATCAAAATCGAATAAGCCTTTTGCTTGAACGTTAAATTGAGCAAGTGCGACATCAGCACCGTCTTCATCATCACGAGCTGATTCCCAACCATTTGAACCATCAGAGCCATAAGCAATCATTGAGCTTACAATGAACTCAGCACTGTCACCGGCTTTAATAGGAGTTGTATCTAGTTGAACTTCGCCGTAGACATCATCTTCGTTACCAAGACGACCGACTTTATTTCTTTCGTATGATTCATTTGCGCCACCATGTGCACTCACGCCAGCACCAGCACGCATATAACCATGGAAATCGACACCTACCGCCATTGCAGCAGGAGCAAGTAACGCAGAGGAAACGGCAGCAGCAGTTAAACAGACCTTGAGGTTTTTCATGTTATTAATCCTTTATATTGTTTCATCTTGTTCACCGGTCGTTTGATTAACCAAGTGAAGCGATTGGATCTCTGAATGTGTGGCGGCTTTTAGTGAGCTTTTATTTGAATCATTCAGCGATGAAGCAATTTTGCGAGAAGTGAGGCAAAGTCACATCCTCCCGATATAAGGGAGTCGGGGGAGTAGAAATAAAGGATGAGTGCGGGGATCACACTTGGTGCAAAGTAAGGCTTCGCAAAGTGCGATTTGAAACAAGATAAGGCTAATTACCCCCTTAGAAAATGAGATCTTTAGCTCAAATAATCGGGATTTGTGAACAGAGTAGGATTTTATGAATTGAATGATGATTTAGTGGTTTGTCTCAGTATAACGTTGAGATAACGGTGCTATTAAGTTGCTTCTATCCTATTTATCTACCGTAGATTTTCTCTTCTACACCATTCTGTGAATGTCTCAGTTATTATCTGAAATCAAGATTAATTAGAACCAAAATGTAACTGATATATTTGTTATGAGTTTTTTTTGTATTGTAAGCCGAAAGTGATATTCGTGTGGGTTTAATTAGATGAAAGTTTGAGGCCTTATAAATAGACTTAAATTTAATTTAGTAGGTTGCTATGAGGCATTAGCCCATCTCTTTTCTTAATAATTAAATTACCGAGGTCTTATAGGAATACTTGATATATATGGGTCTGTTCTAGGCAAAGTGACTTATTCATTCAGTGATAAATGAATACAAATATTTTTAAAGGGATTAGTTTATGAATAAAATAAAAGTGATTTTTGCGTTGGCGTTTTTTTCTATATCATTTTCACCAAACATATTTGCTTATGATGTGTGAAATAAAAATCAAGAATATAAGTCAGGTGAAATTGTAGAATGGAGTGAAAAATTATATATATCATCTCATTGGACAAAAGGTGTAGAGCCGATTGAAAATAATATTAATTGGGACGGTTGGATTTTTATTGATAAGAAGAAGTTAACCTACTGGAATAGTCATGAGATATATACTGGTGGCGAGGTGGTTGTAATTAATGATAATTATTATCTAGCTAGTTGGTGGAATAAAAATGAGTATCCTGAAACATCATCGGCTTGGCGTCATTTAACAAATATAAATTTTGATGATAAAGAATCGCCAAAACTAGGACATGGTGACTCTACTATTGAAGGAAGTGATGCAGATGACAATGGGATCCGTGACGACTATGAAATTTCCGTTAGAAAATCATACCCAGATGAAGAAATAGTTAATGTAGCACTATCTGCAAGTCATGAGTGGAAGACATTGCTACAAGTCAGCCTAAAAGAAGATATGGTTATAACAAAAAAGTATGCCAGTGATTCATTTTCAAATTTAATTGCTCTTAATAGGTGCTTTATTGAAATAAAGAAAAATGATCCTAGCTTTGATTCCCCAACAAAGTTGTATTTCAATACTTTAGAACGAGCTTTAGAGAAAAGAAGTGCAGAAAATAAACTGTTTGATGTGCTTTCTAATGATTTGTCAGGAATAAAGACGTCAGATACTCCTTGTGTAAATTTAACATTGGTGAAATAAAGATGAAAAAACTACTATCAATATTGACTTTATTATGGATTATACCTAATGCACAAGCTAATAACTGGTGTGAAAGTAACATAGATAAGCTTCAGCTTTTTTACGTGAATGGTATGTATACCACTCCAAGTGGATTTGTCTCAAATATTAAAGATTTAGATGATTTTCAAGACAGCTACCTCACTCAGTTTAGAAAAAATGGAGTGGTTGAAGGTTCTTATAACCGTTATGAAGGACATATTGCTCAATTTTATGAGGTTGCCAAGCAGAAGTACCAAGATCTTGATAAATATAGCCAAGAATATGTCGTCTTAACATCTATCCTAGGTGGCTTCATTACGGAGTTATCAACGGAAGAAGTGTCGATTATCACACCAGTTCTTATTGAAATATTAAGTTATCTTCCCGATCACGCCATTGAATCGGAAGTTGACTTTCAAAACGCGAGTATTAGATTGAAGTCACTATTAAGTGACTGTACTCGTACTGTGCTTATCTGTCATTCACAGGGTAATTTCTACGCAAATGCTTTGGTTAATGAGATTGTGAACACTTATACCTATCCCAATGGCATCAGGCTTTCTGATTACCCAATGCTTGGTATGATGAGTATTGCCAGTCCCGCAAGTTCTGTTGGCGGTAACTTCGGGCATAATAACCCTAGCTTAGTGGGTGTGCTAACTAACAATAACGACATTGTAATGGCAGCTGTTCAGGATTTGCTCGGTGCTGTCCCTGCAAACTATGATGCTGTTGACAATCTATTGGATGCAACGGGCCATAGCCTTGCTGATTCTTATCTACATTTACATGGTCAGGCATCGGTTATTGCTAGTAAAGTAAGCTCCATTACAACCAACTTATATCCTATGCCTCTTTTTGAGCAGCACCCGTCTAGCTCTTCAGCGATATCTCATATAGGCTATTCGGAAATTAGCGATCTGTTAGATATTAGGTTTAAGCATGGTGGTGGATACCGTTATCATAATGTTCCCTCTCAAGTTTGGGATTCATTCTATTGGTCAACATCTCACGGCTCATACTTTAACCGGAATATAAAAGACAAGTACGCTTTTGAGAAAATTGAAGACTAATGTTAAACGCCCTACTAAGTAGGGCGTCATTTGGGATAATTAACAGAGAGATAAATGAAAGTACTGTTAGCGCTATTAATATTGAATCATACCGTATTTATATGCTTTGAACTGTATCTTGAATCTATGATGATGAGTACTGACAGTCGAGTGTATGGACAGGCACCTGGCTATGGTATGCTTTACGCACTTGTCATTTTTCCTGGTCAAGTGTTGCTTGAGGCTTTACTGGTTATTGGGCTTGTTTACCAAATGTTTTTTGTAAAACATATGAAGGCTTATTCAATACTATGGATAGCAGCAGCTGGATCTTTCCTTATGGTGATACGGAATAACTTGTAATGGTTATTTTTTCCCGAAACTCAACTGTTAAGTAAAAAACTTAAATTTCAATATATGTGGTTCTTTTTGCCCTTAAGTACCAATACATATTCTAATCAATGGTTTAAAATCAAACGTATATATTCATTACTGCCGTTTACTACGAGTCACCAAATAAATACCCGAGCAGACCAGAATTAGTGCGATAAGGTTCTTCCACTCTAAAATGCTTTCATTTAAGAATAGGGCAGACAATAAGCTACCGAAGATTGGGATCAAAAAGTTAAAGATAGTGATCATGCCAACAGGGTTATATTTTAAAAGAATACTCCAAAGCGCAAAGGCGGCGGAAGACAGTAGCGCCAAATAGATCAGTAATAGCACGCTAGATAAATGAAATTCACCGCTGTGACCACCAGACAAGTAACCAATCACCAGTAATGCTGCGCCACCGATAGCAAGTTGCCATGCGGCCATAAGCATCGCATCCATTTTTTGAGATAGACGCTTACCGTAAATAGATGCAGAAGCGAGGAAGAAGGCTGCTAATACAATCGAGCCTTCACCTGCTAAGCTAAACTGAAAATCAAGCAATGAGGTATGAAAGTTCACGATAAACACGCCCAGAAAGCCAATTGCACAACCTAGAGCTTTACGGTGAGTTAAGCGGTCATTTTGATAAATAAAATGCGCTAAAAGCACACTAAAAAACGTACCAGTTGCGTTCATGATTGAAGCCTTTACGCCAGTGGTGTACGCCAAACCAATATAAAAGAAGATGTACTGTAACGTGGTTTGACTCAAACCTAATGCTGCCAGCTGGCTAAATTTCGGCAACGTCATATTCATACTCGGTTTTTTAAGAATACGCGCAATGATAAATAGAAACACGCCTGCCAAGAAGAAACGCTGCCCTGCAAACACCATCTGAGACGCCACATCATGCGGCTCAATGGATAACAATGCATAGCCTGTTTTGATCGCCGGATAAGCACTACCCCATAAAAGAGTACATAAAATGGCAATAGAAAAAACGATAGGAAGGCGCGTAAAAATGTTGTCAGCAGACTGCTTCATAAAACGTCCAAAAGAGGGGAGGATGAAAAGAGGTGGTCAATATATCAAAGATGGTGAGTAAAGGCATGAGGATTGTTACTTGGGTATAGAAGCTTAAGAACAAAAAAAGCCCCAAACAAACATTAGCTTGGGGCAAAAGGCACTTCTATGACATTAAATGTTGCTTACACGCCACGTTCTTTAAATAAGCGTTTACACGCGCGACCGTCGCTGTGGAATAGGTGGCAGCGGTGGGCTGGAATACCGATTTGGAAAGTATCGCCAGAATCGACATCTAAAGTGTCATTTTCACGGTAGATGAAATCAGCATCGACATTATCAAGGCTTAAGTAAACTTGAGTTTCATTACCGAGTTTTTCGACCACTTGTACTTTACCTTGAATCACCACATCACCTTCGCCACTTGGCAATAAATGCTCTGGGCGAACACCTAATGACATTCGTGCGCCAGCTTGTACATCGGTACCGTCGACTTGGATCCAGAATGAGGCTTGGCTAGCCAGTTCTACTTTTACGCGTTCTGCTTCCACTTCTTTGACTTGAACATTAATGAAGTTCATTTTTGGTGAGCCAATAAAACCAGCTACAAAACGGTTTTCAGGGTAGTGATAAAGCTCTAATGGTTTACCAACTTGAGAAACACTACCACCGTCTAGTACTACGATTTTATCCGCCATCGTCATCGCTTCTACTTGGTCGTGAGTGACGTAAATCATAGTGCAGCCCAACTTCTTGTGTAGCTTGGCTAGTTCAATACGCATTTGAACACGCAGCGCGGCATCTAGGTTGGAAAGCGGTTCATCTAATAAGAAAACTTCCGGTTGCGCGACTAAAGTACGACCAATTGCCACACGTTGACGTTGACCACCTGAAAGGGCTTTAGGTTTACGTTCTAGTAAGTGACCAAGTTGTAAAATATCAGCTGCATGATCAACGCGAGATTTGATTTTTGCTTTATCTTCTTTCGCTAGCTTCAAGCCAAACGACATATTGTCAAATAAGTTTAAATGCGGATACAAAGCATAAGATTGGAATACCATGCCGACACCACGCTCAGAAGGGGGGACATCATTCATTTTGGTATCACCGATGAAAAGCTCACCAGAAGTAATATCTTCTAAACCTGCAATACAGCGTAGTAGGGTGGATTTACCACAACCTGATGGACCGACAAAGACCACAAATTCGCCATCTTGGATCTCCAAATCTACATCTTTAGAAATGAGGTTGTCTCCATATGCTTTACAAACTTTTCGTAGAGTCACACTCGTCATCTGGTCTTCCTTCTAATAGATTTTCGATGTTTAGATAATGAATGTTAAATGTTTTTTATTATCCAAACATGTTGATTATTAATGCGTTATTTACATTCTCTTAGGTAATGCAAAAAGCGACTATGGGACTTATCTTACCGAAAACACACTAATAAACCTCATCCCTATACATTTAATTTTTGGTGGACGCAGGGGGATGAGTGCATAGATCACACTTTTTTATTGAGATTCAAATTGGCGGTGTAGACAGGAGTATGATGTGCGCCCGCTCACGTTTATTGTCTATTTTTCGCTTGAGATAAAAAATATTGTGAATCTAGGTCACAAAAGTCAGCTTGTGAGCGGGGGGCGTAGAAGTTAGGAGGATGTAGGTATGTGGGAATTATCGCATTATTTTTTCATACCAAACGTGGCTACTTGCCTATTAAAGGTATGTCATGTGTTACGAACCCTACATTTTGTTTCGACGCCCGTAGCACTTAAATAAGAACAATAGAAAGGATCATGGAAATGAAAAAAGTCCTCAATACTGCCATTTTATGTAGTCTAGCCTTAAGTGGTGTTAGCGCGCATGCTGCTATAGAAGAAGGTCAACTTACCATTTGGATCAATGGTGATAAAGGATACAACGGCCTTGCTGAAGTAGGTAAAAAGTTTGAAGAAGATACTGGTATTAAAGTCACAGTATCCCACCCAGATAAACTAGAAGAGAAATTTCCTCAATTAGCTTCTACTGGCGATGGTCCTGATATTGTTCTTTGGGCGCACGACCGTTTTGGTGGGTATGCTCAAGCAGGTTTACTTGCAGAAGTAAAACCATCGTCTGATTTTAAATCGAAATTTGCAGATTTTACTTGGGATGCGGTGTCTTATGAAGGTAAGTACATCGGTTACCCTGTAGCGGTAGAGTCACTATCTCTTATTTATAACAAAGACCTTGTTAAGACTCCGCCAAAAAATTGGGAAGATATTGCAGCACTAGATAAGCAACTACAAAAAGATGGCAAAAAAGCGATTATGTGGAACTTGTCTGAACCTTTCTTTACTTGGCCAGTATTAGCTTCCGATGGTGGTTATGCGTTTAAGTTTGAAAATGGTGCTTACAACCCGAAAGATGTCGGTGTAAATAACAAAGGTGCGCAAAATGCGATGAGCTTTGTGAAAGGCCTAGTGGATCAAAAAGTGATTTCACCGGATGTCGATTACACGATTGCGGAATCTGGTTTTAATAAAGGCGAAGTAGCAATGACCATCAATGGTCCTTGGTCTTGGGCAAACATTGATAAAGCCGGTATTAACTACGGTGTAACCAAACTGCCAATGTTTAACGGTAATCCTTCAAAACCATTTGTAGGTGTATTAACGGCAGGCATCAGTTCTGCATCACCAAACAAAGATTTAGCGGTAGAGTTTATTGAAAACTACATGCTAACCCGAGATGGTTTGAAAGCTGTGAATGATGATACGCCACTTGGTGCGGTTGCTTTAACCTCTTATCAAGAAGAGTTAGCTAAAGATCCACGTATTGCGGCAACCATGGCGAACGCAGAAACAGGCGAAATCATGCCGAACATTTCTCAAATGTCAGCCTTCTGGTACGCAGAGAAAGCGGCGATTGGCAACGTAGTTAATGGTCGTCAATCAGTAGAAGAAGCGCTAAATACCGTTGCGGAGCGCATGACCAAATAAGGTCAAATGGTCCTCACTTGAGGATTGAGGGAGGGGAGTCTCTCCTCCCTCTATTTTGTAAGTTATCCGTCTGCTTTAGTTTGGGTTATGCCTTTATTAGCCCAGGAATAGTGTTAGTTATTGGAATTAACACTTATGCAGTTTCAAAAGCTTTCGAATTTTACTCTGTGGCATAGTGCGCAAAGTCAATTCGATACAGAAACGGAATTTAATATGTCAGCGAATATTATGTCATCTAGTCTAGCGCCACATTCTGCGCCTCGTCCTTTTCCTTGGCTGAAAACGCTCGTACTTTCAGCGATCACTCTTTTGAATGGCTATGCGATTGTACTGATGTACGCTCGTGGTGAGTTTGCTTTTGCCTTACTTACCCTAGTGCTTGCTTCAATGGGTGTGTACGTATTTGCTCGTAAGCGTACTTATGCTCATCGTTATATCTACCCTGGTGTCGCGGGTATGATCTTGTTCATCATTTTCCCATTGATTTATACCATAGGGCTGGCATTCACTAACTATAGTGGCGCCAATCAACTTAGCTTTCAGCGAACTCAAGGCGTATTACTTGAGCAGAGCTTTCAAAGTGGTGACAGTTATACCTTCGAGCTACGTCAACATGACGACGTATATTCGATTGCTTTAAAACAAGATGATCACTGGCTCGTGTCTCAACCGATCTCTTTGTCTGATGGTTCGGTTGAAAAACTAGAAGGGCATCTTAAATTAACCCCTGCGACAGAACTTCCTGGCAAAAAAGCACCATTAAAAGCGGTGATCCAAAACCGTAACGTATTAAACCAACTTGAAGTACAAACGCCTGATGGTGAAGCGTTAGTGATGTCGGGCTTGCGTAAATTTGCTCAAGTAAAACCGCTCTATAGCTTAGATGCTGATGGCGAAACGTTAGTGAATAACCAAACTGAACAGGTGTTAAAACCAAACTATGAAATTGGTTATTACCAGCCAGTCGATGCAGATGGTCAGTTTATAGGTGACTACATCACTCCAGGCTTCATCGTTAATATTGGTTTTGACAATTTCACTCGTATTTTCAGTGACCCAGGTATTCAAGGGCCATTCTTTAAAATCTTTGTTTGGACAGTAGTATTTGCAGCAGCAACCGTGGTTCTGACATTGGCAATGGGCGTAGTTTTAGCGCAAATTGTTTCTTGGGAAGCGTTGAAAGGCCGTGGCGTTTACCGTGTGCTATTGATTTTGCCTTATGCGGTGCCAGCGTTTATTTCTATCTTAATATTCAAAGGCTTATTTAACCAAAGTTTTGGTGAGATCAACCAACTATTGCAAGGCTTGTTTGGCTTAAGCCCCGCTTGGTTTACCGACCCGTTCCTTGCTAAAACCATGATCATTATTGTCAATACTTGGCTAGGTTACCCATACATGATGATCTTAGCGATGGGGATGTTAAAAGCGATTCCTGATGATTTGTATGAAGCATCCGCAATGGATGGCGCAGGCCCGATTGATAACTTTATGAAAATTACCCTGCCGTTATTAGTTAAACCTATGGTGCCGTTATTAATTGCTAGCTTTGCCTTTAACTTCAACAACTTTGTATTGATTCAACTATTAACCAACGGTGCGCCAGATATGATTGGCACCAGTGTTCCAGCCGGTCATACTGATTTATTAGTGAGCTACACCTACCGTATTGCGTTTGAAGGTGCGGGAGGTCAAGACTTCGGTTTAGCCGGTGCGATTGCCACACTTATCTTCTTATTAGTGGGCGGCTTATCGCTACTGAATATGAAGTTCACTAAGTTAGAAACAGAATAAGGAGATTCAACATGGCTATGGTTCAACCTAAATCTTTGAAGTACCGTGTTTGGGCAACGCATATTGGAATGTGGTTCTTCTTAGCATTAATGATGTTCCCACTATTAATGGTGATTGCGATTTCCTTCCGTGAAGGTAACTATGCAGCAGGGGATTTGATTCCACGTAACCCCTCTTTGGAGCACTGGAAACTGGCACTAGGTTTTGATGTGGTACATGCTGATGGCACAGTCACTAAACCGCCTTTTCCAGTCTTGCTATGGCTGTGGAACTCGGTAAAAGTAGCGGGCTTAACCGCAATTGGTATTGTGGTGCTTTCGACTACCTGTGCTTATGCGTTTGCTCGTATGAAGTTTAAAGGCAAAACCGTTATTTTGCGCTCTATGCTGATTTTCCAAATGTTCCCAGCGGTTCTTGCTCTTGTCGCATTGTACGCATTGTTTGATCGCCTAGGGACTTACGTTCCATTCTTAGGCCTCAACACTCACGGCGGTGTGGTGTTTGCTTACATGGGCGGTATTGCACTGCACGTATGGACAATCAAAGGCTATTTTGAATCGATTGATAACTCACTAGAAGAAGCGGCAGCCCTTGATGGCGCAACCCCTTGGCAAGCATTCCGCTTAGTCTTGTTGCCTTTATCTGTGCCAATTCTTGCGGTGGTGTTTATCTTGTCATTTATTGCCGCAGTGACCGAAGTACCCGTCGCATCATTACTGCTTCGTGATGTTGATTCTTACACCTTGGCGGTGGGTATGCAGCAATACTTATACCCACAAAACTACTTATGGGGCGATTTTGCCGCCGCCGCTGTGTTGTCAGCATTGCCAATCACCATAGTGTTCTTGCTAGCTCAGAAGTTCTTGGTAGGTGGTTTAACCGCAGGTGGGGTGAAAGGGTAAGTTTCACGACATAATATTAAAATAACAAAAACGCCGTAGATGAGAGTCTGCGGCGTTTTTGTATTAGTTAAATAGACAATAAGCATCATTTTTTAGTGTTGAAATTGTCTTTATCAAGAAATGATCACAAATATAGAACTGAAATTCTTAAAATATGAGAATCTAATTGTCGTTATTTTTTGTTTGAAGTGATGATGAATGTGGAGAGGGTTATGAATATACCAGCATCAGAAAAAGCATTTTTTTTATTATCTTTGATCGCATCAAGCCGGGGACCAATTTCAGCCAAAGAGTTGTCTTTACAGTCGAGAATTCCACTTTCAAGTATTTATAGACACTTAACCAGTTTATCTAAGTGGTCGTTAGTGCAAGAAAGGGGGATTGGATTGTATGTTCCTGGCGCTATGGCTGTGCAATTAAGCCAAGGTTTCCAACAAGGAAATACATTAATCTCGTGGGCTAGACCGCTTATGAATGAATTAGCCAATAATACAGGTGAAAGTGTGGCCTTGATGATGCCTGTTGCAGGACAGGTGTTATGTATTGACATGATTGATAGCTCCCAGCCTCTGCGATGTTGTTATCAAAAAGGGGCATCCCAGCCAATGTATAAAGGCGCCAGTTCTAAAGTACTTTTGGCATATTTGAGTGAAGATGCTCGGCGCCGGGTAATCAAAGAAAGAAATGCAGATGTTCTCGAGCATGAATTGAAAATGATCCGAGAGCAAAACTATGCCACTTCTGATAGTGAAATTGATGAAGGAGTGTGGGGTGTCAGCGCACCAATCATTACAGGAAATAAAAAATTACACGGTTCGATTTCGTTAATGGCTCCGAGTGTGAGAGCAGAAAAAAATCAGCAGCAATGGATTAAATTGACATGTCATGCGGCAACGAAGTTAGCGCATATATTACGGGAATAGATATATGAAAAAAGGTGAACAGGAACAAGCTATAAATATGGATATATGGCATGGACGAGTAGACCTTGGTGAAGGTACTAAAGCAAAACGATGGCATCAAGTGATCGCACCTTATCAGGGACAAAAAGAAGGCACGACGATTATCGGGTTTGCGTCAGATGAAGGGGTAAAGAGAAACCAAGGTCGAGTAGGAGCCAAAGAAGGTCCTGTAGCGATAAGAAAGGCGGTAGCAAACCTTGCCTGGTCTAGTGAACGATCTTTATACGATGCAGGAGACATACATACGTATCAAGACTTGGAAGAATCTCAAGCACAATTTGCGACAAAGGTGTGCGATATTCTAGATAATGACAATACGCTCAGTGCAATCGGGGGGGGACACGAAATTGGTTATGCGAGTTTTAGCGGTTTTGTACAACATATTTCAAAGCATCATCCTAAAGCGAAAGTCGGCATCATTAATTTTGATGCGCATTTAGATTTGCGTGAAGATCAACAGGCGACGTCTGGAACCCCATTTTATCAATGCGCTAAATTGTGTGAAACCTTAAATATGCCTTTTCATTATACCTGTTTAGGCGTCAGTAAATATAATAATACCGAAGCACTATTTGAAAGAGCCGAAAGGTTAAATACACGCATAGTATTTGATGAAGATATTAATAGTTGGGATCTAAGTGCTTACGAAAAAGCAATAAATAAAGCCATTGATGAAGTGGATTATTTATATTTAACGATTTGTCTTGATGTGTTGCCAGCCTATGTTGCACCTGGTGTGAGTGCACCTGCTAGTCGAGGTGTTGAATTACCGATTTTAGAGCATGGACTGAAACAAATTTTAAATAGTAATAAAGTCAAAATGGCTGATATTGCAGAATTAAATCCAGAACTAGATAAAGATAATATAACGGCGAAAGTTGCAGCACGACTTTTGTCTTTAATGGCCTCTCGCAAATAAATATTACTGGAAAATATACTAAGGATAGTTTATGAATACTATATCGTTGGATGTACTGTCAACAACGACGCTTGCGGCATTATTATTAATGCTTGGAATATTTGCACAAAGAAAAGTGGCAATATTTCGTCAGTTTTGTGTCCCTTCTCCCGTTCTTGGTGGGTTTGGTTTTGCTATTTTGGTTTTAATACTAAGAGAGTTTGGTAACACGGAAATCATTCTTGATACAGCTCTACAGAGCCCTTTGATGATTGCGTTTTTTGCTACAGTAGGTTTGGGGGGGAGTTTAGGCTTACTTAAAAAAGGTGGTAAAGCATTAGGAGTTTATTTAGTTGCGTGCTGGGTTTTAGCGGTTATTCAAGGTGCGGTCGGGATTGGTCTAGCGAGTATGTTAGGAGAACACCCACTTCTTGGCTTGATGGCAGGTACAGTATCATTAGAAGGTGGATTTGGTGCCGCGGCAGCATTCGGACCTGAAGTAGAAGCATTAGGTGTCTCGGGAGCCGCAACGGCTGCGATTGCAGCTGCTACATTTGGAATGATAGCTGGTGGTTTGTTAGGCGCACCTGTTGCTCGTTGGTTAATTAAGCATCATAAGATTGAAATTAAATCAGAAGATGTACATGAATTAGAATCTTTGCAAAAACCTAAAACTGTAGAGCCTATTATTGATGGAGCTTTATTATTAAAAGTGACGGCGATTCTACTATGTACAATGTCATTAGGGTTATATTTTAGTTCGTGGCTAAAAATACATTTGGGTATCATATTACCATCGTATGTAGGCGCAATGTTTATCGCACTGGTAATTCGAAATATTAATGATATTAAACCAATTATTAAACTACCTGATAACGTCATTACGGTTATTGGTGATTTTTGCTTGGGCATTTTCTTAACTATCGCCATGATGAATTTAAAACTTTGGCAATTAGCTGATGTAGGCTGGTCGCTAGGTACGATATTACTCATTCAAACAGCAATTATCATAGCGCTTGCGGTTTTTGTTATGTTTAGATTGCTTGGTGGAAACTATGATGCAGCCGTATTATGTTCTGGTTTTGTTGGCCACGGATTAGGTGCGACTCCAAATGCCGTCGCGAATATGGGGGCAGTGTGTGATAGATATAAGGTGTTTTCTCACAAAGCATTTATCATTGCCCCATTATGCGGAGCAGTTCTAATTGATATAGTGGCAATCCCTGTGATTACTTGGTGTATTAATGTCTTTAGCTAATAGGGATATGTTAGTTATTGCTGTTTCATAAGCATTAATTATTAGAGGTATACACGCCGTAGATGTGAGTCTACGGCGTTTTTTTATAAAAACTAAATTTTTATTATTAATCCCACTCAGGTGCGAAATCTGGGTTCGCAAGACGATGATTACGATCGAGCGTGGCGATCTGTTTCATGTCATCTTCACTGAGTGTCACTTTTGAATATTCTAAGTTACTCGCTAGGTTCTTTTCCTTGGTGCTGGAAGGAATGGTGACAAACCCTTGTTGAATAATCCAAGCCAGTACTACTTGAGCTGGGGTTGCTTGAGGATTTTTTGCAATGGCACAAATAACATCATCTTTTAGCACATCACCGTAAGCAAAAGGCATGTAGGCGGTGACTAAAATGTTGTGTTGCTGACAAAACTCAACTACGGCTCGATTTTGCAAGTAAGGGTGAACTTCCACTTGGTTCGTGAAAATCTTACCGTCACCTAAAATCTCAATGGCTTGCGTCATTTGCGCAGTAGTGAAGTTAGACACTCCAATGTGACGGGCTAAGCCGAGATCCTGTGCTTTTTTCAGCTCAGTTAGGTATTCCGTCATAGAAACGGATTCATCTTTTAATGGCCAGTGGATCAAAAGCAGATCCACATACTCCGTTTGTAGCTTGTGTAAACTCTCTTTTAAACTTGGTAAAAAATCGGCTTGAGCGAATTTATCCATCCAAATTTTGGTGGTTAAAAACAGCTCTGAACGATCAAGTTGGCTGTCAGTGATAGCTTGACCCACTTCGGCTTCGTTACCATAAATTTGCGCGGTATCGATATGGCGATAACCAAGTTTTAGAGCCATCTCAACCGATTGATAAGCATCTTGACCTTTGAGGCGAAATGTACCCGCGCCTAGTGTTGGGATTTGCATGTTTTCTATAT
Source organism: Vibrio algivorus (assembly GCF_002218005.2). Classification (GTDB taxonomy): domain Bacteria; phylum Pseudomonadota; class Gammaproteobacteria; order Enterobacterales; family Vibrionaceae; genus Vibrio; species Vibrio algivorus. The sequence continues at coordinate 328,879 of NZ_AP018679.1, forward strand.
TTGACATTATTGATGCCCTATAACGGTATAAATTGTATTAGGTTTAGCATTGAATGACGTATTTCAGTGCTTTTCTTTGATGTTCAAATTCATTAATAGCAAGATCAAGTTTTGCAAAATCCATCACATGAATTGGATTTGGTATAATTTGTTGGTTCGAGATTTGCTTCATAAGTTCAGTCCCCATTGAAGTTAACTCTTGCCAATCGCTATCTAGTCCTTCTTGATGTAAGGCACCTAGTGCTATTTCATGCAACGAGATACAACGTTCAAAGGCTGACAGAGGTTGCTCTTCTAATCTGCCTAAAATTGAAACGAGATGTCCGTTGGCTTGCAAGGTTGGTGCGAGTTGCTTAGCGGTTTCTCGTGAACGAGTGTCTATAACGGCGAAAAATGTTCTGTCGCTAAATGTTTCGTCCATTGAGAAGCATTGTTGAGCACCAAGCTCTTCAAGTTGTGGGTGGCGATTTGGATTTGCCGTTGCAACAACGTTGAATCCTTTGTGTTTTAATAACTGAATTAAATAACGCCCCACAGCACCAGAGGCACCGCTTACCAAAACAGTCCTATTTGGTTTGATTGGCAGTTTATCGACAGCCTGCCAAGCAGTGAGCAATGGACAAGGTAGGCTCGCTGCAACTTCAAAGCTTATTTTGTTTGGGAGCGGGATTATCACCTTTGCTTTAATGTTAATGTGCTTGGCAAAGCTACCGTTCAAATGCAGGTTTTGATGATAAGCCACACGAGTGCCAATAAGGTGAGAAAGCTCACTTGAACCGACAGCGGTTACCATTCCTGCGCCATCAACGCCCGCTACTTGTCCATCACTTAACACACCGTTGTTAATGACTTTGAAATCAACGGGATTAAGACCAATGGCATGATTTTCAATTTGAACTTCATCACTCGCTAAAGGCTCAAGCGCTTTGTCAGATAGCTTTAACTGATTGGTTTGAGATTCCACACACCAAGCTTGGGTGTTGATTACGATATTGTGTTTGTTCATTGGATCCCCTTAAGCTTCAGAATACACAGGGTAGTCGGTTAACCCTTGCTCAGCGCCACCAAACAACGTATCTGGGTTATGCTCGGCGAGTGGGTACTGGTTTTTGATTCGAGTGACTAAATCTGGGTTTGCCACAAATGGACGACCAAACGCTACCATATCGGCAAAACCTTGCTCTAAAGCTTGTTGGGCTTTTTCTGGGTTATATTTACCCGCTAGAATGATGGTTTGCTCAAAAGCTTGACGTAGGTTTTGCTTAAATGAGATTGGGGTATCAGGAGCGTCATCCCAATCCACTTCTGCAATGTGGATGTAGCCAATGCCTTTGCTGTTTAGTAATTTCGCCGCTTCGATATAAGTCGCTTCAGGATCGGAATCTACTGTGCCATTTAAGCAAGTGAATGGGGCAAGACGGACACCGACGCGCTCTTTACCCACGACCGAAACCAATTGATCGACCACCTCTCCTAGGAAACGCAGGCGGTTTTCAGTACTGCCACCGTATTCATCATCGCGAAGGTTGGCTTCTGAATCGATAAATTGATTGACTAAGTAGCCGTTTGCCGCGTGCAATTCAACACCATCAAATCCAGCTTCTAGGGCATTTAACGCCGCTTGGTGGAATTCTGCTTTTACGTGTGCAATATCGTCATGAGTCATTGCTCTTGGCAATACCGTATCGACAAAGTTTGGTTGGTCTTCTTCATCAATGAATACTTTTACGCCTTTAGCGGCTTGTTCGCTGGACGAAATAGGTTGTACACCGCCAGTGTTACTTGGATGAGTGACTCGACCTACATGCCAAAGTTGAGCGAATATTTTACCGCCTTTTGCGTGTACAGCATCAGTGACGAGTTTCCAACCTTGAACTTGCTCAGGAGAATAAATACCCGGTGTCCACGCATAACCTTGACCGAGTTGTGAGATCTGTGTGCCTTCAGAAATGATAAGTCCTGCTTCTGCGCGTTGTGCGTAATATTCTGCCATCATGGCATTAGCACAGCCATCTTTAGCGCGAGAGCGAGTCATTGGTGGCATGACGATACGGTTGTTTAAGGTTAAATCACCGAATTGGATTGGCGTAAAAAGAGACTTTGACATGGGATTCCTACTATTTGTTTTCTTATGAATACAAGCATGGTATCAGAGTATTATCTTTTCATTAATATCAAAAGATACAAATTACTTTTGATTGATATGCAATAAATGTATTCTCTTATTACGGTATATGAAAGAGCATTCGTAAATGATTAAGACAGAAGATTTAATGGCTTTTCTGGCGGTGGCGGAAAGTGAAAGTTTTTCAAAGGCCTCGGTAAAGGAGGGGATTCAAATTGCTACGTTATCAAGAGCGATAGCCAGATTGGAAAAGCAACTTGATACCACCTTATTTAATCGTACGACTCGGAAGCTAGTTATGACAGAAGAAGGGGCTGTTTTTAAAGGATATGTGCAAAAGGCTTTAAATACACTTGAACTTGGCCAACAGCATTTACTGTCCCATCAAACCGAGCCCGTTGGTAAGTTAAGAATTGATGCCGCATTCGCTTTTATGATCCATCAATTAGGGCCGTTATTACCAGAGTTTAGAACCTGCTACCCGAAAGTAGAGTTGGAGCTTACAACCAATGATACGGTTGTTGATCTATTAGATAACAAGGTCGATGTGGCTATTCGAATCGGGGATTTAAAAGATTCAACCTTGCATTCAAGGGTGTTAGGACAAAGTCCATTAGTGCTGGTGGCAAGTCCAGATTATTTGCAAGTTAACGGCACACCAACACATAGTCAGCAATTGTCCGAACATACTCTTATTGGCTTTTCACACGCCTCTCACTTGAATAATTGGTACTTAAAAGAACCTAATAATGTGCTCAATTTTGAATTGAAAGCCAGTAGTGGTGAGGTCATAAAACAGCTGTGTGTTAATGGAATGGGGATTACCACCTTGTCGTATTACATGATTCATAAAGAATTAGCGGATGGGACGTTAGTTGAGGTTCTACCTAATGCCATACACCACCCAAACCGAAGAGAATCGATACAAGCGGTGTATTATAAACAAAGTGCATTAGCGTCAAGAATTTCACTATTTCTAGATTTTATTCAAGATAAGCTTATTTTAGAGCCGTAAACCTCAAAAAATATTTAAGATTAAAAGAGTTAAGGTTATTGCGTTGCCGCTTTAGCAAAGTTCGCTAAGGCGTTAGATACTTTATCCAATACCTCGTCACAACCTTGGATCTGGTGGCGTGAAGCTAAGTATTTAGGATCGTTATACGTTAACCAAACCTTTCCGCTTTCATCTTCGGAAATCAGCGCTTTTTGCGGTAAATCAATGGCGACGGATTGTTGGCAAATCATGAGTGGGGAACCGACTTTCGGGTTACCAAAAATGATCACTTGAGTTGGGCGTAATTCAATATCGACTTTCTTTGCACCAGCAGCGTGATCAACTTGTGCAAAAACGGTCATTCCTTTTGAGTTTAAGGCGTTAACGAGTTTATCTGATGTTTCTTGCACACTATGTTGACTTTGCAATTGTACTAGGCCGTTATCTTCATTCGCCCAAGCGAGAACTGGGCTTAATAGTGCCAGAGTGCTCAGTATCATTGTTGTCCATTTTTTCATGCTGTACTCCTTAATATCCGGTTGTTAATGCGCTTGGCGTTCTTGGATCGGAAGCTCCAAAGAATCCTTTTTCAGTATGCATAATAGATTGAGTACTCCCCATTGCACTTTTTTCGACGACGTTTTGCCCTTTAGCTTGTAGCAGTTTAATAGTGTCTTGATTCAAGCCTTTTTCAATACGTAGTTCGTCAGGCAACCATTGATGATGAACACGTACTGCATGGGTCGCTTCGGCGATATTCATATTATGATCTATGACATTCATGATGATTTGTAGGGTTGTAGTAATAATTCGGCTACCACCCGGGCTACCCGTTGCCAGTATAGGCTTACCATTTTTAAACACTAAGGTTGGGCTCATAGAAGAAAGAGGACGCTTGCCGCCTTCTACCGCATTGGCCTCACCGCCAATTAAACCGTAACCATTCGGCACACCTGGCTTGGCAGAAAAATCATCCATCTCGTTATTAAGTAAAATGCCAGTACCTTTGGCGACCATGCCAGTACCGTAAGAGAAGTTTAAAGTGTAGGTGTTAGAAATCACGTTGCCATCTTTATCCATGACAGAGAAGTGGGTTGTTTGATCGCTTTCATATGGCATCGGTTGGCCATGTTTAATTTCTTTGGCTGGACGAGCTTTATCTTGTGAAATCTGTTGTTGCAAACTATGGGCATAGTCTTTATTAGTCAGTCCTTTGCTTGGTACTTTTACAAAGTCGGGATCACCTAGATATTCTGCACGGTCTGCATAAGCGAGTTTCATTGCTTCAGCCATTACATGTATTGTTTCTGCTGTGTTATGGCCCATTTCACCGATTCGGTAGTTTTCCAAAATATTTAAGATTTGAATAATATGAATACCACCCGATGATGGTGGCGGCATGGAAGCAATACTGTAACCGCGATAATTTCCCATCACAGGCTCACGAATCACCGCTTTGTAACTTGCTAAATCTTCGATTGTCATTAAGCCGCCAGCAGCGGTAACGGAATCGGCAATTGCTTTGGCGGTTTTGCCTTTATAAAAACCATCACGCTCTTTATCTGCAATCAATTTTAAGGAGTTTGCGAGATCGGTTTGAATGAATTTATCACCGATTTGGTAGTCTGATTTACCGCCATCTTTAAAGAATACTGGCTTACTGCTATCCCATTTTTGTAGGCGTTCTTTGGCACTTTGTAGTGAGGTATATAAATCAGGAGTAACGATAATACCTTGTTCCGCTAGTTTAATGGCTGGGGTCATCACGGTTTTTAAATCCATACTGCCGTAGTTTTCTAAAGCAGTAATTAAACCAGCTACTGTACCCGGCACACCCACGGCTAAACCATGAAAGCGAGACAGTTCTTCAACTGCATTGCCATTTTCATCAAGGTACATATCTTTATACGCTTTCGAAGGCGCCATTTCACGATAATCTAGGGCAAAAGTGCGTTTCTTTTTCGCATCGTAAATCATCATAAAACCACCGCCACCAATATTGCCAGCGCGCGGTAGTGTGACAGCTAAAGCAAAGCCGACGGCCACACCTGCATCCACAGCATTGCCACCTTGTTTTAGGATTTCAACACCAATTTTTGAAGCCAATTCTTCTTGGCTCGCGACCATGCCATGCTCAGCCCAAATTGGATGGTGAATGCTTTCGCTTGAATAAATAGCAGGGGTTTGCGCATAGGTGCTAGCACTAAATAAGCAGACAACGGTGAGCAAGGCCTTTTTGATAGGGGAGTGGTTAATAAAAGAATGTCTGCTAACGCTACTGAGAATGGAAATGGAATGATTAAGCTGTAGTGTTTTTGAATGTGTATTGGTCATCGGGATCCCTCGTGACTCATGATCAAAAATTGGCTTTAGCTGCAAGGGTGGGGAGGTCTGCAACTAAAGCCAAGAGTTTGTAACAAGCAGAGCAACTAAGGTTATAAAGGTGTGCAAAAGTCTTAGTTGAGCTTGTGTCTCGTCAGTGTTTTAGTGTTTTCTCTAAACTGACATATTTTAGTGTGGTTGATAATTGGCTATTTCGGTAGGTCGTAAAGCAAAAAAAATGGAATAGTAACGATAACAGCCTCTGTATATGAGGCTGTTATACATTTATGCCCTTTGTTGAATAGGGTAGGTGAGAAGTTTTGAAAGGTTAGTGAATAATGCTGCCATATCTAGTGGCTTATCTTGGTCGATGGTTATGGTTTTTCCAATTTCCATAGGTTTTGCATTATTTGCCAAGGTAACCAACTCTGGTAAATATTCATGCCTTGGGTGTTTATCCGAACGGTACGGGATCCTATTTTCATACCTTTTCGCGGCTGTACAGCCAGATATTTGGTTCCACACTTCAATAACGGTTTCTACCCCTGCTTGATTCAAGTATTCGATAAGGAGCGCTTTAGGTTGGAATCCGAACCAAGCATCAATTACAAAAGTATGATGTTCAGGGGCCTGCTTGACGATATCCCATATAACGTTGTATGCCGCTTTACCTAGCTCTCGATTTATCTCGCGATTGTAATCTTTAACCGTCGTCATGAACGGCTCTTTTATTGTATCGATAGCTAGGTATGTGAGGTTAAAATGATTAGCGATGTTATGTGCGACAGAACTTTTGCCAGAGGCCGGTACACCATTAACTAAAATAATCGTTTTGCCTGTTTGGTTTGTCTTTTCGCTCATATCAACTCCAGTAATTGTTGTTGGGAAGTCACCTGTCTAATAGCTTGTATTTTGTCCTCGTCATCTAACATGGAAACGATAGAACCAATACCTTGTTCTATGTGGCCATTGCTATCTGTTGCACCAAACATGATTATGATATCGGCTGGCACGCTACCATTAAATGAGATGGGCTTTTCGAGCAAAACTAAGCTGAAGCAGTTTTTGATCACCCCACACTCGGGTCTAGCATGAGGAATGGCTATGCCTTCATCGAAGACATAATAAGCACCATTACTTTGGGTACTTTCAATTACGGACTTTGCATAGGCTTCTGTTAAATAGCCATTTTTGATTAATGGTTTCGCGGCTAATTGGATAACATCTTCCCAATTGGACTCTTTGATCCCAATTTGAATGGCTTCTGATTCGATTAACAATTCTTTTATATTCATATCTGGCCTAAAAATTTTTTCTTGTGGCGTTTCTAAGCTCATCAATTTTGATAAACAGATCATCGATTTTATGTTTGTAGCTTGGCGTTTTAGCGAATACTTTGAGCGCTTTATTGTACTCAATCATGAGTTGTTTTTGAGTGTCAAAACTTGCTTCGTCTAGCTTTAACTTTTCTTCTAAAGCTTGAATTTTTTGCTCAATTTCTTCGGCAGTGAACGCATCGATTGGTGCGCCTTTTGAGGCATGTTGAGCCGGATTAGGTTTTGTCTGAAACATGGATTGGATCATTTTAAACATAATTATTCCTTAATCAGCTGCCAGATTAACTGGCAGCTATGACTCTGTGTTGGCTTAGAATTATTGGAACAGCTGAATTTTTTGTTTAAGAACTTCTTGTACCGCATTATTCGCTGGGATTAAGAATTTACGTACACTGTCATCCACTTTGCCTTCTGCACAGGTCTTTTGCACATTACCTACCCACTGAACATTCATTTCCGTACCTACGTTCACTTTTTCAATTCCGCTAGCGACAACCAAACGCATGTCTTCATCGCTTACTCCTGTGCCTCCATGCAGTACTAGTGGTGTTTTAGTTAACTGAGTTATTCGGTTTAGTAATTCATGTTGAATGTTGGTTTTTGCAGTATATGAACCATGTACTGTGCCAATTGAAATCGCTAGCATATCGACATTTGTGCCATCAACAAAAGCTTGGACTTCTTCTGGTGTTGTAAATGCGATATCGCTTTCTGCAACTGCTTTGCCATCTTCACTACCACCAATTGCGCCTAACTCTCCTTCCACTGTGACATTTCGAGGATGAGCATATTCGATGACAATTTTAGTATTAGCGATGTTCTCTTCTAAAGGTAAGTGTGAGCCATCGTACATAACAGAGCTGAAGCCTGTGTCTATTGCTTTTTTAATATCGTCAATATTTGAACAGTGATCTAAATGTAAACAAGCTGGCACATCTAATGTTTTGGAAAGAGACTTAATTGAATCCACAATCAACTCATAGCCTAAAAATTGAGCGGTCCCGGTTGAGATTTGGATCATCAATGGTGAGTTTGTCTCTTTCGCGGCCTTAAAGAATGCTGGTAACATTTCTAAACAGTGAAGATTAAATGAGCCAATAGCTTGGAATTTTCTTTCTTTTGCAATAGCTCTTAACTCAGTGAAGTTATACAGTTTCATTTGTTAATTCCTTTTGTTTAGTTTCATTATTGATACTACGGTGAACAAAATATGTAATGGCGATGATGAAAGCGGTGAATAGGACGACAAAGGTCCAATTTCCGTTGAAGGCATTGCCAAGTAATAAGCCCGTCGATATGACATCTGAGTCGCTAAAGGTCACTCCAACAAAGCCATAGCTTTCAAGTAATGGAATTAAGATTGCAGGTAGGAAGGTAATAAATAATCCATGGATTACTCCACCAATAATCGCACCTCTTCTACCTCCCATAGCATTTCCGAAAATACCTGCGGTGCCACCAGCAAAGAAGTTCGTCAATAGGCCAGGCAAGATCATCGCGAGACCAAACATAGGGAACACAAGCATCCCAATAATCGAACCAACGGTTGTCGATAAGAAACCGACGATGACGGCATTTGGTGAATATGGAAAGAGCACTGGGCAATCAAGAGCGGGTTTGGCATCTGGCACAAGTTTCATCGCAATCCCACGGAATGCAGGTACAAGCTCATTCAGCAATAGACGGACCCCTGCGTATAGAACAAACACGCCTGCAACAAAGGTAATAGATTGCATAAAGGCATACATAAGGTAATTAATGCCATTTGCCATAGGTGCGATGTATTCTGGGCCAGCTACAACTGCTGGAATAAGGTACATAGGAACCATCACTACAGCCATTGATAAATATGTATCATTTAAAAATTTGAAACCATCCGGAAGCTCGATATCTTCAATAGACTTTGAATTTTTGCCAACGACTTTGGCGACTGCGGCTTGTACTAAATAACCGATAGTGCAGAAGTGACCTAAGGCAACGTCATCCGATTCAGTAATCTTTCTTACAATTGGTTGAGCGATTGCAGGCATGACAACCGCCATGATCCCACCAAATATTCCACCAGTTAAAATCAGAGGTAGGCCTGTTAAACCTGCTTTGTAACCAATGACAGCCCCAATCGTTGCCATCCATAAAAGCGCCTGTCCAGTTAGGAAGATGTACTTCCAAGGTGTTAGGCGAGCAATAATGATATTGGTAATGAAAATAACGAGTAGCGTGAGTGCGACTTCTGAGCCTAGCTCTCGATTTGCGAGGCCAGCAATGGCAGCTACATCGGTAATGTAACCAGTCATGCCAAAACCATGAGTAAATATTTGGTTTAAGAAGGTCAAGGTCTCAACAATAATATTGATTCCCGCCATCATGACTAAAAAACCTAGTAAAGTTTTAAATGTACCTTCGACTGTTTTACCAAAGGATTTTTTTTGTAGTATTAAACCAAGCATTGCTATAAATGCAATTAATATAGATGCTTGACCTAATAGGTCATGGATTATGAAGTTAAAAAAAGTGTTCATAGAAACCTCTATGTTTTATTTTTTATTAGGATTTTTAATTACATCTTTAAAAAAGGAGTAAGTTTTTCTTCTATTTCTTTTTTATCAGTTAGCTTATTTAAAGATATTATTTTTGAAGATTGATTCTCTGTGGCGTCAGAGCTTAAAACATCAGCAAATGTTTTCTGAGTTAAAATTACATCGTAGTCAAATGCACTTGCACCAGATACATCCGTATGATCAATAGTGAAATCCACCCCTAATTTCTTTAACACAGTTTTTGCGCTCATTTCTATTGCAAAACTAGAGCCTAAGCCACATCCACAGACACAAAGTACTTTAATCATGTTATATCCTTTTTTATTAGATTATTTTTAGTTCTTTAGCTAATTTTACATAGTGATCTTCCTTTTCTTTTTTTCTCCTTTGTATACTTGATAAATCAATAGGTATTGCTTTATTACTAGAATTGATAATTATGGCTTTATTATTAAGTCCCGATTCCAGGCATCGGATAACCTCTTTTGCCATGATGGTTCCTTGATATATTTCTTCACAGCAAGGTTCACCTGAACGTAAACTAAATCCCATGATCGCTTTTCTAATTCTTGTGCAAACAAGTGGTTCGATATTTTTAATAACGGTATCAACGGCACCTTGAAATCCAGGAAAGTATTCTTTGGTATACCCTTCAGAGCACAGAATAATGACGGAGTTTTGAACCTTAAGTAATTGATTTATTTTATTTGCTAAGTCTTCATTCGTAATAGGGTATTCAGGGATTAATGCAATATCGGCATTGGACTTTATTGATGATTGTAATGTCAGTTCCCCTGAGTAAGCCCCTAGTAATTCAATCATAAAAATTCGGTTAGGAAGTGCTCGTCCAGTCATTCTAAGTTTTTGCACTTCGATTCTTATTTGCTCACAAGCTGTTGCAAATCCGATGGTGTATTCACTACCACTCACATCGTTATCGATAGTCATTCCTACACCGAAGCAATTAATCCCATAAAGAGATAATTTATTTAAAAACTGTAGAGAACCATCACCGCCAGCTAATATAAAAGCATCGATTTTAATTTTGTTGAGATTTTTCACTATTTTAATGTATTCATCTTCGATGGGTTTATTTTTAGTTCTTCCTGATTTTAATATCGGCATTGCTGAGGATGCATAATCAACTAGATCACAATAATTGGTTTTCTTAACCTTATTTTTTATTAGGCCATTTATTCCTCCGTCATAAAGGAATATTTCTGCTTCTGTGAGTCTCGCTATTTGTAATAGGAAGTTATTTATACCAACGGCATCTCCACCACTGATTGCTATTGCTATTTTCATAATCCCTCCTAACTGTTGATGTATTAATTTTGGCTTTTATCGGGATTATTTTTTTGAATTAAATCACATAATTGATCTAGGTTATCACCATATTCGACTGTGATTTAAAAAATCAATGCTTAATTTTGTGACCTTCATCACTTATTCTTGTTGTTATAATTTAATTAAGCTGTTGTTTATTAATGTTTATTTTAATTTTGAGGTTTTTTATGAAATAGGATATTTATTGAATTTTAATATTAGGTTCATATTGTGATGGGAGTAACATTTATTCGGGGGAGATGATTTGACGGGGTAATAAAGTTTGTGCTCTATCTATTCTAATTCGTCTAACTCTCTATATAGATTCGACACGAGAACACTTTGTGTATTTGCCTGTTGCCCTAAATACCGGTAAATGTGGTTACTTAGAAAGGATACAATAGCCATTGGGGTTGAATAGCTGTCTAGAGGTTCTTGAGTATTCATGGGGCATAGCAGAAAGTAACGGCATTGTTGGGCATATTTTTGCCCTGATTGGTCTGAAATCAATAAATGATTATAGGGCTTTAGGTAGGAAAGAAGGCTATTAAAGCTTTTCGTGCGACGCCTAATACCAAATAAAATGATGAAGTCGTCTTCTGTGATATCAACGAGCTCTTCACTTACAGTCTGGCCGGCGACAGGTACAACAATGACATTGTTTCTGCATTGCAGCAGTTGTTGTCTAAAATGTAAGGCAACAGGATAGTTATTTCTATAACCTACGATAACGACCTTTCTGGCTTTGGCTATGCCTTCAACGATGTTGGTTATATCGAGCTCTTCGAGTTGTTCATTGAGTTTATAGAGCGCAGCAATATCGGCTTGTAAGATATTGCTGATCTCTGATTGAATGATCATTGGAACGCCTTGCTCTCTGACATTCAATAATTCATTTCTCAGCTCTTGATGGTTTTCATACCCCAGCTTTCTTACGAAGCGGCTTACGGTTGCTTTTGAAACCTCACAATATTGAGCAATTTCATTCGTAGACTGAATGAGTAGTTGCTCTGGGTTCGATTGAATATAATCTGCAACCTTTGTGTGCCCACTACTGAAATCGCCATAAGCTTCTTGAATTTTAAGCTTTAAGTTTATATAACGTTCCATAGGTTTATAACACGGCAGATAAGAAGTTTTGTAATTCAGATGTCTGCGGGCTAGCGAATATTTTTTTACTATCGCCCATTTCCCACACTTTACCTTGATTCATAAACACGACTTTATCACCGACATCACGTGCAAAATTCATTTCATGAGTTACAAGAATAAGCGTCATTCCTTCTTTTTTTAGTTGCTCTAGGACTTTGAGAACTTCACCCACAAGCTCAGGATCGAGCGCAGAGGTAATTTCATCGCATAATAAAACCTTAGGTGACATTGCCAGCGAACGAGCAATAGCCACTCGCTGTTGCTGTCCCCCTGATAAGCTGGTCGGGAAAGCATCAAATTTGTCCCCGAGCCCTACTTTTTGCAGTAGTCCTTGCGCAGTCAATTTGGCATCTTTATCTGATTTATTTAATACTAACTTTTGTGCCAGCATGACATTTTCGCCAACTGTCATATGAGGGAAAAGGTTAAAGTTTTGAAACACCATACCCACACTACGACTAAGTTCTCGGAGCTTGTGTTCGTCATTTTCAACTGCCTGACTATCGACAATAATCGCACCTTCTTGAAACTCTTCGAGCCCATTAATGCACCTTAAAAGTGTACTTTTTCCAGACCCACTTCGCCCAATGATAGAGATCACCTCACCTGGCTCAATTTTTAAATCCACACCTTTTAAAACATGGTTGTCGCCATAAAATTTATGGACTTTATCAATACTAACGAGAGGCATAATTTTTTGACTCCAAGTGACGAGCAAATAAAGAAAGAGGGAAACAAATAACAAAGTATAAAATTGCAACCATGGCGAAAACTTTAAATGGTTGAAAGGTTGCATTGTTTAGCATGGTGCCAGCTTTGGTGAGTTCGACAAATCCAATAATGGAAGCTAGCGCGGTTCCTTTTACGATTTGGACAGAAAAGCCAACGGTGGATGGAATAGCCATCCGCCATGCTTGAGGCACAATGACGTAGCGCATGGTTTGGGTATAAGTTAATCCAATAGTTCGACAGGCCTCCCATTGTCCTTTTGGTAGTGACTCAATACACCCTCTCCATATGTCATGAAGGAATGCGGCACTAAAGAGTGTTAAAGATAAAATAGCTGCGGTCCATGCACTGACTTCGATACCAATCAGTGATAAGCCAAAAAAAGCTAAAAACATTTGCATTAATAATGGTGTACCTTGGAATATTTCGACATAAATATTAATTATCCAGTTAAACATTGGGCGTTTTAATGAACGAATAAAAGTTAATGTAGCCCCTAGTAATCCACCTAAAAGAAAAGCCAAAAGAGATAACAATAGTGTCCATCGAGCGGCAAACAATAAGTTTCTTAATATGTCCCAGTCAGTAAATGAAGTCATAGTCAGTCCTTATGATAATGCTGGATTTTTAAACATAATGCGTTTTAGTCCATAGAAAACTTGGCGCATGGCTATGGATAAAAAGAGATAAATAGTTGCTGTTAATATGTAGGATTCAAAACTTAAAAAGCTTCTAGATTGTACAAAGTTGGCAGCAAAGGTTAGGTCTTCCACTGAAATCTGCGACAGTACAGCGGAGCCCAACATTACAATAATGCACTGACTAACAATTGCGCTATAAACCTTTTGAAAGGCTGGTGGTAGCACGATACGAATGAATATTTGTCGTTTTGTTAGGCCGAGTGTTCTTCCAGCTTCCCATTGGCCCTTTGGGGTTGCTTGAATGCCTGAACGAATAATTTCAGCACTATAGGCGCCGAGGTTGATCACCATTGCAATAACCCCAGCTTGCCATGCCGATAGCTTGATCCCTAAAGTCGGTAGCCCAAAGAAGATAAAAAAGAGTTGCACAATAAAAGGCGTATTCCTGATCACTTCAATGTAGCTTGCAGCAAACCCTGACAGTAGTTTTGTCTTGCTTGTTCTTGCTGTCGCTAAACTTGTACCGAGTAATAACCCTAAACACGTGGATAAAACGGTTATTTCGATAGTAGTTAACATTCCAGAGAAAAACTCAGGTAAATATGGCCATAAACTTTGGAAATCAAGCTGATACATGAAACCTCCTAATTCGTTACATTAATTCCACTGGGAAGGAGGCTTTTAACCATTTTTGAGAGAGGGTTTCGAACTCGCCATCAGTTTTAGCTTTAGCAATGATCTGATTAATCTGCTGAACAAAATCCTTTTCGCCTTTTTTAACACCAATGTAGCAAGGTGAATTTTTTAGCATGAATTTGGTTTCAGGCGCTTTGTCTGGATAACGAGTTGCGATTTCAGTGATGACTAAGTTACCTGTAGCGATTAATGAAACTTGACCTGATAGATAAGCAGATAATGTCGCATTGTTGTCTTCAAAACGCTTGATGGTGACATCTGAACCTACAATTTTAGATAGTTCAATATCTTCAACCGAGCCGCGTGTTACACCGACGGTTTTACTTTTTAGCTCTTCGGCTGATTTTACTTCTTCACCTGAAGCACCGAATACACCAAGGAAAAATGGCGCATAAGCATCTGTGAAATCAATGGCTTTTTCTCGCTCAGGGTTTTTACCTAGGCTTGAAATGACAAGATCGACTTTATCTGTTTGTAGGTAAGGAATGCGGTTTGCACTAGTCACGGGAATGAGTTTTAGCTTTACGTCCAAGGCTTCTGCTAGATATTGCGCCGTATCAATATCGTACCCTTGTGGTTTTAGGTCTGTACCAACGGATCCAAAAGGAGGGAAGTCTTGTGGTACTGCCACAATCAATTCACCACGTTTTTTGATATCACTGAGCTTGTCTGCATGAGCAAACATAGACATTAAAGAAAAGAGAGTTGCCAATAAGGCTAAAGTGAGTTTGTTTGAAATGAGTTTCATGTTGGTCTTCCTTAATCAATGTGAAACGAATGATTCACCTGTAATATTAAAAGCAACAATTGTGCCATCATGAAAATGAATGAGGTTTAAGGTTAGTATTGAGGTATGACGTGACGTGGTGTGTTATTTTTGGTGCAGTTTGTATAATACTGGTGCAATTTAGATGTTTCAGAGTACATAAAAAATGCTAGTGAGACGATATCGGTACGTTGACAATATTAGAAGGTAATAGAGTGGGCTTAGTTATTTTTAAATATGGTGTAGCCTTATAGTCATTTCGAATCAATCTCAATTAGAACAAAGGTTGTATGTAAGAATGAATCAATAATTTTGTTTGAGGCGTTCAGAGGAAACCTGCGAATAGCCCCCGATATATCCTAGTGTATCGGGGACTTTTTATCTGGGCTTTAAGGCCTTAATTCATGCATATTAGTTAAGTATGGCTTCGGTCTTTTGAAGAGTGTTAATATCAAACAACGTTGTCACATATTTAATTACTCTTCAAAATCAATAGCAACTTTACCTATCATGGTTCCGCTTTCTACTAGAGCATGTCCTTCTTTTAATGTATCGGCGCTGAATCCATAAATTTCTTTCGTCAGCGTTGAAACAAGTCGACCTGAATCCACTAAGTTTGCTACCTGTTTCAAAATATCACCTTGCTTATACATATCCTCAGTTTTATAAATCGAACGGGTAAACATCAACTCCCAAATAAATCCAACTGATTTACCTTGTAGTTTACTTAAATCAACTCCACCATCGAATTCTACAATTGATGAAATCATTCCTTGGGGAGCGATAAGTTCCACCATAGAGTCCCAATGACCTAGAGTATCAGCAGTATTAAAAATATAATCGACGGTATCAAAACCTAGCTCTCTTACAGAGTGAATCAAGTTATGGTGGTCTGCTACATAATCAGCCCCCATTTGTTTGATCCACTCCTGACTTTCAGGACGTGAGCCAGTTGCAATTATTGTTAGGTTCGTCAATTGCTTTGCTAATTGAATGCTGATGGAACCAACCCCACCAGCTCCACCTATTATTAGTAGAGTTTTACGTTCATCTGGGGTTATTTTTAGACGATTAAACATCGCCTCCCACCCCGTTAAAGAAGTTAATGGAAGTACAGCTGATTCTGCATCCGTTAAACGTTTCGGGGCGAGAGCTACTATACGAGAGTCTACAGCATGGTACTCTGAATTTGTTCCCGGCCGAGTAACATCACCAGCATAAAACACGCGATCACCAACTTGAAAATTCGTTGCATTACTTCCAACGGCTACCACTACACCAACAGCATCAAAACCAAGAACTCGAGGTTGCTCAAGTGTTTTATCTGCAGCGGCTCTCATTCGAATTTTTGTATCTGCGGGATTAATTGAAACCGCTGAGATTTTAACTAACAGATCAAACTCGTTTAATTGTGGTAAAGCCATTTCAAATTCAAAAAGACTTGTAGGGTCTTGGATAAGTTTAGATTCTTTAAAACCAATTGCCTTCATATTATCGATATTCATTAGTAGGTTCCTTCTATAATTTCTGCATCATTATGATCAATGAATTTTGTGGTTTTATTGTAAGAGGTTAGCTTTAATGTGAAAAATAATTCACAAACCAGAGTGTCGATTATTCTGACAATCCCTCCTTGGTTATCAATTTATTTAAGTTAGTCATTAATAAATATTGAAAGTAAAATAACCGTTCCTAACTTTGTCTGTTTCTTTAATTATTTTTTAGCTTGGGACTAATACAGATTGTTTATTTTCTTTTTTATTCATCTTGGTTATGAATAGTAATCCTATTAAAGGGACGATAATGGCAGCGTAAGGGATCATTGCTCCTCCCATTTTACTATCAAGAATAACGCCCCCTAAGAAACCACCAAAAGCATTTGCTAAGTTAAACGCAGAGATATTGACCGTTGCTGCTAACTCTTGAGCTTTACCACCGTAATTCATCACTCGAAGTTGCATAGTCGGCACATTCGCGAAAGAGGCGATCCCAAACAAAAAAGCGCTGATTAAAAATAAGGTTTTGCTTTCTATGGTCCAACCAACCAAAATTAGTGACATGATCATAGCGGTGGCCCAGAATATTGATGCTTTTTGTAAGTTCTTGTCTGAGGATTGTCCTCCTAAGCTATTACCTGCAATTAATCCAATACCAATAATCACAAAGATCCATGTCATCGAACTTTCACTAAAACCTGTTATATGTATAGCGATAGGCGCAATATAACCATATAGCGTCATGAACCCAGACCAAGTGAAAATAGTGATAGCTAGGCTAATAAGCAACATAGGGTTTTTGAAGGCAGCTAATTGCTCTTTCACATTCTTACTTTCGCTAATCTCCCGCGATTGAATAGCAAAAAAGATAAAGAATAAGGATATGACCCCTAATGCCGCGACAGCTAAAAATGTAGTGTGCCAATCATATTGAATCCCGATCCAGGTACCGATAGGGATACCTAAAACGTTCGCTAGAGTTAACCCAGCAAACATTTGTCCAACTGCACGCCCTGCCATTTTTTTAGACACTAAGTTTGTTGCGACGACAGCACCGATACCATAAAAAGGACCTTGGACTAAACCTGTAACAACACGGCTAATCATAAGAATAGGGTAGTTGGGTGACAAGGCAGACAGTATGTTCCCGATGATAAACAAGACCATTAAACTTGCTAATACCGTTCTTTTTTTAAATTGTGCTAAATAAATGGTCAGTAACGGACCACCAAACACAATGGCAAGTGCATAAGCACTAATTAAGTAGCCAGCTTGCCCCTCGGTAATAGATAAAGATTGAGCAACTTGAGGTAATATACCGGCAATAACAAATTCGGCTGTTCCAATAGCAAATGCTGATAGAGTTAATATCCACACTTGGATAGGCATTTTTTCTTTATTCATAGATCCTTCTTATGCACCGTTTAATTAAAATGATTACGTGTGATGGGGTTACCCCAATAGAGCACCGCCTTCAACATCAAGAACGGAACCTGTCATATAGGTATTTTGAATCGCAAACAGATAAGCCATGGCAATATCACTAGCTTCACCAACTTTTCCAGCAGGGAGGTTATTCTGTGCTTGTTCATACATGGCATCTCTATCGGTAGCACTCATGCTTTTATATGCTTCAGTTTTCGTTAAACCTGGGCTAACTACATTGACACGGATGGGGGCTAATTCTTTTGCTAGCACTTTTGTGGTTGCTTCAATAGCCGCATTGATAGCCGTTTTTACATAGGTGTTAGCGACAACTTTTCGCGATAACACCCCTGATGTCAGCGTCATTGAACCACTTGGTTTAATATATTGCGCCGCATGTTTGGCAACATTAATTGCTCCCCAGAATTTGGTATCAAAAGCCGCTTTTGCTTGTGCTAGTTCAACATCTTGGACCTTCCCTGATGGTGCATATGAACCTGCTGTCATGATTAAATGATCAAAGTTGCCAATAGATTCGAAATAACGACGCACAGAATGTTCATCAGACACATCTAATCCAGTTTGACGGCTCGCAACATGCACTTGATGCCCTTCTGTTTTTAGTTGTTGGGCCAATTCAGCACCAATGCCGGATGTTCCTCCAACGATTACATATAAAGTTTTATCTTTAGCCATGATTTATCTCTCAAATAAGTTACGATGAAATAATTATATTAGTTAGAGAGATATTGATAATTGGTTAATAACTGAATTCATTATTCAGATAAGCCAAATAATAGTGCTCAAAAGAGGGATAAATGGACAAGTTTGCTGATATGACACTCTTCGTGAGTATTGTTAAAAATCAAGGTCTTGCTGCTGCGGGGAGAGAATTAGGCCTTTCTGCTGCGACGGTCACATCTCGCTTACAAGCATTGGAAGATCGGTATAGAGTTAAACTGCTTAATCGAAATACGCGCCATATATCATTAACTGATTCTGGCGCCCTTTATCATCAGGCATGTCTAGAGATCATTGAAAATGTGAGAAAAACTGAATCTCTATTACAAACAGGAACGAAAGAAATTCGTGGTTCTTTAAAAATCTCAGCGCCTCGAGATATCGGAAAACAATATATTTCTCCCATCATTTCAGCCTTCACGAAACGCTACCCTGATGTCGTTCCTTATTTATACTTAGATGATAATTTATCTAACCTTACAGAATCAGGGTTAGATATCGTTATTCGTTATGGAGAACTCGCGGATAGTCGCTTAATTTCTCGTAAGCTTGCATCAAGTCGAAGAGTGTTATGCGCATCTCCTGATTATCTTCTAAAAAAAGGAACACCTACTTGTCCTCAAGATTTGCTTGAACACGATTGCCTCTCCATGATCCGTAGTAATGAGGAATTAAAAACATGGCATTTTGAAGATAAAAAACATCATAGATCAATCACTATTGTACCTCAGCGTTTTTCTGATGATGGTGAGGTGATAAGGCAGTGGGCGATACAAGGCGCAGGGATCGCGCTGAAATCAGAATTAGATGTGAGAGAAGACATTAAGCAAGAACGATTAGTTATGATCATGAACGATTATATGACAAATTTTAATGCCTTCACATCAAGCGCAAATGCAGATTTAAATGTCCTCTATTTAAGCAGGCACCATCAGCCTAAAAGGATTCGTTTATTTTTAGACTTTCTCATTGAGCATTTTTCTACGTATATTAGTTCCGATTAGGTAAGTGATGCTCACTTGGATAAGCGTGTTAACTTGAAGCGTTTAACATGAATGGATTTGTCTATGTTAGGGTAGGTTGTGCTTAGATATTTATCGCCAACACCGCCATTACAAATGGGCCTGGACATATTCAATAAAGTGAGTGATTAGAGCGGATTCTGCACGTCGCTGTGTATAAACCGCATAGAAGTTTGAACTCTTTGGTCGATACTTTGGTAATACTTCACTCACAATCCCTTGCTCTAAGTCATTAGCAATTAAGTAGCGAGGTAATAGTGCGATGCCAAGTCCTTGCTTCATTGCAGAATAAATAGCTTGTTTATGACTAAACGAAAGTTCTCCAGCCACTTTTACGGTTAATTCTTTTTCATTATCTAACAATATCCATTGCTCATAGCGTGAATAGTTTGTACATCGAGTGAGCAACTGATGCATCTGTAGATCGCTTGGATGAACGAGGGGTGGGGATTGCAAAAGGTAAGTTTTTGTCGCACATAAAACCATTTCATCTTTAGCAATAAAACGGGCTATATAAGGTTCATTATTTAACTCTGTGCTACGAAATGCGACATGGATATTTTCTCTTTGTAGATCGGATGTGAAGTTACTGAAATCGACAATTAAACGAACTTGGGGATGAGTTGCTCGAAACTTAAGCAAGATAGGTGTCAACATTATTTCACCCCATAATGTAGGGGCGGTAATGCGCAACTCTCCGCAGAGAGAATGCCGGCGACTATGTAACCCATCAACTAATTGTTCGTGTAGAGTGATCATCTGCTCAGCATGATGGTAGGTTAATTCACCTGCATCGGTGAGATGGAGTTTTCGAGTTGTACGTTTGAGTAATACTACGCCTAAATTCTGTTCTAAATACTTGAGATCTTTTGATGCTTTACTGGGAGTGATCCCTAAGTGGTCAGCCGCAAGAGTGAAAGATTCAAATTGAACAATACTGACCAATAAACGCATTAAATAAAGATTATCTAGCTTATTTTGACTCATCATTATGTCCTGTCAGGCATTAAAGTGTTTCCAATTTATTCGATTATAACTTATCTGGTTTTAACTATGATGTGGTAAACCTCATTAATTGGACTGAAAGACATATGCTTAAAAAAATAAATGATGATTTTTACTTTAGGCAGGCCGATGTACGATTAAAAAACAGAGTGATATTGGCTCCTCTCACACATAATATGAGCTCAGAAACAGGAGATCCTAGTCAAGCTGAACTTGATTGGCTCGCTCGCTGTATTCGTGGAGGATTTGGGTTAGTTATCACGGCAGCTACTCAGGTCTTATCTGGCGGTCGCTGTTGGCTAGGACAGCCAGCTTTGGTGAC
Organism: Vibrio algivorus; assembly: GCF_002218005.2. GTDB lineage: Bacteria > Pseudomonadota > Gammaproteobacteria > Enterobacterales > Vibrionaceae > Vibrio > Vibrio algivorus. Next base: position 349,515 of record NZ_AP018679.1, read on the forward strand.
ACCTTTTCAACAAAATGCCTTCTCTACTTTAGCTAAAACGGCAAATGAAAATAATGCACTAGTATTAGTTCAGCTTCACCATGGTGGACTAAGAGCGGCCTCTGATCTTAATGATGGTGCTGCTCCTGTCGGGCCAAGTGAGGTACAACCAGGAGGGCGCTATGATCTTGGTGTAACAGAGCTTAAAGACAAAGATATCTATGAACTAATAGAAGCCTTTGTCCGATCCGCACAACGGGCTTATGACGCAGGTTTGCATGGTGTTGAGTTACATGCTGCACATAATTTTTTACTGTGTAATTTTCTCAATCCTACACTGAATAAGCGAACAGATCAGTGGGGAGGAAGCGTAAAAAGTAGATCTCGATTTTTAATTGAAATCATTAGAGGTATTCGAGCTCGGTTACCTCGTCAGTTTTTAGTTGGAGTTCGACTCTCACCAGAAAGTTATGCCAATATTGTTGGAATAAAGCTTGATAATCAGTTAGCAGTTACTCGTTTATTAGCAAATGAGGAGATTGATTATGTGCATTTTTCCATGGGTGATACTTTTAAGTCCGCTAAAGATAAGCCAAACTCTGATTTGCTGACGGAGCTGAGCAAAGCCGTACCAGAGCATATCCCCTTAATGGTTGCTGGAAACATCCATGATGGAATAGATGCAGAGATAGCATTGGAAGGTGGTGCTGATTTGGTTGCCATTGGTAGCGCTGCACTAGGCAATCCTGATTGGGTAAAAAGAATCAACAATTCTACTCCTTTAGTTTGTCCACCTTATACAAAGCATTGGATGATAGTTCAAGGCTTCACGTCACAAGGTCTTGATTATTTGATGAGTCATCCAAGTTTGATTGAGCCGGTGGATGTAGAATGATACCAGAATCAATATGGAGACTTAAGAATGAAACTGATTAACACGACTGGCTCTAAAGAACCAAATGGGCATTACAGTCAAGCAAGTATGATTGGTAATACCTTATATGTATCAGCTCAACTTCCTGAACCTATATTGTCTCCAAGGCATAATGATATAGAGCAAGAAGTAGGGAGACAAACGCGATCAGTTTTAACTAATATCCTCGCGATCACTCAGGCTGCTGGCGGCACATTGAATGATATTGCTTTGGTTCGTTTTTACTCTACTGATATAAAATATTGGCCAATGATAGACCGAGCCTTTGCAGACTTTATGGGTGATCATCTGCCAGCTAGGGCTGTGATATGCATTGCTGCGATTAAACAAGATTTCCTTGTGATGGCAGAAGCTATTTCTGAGATCCCTTTATCAACAATTAAGGATTAGAACCATGGTTACTGTTTATGTTGTCGATGCTTTTACCACAGAACCGAATACCGGTAATAGAGCTGGGGTGGTTTTAGATGCCGATCACCTTACTACTCAAGATATGCAAAATATTGCTGCATTTGCAGGTTATTCAGAAACTGCCTTTGTTTTATCCCCGACAGATCAAAGCCATGATATTCATGTGCGATATTTTACTCCAACAAATGAGGTCCCGATATGCGGACATGCAACCATTGCGACTCATTTTTTACGCGCAAGTTTAGGGAGTAAATCAGATTACCCGCTGATTGCCAAAACAGGAGCGGGTAATTTATCTGTGTCAATTTCAGACAGTAAAGAAGGGTTAATGGTGTCAATGGTTCAAGGACGAGTCGAATTTCAACCTCCTTTTACTCCACAGCAACGGGATGAGCTTGCCATCGCTTTAGGTATTAAGGCTAATGATTTTGCTAACTTACCAATACAGATCGCCACAACTGGTCATTCCAAGGTTATGATACCAATGTTGAGTCGAAAGACACTTGATGGACTCACCCCTAATAAAGAGAAATTGAAAGCGATCAGTGCCGAGATTGATTGTAATGGTTTTTTTCCATTCGTATTAGAAGGAAGCAAGCAGACCCCGATCACTTTTGGCCGCATGTTCGCACCGGCAATTGGCATTGATGAAGATCCTGTGACAGGAAATGCAAATGGTCCTGCTGGTGCTTACCTTGTTCATCATAATTTAATTGAATGTGAGCCAGAAGTGCATTATTGGGGGCATCAAGGCCTAGCCATAAATAAACCTGGGAGAGTTTTGGTGTCTGTTAATAAGGTGAATTCAATCTTAAAGGTCAGTATTGCAGGGCAAGCAGTTTTAATTGGAAAGAGAGAGACGATTTCATAAATGACATTGTGAATTCCATAGGTGGAATATATTTATCTGAATTACCTAGCTATAATAATTCTATCGGGTTATTTGAGGGGGTGATATGTTGATAAAAAGGCTAACAAATTTTTCTTTTAAGATTGTTTTTTCTTGTTTGTTTCTAGTGGCTGTTTTATTGATTGTTTCAGATATTTGGGCTCCCTTCACAACGGATGCTACGATTCAAAAGAGAATTTCAAATGTCACTTCCCAAGTTAATGGCATCGTTCAAAATGTTTATGTCAGTAATGGCGAACAGGTTAATAAAGGGGATGTGTTATTTTCTATCGAAGATCAAGATTACATTAGCCTTCTTGCTTCATCTAAAGCTGATTATATTATTACACAACAAAATATAGAGTCATTAAATGCACAACTACAATCAGATAAAGCGAACTTAAAGATACAGCATGCTGAATATAATAAAGTCTTGCATCATTTTAAGCGTTTTAAAAAATTATTTAATGCTCATCAGATCAGTGAAGATGATTTTGAACAATCCAAAACAGATAGTGAACTGGCTCTCGCTCAAATAGAATTGGCAGAAGCAAACCTTCAAAAAACACAAGCATCATTGGGGGAAAATAAAAGTAATGGGCAATATTTACAAGCGAAAGCGAACCTAGAACGAGCTCAGCTAAATCTAGAAAGAACAAAAGTTAAAGCAAAGCAAGCCGGTATTGTCACTAATTTACAACTTTCAACTGGTGATTATGTTTCAAATAACACAAGCCCTTTATTACTCGTTGATAATCAGCATGGATGGTTAATTGCAAACTTTAATGAAAAAGGCATCAAAGCCCTTTCTCATTCCCAAAAAGTCTTGGTTGTTTATGATGCCTTTCCTGGTCAAGTATTTGAACATCGCATAGATAGTATTGACTATGCTGTCGATACTGGGGTTGGGATAATAGGCAAAGCTTCAACAACTAATACCAGTGAACGATGGATACGAAAACCTCAATCTTTTCCTGCGCGTATTAATATTGGCAACGAAAGTCACGATCTCATTGCAGGCTCAAAAGCAACTGTCATGGTGGTCTCAGAAGATAATATTTTTTGGCGTAGTTTCAGTCAATTAGTTATGCATACAATCTCATTATTGCGTTATATATACTAAGGATAATTATGTGGTTGTCTTCTGAAAAACAAGTTTTTTATCGAGCGACTTTGCTTTTTAGTTTAAGTGTATTATTTGCTCTGATTTTCAATATATCTACACCTGTGTGGAGTGTATTGATTGTGACTCCTATAGTTACGATGAGTAAGTTTAAGTTAGATAGAATTCTTATTAGCATTATTAAACAAATAGCTTGTTTAACTGCAGGTATGATTATAGCTGAAATATTTTATCATCAATTCTTTATGATGTGGCTAGTCAGTGCCTTATTTGTATACTTTATGATATCTCGTGCCAAGTATCATGAAAATAGTTTTATATTGATGGCTCTATTTTTCTTTTTCTCCTTTGGGTTAGTAAAAACAACAGAAGGGATACCAGTTGAAAATACTATTTATAGTATGGTTCAAATCACTTTCTATGTTGTCCCCTTAGCTTGGTTTTTATTTACTATTTTTCCGGAGAATAAAACCATAGCGTTATTGGATATTGAAAAACCAAAAACACTGACCCCTATTACACAGTTTCAGTGCATCATTGTAACAATGATCATTTCAATAGTTAATTTGGTGTTTATGTTAGTAACATTAGAAAGTGCTATTTTTTGTATCGTTGTTATCAATGCTGCTCTATTAACATTCAACTTGAGTAAATTAAAACAACATATTGGTCTTATTATACCGATTCAAGTTGGGGGGTGTATTATCGGATTGATAATGAATGCTATGTTATTAGGACAAGGAACCAATATCTTATGGACTTCTTTAGTTATAGTAACCTTCTCCTTTTTGTTTATCTATGCACATTTCAATCCAAAGTATAAATTCAAGTCTATTTACAGTTATGAGATTTCATTATTAAGAGCTACATTTATACCGTTTACTCTCTACTCTGAAAGTCATGGATTCAATCCTGAAAGTTATCTTCATCGCTCTTATGATATGTTGGTTACTTTGATTTTTTTAACTATTTTATGGAAAGTAGGGCAATACTTTGCAAGTAGTCCTAAATATCAACGATTAGTAAATAAAGAAGTTTGATTTTGGTATAAGAAATCAATAAATGTGCGCACTATGAGTGTTAAATTATCTCTAGTTCTATAAACGGTATTGATACTAATGCTATCCTTAATTTCCCATTCGGGAAGTAACTGTATCATTTGACCAGAAGCTAATTCACTCGAAATATAATTTCTTGGCAATAAAGCAATGCCTTTATTATTGATAACTAAGCTTTTTATCATATTGAAGTTTTTTATCAAAAACCGAGGCTGAGGATAAGTAACTAAATGTTCTTTACCTGTTTCTTTGCTTATTAATGTAAAAGAGTAAGGCTTGGTTGCTGAGATGAAAGGTAATGTTTGGAGATCTAATGGTGATGTTAGGTTTTCTTGATTGTTAAAAGCTGCTGAACTAACAAGAACGAGCTCTAAATCTGTTAAATGTCTAGAAATTAAAACTTTACTTGCTGTGTTTTCAATAATAAAAGCAATATCAGCATGATCGTTGATATTAAATTGTTCCGAATATATGAGTAACTCAATATTAATTAAAGGGTATATGTCACTAAATTTATCTATAATTTCATTCAAAAAAGTATCATACAAAAACTGAGGTAATGAAATTCTAATACAACCTTGTACACTCCCAAAAGAAAGTAAAATGCTTTCTAAACTTCTATCTATATCTTTAAACTGAGGGCTTAGAGTATTAAAGTAAATAACGCCTTCATTGGTTAAGGTGAGTTCTCTTCTATTTCGATTAAACAAGCTAATACCTAACGACTTTTCAAGAGTATAAATTCTTCTACTTAATGTCGGTGATGGGATATCTAAAAGCTCTGATACTGACTTTAGTGTTCCTTTTTCAGCTACTTTGCAAAATAGGTATAAATCATCAAAATGAATAGACATAACATTATTTTATTAACCATAGAATATATTGATAATCCTAACACATTATCATCTTGCTCTAACTGGATAATTCATACTCGGTTATACTAATTTGTAACGTTATCTTTAAGCCATTACCCTGAACGCTTAATTCAGAGAAGAAGCTTGGATGATAACTAAGTTAAAAGATGTCAAGGTATGTTGAAAATGGTTGATCTATTTATCCATAAAGCCTTTCATCATGGTGCAGATGAGAGCTCTTAATGTGTCGTCATCACTACGGTGAGAATAAGCGCGAATACCAGTTAATTGGATTTGAAATAGTTGAGCTAAATGTAATGGATCTTGGTTGGTGACTTCGCCTGTTTTAATCGCTCCCTCAAACTTCAACATCAGATATTTTTCAAAATCATTGGAAAGAGTTCTGGTGAGTGAACGTAATCGCTCAAAGCCATCGACAAATTCACTTGAAGACTTAATTAACATACACACTTCACTAGGATTAGAGCATCGCTGATTAATGACAATATCGACAACAAATGCTTCTAAACCATCTAGAAACTTTTCATGCTTTTCTAAATGAGATTCAAATTGAACTTGTAGATTAGCAACATACATTTCTAAGGCTTCACAATACAAACCTTCTTTCGATCCAAAACTGGCATAAATACTACCAGGTCGAAGATTCGTACAATCTTGAAGATCACGAGTAGAAGTTGCATGAAATCCTTTTTTCCAAAAGAGATCCGATGCAGCTTTTACCACCTCATCACGTTTAAACTTTTTTATATTCGCCATGGTTGAAATATTTAATTTTGAATGATTGCTCAATTTTATATTGAACGATCGCTCAAAATCAACTAGTATGAAGTTTCTTAATCATCGAAAGAACAAATGAAGGAGAATAACCATGGCAGATTTCACTCTTTATACTGCAGAGAATGCACCTGAAGGCGCTAAGCCACTTATCGGTAATTCAATCAAGGCGTTTGGAATGTTACCTAACCTACACGCGGTGATGGCAGAGTCTCCTTCGCTATTGAAAGCTTATCAAGATGTTCATGAGTTGTTTCAACAAACATCCTTCGACGCCGAAGAGCTAACTGTTGTATGGCAAACCATTAATGTGGAACATGAGTGTCATTATTGTGTGCCAGCACATAGCGCGATTGCCGCTTCAATGAATGTTGATTCTGAGCTTGTCGATGCTTTAGTGAATAAAAAGCCTATTGCAAATGAGAAGTTAGAAATATTGAGAGAGACGACACTTCAAATGGTTCGCCAGCGTGGTGTGATTGAAGATAATCAGGTTCAAAAGTTTTTCTCAGTCGGCTACGGAAAACAACAATTGCTAGAAATTGTGCTTGGAATCTCTCAAAAAGTGATGAGTAACTACACCAATCATTTAGCTAACACGCCGATAGATGAACCATTTAAAAAATTTAGTAAGTAATCTCAAATTGAAATAACTAGAGTCACTCAACATCGATTTTTTCGCGCCTAACAGCGTTAAAATCAACGCATTAAAACCGGCTTCAGATGCTTCTGAGGCCGGTTTTATATTAAGTGTTATGAAGTACGACTGCGGTAGAAGCAGACCAAACTAGAACGGTGAATTGTTTGAAGCGTGGATTCATTGTGGCTATTATGAATCGAGTGTGGCGTTGTGAGAGTACTGACACTTGATCAGGCTCGAAGTGGGGTGATCTCTATGTATTCTTTTTGCTGCTTTTATGGCTAATAACACGATTTTCAATCTCTTCTAAATCCCCGATATTGTGTTTGAAAATAGCTTTCCAATTCAACCGATTCACTTAAATCAATATGGTTATCTTTTAACGCTAACATTAAAGCATGGTCATAATGTTGTGCGGTGGTGCAATAGGAGACATTACGATCGGCACCTTGATTCAGTGCTTGCTGACAGGCTTGATTAAATAAGTATTGGTGTTGTTTGAGCGGGATAATGGCTTTACGTTGTGTGGTGCTATCATCAATTTTCCATATTACTCCAAGCGTGAGAATGGCAGTGAGCAACAGGAATAGATAACGTTCATTCGGGCTGAGAGTGAACGTTGGTTTTGGTTTATTGTGATGCGACTTATTGGGTAAAAATGTGGCCATGAGATCATCCTTAATCAGGTGGCTTTGTACCCTTCGTACTTGTAGCTGTCGCTTTGTTGACGGCGTTTATTCGCCTCAATCACTTGTCGCCTCGCTGCAACTTCAATTACTTTGAGTATACATCTTTATAGCACGAGATAGTGTTTATTAATGGGCTGTAAACCCCATTAATTGAATTAAGTGCTCAGCCGTTTTAATGGCATGTTGCCGGTTATCTAATCCCATTTTTTGATAGAGATTACGAATATGGGTTTTGATCGTAGTGGGCGCAACATCAAATTCGGCAGCAATTTGATCGTTACTTAGCCCTGCATAAATTAAGCCTAGCACCTGCCATTCACGCTGAGTTAACGGGCTCGTTCTAATAAGCTCTGGCAAGTCTGGTAGCGTTAGCAGTTTTTGTACAAATTCTTCATCAAAATGTACCGATCGTACTCGTTCTTTATTGGTCATTAATTGTAATAGGTTTTGCGCTCGGTGCATCTCGAGTTCGGCAAGCTTTTTATCATTGATTAATGCTTTTATTAATGGGGAGACGGTTTCAGCATTGGATAAAAAGTTACCTATCATGCCGGTGCTATTGGTCAGTGATAAAGCTTCGTGAATAGATTGTTGAGCTTTTTGTGGTTGATTTTGTTTATCTGCAAGTACGGCTTCGAGCACTAAATTACGGTTTTTATCGGCTATCAGTTTTAGCTTTGAGGTTTGAGCCTGTAGGCGCGTCAAAATATCTTCTGCACGCTCTAAATCACCGACTAACAAAGTCGCACGGGCAATGTTACGCCATTGTAATTGTTGAAAGTGATTGACTGCTGAGCGGGGTTCTTCGCATGCATTTAACCATTGCTCAATTGCCGGCTGATTATGAGTAGCTTGCCAATAAAGTAGGTTAGATAGGTCAACATTTGCTCGCCAATCAATATGATAACGGTTATTGGCTTTAAGTTGATTACAGGTATCTAAATAGCGGGCGGCTTTATCTAATTCACCGCGAGAAATGGCAATTCTTGCCAGCATGGAATAACAATGTAAGGATTTAGAATCTTCAAATGGTGCCATGATTTCTAACCCTAGATGGGCACATTGCTCGGCTTCATCTAAACGATTCCAACACCATAAAATTTGCGCTTTAATTCTCAACATAAATTCATGAAGAGGTAATTGCTGCAAGTGCTGCTCTTTAATGAGCCGTTCTGCTTTATTGAGTAATTCAAAAGCAGTTTGCCCATAACCACGCGCTAGTTGAATTTCACTTTGTTGTAAAATCGCCCATAACGCTTGATGATATACACCATCTTCTCGTGCCATTACTTCGGTTTTTTGCATGGTTTCAAAGGCTTTATCAAGCTCTCCAATCACATGATAAACCTCACCAATGACTGAGGTGGCGACAATGCGACTACGGAAACTCGAATGAGGCAGTTGCTGTAATGCAAACTCGGCAGTTTCTAAGGCGAGCGCTGGATTATCTTGATTGATGGCGACTTGAGCCGATAGTGCTTTGAATTCACCAATTTGAGCATCGCTTAATTCAATATTATGCGCAGCCATCTTTTCTTCAGCTTCAAGAATTAAATCGAGCACTTGGTTATAACGATGCTGACTTTGCGCTAACCAGGCACGTAACAGACATAAACGTGGTGAGACAAAAAGTACATCGTCGCTTAAATTGTTAATTGCGGATTCTACTATTTGTAACTCACCGTGGTTGAACATATCCCAACCATGCTCCGATAAGACTTGGCTCACCAGTATTTGATCACCACTTTTTTGTGCGTGAATGAGGGCAGCTTGTGGCCTTTGCTGCTTGAGCCATGCTTTGGCAGCGTTGTAGTGTAGTTGACTACGTTGTCCTGGAATCTGGGTGTAACGCTGGTGGCGTAAAAATTCAGCAAATAAGTTATGGAAACGGAACCAGTTATCTGCCCCTTCCATTGGATGAAGAAATAATCCAAAGCGATTGAGTGAATCCAACATTGCAAGTGCATCATCTCTGCCGGTTAATTCGGTAATCAATTCTGCGTTGAACATATCCAGTACAGAACACTGTAGCAAGAAGGTTTGCAATTCTGGTGTTAATTGATCAAACACTTCTTCGGCTAAGTAGTCCCAAATATGATCTTGGTTGAAATTGGCAATAGAGACCGCGGAATTTTCTAACGTGCCGGGGAATTGCTGAGCATGTAGTGCAATCAATTGTAATGCTGATGCCCAACCTTCAACTTGAGTTCGTATCGTTTCTAATATATCGGCTTGATAGCGATTATCAGTAATGCGTTTATGGAAGAAGCGCTCAGTTTCTTCTTTATCAAACGCCAGTAAAGCATTATCGACTTCGATTAATAAATCACGCACTCGTAAGTTAGCAGTGTTGAGTGGCGGATGAGTTCGACTTGTCACGACTAGGGTAATGTTGTCGGGCATGTGTTTTAAGAAAAAACGCAAACCTTCATGGATCTCATCATTGGTAATTAAATGATAATCATCGAGTACGAGATAAGTTTGTGTGTCGTTAAAGCCAAATTCTGCAAATAGTTCGCTAAATAAACTGGTTAAGCTGGCAAATTGACGACGTTCTGCCAGTGCTTGAGTATTTGGGCAGGCATCATTGGTGGCTTTATTGAATGCTTGTAGAAAGTAGTTAGCAAAGCGAAAGGCGTCATTGTCACTTTCATCAATATTAAACCAACCTAGGTTTGGGTGATTGTTTAACCATTGTGCTGCCATGGTGGTTTTGCCGTAACCGGCGGGGGAACGAAACAACACTAATTTATAGAAAGGTGCATGGGCTAAAGCCTCTAGTAGGCGAGAGCGCAAAATAGCATTGTGTAGTCGGGCTGGTCGATTGAGTTTGGAAGGTATCCACATAGCAGCGATGAGTCTCTGAAAAATAGTCTTAAAATAGGTAAGTTTTTTTGTTATCTAGCTCATGTTTTTATCAATTTTAATTTTAATAATAAGCCGATATTTCGCTTTAACATACCATGCGATCTGCAAGATGATGTGATCTGACTCAGGTTTATCTTGTAAATCCGGTTATAGATCTCATTTTGTTCGAACTTTCTTTCAGCTACGCCCTAACTCTCATCCCTCTACGCCGTTAAAAGGGAGGATGTGACGCTTTATGTTAATCGGCAATATTGAATGTAACGAAAATGAACACGACTCCTCGAAACTCTTCATGTTTTAAAGACAGTTGTTTTAAAAGGCACATGTTTTGAAGGTAAAGATTTCGCAGGCAGATGTTTCTAAGAAGAAGTTATGGAGCATTCGATGCAAGACTTAAATTCAGCGCAATCTCATTCAGTATTAAAACAAGTAGCGACTCAAGAAGGTATTGTTGACCGCTATATCAGCGCGTGGGGCGATGAAGCCTATGTTAGCGAACAAACCATCGAAGAACTACTGCAAGCACTTGGTTATAACACTGCAGACCAATCCACTTTATTAGAGCAAGCCGAGCAACGTCATAAAGTCGATGTACTGCCAAGTGTGAAAGTAGTACATGCTGGCAAAGAAGTGCTTGTTGAATTGCATATCAATGCTTCAGCAAGACTGAGTGAGTTTTCTTGGTTAGTTGAAACAGAACAAGGTGAGCGTTTTGAAGGCTATTTAGAATCTCAAATTGTTGAAGATCATCGCGCTGAAAAAGGTTACCTCATCTTTTCATTATCTGACCAGTTGCCACTTGGTTATCACCAATTATCATTATTTCGTAAGCGTCGTAATAAGCCATTTGTGATGTCATTGATTGTGACACCTCAATCTTGCTTTAAGCAGCCTGAGTTAGTTGAAGGCAAACGTTTATGGGGTCCGAGTATTCAGCTTTATTCGGTCACGTCAAAAACAAACTGGGGGATTGGTGACTTTTCTGACCTTAAATACCTAGTGGCCAAAATTGCTGAAGGTGGTGGTGATTTTGTTGGTTTAAATCCAATTCATTCTTTGTTTCCAGCGAATCCAGAAGGTGCGAGCCCGTATAGTCCATCATCACGTCGTTGGCTTAATGTAATGTACATTGACGTGGAAGCGGTACCTGAATTTGCTAAAAGTGAAAAAGCGCAGATGATGGTAGCGGATGTGGGGTTCCAGCAGCGCTTAATCGATAATCGTGCAAAAGAGTGGGTCGATTATACGGAAGTCTCTGCATTAAAAATGTCTATTTTGCCGGAACTATTTTCCACATTTATTGACAAAGAAGTTAATAAGGAAACAAAACGCGCTCAAGATTTTGCAAATTTTGTTGAATTAGGTGGAAAAAGCTTACTTCATCAAGCCGCTTTTGATGCATTACATGCTGATTTAAAAGCGCAAGATGATTCAGTTTGGGGTTGGCCAGTTTTTAATGAAAGTTTGCAGCATTTCGACTACCCGGAAGTGCAAAGCTACATCAAGAATAACCAATCCAAAGTGCAGTTATTTATGTACTTGCAATGGCTTGCAGATGAACAACTTACTCAAGTACAACAATTAGCAGAACAAAAGGACATGGCATTAGGGTTGTATCGCGATTTGGCCGTCGGCGTGTGCGACTCAGGAGCGGAGACTTGGGCAGACCATGGTGCCCTTTGCCAAGATGTGAGTATTGGAGCTCCGCCTGATATCTTTGGGCCTTTAGGACAAAATTGGGGCTTGCCACCGCTCAACCCGTACCAGCTTAAAGCCTTAGCCTATCAACCCTTTATTGATTTGCTACGTGCTAATATGCGCAACTGCGGGGCATTACGAATTGATCACGTTTTAGGGCTATTACGTTTGTGGTGGATCCCAAAGGGCAAAACAGCCAAAGATGGCGCGTATATCTACTATCCCGTTGATGATTTAATGTCGATATTGGCATTAGAAAGTCATCGTCATCAATGTGCGGTGATAGGGGAAGATTTAGGGACGGTTCCTGAAGAGATCGTTGAAAAACTCAATGACGCAGGCATCCATTCTTACAAAGTGTTCTTCTTTGAAACCGAACAAGATGGACAATATATCGCACCGGATCAGTACAAACAGCAATCTATGACGGCATTATGCACTCATGATATGCCGACACTACGGGGCTTTTGGAATAGCGCAGATTTAACTCTAGGGCGTGAGATTGGTTTGTACCCAGATGAAGAACAATTAAAGGTATTGTTTGAAGATAGAAAGTCACGTAGACGACATATTATTGAAACATTAGAACAACATAATCATCTACCTGAACTAGAGCGAGATCATACTGGCGAGGTAGTGATTAACCAGGCGCTAAGTGAAGCAATGCAAGTGCATATGGCAACTGGAAGTAGTGCTTTACTCAGTTTGCAGTTAGAGGATTGGTTAGAAATGGATACACCAGTCAATATTCCAGGAACAATGGATGAATATCCGAACTGGAGAAGAAAATTGGTGTCTACATTAGAAGATATGTTCGCAAGAGACGATATCTTGCAACTTGAAGCGAGATTAACCCAAGCGCGTCGTGCTAATTACTGAGATTGGTAGATGGCTTGATAACAGATTCATTGTATAGGTCGCACCGTTTGGTGCACTAATACTCCTCCTTTCACTCCTTGTAATAAGGGAAAGAGTTGTATTAATCCTACCTACCCGAGCAGCATTTCCCGGCCAGGAAATATGCTCGGTTTTTTTATCTAATAGTATTAGTTAACCTCAGATTTGGTTAATTCACTATGTAGACTCTCTTATCCAAACCTGAGGTTAGTTACTATTATGAATCTTTATTCTGCAATGCTTTATAAAATAAGTTATGTAGGTGAATTTGTAATGGATTCGTTCGGTTAGTGAGTCTCATTGAAGAGCTAAGCGTGAGTGGAAATTGTAATTCATCAGGTAGTTTTATGACTTTGCAATGAGGGCGTGAACTAAGGCCGGGTGTGAAAAATGCACATCGGTCTTTTTGCAATAATTGCCAAGCAAGTGAGACACTATCTATTTCAGAATAATAACTAGGTTCAATATTAAGTTGTTTCAAAAACTCAAAATAATGAAACTTATGGTGATTCCATCCTGAACTTAGAAATCGGATAAAAGGCCAATCTTTTACCTCTTCCCATGTTGTTGCTGAATGTTGCTCCCCAATGACTAATAAGATTTCATCTTTAATGAGTGGCTTTTGGTAAATACTACTTTTCACGTCCTTATTGGAGTAATGAATGCCAAACGTAATATCTCCAGACTCTATCGCGTCAATCGTATTCATTTCCCATGTGACGATGGATATTTCAGCGTTAGGAAAGTCCTTTCTTAAAAGTTGAAAAATATCACAGCTATATAATTCAAGTAAGGTGATTGGTAGGGCGATGGACAGTTTATCGCGATATTCATTAGGCTGAAATTTTTCTTGTAGCAGGGTTTGATTGATCTGACGTAATGACTGTTCAATATTAGGCAAAATTGCTTTTGTATAAGCTGTAGGCTCTAAACCAGTAGGTGTGCGCTCAAATAGAGTTTTTCCTAATTGGTTTTGCAATTTACTGACATGTTTGCTGATAGCACTTTCTGTCATACCTAATTTTAAAGCGACTAGTTTTAGGCTCTTTAAGCGGCATAATAAAAGAGTCGTTTGTAAAAGATTTAAGTCAATTCGTCTTTCCATTTTGGCAATACCATATTTCTTATCTTTCTTATTGGGAATGGTAAACTGATTATACTCATTAGTGAATCAATAATTCTTTGGTGTATATATGAAAAGTAATAATCAATCTTATCGACGTTTGCTGTTTTTATGTTCCCTATTAGTGACGGGTTTCAATGTCAATGCTGAAGAGCAAGAAACAGAATTACAAGACATGTCGGATCCATTGGCCGTATTTACTCAATTGGGAGCAGGGGTAACAGATAAAGGTCTAAATTTAAAAGTAGGTCAAACTTATGATACTGGGAATGCTTCTACAGCGGGCATGAACATTATTGAACTAAAAGGAATTTTAGGTGAAAGCTTAGGTTGGAGTGGTAACTCTGGTCGAGATGATTCGATTGATTCATTTCGCTGGCGAAACTTCAGCGTGAATTTAGAAAATGGTCGAGCGCAGCAATTAGATATTAACTATAACGTTGAGGCTAATCCTTTAGTTGCAGAACAAAGTGCTGATATTTCGTATAGTATGATTCAAGCATTACCTGAAGTGGCTGGTTTTCAATTTTATCCTTTGGCGGGTATTGGTGCTTCGGTTGGTAACAATGCGATTGATGATCCTGAAGCAACAGGTTCGAATCGTGTTGATGAAGGGTATTCTTTGATGGGGACTTATGGTTTAGTCGGTATGTACTCTAAATTTAAGGTGACTGACAAGATTTGGCTGAATTATAACCCAATGTGGTTAACAACAATTTCTGGTTCTGACAATTATATGGATAACTATTACGGAAAAGATCAAAGCCATTTGATGACCCATGAATTTGCGGCAAGTTACCAATTTACTCCTCGTTTTAATGTACGTTATTTTGCCAATTGGAATGAAAATACGGACTTTATTAAAGGTGACCACCGTATAGAATTCAATTACCAGATATAAAACCCGCTTACAGAGGCCAGCCGAATGCCAGTCAAACTCGCTGAGCGGCATTCGGCTATGTTGGCCTCGTTAATTGGATCTCAAGCAAAAAATATTTATCTCGCTTAAGTATTTGGTACTTTGGTCCCTAAGTGTACCCAAGTCTCTAAAACCGTATCTGGATTTAAAGAGACGGAGTCGATGCCTTGCTCCATTAACCATTGTGCTAAATCATCATGATCGGATGGACCTTGGCCACATATTCCCACGTATTTTCCTGCTTTATTTGCTGCTTTAATGGCCATTGATAGCATGGCTTTTACCGCCGCATTTCGTTCATCAAACATATGGGCTATTTCACCGGAATCTCGGTCTAACCCGAGGGTTAACTGAGTCATGTCGTTTGAACCAATCGAGAAACCATCAAAGTATTTCAAGAAGTCTTCCGCTAAAATTGCATTAGATGGTAATTCACACATCATAATAACTTTTAGTCCGTCTTCTCCTCGTTTTAGATCAAACTTAGCCAGTAGATCAATGACTGATGCAGCTTCGGTTGTGGTACGCACAAATGGGATCATGATTTCGACGTTCTTGAGGCCCATTTTATTACGAACGCGTTTAATCGCTTCACATTCCAAGGCAAAGCAATCTTGGAATTTTGGTGATATATAACGAGAAGCACCACGGAAGCCAAGCATTGGGTTTTCTTCGGTCGGTTCAAAGTTGATGCCGCCAACCAGATTACGATATTCATTGGATTTGAAATCTGACATACGAACGATTACGCGCTTAGGCCAGAATGCTGCGGCTAGTGTTGAAATACCTTCGGTTAGTTTCTCAATATAAAATTCAACTGGGTTGGCGTAACCAATAATACGTTGGTCGATTTCAGCTTTAAGTTCAGCCGATTGTTCATCGTAATTTAGTAAAGCTTTCGGGTGAATGCCGATCATTTTATTAATGATGAATTCAAGTCTGGCAAGGCCAACCCCCTCATTGGGAATACAGGCAAAATCAAAAGCGCGATCCGGGTTACCAACATTCATCATTACTTTCAGTGGTAGATCTGGTAGGTCACTTACCGAAGAGCGTTTGATTTCATAATCAAGTTCACCTTCAAATACATAACCGGTTTCACCTTGGGCACATGAAACGGTGACCGTTTGTCCGTCTTTTAATTTGCTGGTGGCATTACCACAACCAACGACTGCAGGAATACCAAGCTCACGAGCAATGATTGCAGCATGACAAGTACGCCCACCACGGTTGGTGACAATCGCAGAAGCTTTCTTCATGACGGGTTCCCAATCAGGATCGGTCATATCTGCAACGAGAACATCGCCTGTTTGTACCTGATCCATTTGATCTAGGCTTTGCACTACACGAACGACGCCAGCACCAATGCGTTGTCCAATGGCTCGTCCTTCAATCAAGCTTTGGCTTTGAGCATTAAGTTGGAAACGCTCCATGACTTGTTGGTCATCACGAGAGCGTACGGTTTCTGGACGAGCTTGAACGATAAGTAACTCGCCGGTAATACCATCTTTTGCCCACTCGATATCCATTGGTCGACCATAATGCTTTTCAATGATTAAGGCTTGCTTTGCCAACTCTTGAATTTCATCATCGGTTAATGAATATTGGTTGCGTTCAGTTGCATCAGTATCGATGATTTCAACTTGTGTGCCGAGTTCTTTGCCTTCGGCATAAATCATTTTGATCAGCTTTGAGCCAATGGTTCGACGCACAACCGCAGGATTACCAGCTTGTAGAGTTGGCTTATGAACGTAGAATTCGTCAGGGTTAACCGCACCTTGCACCACCATTTCGCCTAAACCCCAAGAAGAAGTAATAAAAACTACTTGGTCAAAACCGGATTCAGTATCTAGGGTAAACATAACGCCCGAGGCTGCTTTATCTGAGCGCACCATACGTTGAATGCCTGCCGATAATGCTACACCTTTATGATCAAAGCCTTGATGGACACGGTAGGAGATAGCCCGGTCATTGAATAAGGAAGCAAAGACATGTTTGGTGGCTTCGATAATCGCATCAATACCACGAACGTTTAAGAAGGTTTCTTGCTGGCCAGCGAAAGATGCATCGGGTAAATCTTCAGCAGTAGCAGAGGAGCGTACCGCAACCGAAAGCATATCATCGCCGTTGCTGAGCTCTTTATAGTAGTCACGAATGTCATTTTCAAGTTGAACGGGGAGTGGGGCTTCAAGTACCCAGTTGCGGATGGTTTCACCTGCGGTTTTTAGCGCATTCACATCGTCGACATCGAGTGCGTCTAACAGTTGATAAATGCGGTCATTAAGTTGGTTAGTTTCTAGAAATTGGTTAAAGGCAAAAGAGGTAGTTGCAAATCCATTCGGCACCTTGACCCCTGCGTTAGAAAGATTAGCAACCATCTCACCAAGAGATGCATTCTTGCCCCCGACTTTATCAACATCATTCATTGATAAAGCATCATACCAAACCACATTCTTATCCACGGCGTGTCTCCTAGACTATTTGTTTTGGATTAATTCAAGTTTGTGCGTTTATGGTTGCTCAATGTGGTAACGAATTTATGGCCTTATGTCTCAATATCGACCTTTATTTTGGTGTTAATTTGAACGCTACTTCACAATGAACCCCACTTGTTACACCATATGTGAACTTTTTGTATAATTATAGTTGTGAAAATTTACAAATTTATTTTGTGTAATGGAGTTAAATTAAATCATCTTAAGGATCAGTTTGTTATGGAAATAAAGAAAGATTTTCGTGATGTATTTTATGTCTCGGATGGGACTGCGATCACATCTGAAACGTTAGGTCATGCTGTTCTTGGTCAGTTTCCTCTGCAAATTTCACAAACGACACTGCCTTTTGTTGAAACCATTGAGCGTGCTGAATATGTCAAAGGCCTGATTGAAGAAAAACATCAAGCAACGGGGCAAAAACCGCTGGTATTTTTTTCGATTGTTTTGCCTGAAGTGAAAGCGATTATCGAACAAGCTAATGCGCATTTTTACGATGTACTAAATGCACTCGTTGAGCCGCTTAAGCACGATTTAGGTTTAGATCCTAGCCCTCAATTGCATCGTTCTCATAGCATCGAAAAAGATGCAGCCAGCTATCAAAATCGCATTGCCGCTGTGGAATACACATTGGCGCATGATGATGGGGTTTCGCTACATAACTTAGACCAAGCTGATATTATTTTATTGGGCGTTTCGCGCTGTGGGAAAACCCCAACCAGTTTGTACCTTGCGATGCAATTTGGTATTAGAGCGGTGAATTATCCGTTTATTGAAGACGATATGGCTGCGCTAAAATTACCGAAAGAAATCGAACCTTATCGTTTCAAAACTTTTGGATTAACTATTGATACCGAGCGTTTAATGGCAATCCGCCACGAACGATACGCCAATAGTGACTATGCCAGTCAGCAACAATGTGAAAAAGAGCTGAACCGGGTGGAGTCTCTATTTCGTCGTGAAGCGATCCCTTATCTCAATACCACGACGTTATCGGTAGAAGAAATCTCGACACGTTTATTGGAATTGAGTGGTTTGAAACGATCGATGTGGTAATTAGAGGAATAATTAATAATGAATGTTTCGTATCTACCTACTGACGATGTAGCGCTCTCTGCCGAACTCACTTATCAAAACATGTCACCGTATTATGAGAAATATGGCGTTGAATGGCAGCAACAACAGATAGTTGAGCAAGTTAAAAGTTTAGATAATTGGGACATAGTCGCAGAAGGTAAGGTTGTTGGAACATTTCGCTTAGCTTTTGAAGCAGATAGTTGTTATTTAAGGGATCTACAAATCAGTTCTTTCTACCAAAATAAAGGTGTAGGTTCAGCAGTATTGAAAGAAGTAGAACGATTAGCACTGCAATCTGATAGTAAAAAAGTGAAGTTGAAAGTGTTTAAGGTTAGCCCAGCTTTTCATTTATATCAGCGTAGTGGATTTGTTGTGGTAAAAGAAGATGATCGTTTTTTTTATATGGAAAAAAGATTAGTTTAAATTTTAATAAGTTACTCGAATATCGGTCATTGAGTTGATTCTATCGTGGGTACGTAAGTTTATGAATACCGTTACTTACTAGGCTACAAAATTGAAAAGTTAACACCCATATCCAAATCGCATTTGAGGACGACTTAGGTATATAATCGCGGCTTGTTCCTTTTCCCGAATCGATTTTATGCAAGCTCTTACTGATATAGTCCTTAACTTAAAACCTGATGATCTCAGTACAATACAGTTTTTTACCTTAATTGGTTTAAGCGGTATGACGTCTATGCTCAATGTTATTATTGGAGTAGGCGGTGGAGCAACATTAATTGCTTTTATGATCACTATGATGCCTGCGGCGGCAGTTATTCCGGTTCACGCTATTGTACAATTAGGCTCGAATGCTGGGCGTGCAATATTGATGCGTCGCCATATTCAAAAGCAATATTTAGGTTGGTTCTTTGTTGGTAGCGTTGTTGGAGCGGCAATTGGTGGTAATCTTGCTTTAAACCTACCAACTAAGTATTTAGAACTCATTTTGGCGGTGTTCATTTTGATCAGCAGTTGGGTACCTATTAAATTGAGCTTACAAGGGAAAAAAGGGTTACTTGGCATCGGAGCATTTACTGCCTTTTTGACGATGTTTGTTGGCGCAACGGGGCCATTTTTGATTGCAACGGTTAAGAACATTCTGCCTGATCGACGTGAGCTCGGTGCAACCATGTCTTGTTTTATGTCAATTCAACATATTATCAAGGCAGTTATTTTTGGTATTTTGGGTTTTGCCTATCAGCAGTGGATTGGCGTGATAGGGCTGATGATTTTAGTCGGCTTTTCTGGAACATTTGTGGGTAAGAAGGTATTGGATAAAGTATCAAATCAGCACTTCCATGTTGTGCTGAAATTTGCATTAACCTTTATTGCATTAAACCTTATTTGGAGTTTTTTTACGGCTTAAGCGTTAGAGCCTACTTGCTTGGTTTGCGGAATCGGGAAAATTCGGTCATAAGCTAAGTTATAGATAAAAGCATAGATGAGATAAAATAGCGCCATTCCTAAATCTAAAATTAGTGCCTCTACCAAACCTATTTCTAACCACCAAGCCATCATTGGTAGTGTGATCACCAGTAACCCTAGTTCAAATAAACAAGCGTGAAACACTCGTATGGCAATAGTTTTATTTAGTTGTCCGGTACGCTTTAGCATCGCCTTATCAAATAATATGTTGTAGAAGTAATTCCACACTGTTGCGATGATGGAGAACGCAACCGCTAAAATACCTATCTTAGTCATATCCATATTAATCAGTTTTGCCACACCTAAGGTCAAAATCATCAGGCCAATCAATTCAAAACAGATGGTGTGCCTTAATCTATCAAACGTTGTACGCATTTTTTCCTCTAAAGTCATCGCTAAATAAACAATACAAACGATCGCTATTATTAATGCTAAATAAGATATATTCTAATTAATAACTATCTGTTATTTAGATAGGTTGAGATCTGAATAAATAGATTAGGCGGAGAGGTAAGATGCGATTTTCAATAGATCAATTACAAGCGTTCGTTGTGGCTGCTGAGCAAGGATCGTTCTCAGCCGCAGCACGGCATTTAGGTAAAGCACAATCGGTAATAAGTACCGCTATTGCTAATCTTGAAGATGATCTGAATTTAAGTTTGTTTGATCGCTCAACTCGCTCTCCAAAGCTTACATCACATGGAGAGGCATTATTACTACGCGCTAAACGGATATTGAACGAGTGTGGAGTGTTTTTATCAGCAGCTGATGCTTACCAAATGGGAGTTGAAGAAAAAATTACGTTAGTAGTGGAATCAATGGCGATGACTCAGGCGGTTGCTGAGGCGCTTTTTTATTTTGAACAACAATATCCATTAGTTGAAATAGAAATTCTGCATGTGAATGAAAGTGAAGTGTTGGAATTCATCCGTGAAGGGCGAGCACAATTGGCCGTTTTACAGCAGTTAGAATTGATATATCCCGGAGAAATTGAAGTTTATGGCTTAGGCTCTTTGGAGTTTTGGTGTGTAACTGGTGTCGACCATCCTTTGGCACAGGAAGACAAAGTCACATGGCAAATGTTAGAACGTTATCGTCAGTTTTTGATCACAGGCCGATACAATCAAGATACGCCAAGATGGCGAGTGTCTGATCAAGTATGGCGAACGGAAAGCGCACATTCGACTATTCCTATGTTACAACAGGGGCTAGGTTGGGCTTCATTGCCTGCTCAAGTGGTTAACGATTTTGTTTCTTCGAATCAATTGAAGCGACTCGAATTGTCTTTTGAATCACAGCCATGGAAGCAAGGAATTGACCTTATTTGGTCAACTCAACATCCACAGGGTAAGGCTACTCAAGAGTTGATTGCTCAGCTTAAAAGTATTCAGCTTTAATGTTTTGCTTGCTTAAGTAGAGTGGCTAGATAGAGTTACTTGATTAGACAGATTTGGATATGATGGCTCGAATCGAGTCACGAATGACAAGGAATAGTCAGTACACATGATGAATTATGCAAAGTTAGATCACTTAAAGTCGTGGACAAATATTAGTCATATTTCTGCTGGTTTTACCGCGGTGTTAATTGGTTATACCAGCTCGATTGTTATCATCATACAAGCTGCCACCGCCGCTGGAGCAAACCCTTTACAAATTGCCAGTTGGTTACTGGTATTAGGTTTGATGGTTGGGATAAGTTCGATTGCTTATTCTTGGTATTATAAAATGCCGGTATTGATGTCGTGGTCAACACCTGGTGCGGCGATGTTGGTGGCGGTAGTAGGTCAGTATGCTTTATCTGAAGTGATTGGTGCTTTTATCATTTCAGGCTTGTTGATTGTGCTTACAGGTTTAATTTCTCCCCTTAGTCGCTTAATTGAAAGAATCCCATCTCAATTGGCTACAGCTATGTTGGCGGCTATTTTAACTCCATTCTGCCTTAACGCTTTTACGCCGGTGATGAGCAGCCCTCTGACATTTGGGCTCATGGTGATGACCTTTTTTGTCGCGAAGCGTTATTTACCTCGTTATGCCATGATGTTGTTGCTTATTGTCGGCGTGATGATTGCCATTTTCTCTGGTGCATTTGTCGGACAAAGTATTTCGTTAGATATCGCTAAACCGGTGTGGGTAACGCCAGAGTTTAATCTAATGGCGATGCTTAATTTAAGCGTGCCTCTTTATATTATTACTATGCTGTCACAGAACTTACCCGGCTTTGCCATGATGCGCAGTTATCAATATCAAGTTCCGGTTAAGCCTGTGTTTATTGGCACTGGCGTTCTTAATATGCTGTTAGCGCCGTTTGGTGGTTTTAGTTTAAACCTTGCCGCGATTTCAGCTGCGATTTGTATGAATGAAGAGGTGGACGAAGATAAGGGGCAACGTTATCGGTCTGCGATGTGGGCAGGGATGTTTTATGTCATTGCTGGCTTATGGGCGACGGCGGTTGTAACGATTTTCCTTGCGTTACCAAAAGAAGTTTCAAATATTTTGGCAGGGCTTGCGTTACTTGGTACTTTATTAATGTGTATGCAAAGTGCCTTTTCTGATGAAAGCTTACGAGAGTCCTCTTTATATACGTTTTTAGTGACCTTGTCGGGTATTACCTTGTTCGGTATTGGAGCAACACTGTGGGGTTTGATCGTGGGGCTAGTACATAAAAAGGTGATGGGCAGGTAGAGCCAAAAGACTGCTGATCGTTATTCAAAGAAAAGTGCCGAAACCTTGAATAAGATTTCGGCACTTTTTGTTTTACTTATGATTGAAGTAGATGAAATTAAGCGTCTTTATTAGCGCGTTTTTTTATCTTCATCGTCGAGTAAACCGATAAAACAGCTAGCACGATAAAGGCAAGAGCAATGGGTCTGTCGTATAAGAATGACCATGAATTATCGTACATTAACAGAGATTTACGTAAGTTAGTTTCTGCCATTGGCCCTAAGATGATAGCAAGCAATATCGGTGAAGATGGGATATCTAATTTACCGAGGATAAAACCTAAAACACCGAAACCAATTGCGATACCAATATCAAACATTGAGTTGTTAATAGCGTAAGCGCCGACAATAGATAAGAAAATAATAATCGGAATCATTAAAATCTTAGGTACTTCTATAATTCGGCAGAAGAAGCGAATGCCAAGTAGGCCGACAATAAGCATGACGATATTCGCAACTAGCATTGAACTAAATACGCCATAAACCACTTCTGGACTTTGAGCAAACAACAGTGGTCCTGGTGTTAAGCCTTGAATGATTAATGCGCCAAGTAGAACAGCAGCCACTGCATCACCAGGAACACCTAGAGTCAGTAGAGGTACTAATGACCCACCGGTTACACCATTGTTACCTGCTTCGGCAGCAGCTAAACCTTTAACAGAACCTTTGCCAAATTCCTCAGGATTTTTTGATGAGCGTTTTGCCTCGTTGTAGCAAACAAAGGCTGAAATATCTGCACCAGCACCCGGCACCGAACCAATAGTAGTCCCCATTAATCCGCTTTTCACTGCCGTCGGCATCATTTCTTTTAAATCTTTTTTACTGAGCAATTTACGATCAAATTTAGGTGGTTTGATTTGCTTTTCCGACAAGATTTTTTCGATTTGATTTAACGCTTCAGATAACGCAAATAAACCAATCAGAACTGGAATAACATTCACGCCACTGTATAAATCCATCATGCCAAACGTAAAGCGTGGCACACTACTAATAGGGTCTAAACCTATGGTCGAGATTAATAAGCCAATCGCACCAGCTAATAAGCCTTTTAGAATGTTTTGTGAGGAAACACTGGCAATAATCGTCAAACCAAATAACGCGAGAGCAAAGTACTCAGGAGCGTTAAATTTTAAGGCAAATTTAGCCAAAAGAGGGGAGATGGCGATCAGAACGATAGTACTAATTAACCCACCAATAAATGATGCAACGGCAGATATACTTAGTGCTCGTGCTGCTTGTCCATTGGAAGACATGGTATAGCCATCAAGAACACTGGCTGCTGAAGCGGGGGTTCCTGGTGTTTTTAACAAAATGGCCGCGATTGAACCGCCATAAATACCACCGATATACACCCCAATTAGCATCACTAATGCTGCTGTAGGCTCCATTCCGAATGTAAAAGGTAGAAGAATCGCAACACCCATGGTTGCGGTTAATCCCGGTAGTGCACCTAAGATAATACCACCTAAAACACCAAAAATAAGAACCGGAAGAACTTCAAAACTGAATGTAACTGCTAAACCGTGAAATAAGTGCTCTAACATAACTGCCTCCTAAAATAATACGCCTTGAGGCAAAGAGATAAAAAAGATTTCGCTGAATAGGTAATAAACAAAGAAGACAAAAATAGTCGAAAAAACGTAATACATTGGCTTTTTGATTTTTAAGACAATTAAGTAGCCAGTAAAGGCAATGAAAGAAGCGGCTAAATAACCGATGAAATAAATGAGTGCGGTATATAACGCTAAAAACCCAATTCCAAATAAAGACAATTTGGAAAAGATTGGTGGTAAAACCTCATTACTTTTTTTCATAATGCTTTGAATAATCAGCACTGAAGAAAGAATGATTATTCCGATAGAAATGACGCGAGGGAAAAATTTGGCATCGACGCTAGCGTCTTGGAACATTGGCTTATCAAATTGGCTGATCACGATTAATGCACCAATACTCATCAAGATCATTAAAAAGGGGAAGATAAGGTTTCGATCTTTCATAATAAACTCTACAACTTAATTAGTTAATTGTTCAAAAATGGAGCCCGCAGGCCCCATATTTTTTGTTGTTACTACTTGTCGTTAATGAGTGCGCCTAGTGCTTTAGTATCTTCAGCAACAAACTGAGTGAATTCTTCAGCATTTAGGTTATGAATAGTCATTGCACCTTTTTCCATAAAGCCTTTGAATTCGTCGCTAGCCATCGCTTGGTCAAATGCTTTACCTAGAGTTTCAATCACTTCATCAGGTGTGCCTTTTGGTGCACCGATACCACGCCATGTACCTGTTACTACATCTACACCTTGCTCTTTTAGAGTTGGTACTTCAGGAAGGTAAGCAATACGCTCTGCAGACATTACGCCCAATGCTTTTAATTGGCCTGAACGTAATTGAGCAATCGCTTCACCTGGAGTAACCATAGTGACATCTGTGTGGTTACCTAGTACCGCAGGAATTGCTTCTGAAGCACCATTGTATGGAATTGCATTTAGTTTGATGCCTTCTTTTTTCTCAAGTGCCATTAGGTAAAAGTTTGGTGCTGCAGTTGACGCAAATTTTAGTGAACCTGGCTCTTTTTTCGCTTCTGCAATAAGGTCGTTAATAGTGTTGTATGGGCTATCTTTTGATACAAGAACTACTGCTGGATCAAGGTTTACCATACGAATTAATTTAAAGTCACTCGCGTCATGTTGCATCAACCCCATTTGAGGTAGAGAGGCAATTTCACGAGTTACTACGGTGAGGGTATACCCGTCTGGGCGCTGTTGAGCGCCAAAGCTCATACCAACCGCACCCGCACCACCAGTACGGTTCATTACGGTAATATTTTGCCCTAAAACATCTTTAGCAGAGTTAGCGAGTGTTCGACCTACTGCATCAGTACCTCCCCCGGCACCAAATGGAACAATAAGACGAATATTTTTACTAGGATAGTCAGCAGCTATCGCCGTGGTTGAAAAAATAATTCCAGCGGTTACAAGCAGTTTTTTTAATAAGTTATTCATGGCAGTCCTTTCCTTATCTTACAGGTTGTGTAGGGTTAGAAATTTTATTGTTTTGATATTCACTCATAGTGATCTGTTCAATTGCGACGGCAATCCAACCACTAATTAACATGTCATACCATTGCTCTACGCCACTACATGCCACAACAATATTGCCGTAAACAAATGAGCCGTAGAACAAGATATCGCCTTCTCGAATTGAAGCAGGGTGTTGTGTTTGAGTATTAATATTTGCCACAGAGTCTCGCCAAGCTTGTTTGGCTTTTTGGCGAGCAAGTTGGTTAAAAGGAATCGTCCAAGACTCTGGTTCACCTAATGATTTCTCATATAAGATGGCATCTTCGAATGAACTTTCCCAAGGTTTTAGTTCAGGATTCATTACAACGATATGAAGCTCTTTTCGATTGGTTCTTTCGAAAAGTTTTTCAATAGATGGGGTTACGACGTCTATTGCATCTTTAACAATAGATTTGGCATCTAACATAGACTCTCTCCTTGATTCATTACGCTTAGTATATTGTAAGACAAATGATAGATTTTCATTGTGAGTAGGAGTTGTTAGCAGCGTCACACTGTGAAGTTATAAAGTGTGGAGGTAATCATAAAAAGGCTCTGAAATAGGTGGATTTATGAACGTTTGAAACTTTAAAGGCATAGTTTTGAAGAGGGATTTAAACATTAGCTGTAAAACAAGGTGCTTTGGTAGAAGATCTAAGCGTCCTTAAATATGATGTTTAAAAAGACTTGCTTCTACTTTACATCTAAATAATGCTCAAATATGACTATCGATAAAGTTTAAGTAAGGCTAATAGCAGATGATTTTAGTCATTTTATGGCGTGAATTTTAAAGCAGATAACGAGTCAGAGTTGCGGATAGTTAGAATATGGTAAGGAATGGCTTTCTATTGAATCTATTGTTCAAAAATAGAGATCTAACCACAGACTAGATCTCTATTTATTTCAATCACATAGAGCTTGCACTTGCAAAGCTATGCTGGGGCTCAATATCCAATCCCCAATCGAGAATATTTTGTTCTTCGGCTAGTTCATAAATGGTTTTCTGACTTAGGCTATTAACAATTTTAGCTGCTCGCCATGCTGCTAAACTGAGCTGGGGCTCTGCAATGCCATGGTTATGGGTACCGGAATTTACAATGTAAATACGATTGTTCTGCATGCCTTTCCACTGCAAACAATAATCAGAACTGAGCACTAATCGGTTATGTTGGTCGGTTATCATTAGTGGTTTTAAATGCTCTAAACAAGCTGGAAGGTCATGAGTAAAGCCAGTGCAGAGAATGACAACGTCAGCTTTTATCGTCGCAACTTGCTGGGTAAGACCATGCTGAATATCTAATTGATATTCTCCATTTCTATATTGACTTGATATTAAGCTTTGATGAGGCTTAATTGACCACCATTTAGGGTTTCGTAATACATATTTATCGTGATAGAGGCGTTGATATAGTCCATTTAAACAATCTGATGTGACACCGTCACTTGCAAGTTTTTGATGGGAGACTTCACGATGTTTATTCTTTTGGTCTAGGTGGTAAAACTGATTGACGTAATCAGGCATGAAATATTGATCGGTAAAGCAACCTTCATCTAATTGTTCGATATTTGGGCGGCGAGAGATCCATTCGATATGCTCAGGTTTGCCGAATTGTTGATCAAAGGTATGCTGAAATATGTCTGCGCCAGTTTGTCCACCGCCTATGATTGCAATTCGTTTACCTGTTAAGTCTGGTGCTCGTAAAGCCAGTTCACTTGCGTGAAAACACTGATCTGAGATTAAGTCATGGATACATTCAGGTATATGCGGTTGCATACCTGTTCCTATGATTAAATCTTTGCTGGTGTAACACTCTGTTTCCGAGTGAACGATAAACTGATCATCAACATAGTCGACGTGTTGAATGTTACAGTCAAATTGAGTGTTGGGTAGTTGATGCGCCGTCCAAGCGAGGTAGTCAGAGAATTCTAATCGTGAAATGACCGACTGACCAGAGGCACAAAATGGATAGAATTTGCGTTGTTTTACCAAATAATTCAAAAAACTGTACGGGCTGGTGGGGTCGACGGCACTGACTAAGTCTTTTAAAAATGAGGTCTGCATTTTTGCATCACTGAGTAATAAGCCTGGGTGCCAACTGAATGATGGTTTCCTTTCTAAGAATCGTGTCCGTAACTGAGTTTTTGATTCTTCAATTAATGCGGCAATACTTAAATTAAATGGGCCCAGTCCAATTCCAAGGCAATCAAAATCTTGTTGATTATTCATGATGTGTTCCCTACAGGTTTAAGCATTGTCAGTGTTGATGTCGAATCCAACACTGACAATGACGGAATTAAAAGATGATGTTTTCAAAAAAGTCTTGGCGTTGACATTGCAGCAATGCAGCACGTTTATGCGGAAAATCAAATTCGAATTGTTTTTTCATGCCAATCCGTTCAGTGATTTTGACTACTCGATGGTTTTTAGCATTTGGTTCACCCACAATGCTGTTAGTTTGTGGCTCGACTAAAAAGCAGTAATGCAATATAGACTTCCCCCATGCATCAAAGAAGGTACCACCTCGGTAGTCTAAATTTCCGACTAAAATATGTATGCCTCGGTCATAGTCTTGGCACTCGTAATGAGGACCTAATCGATCTTCTGCTGACCAATAGACTTCAAAATATCCAAAGGCGACCCCATCAAACTCTCCGATAACGGCAAACTGATGTGGATCCTGTTCTAATTTTTGCAAGTATTGAGAATGCATTTCTAAGCTGCCTTCTAGCTCCCAAATTGGCGAGGTTAATGGGTGATTATGCCACTGGTGAAAAATGTCTAGATCACGGCTAATGTCGATCATGCGAAATGACACGGTACGTTTTAGGTGGTAACAATAACGCTGAAAGACGGTACCCACGGGTTTGGGCGGACGGGTGGGATGCGAAATGCCGTTGGCCGCTGTGTGCCTCTGTTTCGACTCTGTGATTTTTGCTGGTTGGTGCCAAATGGGTGCCACTTGAAGAAAGGTTTTATGTAATAGCTTTCCATCTGTTAAGTGAGGGAGTACAAAGTCAGGCCAATGGCCGCAATGTAGCTCGGTTTTATTACTGGTATAAAATGCGTGTTCAGCGGCGCTCCACCACAACATAGGCTCTGCTAATTCAGTATCAATATAAATCGTGTTTTGAGATAAGATTAAATCGAATTCACCTCGTAATAATCCCAATTCATACATTGCGAAGCGTTGATGAGAATGATCGTTTTCTGACAGAACTTGTAACGATTCTATACAAATGCTGCGAGATTGCTGGTCACTTGAAGGTAGAGGCTTATACAGTCGAGCCTTTGGTTGAGAGTGATAAAATGGATTGTCAATTTCGCAATAAATCTGACTAGGATCCGGTAAGGTTGCTTCGTTAAAGTCAGATAAGAAACAGAAGAAGTTACGCTTCCATCTCAAGGTTGGTGAGTTGAGCAAATAATCATAGAAGGCTGAGTCTTTCGGTCGTGCTTGACGCCATTTAGAAAAGGCATGTTGGCAAACAGACCATAGTTCATGTTCCTCTATTTGAGTATCTGCACAGATAGCTGCGATGGTATTGAGTAATGTGTTTCCAACCAAATAATAAGAAAGGTAAGGGTCGACTTTATCTTGCGGTACAAAATATTCGGGATCTTGATTATCGAAAAGATCGGAAAATTGCTTGAGAGCAATATCCGTTAAGCCGATACCTTGGCAATCTCGATATTTCATACCGATTGGTCGATTATTTTCAATATCCAATAAGATGTTTTGTTGGTGTGCTAAAAAAATGATCCCGTAGTCACTGCGAGCAATACATAGCGGTTGAATAACATTATCCATAAATTGATTTAGCCACTGACGCGCTGCTATCTCTAATGTCTGATGAGTTGCTTGCGCGTAGTTTTTTATCCATTGTCCTACTTGACTTTTATCATTGATATTTTGATTTGCCGTGGCAAGAAGGTGGGTATTGGGTTGTTCGATGAGGGACTCTTGATTACGGTAAAAGATATTTTCTCGTAAGCAAACTAAAGGTAAGTCTAGACATTGGTCGTTTGAATTTTTTACAGAAGCCCAAATTGGCTCTTGGATAAACTTAGTTTGGGGCATTCTTTGCTGCATCTCTTGACCGGTAGCGGTCTGTAATATCTGGCTAAACTGAACACCTCGTTTTGCTTCTTTTTCACTGAGTAGGCGCAAAGAGTTGGTTAACTTAACTGGCAGAGATACTTTGAGCATCCATGCTAATTTAGGGTGATAAATGGCTCTTGTGGATGAGGTGGCTGTCCAACCGTGCGTACTCAATTGGCAATCTACAACAAATTGAGATAAGCCATGCTTTTTAATGTTTTTTCTCCATTCTTTAGCTTGTAATGGATGCATGGGCAATGCTAACCAACCTTGTTGAATCAACGTTGGTATATGATTAGTCGTTTTTCCATCCAAAGATAAATTGTTTTGCAATAGTGCTTTGAAAGTATGAAGAAGTTGCGGTATTTCCGTTTGAGAGGCGATGTAATTAGGGTGGATTGCGAACCACTCAATTGCAAAACTTTGAGCATATTCAGGAAGGTATGCATATTGATGTTCTTCGGTTAAAGGCTCACAGCTTTTTGGGGCAGGGTGCATGCTATGTCCACCAATTAAAGATTGCTCCGACTGAATGAAACTATCCGCTGAAAGATCGAGCTGAGAGCGCTGCTCTAGTGCTAACAATGCGCGATTGATATAGCGTGTTGATTCCCCTACTCGGTTAAAGAAACGATCATGCGTTTTAGCGTCTATATTGGGGAAATAATGAGAAACCAATAACGATACTGCACGTGAAAAATCGATTTTGTTAGCATCATTTATATTCAAATTTACTTGGTGTTTGTTATCAATCTCTGCACTATTAATTAAGTAGATATTGCCTTGATAACGATGACGGCCGAGTGTTGATACATAGCTGAGTGGTAAGACTAATTGTTGTTCACCAAGTGGAATATAAAGGTGGTGCTGAGCGACTTGGCAATCTTGTGTTTCCATCGAAAAACTATTGAAAAAGCTTTGTAATCCTAAATCCGAGGTGTGTTGTACTGCGCTATCTGGAATAGCTAATGGGTCGATAGACATATTTTTTCCTTTATATGAAGCAGTGACGGTCCATGAATTGGACGGGTTAATTTGCCGTTGAGGTTTGGGTGAGGTGTTGACGTTTGAGCAACACCGCACTTAGAAATAATATTGAAATAAACATAATTAGTAGGTACTCCGCGTTGATACTTAGGTAGACCGCTAATGATGCCAATGCAGTGCCAATCAGGTGACCGCTAGAATGAGATTGTGCTAAGAGGCCACTGAGTTGGCTGGTGTGTGGACTGTTTTTATTCAGAGATAAAAGTTGCTTGGAATACCAGGCCGGTAGGTTGGATAACGCAATAGTCAGTGCCGTGCTAAATATTATTAATGTTATCAAGCTATGTTCAAAAGCCGAGAGAATGTAACCACAAAAAGCAAGAGGCCAACTTATGAAGTGCCAAATCAGTGCTGGTCTGGCTAATAATTTAGGCGTGATCCACATTTGGTTTATGGCCATCAAGCTGCTGATTGCCAACATCATGCCAGCAAGGTAGATGGAGGTGTTCTCGGGGTTTAATCCTAACTTACTTAAATAAGGTACAAGCATTAATTGGTATATCGCAACCAACATGGTGGTTAAACCTGCGGTTAAAAAGGTTAATTTATATCGCTGAGCGAGCTTTATCGCAGAAACTGCTTTGGTCTCAGTGGGGGGGATAGTTAGGTTTAAACTGTTTTTAGCTAACCACTTTATGAACAATAAACTCACGCTAATAGGAAGTAGTGTGAGTAAAAGAATATTTGATAACCCTATTGGTAAAAAAACCAAAGTCGGGCCGAGTAATCGACCTAAGGTAGCGATGCCACTGAGTTTCGATATGTTATTTAATTCGGCAGGATGTTTGTGAGTTAGGTAGGTTTGTCCTATTGGCATAAACGCACTGCTGAATAAACCAAGACCGAATCGACTTAATGCTGCTAACCAAAGTTGTGGGCTTGATAAATGAAATAGGGCGGCAATGAAAAGAATGTGGCAAGTAATATATCCAATTCCTGCTATCCAGTAGGCTTGCGTCAAACTCATACGGTTGAGGTACTTTCCCCATAACCCAGACCCAATCCAATAACTGATTAAATTCACATTAATAGCCATCGCGATCAGTCCTAATTGATGACTTTGTGCATCGACGTTAAAAAGTACGGCTATTTGTGGTAGGAGTGCGATCAGTAGTGTCTGATTAATTCCTAAAGTAAAGAGTGCTCCAAATAACCACATAAAATATAAACCTAAACGATAATGCAAATAATTATCATTATGATTGTTGATCTTTAGTGTGGATGTCAATACATTAAGGGGGATTTTTGGTGATTATTCCGTGCTACATAAATTTGTTTCACGAATAAATATCAATGAGTTATTTGTGGTTATTGGGTGGTAGGAGGCTGCGTGTCGTATAAATTTTGGGAACAAGCAAACCGTAATTTGATTGGTAAAACATTAAGTGAAATTCATTTTGAGCAGTTAGCCGAATATGGTTCATTGAGTGCTCAAACACCGAATGCTGATACATCTAGCAAGCAAACTTATGTACTTGACTGCGGTGAGCAACAATGGCGATTTGAAGCACAAAAAACAGTATGGGGGATGCTCAACATTGAAAATGATTCAATTCAATCAAGCCATGGTGCAATCCCTTTATTAAATGATTTGTTAATCGATTTACAACCGGTACTCAATATTTCGGATATGAATCTAGCCGGCTTTTTTGAAGAGGTTCAACAGACGTTAAGAAGTGAGCTGCGCAGCTTAGAAGTTCAACAAGGATTAACCGCTTTTGATATTGTTCAGTGTGATGAAATTACTAGGCAAAAATATTTAAATGCTCACCCTAAATTAATTGCTAATAAAGGACGTTTAGGGTGGGGAGAACACGATCTTGAGCGTTATTCTCCGGAGTCAGCTCAAGCATTTTCACTGCATTTCTTGGCGGTGGATAAATCAATTTCTGTGTCTGGATTTAAAGTCGATTTAAATATTCAGGACTTGTTCGCCTCTTTTGTCACTGAACAGGAGTGGCATTCGTTACTCGAAAAACTGCCATCAGGAGGGCTAAACCAGTTCGATATTATTCTTGTGCATCCATGGCAATTGCAGCGTTATCTTAAAAGTCAGTTTTTACAGTATTTCGTTGAAAATAAATTGATCGATCTTGGTACAACGACAGTGAAGTGGTTGGCTCAGCAGTCAATTAGAACATTGACGGCAGAAATGCCTAGTGTCGATGTGGATGTAAAAACAGCATTAACTATTTTAAATACCTCTTGTTATCGAGGGATCCCTGGCAAGTATATTGCTCATGGTGCACGTATTTCAGCTTGGTTGGCAGATATTGCCAAAAAAGATGCCATTTTAAATGACCTTGGTATGCGAGTTCAGCAAGAGATTGGTGGCGTATATTGTCCTCATCCTTATCAATCTAAAATCGACGGGCCATACCGTTATCAAGAAATGCTGGGCTGTATTTGGCGAGAGCGTGCAGAAAACTTACTTGGTGAACACCAAAGACCACTTTCAATGGCAACTCTAATGCAACAAGATTTAAGTGGTATGCCGTGTATTGAAGCGTTAATTAATTTATCAAATAGAACGGCGCAAGATTGGTTGAAAGCGATGTTTACCCATGTAGTCGTGCCTATTTATCATTTAATGGTCAAGTATGGTGTGGGAATTGTCGCGCATGGACAAAACGTCACTTTGGTTTTAGAAAACCACTTCCCAGTTGGTTGCTTGATTAAAGATTTTCATGGCGATTTGCGATTAATCGATCAAGATTATCCTGAGCTTTCGACACTTGATCAGGATATTCAAGCCAACCTTGTTCGCTTGCCTGCTCATTATCTTATCCATGATTTACTCACTGGCCATTTTGTGACGGTACTGCGTTTTGTGTCTCCAATGCTCGAAAGGAGTGGAGTCAGTGAGCAAGAATTTTATCAATTACTAAAAAGTACTTTGCAAGCCTACCAATCTCAGCACCCTGAATTGAACGAGCGATTTAAGGCTTTAGATCTATTGACTACCCATATAGATAAGATCTGTCTTAATAAAGTACGTTTTAAAATTGGATTAGGAGATAGTAGTGAGAGGCCATTGCCAGAATTAGCAGATCCTATCGCCAACCCTCTACTTATTTAACCCTGAGTATTATGGATATTTATCAACAGGCCCTAGGACAGGATTCAGAAAAACATCACAAAAGCGCTCTTGAAGTGTATATAAATTCAAAACAGTATTGATACTGGTTATGATAATCATTACTATTTGCGCAGTTTGATTTGCTTAGTGAGCTTAAGGATATGTTTCGATTACAAGATGTTACGTTTGAGACGCAAAATAAAACCATTTTAAGTCCAACGTCTTTAAGCTTTGAGAAGGGTAAAGTGACGAGTTTACTTGGTCACAATGGTAGTGGTAAATCCACGTTGATCAAAATGTTAGCAAGGCAGCAGCAAGCCAACCAAGGTCATATTTTATTGGATGAGCAGCCATTGTCTGAATTATCTGCCAAGGAGTTTGCACTTAAAGTTGCCTATTTACCGCAACACCCTCCGTTAACCGACGGCGTAAAAGTCCGCGAGTTGGTACGTTTTGGGCGTTATCCATGGAAAGGGCTGTTCGGCCGCTATAGTGCTCAAGATGAAGAGTATATCAATCAGGCTATTGAGCAAGTGGGGTTAACTCATATGCAAGACCGTTTTGTGGCAACGCTTTCTGGCGGTGAAAGGCAACGTGCTTGGATGGCGATGCTACTGGCGCAAAAAAGTGAATGTATTTTATTGGATGAGCCTACGTCAGCATTAGATGTTGCTCATCAATATGAACTATTAGCCTTAGTACGTGAATTAAACCAATCGTTAGGGTTAACTGTGATTATGGTGTTGCATGATATCAATATGGCGGCGAGATTCAGTGATCATATGGTGGCGTTACACTCAGGCAACGTTTTAGCCAGTGGTACACCTGATGAGTTAATGCGGCAAGATGTTTTGCATAAAATCTACGGGATTCCACTGGATTTATTTGTTCACCCTGAATCTGGTCATGCGATCAGCTATATCCGTTAGTGGCGCATTCATATATAGATGTATTTAAGAGGAAGTTTGTATGAAAGGCTGGTTAGTCTCATTTTTAATCTTGTGGACATCGTTTAATTCTCACGCTGAAAGCTTTAAACATGAAATGGGGGAAGTCACATTTGATTCTGCTCCTCAAAAAGTCGTGGCATTAGATTGGGTATTAACTGAACATTTACTTGCTCTCGGTGTGACCCCAACAGGTATCGCAGATGTTAAGGGCTATCAAGCTTGGGTTGTCTCGCCACAATTACCAGAAAATGTGGTAAGCGTTGGCTCCAGAAGAGAGCCAAACTTAGAATTACTTGCACAAATGAAACCGGATTTAATTTTGGTGAGTGATGCGATGAGCCCGGCTTATCAGAAGTTAAATGCCATTGCGCCGACTATGGTGCTGAGTATTTATACAGATTCACATCAACCGATAGAAAATGCGAAATCTCAATTACGTAGTCTAGGCAAAGTTTTACATCGTAGTGAGCAAGCAGAACAGGTTATTGCAGATTTTGATAAAAAAATTGAAGCTAACAAGCTGAACATCGAACAATTCATAAAAGCCTCGCAAACCACTATTTCTCCTTTGTTATTGATCCGCTTTATTGGTGAGCAACATATTCGTATTCATGGCAACACTTCTTTGTCTGGAGAAACGATTCAGTTGATGGGGTTAACCAATGCTTGGCAACAACAAGGTAATAGTTGGGGATTTAGTTCCGCAACGGTTCAACAATTGGCACCACTTCAAGACTCTGAGGTTTTCTATTATGGGCCACTAACCGGTGATGAAAGAAAATTACTCAACAGTAATCCTATTTGGAAAGTCATGAAGTTTGTGCGTGAACAGCGTACCCATGAGTTGCCACCAGTCTGGACATTCGGTGGGTTACTCGCTGCGCAAAAGTTCAGTGATGAAGTCACCAGAATTTTGACTACAACCAACACGACAGAATCTCAGGCTAAGGCGAAATAGATGGACGTTGCGATCCCAACATCTTTTAAATTAGGTGCGTTCAAGTATGGGATTTTCATTGCTCTGATCATCGGCCTATTAAGCATATTGATTAAGATTAGTATGCCGTATTCATTACCTTTTGATCAGTTTTACCAAGCTTTATTTTTTCCCGATCTAGATAGCTATCAGCAAGTTATCTTGCACTACAGCTATTTCCCTCGTTTGATGATGGCGTTGCTATGTGGTGCAGGTTTGGCACTTGCCGGATCGGTAATGCAAACGGTATTAAGAAATCCATTGGCGTCACCAACAACGCTAGGTGTGGCTTCAGGTGCTCAGTTAGGGGTTGCGATTGCATTATTGCTTCCTTTATCTGCTTGGCATGTTGAACTGAGTGGTTTGTTTTGGTTAACACCGAAAACCTTAGCTTTTGCTGGTGGATTAATGGCGACAGGTTTAGTGTTTTTACTGACCGCTCGTAAAGGCTTCGCACCACTGCAAATGGTGTTAGCGGGTATGGTAGTGACATTGTTTTTAGGCTCACTCAACATGGTGTTGATTCTATTTAATGAACAGCAATTAACTGGGTTGTTTATTTGGGGAGCTGGGGCATTGGATCAAAATGACTGGAATGGTGTGATTCATTTATTGCCACAAGTTACGCTTGCATTATTAGTCTTGTTAATCATTCAGCGCCCATTGTCTATTTTACAGCTCGGTGAAGATGTTGCCTCATCTATCGGTGTCAAAGTTGGCCTATTGCGGATTGCCGCTTTAGTGATCGCTGTGTTTGTTACCTCAAGTATTGTGAGTGAAGTTGGCATTATTAGTTTTATTGGTTTGGTTGCCCCAAGTCTTGCCAAATTATTAGGGGCTAGACGACTAATTTCTCAATTGTTACTTAGTACTTTAGTGGGGGCTGTTCTATTACTTTTAACTGATCTGTTAGTCATACCTTTTGCGGGAGTTGCAGGGGAATTACTACCAACTGGCGCAGTCACAGCTCTAATTGGTGCACCGTGTTTACTGTGGCTATTGAATAAACAGACTTGGTCAAGCACGCAAAAGTTTCAGCCTGATTCCGATCCGCAGTTTTCTGAACAAGCATTTTTACCGGTATTTGTTATTTCAGTATTGGTTTTAATTGCGTTGACTTTGATGTCGTTGCTTCTAGGGCAAAGTCAATCCGGATGGCAGTTGAGCTTTGCGTACAGTGTTTTAGATTTAAGAATACCAAGAGTGCTGGTCGCCATTTTTTCTGGGTCTGCATTGGCACTAGCGGGTAGCATTATTCAGCGTATTACTGGTAATCCTATGTCTAGCCCAGAAGTCATAGGCATCAGCTCAGGGGCTGCTTTTGCTTTGGTGTTGGGCGTGTTGATGTTTGGCTCAGTGACACGTTTTGAGCAGTTATTGCTCGGCAGTGGTGGGGCATTATTTATCATGTTTATGGTGTGGTGGTTCAGCCGTAAGAGCCAGCTTTCCCCGGTAAAAATGTTATTGACTGGTGTGGCATTAAGCGCGTTATTAGATTCATTGATTCGAATTTCATTAGCCTCTGGTAACGAGCAAGTGAAAGCATTATTGGCTTGGTTATCCGGTTCTACTTATTTAGTGGCTTGGTCAGATTCATTACTCTTGATTATAGGAACTATTTTATTAGCGGCTGGCTTATTTACATGTCACCGTTGGCTAGATTTGATGGCGCTAGGCAACATTACGGCGAGTGCTTTAGGGCTGAATACCTATCGAGTTCGACAATGTTTAATGTTGTTTGCATCGATGCTTACTGCGTTGGCTGTGATTGTTGTGGGACCACTTAGTTTCATCGGATTATTAGCACCACATATGGCTAAATCAATGGGGCAATATAGCGCACGACATCAAATGCTTTTGTCCTGTGTAATAGGTAGCAACATCATGCTATTAGCAGATTGGCTAGGGAGAAATATTTGGTTTCCTTGGCAAGTTCCTGCGGGGTTGTTGGCATCACTGATTGGTGGTGGGTACTTTATCTATTTGCTAAGAAAACAGAATTAAATTAGAGAAATGATATACCCAAGTGAATTCTGCATCTTGAAGTTACTTGGGTATAAGGTTGGATATTTGATTCAACCTAAAGCTGTGGCTTGAATTATAGGGTAGTCACAGTTCCGCGTTAAGTTGACCATAGAGTTAATATTGCGGGATATTCATCTCTTGATATAGGAATGCTTATCATTGGTATTTTTATTATCAGCAATGGCATTCTATTGAAGTGGTGGATTTTCTATAGCGGTAACCGCTAAGAAGGATGAATGAGCGTTTATTAATAAAACAGTATAGAGAGACGAAGTTAAATGGAAATCAACACGTTAAAAGGACTCAGCCTGCCACCAAAAAAATTAGCACCGGTCAGCTTGGCATTAGCAGTAGCAGGTGTTTCAAGTTTTTCCCTTCAGGCCGAAGAGAAAAGCGCATCAATGGATACCGTGGTAGTCGTAGCAAGTGCTACGCCAAAAAGTATTAGTGATATTCCGGGTACAGTTTGGTATGTCGATCAAGAGCGTATTGAAGAAGAAGCACGTAATGGGAAGAGTTTAGGAGATATTCTAGCAGCCACCATACCATCGTTAGATGTGGGTAGCCAAGGACGTACTAATTATGGACAAAACCTACGTGGTCGTTCTGCTTTGGTGATGATTGATGGTGTTTCACTTAATTCATCTCGTTCGATTAGTCGCCAATTTGATTCTATTGACCCATTTAACATTGAACGTATTGAGGTGCTTTCAGGTGCAACATCTGTTTACGGGGCTGGGGCAACCGGTGGTGTGATCAATATCGTCACTAAAAAAGCAACACAAGAAGGCCTTCATGGCGAAACATATTTAAGTGGTGGTTCAGGCTTTAATAACAGTGATGACTACGATGGCAAAATTGCGCAATCAATCAGTGGTGGTAATGAAAAAGCACGTGGTCGAATTTCTGCGGTTTATCATGATGCTGGTGGTAAATACGATGGTAATGGTGACATTATCGTGCCTGACACTACTCAAGGCTCGCTGCAGTATAACACCACCTTAGATTTGATGGCTTCTGGTGAGATTAATTTAACCGATACTCAAACACTTTCTATTCTTGCCCAATATTATGATAGCCAACAAGATAGTCCTTATGGCATTTATTATGGCCAAAACTTTGCTGCATTAGCTGATCCTAGTCAGATTGAAGTACGTAAAGGATTCGAATCAGATCAGCAAGGCGGCACTGAACGTTACATGCTGAATCTTAATTATTTGAATACAGACTTTTTGAGTCATCAATTAATGGTGCAAGCTTCTTACCGTAAAGAGAATATGTCATTTATTCCTTTTATCTACGGTGCTTACCTTGCGGCCTCTGAGCAAGATACAGAAGTGGTCAGCTTGAGAATGGCGCTATTAAAAGATTTCGGCCGTTTTAATTTAACGTATGGTGTTGATGGCTATATTGATTCGTTAGATAGTAGCCAAACTATCTTTGATCCTGTTACTGGTGCAGCTACTGGTGGGCTAGTTAATAATAGTTATGCCACAATTGGTCGTTATCCTGGAACAGAAGTTGCCTCGATTGCTGGTTTTATTCAAGCTGAGTTTAATATTACCGATGATTGGTCTGTTCAGGGAGGTTACCGTTATCAATACATCAATAATACTATAGATGACTTTGTTTCAGGAAAAGCTCAAACTGCGATCGCCCTAGGGCAAGCAACTTCTGCTGACAGTATTGATGGAGGCAGTACAGATTATAACGTTGGTTTATTTAATTTAGGGACCATTTATAACATTAATCAAGCTAACCAAGTGTGGGCAAACTTTTCGCAAGGCTTTGATTTAGCAGATCCAGCGAAATATTACGGTTATGGTACTTATCAACCGGAAGCTAATGGTCACTTAACTTTAGTGGATAGCATTAATGTTGCTGATACTGAGTTAGAAGGTATGAAAACCAATAGCTTTGAAGTGGGTATGCGTAATCAAATTGGTGAATTAAGCATTCAAACTGCAGCTTATATTTCATTATCAGATAAAGTTATTTCGAACAGCAGTTCAAACCTTTCGGTTACCGTTGAAGATTCTGATAAGCGTGTTTATGGCTTGGAAACTGAATTGAATTACTGGGTAACGAGTAATTTACAAATCGGTGGTTCTGGCCATGTAGTGCGCACTGAAGAGAAAGACGATAATAATGATTGGGTCAAAACATCTGTTAACTATGCCAGTGCATCAAAAGCGAGTGCATGGTTAGGTTGGTACGATGATACTTTCGCGGCAAGATTACAAAGTAATACGATGTTTGACTTAACGGATGATTTTGATGGAGAGTTGAACGGTTATACAACGGTTGACTTAACGACTTCTGTTAATCTTCCTGTGGGCAGCTTAGGTTTTGGTATTCAAAACTTGTTTGATGAAGATTACACCACGGTGTGGGGACAAAGAGCTCAAGGCTTCTACTCTCCATATTATGGTCCAGCATCAGTATTTGATTATAAAGGTCAAGGCCGCACTTATATGCTGAGTTATCAGGTTAAATACTAATTTTAAAACTTCAGTATTATAAAAATTGATAGAAATCTATGTAAAAACAGACACATCGCGTGTCTGTTTTTTTTTGAAATACATTTTTTAGGCAAATTCTATTCTCTGAACCATACTGAAATTATGACGGTTTTATTATTGAACTGTTATACCCAGCATAAGGCAGGATAGACCTATCGAAATAAGTCGTTATTAATTTTAATCAACGCATTTTAATAAATAATTCTGAGTCAGGTGATCTGATATGGAATGTTAGTCGTGAATAAATGGCTTGATTGTTGCTTAACTTTTCACAGTGTAAGTTTCGAATAACGATTTATTTGGATCGGTACTAATGTAACCGCTCTCTGAGTGTTAAATGATGGGATTGTGGTTTTTCAATTGCAAATCAGACGCTGCTTTTGTCAAAGAGGAATGGATATGCAACGAGTTGTATTTAAGTTTTCGTTAGAAGAATATCAACAACGCTTACTTAAAGTCCGTCAATCAATGGAAGAGAATGAGCTGGATTTATTAATCATTCATGATCCTTCCAATATGGCATGGTTAACTGGATATGACGGCTGGTCTTTCTATGTCCCTCAATGCGTTGTGGTATCGACTAGCGGTGAACCAATTTGGTTTGGTCGTTATTTAGACGCTAACGGTGCTTTTCGTACTGTCTATATGGCTGCCGAGAACGTTTTTTATTATCCTGATTATTATGTAATGAACCCACATTTACACCCGATGGAATATTTGGTGAAAGCCGTTCTTGCACCTAAATTATGGGATCGTGGGCGTATTGGCGTTGAAAAGGATAACTACTATTTTAGTGCGACAGCATTCGAATGGTTGAGAGATAGTTTGCCAAACGCTCAGTTATTGGATGCGACTGGTTTAGTGAATTGGTGTCGTGCGGTGAAATCGGATCAAGAGTTATTGTATATGTATCACGCCGCGAGAATCGTTGAAAACATGCATCGAGTGGCATTTGAAATGATTGAACCGGGTTTACCTAAGCATCATTTGGTTGCAGAGATTAATCGTCAAGCCGTACTTGGTTATGAAGGACACTTTGGTGATTATGCTTCAATCGTACCTATGCTACCTTCTGGTGCAGATGCTTCAGCGCCACACTTAACATGGGATGATCAGCCTTTCAATAAAGGGGAAGGTACCTTTATTGAAATGGCTGGAGTACACCGTCGTTATCATTGCCCATTATCTCGAACGATATTTTTAGG
Source organism: Vibrio algivorus (assembly GCF_002218005.2). Lineage (GTDB taxonomy): Bacteria > Pseudomonadota > Gammaproteobacteria > Enterobacterales > Vibrionaceae > Vibrio > Vibrio algivorus. The sequence goes on from NZ_AP018679.1 coordinate 391,071, forward strand.
TGAGCCAAACGATGAATTTAAACGTGCCGATGAAGCGTTAACTATTGCTTTGGAAGCCGCTATGGATGTCGCGAAACCTGGGAATACTTGCGCCGATGTGGCCAATGTACTGCAGACTATTTTAGATAAAGCGGGTTTTGATCGCGCCGGTGCTCGTTGTGGTTATCCGATAGGTCTGAGTTATCCTCCGGATTGGGGGGAGAGAACCATGAGCTTACGCAGTGGTGATGACACGGTATTGCAAGAAGGCATGACGTTCCATTTGATGCCCGGCCTTTGGTTTGATAGTTGGGGATTGGAAACCACGGAAAGTATTGTGATTACATCATTTGGTGCACAAGCTTTATGTGATTATCCGCGACATCTATTTATTAAACATTAGGTTTATACCCAAGTAACTTGCCCTTCCGGAGGTGTGATGCAACTTGATCAATATGATATGAAAATACTGCAGATCTTGCAGGAAAATGGGCGTATTACTAAATCACAATTAGCAGATGAAATTCATTTATCTGTTAGCCCATGCTGGGAACGAGTTAAAAAGCTAGAAAAAGCCGGCATTATTGAAGGTTATGGAGCTAGAGTAAATATTAATCAAATCTTAAAACGCACTTCGGTTCTGGTTGAAGTTTCTTTAAAAGAACATCATTCGAGAGCGTTTAAACGATTTGAATCATTAATGTGTGAAACTCCAGAAGTCACAGATTGTTACGCCACTGGCGGTGGGGTTGACTATATCATCAAGGTACAGGCTCAAGATATTGATCAATACCAACGTTTAATGGACTTATGGCTTGATTCCGACCTTGGAATTGAGCGTTATTTTACCTACATTGTGACAAAAACCATCAAGCAAAATGCTACTTCAGTTGAAAGCGCTTAGACTACGTCAAATTTACTTGAAAGGTGCTTTACATTCCGAATTTTGAAGCCATTTGGGCAAACTTAATGTCACCAGAAAAAATCTCTGAATTCTGGTGACTCAACAGAAAAAAACTTACCTTAATCTCTTTTCTTCAAAAACATTCTCACTCGGCTTTTTTTATCCTTTAACTATGAGCTAATTCTTCTACTCATACTTTCATAGGACGGGAGGTTATCATGGGATTTGCTGAACGAGGTATCTACTCAACTAATGATCTAACTAATCATCATGTTGCTAATTACGCTAGCAATAGTGAGCATAAAGCGTCGCACGAAATGATGACGTTACTGGATGATGTTCGTCTGGTAAGAAATCATGCGTATATCAATGGCAAATGGCAATGCGGTGATCGCTTTCATGCAGTTGAAAACCCAGCTAACAACCAGACCGTTGGTTACATAAGCATGTTAAATGAACAGCAAATTGAAGAAGCCATCGAATCGGCTGACAATGCTTTTCATCCTTGGCGAAAATTAAGTGCCGATCAGCGAGCAGAGCTTCTAATGAATTGGTACTACGCCATTTTAGAAGCCAAGCAAGATTTGGCATATTTAATGGTAGTAGAACAAGGAAAAACGTTAGCTGAAGCCATAGGGGAAGTCGAATATGGTGCATCCTTTATTCGTTGGTTTGCTGAAGAAGCACATCGTAGCTACGGCCATACCATTCCAAGTCATATCAACAATGCACAACTTTCTACACTACGAGAACCTATTGGTGTTGCGGCTTTAATTACACCTTGGAATTTTCCTAATGCCATGATCACACGTAAAGCGGCGGCCGCATTAGCCATTGGTTGTACCGTTGTGATTAAGCCTGCGAGTGATACGCCATTTTCGGCTCTTGCTTTAGCAGAGTTGGCTGATCGCTGTGGTTTTCCTGCTGGAGTATTTAACGTGGTGACGGGCGAGGCAGCGATGATTTCAAAAACGTTGTGTGCTTCTCCTATCGTTAAAGCTTTGTCATTTACTGGCTCAACACCGGTAGGGAAATTATTGCTAAAACAAGCGGCGGATACGGTTAAAAAATGCAGTATGGAGTTAGGTGGTAATGCTCCGTTTATTGTGCTGGATGATATGGATATTGAACAAGCGGTACAGGCGGCGATCGATGCTAAGTTTCAAACATCAGGACAAGATTGTTTAGCCGCTAATCGTATTTTTGTACCACGTCGTCACTATGGCAGCTTTCTAAGTAAATTTGCCGAGGCAATGAATAATATCGTTGTCGGCAATGGGCTTGATCCGAAAGTGACACTTGGACCGCTTATTTCGGCTAGTGCAGCTCAAAATGCAGCTCGTTTAGTCAATGATGCCATCGATAAAGGGGCTCGCTTAATTTATCAATATCAAGGTCATCTATCGGGAGCGAACTTTTTCCCTCCTACCTTACTTGCAGATGTGACACCGGATATGGCGGTGTATCGCGAAGAGAACTTTTGCCCTGTTGCTGGTGTGATCCCCTACGACAATGTAGAGCAAGTGATCAAAATGAGTAACGATACTGAATATGGCTTAGCGGCTTATGTATATGGTCACAATATTCATAATATTTGGCGCTGCATGCGAGGGTTAGAGTTTGGGATGGTGAGCGTTAACTCTGTCAAAATGACCGGAGGGCCAATCCCATTTGGTGGTGTTAAACAGTCGGGGCTAGGACGAGAAGGAAGTAGCCACGGCTTTGATGAATTCAGTGAGATTAAATACTGCTGCTTAGGGCAGCTACCAACAGCGAGCGGTTCTTGAGTAAATGAGTGAATTAAAAGGAGAAAAGATATGACTAAATCAACAGAGCAACTTTTAAAAACTGACCGCGAGAGCATTTTTCACTCTTCTACTCATTTGAAGCAGTACGCCGCAGGTGAGCTACCAGGCCGTATTATTACAGGCGCGAAAGGGTTGAAAATAACGGATTCGGAAGGTATTGAACTACTTGATGGATTTGCCGGTTTATATTGCGTCAACATTGGTTATGGGCGTGAAGAAATGGCCGATGCTATTTATGAACAAGCGAAAAAACTGGCGTACTACCACACTTATGTTGGTCATACTAATGAAGCATTAATTGAGCTTTCTGACCGAATTTTAAAATGGGCTCCAGAAGGTATGAGCAAAGTCTACTACGGTCTATCGGGTAGTGATGCGAATGAAACCCAGCTCAAACTGGTGTGGTATTACAACAACGCTCGAGGAAAGCCAGAGAAGAAAAAAATTATCTCTCGTGAGCGTGGGTATCATGGTTCTAGTATAGCTTCCGGCTCTATGACTGGCTTGCCGATTTTCCATGCGCATTTTGATCTACCACTTGAACGCATTAAGCACACTATGTCACCTTATTATTACCACCGTGAAGTGGATAATATGAGTGAAGAAGAGTTTTCTCAATTATGTGCAGATCAACTCGAAGCACAGATTTTAAAAGAAGACCCTGATACCGTGGCTGCAATGATAGCGGAGCCAGTATTAGGAACGGGCGGCATTGTACCACCACCAAACGGTTATTGGCCTGCCATTCGTAAGGTGCTCGATAAATATGACATCTTATTGATTGCCGATGAAGTTGTGTGTGGGTTTGGCCGACTCGGTGCAAACTTTGGTTCTGATTTATACCAAATGAAGCCAGATCTTATGACGGTCGCGAAAGGGTTAACTTCTGCGTATTTGCCTTTATCTGGTGTGATCATTGGCGATAAAGTATGGTCTGTATTGGAAGATGGTACTGATCAATGGGGCGCAATTGGCCATGGTTATACCTACTCAGGGCATCCTATGGGCGCAGCCGCTGCATTATGCAATCTCGATATTATTGAACGCGAAGGGTTGGTGGAAAATAGCCGGGTAGTTGGACAATACTTACAACAACAAATGCATGCTAAGTTTGTCGATCATCCTATGGTTGGAGACACCCGTGGTGTTGGCTTGTTACATGGATTGGAGTTTTCATCGGATAAATATCATCGCACTCAATTTGATCCTAGCTTAAAAGTTGGGCCACAGGTTGCGGCAGCCTGTTTAGATCGAGGTTTAATTGCTCGTGCTATGCCACATGGGGATATTCTAGGTTTTGCCCCACCTTTAGTCGCAACTAAAGATGATATTGATCAGATAGTAGATGTTACTGAGCAAGCGGTGAATCAGGTGATGGATAAGTTAGTTAAGCAGAAACTTTGGTTCTAGAGCTGCGGAGATGACAGAATCGGCTTGAAAACAAAGCATTCTTTCTCGCTTATTTGGGTGAGAAGGAATGCTTTTATTTTTTGTTCAGCTACTTCATTTTAATTGAAAATTTTGGTTTTTCTGTTGTATCCCCGTCTGAGTTTTGCGTTGTTTCTGGGCTCGGGTAGTTCAAGTGACTCTGCATATGCAATGCTTGCGCAGGAAGGGCCACATCGGCACCGTGCTTATGGACAATATCTAAAGCTTTTAATAGCACATCTTGTTTAACTTCATGGAAGCGTACCCAAGCGACGGTTTTTGTTAAGGCGTAGATGAAGAAGTTTAATGATGAATCACCAAAAGTATCAAAATTTACAATGACAGTTTGGCGTTCATCAATGCCAGGATGATTGGTGACCATATCGCGAACCTCTTTAATAATGTCATTCACTTTATTGGCATCTTGATAACGTAACCCAATGGTCTCGTAGATTTGTCGATTTAGCATTCGAGAAGGGTTTTCAACGACGATATTACTAAAAATAGCATTGGGAACATAAAGCGGACGTCGGTCGAAGGTCCGTATTACTGTCATTCGCCAGCCAATTTTTTCTACTGTTCCTTCAATGCTTCTATCTGGAGAGCGGATCCAGTCATTAACTTTAAAAGGTCGATCTAGGTAGATCATCATTCCGCCAAAGAAATTAGAAAGTAAATCTTTAGCTGCAAGACCTGCGATTAAACCACCGACACCACCAAATGTAAGTAAACCAGAAAGACTCAAGCCTAAAGTTTGCAATATCGTCATTGCACCAATGATGAAAATGACAATACGCACAACTTTGGATAAGGCTTGAACGGTCGTTTCATCACGTTTACTGTTTTCTAAAATGACGTCTTCTGAATAGCGGACAAGACGAAATAGAGTCCAAACCACTAAACTGATTCCGAGCAACCCTTGTATGGTATACAGCCAAGAAATTGAACGATCAAATAAGTCTTCAAGTAAAACACTGATGCCCATTAGCATCGGCCAGCACCAGATAAGTGTACTGATTGGTGCTTGAACGGCGTGAATAATGACATCGTCCCATCGTAGGGATGTCTTTTCGGCTACTTTCATTAAGCGCGCGTAGACAAAGCGCCAAATTAACCAAACAAAAAAGCTAAAAGCGGCAATGGTGAGTAGGTCGGTTGCCCAATTGTATGAATGGTTAGCGAGAAAGGTATTAAAATGTTCATAGAATGCTTTCAAACTGATTTCCTGCTAAACGAGTGTGTATCACTATGTGTACGCTATCAAAAATCCCAGTTTATTCCTACTCTTACTATTAATCTACCGTATGGGTTCCCTTGAGCGATAATGCTTGATTTATGTTAGTTTGACTAATTAGAGCAAATTATAAACATTTTAGTGATGGAAGGTTAAAAAAGCCGTTAAGATACAGCAAGGTTCTGATTTTTGATTAATAATAAGTTGGTGTTTAAAGAAATAGTTGGTAGGGTTTGTCGATCTTTTTCATTATTTATCTACTGTACATAATGTTCAGTGATTTGAAAGGCTATATCAGAGTATGAAATCTTCAATTAAACAGTTTGCAGTTATCGGGTTAGGACGTTTTGGACGTTCAGTATGTGAAGAATTATGTAGTGCCGGTGCAGAAGTGCTTGCTATAGATATTAATGAAGAAAGAGTTAAAGGTGTCTCCTCTATTGCGGCTAATGCGATTGTGGCCAATTGCACTAATGAAGAAACCGCCCAAGAATTGAAGCTTGAAGAATATGATATGGTAATGGTTGCGATTGGTTCAGATGTGAATGCGAGTATTTTAACGACTCTAGTAGTTAAAGAATTAGGAGCCAAAAACGTCTGGGTTAAAGCGAACGATAAATTCCACGCCAAAATCTTACAGAAAATTGGTGCAGATCATGTGATTTTACCTGAGAGGGACATGGGGATTCGCGTTGCTCGTAAAATGCTAGATCGTCGAGTGTTTGATTTCCATGATATTGGTAGTGGTTTGGCAATCAGTGAAATTGTTATTGCGCTTAAAAATATGGGTAAAAAGCTAGGTGATTTATCTCTTTGTAAAGATCCCGATATGAAGGTACTTGCGATTAAACGTGGGCCTGAAATTATTGATTCACCAGAATACGATACAACACTTGAAATGGGCGATATTTTATTCATTGTAGGGCCGCAAGATATCATGGCTCATAAAATAAAATCGATGTAATAGGCTAACCATGAAGTTATTAGAAACTCGAGGTTCAGTCTTTACCATTAAACAAGATGGTGAGAGTAAAGGTTGGTCTGAACCTAAAATTATACTAGGTAGCTTTCTTTCTATCTTGATTCCAGCAGCAGTTCTGCTGACATTGCCTGTTTTCTCTGTTTCTGGTTTGTCATTTACCGATGCGCTCTTTACTGCAACATCTGCGATTAGTGTGACAGGTTTAGGGGTCGTAGATACTGGGCAGCACTTTACCATTGAAGGTCAAATATTATTAATGCTACTGATGCAGATCGGTGGTCTTGGTCAAATGACGTTATCAGCAGTTCTTCTGTATATATTTGGTGTCCGTTTGAGCTTAAAACAGCAAGCAGTAGCGAAAGAAGCTTTAGGCCAAAGTAAACATATCAACCTTAAGAAGTTGGTCATTAAGATTATTATCTTTGCTTGTATTGCAGAGCTTATTGGTATGGCAATTTTAGCCTTTACCTGGGTACCTGAGATGGGGTGGGGAAAAGGTTTGTATTATTCCTTGTTCCATTCGGTTTCCGCTTTTAATAATGCCGGATTTTCTTTATTTTCAGACAGCATCATGGGTTACGTAGCAGATCCAGCGGTTACTTTTCCTCTTGCAGGTTTATTTATTATTGGCGGTATCGGTTTTACCGTCATTACGGATGTCAGTGCCAATTGGCGTCGTGGATTTCGTGGTTTCAATTTACACACCAAAATCATGTTAACCGCTACTCCTGTTTTATTGTTATTTGGCACTATTATGTTTTGGCTACTAGAGCGTAATAACTCTGCAACAATGGGAAATTTATCAGAAGGTGGTCAATGGTTAGCGGCTTTTTTCCAATCCGCAACCGCACGTACTGCTGGTTTTAATAGTATTGATATAAGTCAGTTAACCCAGCCAGCGCTACTCATAATGATCGTTTTAATGCTGATTGGTGCCGGTTCTGCATCAACGGGTGGTGGCATTAAAGTGTCTACGTTTGTGGTAGCAATTGTGGCAACTTGGGCATTTTTAAAGCAGAAACAACATGCGGTTTTATTTCGTAGAACAGTCAGCTGGCCTAAAGTAACCCGTGCATTAGCAATCATTGTTGTCAGCGGTATTATTTTAACTGGTTCGATGTTTCTATTGATGCTTACGGAAAAAGCCAGTTTTGATAAAGTGTTGTTTGAAACTATTTCAGCATTTGCAACGGTAGGGGTTTCTGCAGGATTAACAGCAGAGTTATCAGAACCCGGAAAATATATCATGGTAGTGGTCATGATTATTGGCCGTATCGGTCCTCTGACTTTGGCATATATGTTAGCGAAACCGAAGCCAACTTTATTGAAATACCCAGAAGACAATGTCCTTACTGGCTAATGAATTTAACATTTAGACCACTCCCTTTGGAGTTGGTATTAATTTGAAATGATGTGTTAAAGCGAGCTAAGAGAGTGTTCGCTTCAACGTATAAATAACGAGGTTTTTACATGCGCACGATTGGTAATATTTTATGGTTTCTACTGGGTGGCGTATTCATGGGGCTGCTTTGGTGGTTAGCTGGCCTGATTTGTATTTTAACGATTATTTGTATTCCTTGGGCTAAATCGTGCTTTATTATCGGAACGTTTACCTTCTTTCCGTTTGGTAAAGAAGCCGTTAAGCGAAATGAACTGACCTTCAAAGAAGATATTGGTACAGGCTTTTTAGGAATGATTGGTAATGTTGTGTGGTTTATCTTTGCTGGTATTTGGCTCGCACTGGGTCACTTAGCGTCAGCACTTGCTTGTTTCGTGACAATCATCGGTATTCCTTTTGGCATCCAGCACATCAAATTAGCCGTTATTTCATTGGCACCAATTGGTCAAACGATTGTTAAGAAATACTAAACTTATTAAAAGAGAACAATATGCAAGCACAAGTAAAATGGGTTGATGGTTTTCAATTTATTGGTGAATCACAGTCTGGTCACTCTATTGTGATGGATGGTAATGGTGGTAAAATGGCACCAAGTCCAATGGAAATGGTATTGATGGCAGCTGGTGGTTGCAGTTCGGTTGATGTCGTTGATGGTTTAAAAAATACCGGGCAAAATGTAAAAACCTGTGTTGCTAAGCTGACTACTGAGCGTCGAGACACTGCACCGAAAGTATTTACCGCGATTAATATTCATTTTGAATTAACTGGTGAGCAATTAGATGAAGAACAAGTAGAAAAAGTCGTTTCTGAATCATTAGAAAAATATTGTTCAGTCTGTTTAATGCTTGGTGCAGGCGTCACGATGACACATAGTTGGTCAATTATTTAAAAAGTTTGTTAATAAAGTTGATTTTACTAGATAACTTTACTTAACTATCTGATAATAATGCTGTATTGATTTTTTGGAGATGAGTTATGGATAATAAATTAGTTGCAATTATTTTAGCGGTATTACTTCCACCGGTAGCTGTATTTTTGAAGTGTGGGGTAGGTAAAGATCTACTGATTAACGTAGTATTATGTTTCTTATTTTTCTTCCCTGCGATGATCCACGCTTTATGGCTTGTGACTAAGTAATAGACTTATTCTCTCATCGTAGTTCGAACGCCTCATACTAATGTATGGGGCGTTTTAGTTTTCGTCATCAACCTTGCTCCATCAACTTAAGCAGAACATGATAGAATTTGTTCCAATAGCAAAGTTATTTAGGATACCCAACCGCCGATGCAGTATGTAAAGATTAAAGATGCCGTTGTAGAGCAAATAGAATCTGGCCTATTAATGCCAAAACAAAAGTTACCGTCAGAACGTCAATTGGCTGAATCTTTTGCTACCACTAGGGTGACCTTAAGAGAGGCATTATCTTTACTCGAAGCCGAAGGTAAAGTGTATCGAGAAGACCGAAGAGGCTGGTTTATCTCTCCAGAGCCGTTGATATACGATCCTAGTCAAGCCGCAGGTTTTACTGAAGTGGCATTAGCTCAGCAGCGTAAACCGGAAACAAGGCTAGTCACAGCGAAATCTATGTTGGCTAACAAGCAAGCTTCTAAGCAACTGAACCTTAAACCTTTTAGTAATGTTTACTGTATTGATCGAGTGCGTTATTTAGATGACCGCCCTGTGGCCTTTGTGACCACTTATGTCCATCCTGATTTATTTCCTAATTTGCTAGAGCATGACTTAAGCGTATCTCTTATTGAAGTATATCGTCAGCATTATCATCAAGAATATCAAGGCATTCGTTATCGGATTGCCGCTTCTTCTTTAATGGGGGAAACCGCTCAAGCTTTACGTGCTACTTCTGGTAGCCCTGCAACGCTTGTTGAAAAAATGCGTTATAACCAAGATGGACGATTACTCGATTGTGCGTTTGAATTTTGGCGTCATGATGCGATGTGTATTGAGTCTGTGGCAGATTTTAATATTGGATGATAGCTATGAATTCTGCATATTGAGGTCACTTGGGTATAAACTTAATCGTCTAAAGAGAACAAAGAGTTAATGAAATTACTACGTAGCACAGTACATCCAGATGTACAAAAGTTAGAACTTAAATCGGTTATTCAGCGCTTAGCAACACGGGCGATTGTTATGAAAGGTGAGAATATTCTTCTACTTTATACCGAGCGTTACCACGATTACAGTTTGCCAGGCGGAGGATTAGATTCTGGTGAAGACAAAATAGAAGGCATGATCCGCGAACTACAAGAAGAAACTGGTGCGCAAAATATTCGTGATATTGAATCGTTTGGTTGCTATGAAGAGTTTCGTCCATGGTATAAAGATGGGGCTAATGTGATGCACATGTTGTCTTATTGCTATACCTGTGAGGTTGATGAAGCGTTAGGGGAAACCCGTTTTGAATCGCATGAAATCAATAATGGTATGAAACCTGTTTGGATAAATATTCAACAAGCGATAGAGCACAATTTAAAAACCATCGAATTAAGTGATAAAAAAGGCATGTCGATTGAGCGAGAAACCTTTCTCCTACAGTTGATAGCCGACCAATGTTTAGAAAGTACCCATGACTAGGATCTTGTCTCTATCCCTTATTTATGTATGGGATAAAGCTATAATCTCGTTGTAATTATGTTAAGGTTTGATGGTGAAAAACGATAATATAATAGGGCGAAATTATGAAGTGGTTATGGATTGTACTGGTAGCATTATTGTCATTTAAGGCGTTAGCAGATGAACCGCAAAAATATTCAGAAACGGAAATGCTCGATCGTCCTTTGATGGAACGTTATATCCTCGATGAGCTAAAATCATTACGGACCGAGCAGCAAGATTTGGAGCGTCGTTTGACGGTACAAATTACCGACCGAGAGCTGGCTGTTGCAGATAAATCTCTTAACTATTCCAATATTACAGTAACCTACTTTTTCTATATTATCGCAGGTGTTGCCTCTTTGGTGGCATTAGTAGGCTGGCAGTCTTTAAAAGAGATTAAGCACAATACCAAAGAAATGGCCGATAAGCGCCTTAACGAAATCACCATGTCTTATGAGAAAAAGTTTAGCGCCTTAGAGCGTGACTTAAAACGTAAGACGCGGATCATTACAGAAAATAACCGAGAAATTGAAATCATTAATGAAGTGCATAATTTGTGGCTTCGTGCGCAGAGTGCTCAAACGCCAGAGCAAAAAATTGAAACTTATGATGAAATTTTAAAAATTCGCCCCGGTGATCTTGAAGCCTTAACCCATAAAGCCGACTCCGCAATGGAAATCAATGAATACCACTGGGCATTGAGTATTTGTAATCGAGTACTCGAAGTTGATGATAATAATGGGCATGCGCTATACCAACGTGCTTGTGCCTACTCTCGATTAGGTGCAGAAGAGCAAGCGATTAATGATCTTGTTTTAGCGATCGAATCGAGTGCTTCTCTTCGAGAATTAGCTTCTGATGAGCCAGATTTTGAAATGTTGCGAGGAAACCCTCGTTTTGAAACTCTTATTGATACTAATGAGCATTCTTAATATTTATGAATAATGCTTCTTCAGATGTTTCTCGTTTATCGCAAATATGGCGAGGAACCTTAGCTATTTCTCCTCTAAGCTTAGCGGTTATTCCTTGGGGTTTATTGGCGGGATCGTATGCGATTGATATCGGCTTAACGCCACTTGAAGCTCAGGCATTATCCGCAATTTTATTTGCCGGTGCGGCTCAACTTGTTGCAACGGGAATGTTTGATGCTCAAGTCGGTTTATGGACTATGCTTCTGACAACTCTGTTCATCACTTCTCGCCACTTTCTTTATAGTATGTCGATGCGCGAGAAGCTGAGCCCTTTACCGTTTAAATGGCGCTTAGGACTAGGTTTCTTGCTGACAGATGAACTATTTGCAGTTTGTGGTCATCAAACCCAACAAGTGTTTAACCGCTGGTACGCATTAGGCGCGGGGTTTAGCTTCTACCTAGTTTGGAATATTGCCAGCTTTATTGGGATTGTCGCTGGTAAACAAATTCCCAATTTAAATCAATGGGGACTCGAGTTTGCCGTTGCAGCGACGTTTATTGCGATTGTTATTCCGACGATAAAAACTTGGTCTGTTTTAACATCGGTTGTCGTTGCTTTGGTCGGATCCGTTTTACTGAGCTATTGGAAAATTGAAGGCAGTCTTATTATTGCTAGTTTACTTGCAATGGTTTCAGGTTATTTGGTTGAGAGTAATGCTAAAGATAAGGGTAGCTCCCATCAAAATAGTGAGGAAGAAGCATGATTTTGCTTTCAATTCTGGCGATGACAGCGGTGGTGTTTTTAAGCCGTTATTTGTTTCTTTCTCCTAAGCTACCACTGAAATTAAATGGCAATGCGCAGCGTTTACTTAGTTACTCTAGCCCGGCAGTGTTAACCGCTATTTGGGCACCGATTGTGTTTATCCATGATGATCGTTTATCGGTTTCTTATCACAACCCATACTTGATAGCAGCTATTCTAGCGGCATTTATTGCGTGGAAAACAAAGAATGTTATTGCGACGACTGTTTTAAGTATGCTTTGCTTCTTTGTTCTTAATTCCTGGATTCTTTAACAACACCTCTTCACTTGGTTGTATGCTATTGTCAGTAAAAGAGGTGTTGAAATGATATTACTTCTTAACTAAACCATATGGTAAATCGCTAAATATTGCTGGTTGTTCTGAAATGGTTGGGGCGGCATTGGTTCCTTGCCAGCTAAGTAACATGATTGCCAACACGTTTCTGTGCTCACCTTTGCTTAATTCGAAATCACCATCGGTGGATGGAATCATTCCTTGTTTCATATCAATTGCATGAGCAATGGTCGCTTGCGTATCCGCAAGGGTCGGAGAATCTAACTTCTCTGCAAGTAGATAACTTATGCCAACTTCCGCAACGACATCTTCTTTTGTTCTTGTTAAAATTTGTTCGATATTTTTATCGAAGTAGTCATAAATCCATGCAAACTCTTTGCTGTCGATAGGATATTGATAGTATTCTGAAGCAGCAAAAATGATATGGGTTAAACCATAAATTTTATTCGTATATTGTTGATCGGAAAGTTGCTTATCTTGGTTGTCTGGGTAGGTTTTTTGGAAAGCGTTAATAAAATCATCAACCACATCTTGCTCATCTAACTGGCGCAGCCAATACACCTGATTGGCTAATTGAGCAGCCCACGCTTTTATCATCTCAGGGTTGGTTGCATAAGGTTTAAAATCAAACTGACGAATTAAATTATGTAGATGCTTATCATATTTATGTTTTAAACCATATTCATCTGCGCGAGCCATAGCGCCAAGAAGATCGATACCTAAGAAAAGATATTCGGGTTTATCTTTTGTTACTTCGTAGCGCATTTGAGTTCGAGTCGTTCCTTTGGTTTTGTAGTACTGTAATTTTTTCTCTCCGTAAGCCTTGGCTTGTTTTGGGGTTTTTATTTCAGTGGCTATTTCATTGAGTGTGCTAGCGACTCTTGCCATATCTGACCAAACGGCGGCGGAATACTTAGGATCTAACGTTTGACGAAACATTCTTAACCCGTAATGTCCCGCAGTGTTGGCATTCAACGTGTAGAGTTGGCTTTCAAAGGTATGCTTAATAAGATCTGCATCGTTTTGATACCGAGTAATTTGAATTGTGGATGTTTGTTGGCTTAAATTCTCTTTTGCTAAGGTGGCTGGTATGAAAGCAAGCTGTGAAAAACCTAAAATAGCAATAGTAATCAAGGATGCAGGTGTGAACTTAAACATAAGAATATCCTTTTCAATGTTAGAGGCTAGAAATTAAACAATCTTTATTCTTATAAATTACACCTGTTTACACTGTTTGGTATTAATTATTTAAATTTACATGGAAAAATTGACACTAAACTTACTTAAAGCAGTGATGGGTTTTGATTCTATAGAAACTTTTGAGGAGCTTAGGTTGATTTTTAATACAGCCGCAACATGAAAATGATATTGTATACCCAAGTGACTTCAAGATGCAGAATTCAGAGCTATCATCTAAGCCTTTAAACAAGGAAGATTCTCGTAGGAATGTATATACTTTTCAAACGAATCTGACGCTGTGTAAAGCTTGTTTTAATCTTACTGAAACTCGCACTTTGAAATTACTTGAGTATATATCACAGCTGAAGGAGAAATACGATGCAGATACAGGTTGACACTCATACCCATACTTATGCGAGCGGTCACGCTTATAGTACGTTAATCGAGAATGCTGAGTGCGCATATCAACATGGTATGAAAATGTTCTGCACCACTGACCACGCTTCAACTATGCCTGGGGCACCGCACTACTGGTTTTTCAATAACCAACGTATTCTTCCTCGATTTTTAAGTGATGTGGCTATTCTGCGTGGAATGGAAAGTAACATCATCAATGAGTCTGGTGAGGTTGATATTCACCCTAGTACCGATGAGCATTTAGATTGGGTCATCGCGAGTTTTCATGAGCCTGTATTTGCGCCTTCTACCAAAGAAGTTCATACAAAAACTTTGATCAATGTGATTAAAAGTGGGCGTATTGATGCGCTTGGCCACTTAGGAAATCCGAGATACGACTTCGATTTTAAAGCGGTTGCTGAGTGTGCTAAACAATACCATGTGGCGATTGAGCTGAATAACTCTTCATTAAAAGGCGGCAGTCGAGCGGGCAGTGAACAGCGTTGTGAAGCAATTGCCTTGGCGGTAAAAGAAGCGGGTGGTTATATCACGACTGGTAGCGATGCGCACTTTGCTCATGATCTCGGTAAATTTGAAAAGGTTAGTGAATTACTTGACCGTATTGAAATGCCAGTAGAGCAGGTGATCACACATACACCGAGACAGTTTTTAACATTTTTAGTAAAACGAGGACGTCAGCCGATCTCTGAATTTGAAAGTATGTTGATTTAGGTCGTGCCTATATAGGTAAATGTTTTACTGCATAATCAATAAACACTTTTAGACGCGTCGGCATGTACTTGCTAGACGCGTATTGCATCGCAATTACCCCGTGATAGTTTCCTTTGATCGTCCAATCATCTAATACTTGAATCACCTCACCATTACTCAAGGCTTCTCTAATAACAAAATCAGGAAAGATACCAATTCCAAGCCCATCTTTTACTCCATTTAATCGCATTTGTGAGTGGTTAACGGCATAACGCCCTGACACGGGAATAGTGTGCGTTTCATTACCTTTTACAAAGCCCCAAATATGGTCGGTTCGGGTTTCTCCAAGGTATAAACAGTCATGAAACTTGAGCTCTGTTGGGTGAATCGGAATACCTTTTAAAGCCAGATAATCAGGGCTAGCACATAATGATAAATTTACTTTACCGAGTTCTCGTGAGATTAAGTTCTCATATGGTTTATCGGTTAAGCGAAACATGATGTCGATACCTTGTTCTAGCATATCGATATCCCCATCAGACACTTTAAGTTTGAGTTCAATATTTGGATAACGTTGGAGAAAGGGGGTCACTATCGGCTGCAATACGATACTTAAAAACGCTTTGGGTGCTGCGATGGTAATAGTGCCGACCGGAGCTTCATGTTCTGCATTGGAAATATCGACCGCTTGTTGGGCGGCATTCACCATGGCTATCGATTGTTGATAAATCTTTTGGCCTGATTGAGTAATTTGTAGCGTGCGAGTGGTTCGGTCAAATAGCTTAACGGAAAGCGATGCTTCTAACCGTGTAATGAGCTTGCTTAATGCAGAAGGAGTAACACCTAATTCTTTTGCTGCCGCAGTAAAACTGCCTTTATTAACCACCAATATGAAGGTAGCTAAATCGGGCAAAAGAGCAATCAATCGAGAGTTAAGCATGCCATCATCTCCAAGCGGCTAGTCTATTTGTGAATTAAATTCACTAATGTTTTTCCATGAAAGGGGATAATAGTCTTTTATGGCATAAACTAGAATAGATGTTAGGTTTTTAATTGAAAAAATCACAAATATAAAAAGGAAATTTCATGTCTTCTGCATTCTACAGCCAAATAAACCAACAAATTGAAGATGTTAAGTCTGAAGGTTTGTACAAATCTGAGCGTATTATTACTTCTGCGCAAGCTGCTGCTGTTTCTATTTCAACTGGCGAGGAAGTATTGAACTTCTGTGCAAATAATTACTTAGGCTTGGCTAATCATCCAGATTTGATTGAAGCGGCAAAGCAAGGTATGGATGAACATGGTTTTGGTATGGCTTCTGTTCGTTTTATTTGCGGTACACAAGATGCTCATAAAGAATTAGAGCGTAAACTATCTGATTTTTTAGGTATGGAAGATACTATCCTTTACACATCTTGCTTTGATGCAAACACGGGTTTATTCGAAACTATTCTTGGTGCAGAAGATGCGATTATTTCGGATGCTTTAAACCATGCATCTATCATTGATGGTGTACGTTTATGTAAAGCGAAACGTTTCCGTTATGCTAACAATGACATGGCTGAATTAGAGCAACAACTGATCGCAGCAGATGAAGCAGGCGCACGTCATAAGCTGATTGTAACTGACGGTGTATTTTCAATGGACGGTGTAGTCGCTAACTTAACCGCTATCTGTGATTTAGCCGATAAATATAATGCGTTAGTGATGGTAGATGATTCTCACGCAGTAGGCTTTATGGGTGAAAATGGCCGTGGTACGCATGAATATAATGACGTAATGGGCCGTATTGATTTAATTACCGGTACATTAGGTAAAGCAATGGGTGGTGCTTCAGGTGGCTACACCTCAGGTAAAAAAGAAGTGATTGATTGGCTACGTCAACGTTCTCGTCCTTACTTGTTCTCAAACTCTGTTGCTCCTGCGATTGTTTCGGCATCGATTCGCGTCATTGACTTACTGGCTGAGAGCAATGATCTTCGCGCTAAACTGTGGGAAAACGCTGATCATTTCCGTACCCGTATGACGGAAGCTGGTTTTACTATGGCAGGCGCTGATCACGCGATTATTCCTATCATGCTGGGTGATGCAAAAGTGGCGGCTGAGTTTGCCGAACGTGCACTAGAAAAAGGTATTTACGTTGTCGGTTTTTCATTCCCAGTAGTACCTAAAGGTCAGGCACGTATCCGTACACAAATGTCTGCAGCACATAGCCGTGAGCAACTTGACCGTGCAATTGATGCATTCATCGCGGTTGGTAAAGAAATGGAGATCATCTAAATGACAGTTCAAGCTATATCTAGCATCAAAAATATGGGTAAAATTAAAGCACTATCGAAGTTGAAGCCTGAAGAAGGTATTTGGATGACGGAAGTTGATATGCCAGAAATGGGTCATAACGACATCTTAATCAAAATTCGCAAAACAGCTATTTGTGGCACGGATGTTCATATCTATAACTGGGATGAGTGGTCACAAAATACGATTCCTTATCCAATGGTTGTCGGTCATGAATACGTAGGTGAAGTGGTTGGTATCGGCCAAGAAGTAAAAGGCTTCGAACTGGGTGATCGCGTTTCAGGTGAAGGTCACATCACGTGTGGTCACTGTCGTAACTGCCGTGGTGGTCGTACTCACTTATGCCGTAATACAACTGGTGTGGGTGTAAACCGTACTGGTGCGTTCTCTGAATACTTAGTGATTCCAGCCTTTAACGCATTTAAAATTCCTGATGAAATTTCTGATGATTTGGCTTCAATTTTTGACCCATTTGGTAATGCGGTTCACACTGCACTATCGTTTGATTTAGTGGGTGAAGATGTCCTTATCACTGGTGCAGGCCCAATCGGTATCATGGCTGCTGCGGTAGCAAAACACGTTGGTGCTCGTCATGTTGTCATTACTGACGTTAACGAATACCGCTTAGAATTAGCACGTAAAATGGGCGTAACTCGTGCGGTGAACGTAGCAGAAGAAAAGCTAGAAGATGTGATGACTGAGCTTGGCATGACTGAAGGCTTTGATGTTGGCCTAGAAATGTCAGGAGTACCATCTGCATTTAATGCAATGCTAGAAGGTATGAATCACGGTGGTCGTGTTGCTCTATTGGGCATCCCACCCTCAGATATGGCGATTGATTGGACTAAAGTCATTTTCAAAGGCTTGGTTATTAAAGGAATCTATGGTCGTGAGATGTTCGAAACTTGGTATAAAATGGCTAGCCTCATTCAATCAGGCTTAGATCTTACTCCAATTATCACGCATCATTTCAGCGTTGATGATTTCCAAGAGGGCTTCGACACTATGCGTGGCGGGCTTTCTGGGAAAGTTATCTTAGATTGGACAAAATAATTTTAGGATATAACAGGGTGGCATTTCCAAAATTCAATTACTGTTTATAAAAACAGTAAAGTGGAAAATAAAGCCCTATACAGCCCTAAAAAAAGCCCTAATTTAGCCCTAATTTCTAATCGTTAATTTTGATTAGATTTGATGGGCTTTTTTTAATTCCTCCCAAGCTCTATTCGATTCTTTTTTGTTGGCTTCTGTTAGCCATTTTCCATACACCTTCGCAATCATCGTGATATTGGCGTGCCCCATTTGTTGGGCCAAGTAACTCACATTGACATTAGCAAAAGTGATCATCCAACTGGCGTAAGTGTGCCGTAGTTGGTATTGATTACGGTGCTCAACTCCCGCCTTCTTACAATGAAACCGCCAAGTTCTACCAAGAGCGTGCTTACAGTAATAATCGTAATCACTGCCTTTTTGGTGTCTTACCGCTTTAGGGTTGAATACAAACCTGATGCTATCTTTTCTATAGGTTTTATCTGGCAGTTCTACATCATAAATTTTAGCGGGATAGAGGTAGGTTAGTTTCATTTGAGATTTTAATGCTTCTATTGCTGGTGGCATTAAATCAACAATTCTATCTTTATCCGTTTTTGTGGTTTTCAGGCCGCGCTTGTCATAAGTTGATCGCCTAACAACAATGGTTTTTTTGTCAAAGTCCACATCCTCCCAAGCTAAGGCACATAGCTCACCAGAACGAAGCCCAGTGTAAGCAAATAAAGTGTATATATTCCGATGTTGCTCTTGAGCAAATGAAGCGATGATCTGGTTGAATTCATTAATCGAGAATGGGCGAATATCAGATTCATATTCCTTTACACGCAATAAGTGTTCGGAAAAGTCTTTATCGACATACTCCATTCGGTGCAACCAAGTTAAAAATGATTTTATCGTAACTAGATATCGATTTACCGTACGAGCGGCACGACCAGAGGCAAAGTCGTTTCTGAATTGCTCTAGCGAACGAGGTGATAGGGTGTTGCAGTGTCGCTTACTGCCGTAAATAGAAATAAACGTACGTAATACAGTTGAATACTTTCTAAAAGTTGAAGAACGTATATTGTGCTGTTTGTGTTCTAGATATTTTTCGGCAAGCTCACCCAGTTCTTGTGATCTAGGTTTACCTGTTGCATGTTTTGAATTTGGGAAATGATAGGCGTAGTTAAAATTGCCTATTTTAATTTCGTAAAGTATTGCTTCTCGTTTTTGCTTTGCGAAAGTGATGTTTTGCTTTGTTGGTGGGATCCCGAGCGTTTCTCTGTAGCGCTTACCATTTTGATAAAATACTATTCGGAGCGATCCCCCGTTTAACTCAACCCCAGTTGGTAGCTTTATTGCTTGCTTCTGTACCATCGATCCCACTCCTCAGTATCAACAACCCATTCGCCTTTGTCTTTTTTCATAACGTGCGGTGGGTAGTAACCTTCAATAGCCCTAGTGCGCAAAGTTTTTGCACAATAACCAACATGCTCAGCATGCTTTTTTAATGTGATGACGGCTGCTCTAGGCATGAAGCCTCCTTATATATGAATATTGAAAAAGAACACCCACCCAATCAAAATGAAATAGGTGGGAAAGCTTATTAAAATTGAATTATTTTGATTGGCCTGGCTTTTTACATAGAAAGGTAAGGGCTGTTTGGTATAGCTTTTCTGGTACCACCCAATTTCCATATTTATCAATCTCGATAATATGGTTCATATCAGGTGTCAGTTTGTTTGCTAACCAATATGGCTGTTGTGGGTTACGAGAGGGCGTAACCTTGTATCCTTTACTTTCTAAGTGTTGTAAAAAAGCCCCAGTTAACTGAGGCTCCACTTTTAGCTGTGATAATTTCATAGACTACTTTCTCAAAACGACCTGTTGAGGTTGGCTTTCATAATGAGCAAAGTCCAAAACTTCACCAGAATCTAATGCGGCTTTAATCGCTTCTTCATCAGGTACAAATCGAACCTCTCGACGGCGAAAGCGCTCTGGTAATTTACTTTCATCGTATTTAAGTTTTGAGGGATTGTTTTTTATATAAAATGTACCGTAAGCGCCTTTCATTTTTTCCACTTCTAGCTTCTGGAATAAACTTAAAAGGGGGTAGGTCAATCGAGTACGCTCATCTTTTAAACTTTTGGCTCTATCTGCGTATGGCTTGGCTTGCTCTGCATAAACTTTCTTTTCAGCTTCAGCCAGTTTTGCCGCTGTTTCTAACTTATCCATATAACGACGATAGGCCATTAACTTGTCATCGATGCTGCATTCAATACCGGCTAAGTTATCGGCAATGGTCTGTTGATCCCATTCTTGCTCCTTAGCCATTTCAAGCAAGTTATGGACCTGCTGAGTGATATCATTCATAGATTCAGTCGTATTAGCCATTTGCTTGCTCCTTATCGGTTTGCTTTAAATCTTTACTGAAATCATTCAATGCACTTTGGGCTTTATCAGCGATGCTTTGAATGGCTTTTTCTTTTTTGCGTTTACTATCTTCATCGCGAGCCGGATAGGCTTCTAGCGCTGCTTTCGCTAGCTTTTCTAGTCGCTTAATCTCAGCTAAGGACGGTGCGGTTTCGAATTTGTCTGTGTAGGTTTTTGCTTTTTGAAGTGCGGATTCCGCCACTTGCCCGTCAAATTCAAGACTTCTAACTTGTCGGTTTGCAAATTGAACTTGTTCTGTTTTGTTGATCAGGTCACCGTCATAGGTTCCCAAGTAAACATCAGCACAGATACCAACCATCGACATAGCTTTACCTAAAGCATCAGAAAGCGATTTTTTCTCGACTTCATCATCGTGAACAAAGTAACCGCCTCGGGCTAGGTATAGCTTTCTAGTATCGCCATACTGAGTAAGTGACACTTTTTGCCCTTCGTGCATATACCAGAACTCAATTTCCATTTTATGAATTTGCTCAAAGTGGCTAGTGATCTCGCCGTTCATTACAATTGGTGCACCAGTATCAATCCATTCACGAAGTACTTTATAACCCCAACCAATTCCTACTGGCCCCCAGATTTCAGTAGCTTTCATCAATCGATATTGAGTTTTAATCGACAGACGGCCATTTACATCCGGAGAGGCGTAGCTTAAATCGGTTTTAAAGCCCTTCATCCATAAAGCTAGATGTGGATTCTTTTGATAGTCTTCCGGCAAATCTGCAATTGTTACTACTTCGGATAAAATAGGTTCGTTTGCTGGCTCTTTTTCTACGGCTTTTTGAACTTCGGCAGGTACAGGTTCTTGCTCTTTAACTTCTGAATATTCTTTTTCAACTTTCTGAGCTTTAGGCTCTGTTGTTGGCTTTTGTTCAACAGTCGGTTGTAGTTTAGTTACCTCGCTTTTTAGTTCTTCTGCAAACATTGACGGAGTAAACAGAGCTACAAAATCTTTAACGTTAGGCTCTAAATACATAGCATTACAGAATTGAAGATCATCAAGAGCATCCATCAGTTTTTCTAAAATGGTATCTTCGCGGACATGCTTCATTATTGCTTCGTAAGCCATTTCAACTTCTGCATCTTTTGTTGTTGCTGATGGCCGTTTATCAAAGCGTTTACGAATTGCCATTTTTATTTCGTTATTTTCTTCACCGAGAATAACGGCATTCTGTTCAAAGCTTTCAACGTATGGACTGTGCGCGAACTTTTTGTAAAGGCTTAATGATGTGTCGAACTTCATTAGCTCATTTGCCACAATTTGTCCGGCGGCTTTGATAGCTTCTTTTTCAGTAATAAAGAATTCATCGCTGGGTTCTTTAGCACAACCAATGCGGTCTACATTTTTAGGGTTAACTTCAAACCCAAATGCAAAACCTTGGTCACCGTAATTGTGAGTAGTCAAAACAACATTTACTTCATCACTTACATCGTAATAGGCGGCTTTAATTATTGGCTCATACACTGAATCATTAGCTGCTGTTATTCCGAGAGCTTTTTCAATGTTCTTTTTTGCTTCAATGGTTTTTTCTGTTAGCGGTAAATCTGCTTGAGGAAGGTATTGCTCAAAGCTAGCGACACAAACATCACGTTGATAAAGTGCATCAACCGTTTGCATTGACTGGATATGCTCGATAACAAGCTTAGGGCTCTTATCATTAGGCCATATATCATTCATGTGGCTTTCAACAGTATCAAGAAAGTCAGAATATATTTGTACTGCATCTGGTAGCTGTCGATGCTCAGATAGTGCATCCATGATCTGCTCAACGGACCCTAGTTCTTTTTCATCGTCGAGTGTTTCAGCGATAATGTCTTTGGGTTCTTCAAATTCACGATAAAAGTCATGAGCCAATAAAGCCGAAATAAACGAGGCTTCTTCATCGTTTACGTTTTGTTCATCGCGGAAATCTAAGAAGTCGCTTAATCGTGTGATCCCACTTTCAATTGCATCGTCACGATTATCTTCTAAGTGGTTGCGAGTCATAGGTTCGTGCTTTTCAAAATCATCACACATGTACTTAAAGCCGTATGCAAATTCGTTATTGCTTACTTGCCGGATAAATACTTTGGTGCCTTTAAACTTATCGCCGTTGTTTTGGTATAGGAACTGTGAGGTTTCGGTATCACAAGTTTCATCGCTGTAAGTGCCGTTATCTAGTAGTTCAACTTGATTAGTTTCGGCTTCTAAATCAATAGATAGGGCGTTGAATTCTTCTTCTGTAATACGTTGGAGCTGTGGGTTCTTGTACCAATCACCATACGTTAATTCAGTTTTAGAGAAATTATCATCTTGATTTTCCATCAATACTTTTGCAGCTTCTTTTGCATCCGCCTGGGTTTCACCTTTTACCGGAAACTCAAAAGAAAGGCTGTTACCTTCGGGGTGTTTTGATGATTTACGTTCACATTTTGCGATAAAGAATTTAATTGCCATTGATAGCTCCTTAGACGGCTTTTAAGCCTTGAATTTTAATTGATGAAATAACGTCGAAGTGGTCATTGCGCATAGGGCCAACATGCCAGCCATGCGTTTTGCAGTAGCGATGCATGGCCGCTCGATTAGGTAGCTTTTTTAGTTTTTCTATTCGCAACGCATAGTTTTTAGGGGTTAGTTTTTCAGTCATAGCGTTGTAACTCACTTAGCTCTTGTTCCGTATCGTTAGAAACGAGCAGTTCAGCAGCTTTTATAAGTTCGCCGTGCATTGATGCGAGTTTTTCAGAAAACCAAAGCGTGTAATCTTTACAGCTATTGAGCTTTTCAGGTTTACCCTCATAAATGAGCGTTAGAATTGCATCGTTAAGATTTCCGATTTCATCTGTTTGATATTCAAAAAGGTAGGTTCTGAGTTTTGCCAAATTTGAGGCATTAAAAAGGGCTTCCACATTTTCGTTAAGAAGCCCTTTGAACTCAGTACTATTTTTATCAATGGGAATATCATATTTATCAACTTGTTCGATCATTTGATATACTCCGGTTGTTACCCTTTCTGCTTGTTTGGCGACGGTAAGAAAGGGTGGTGTGGGCCTCTCAGAAATGGGAGGCCTTTTAATTGTCTTTAAATACTAAAGATTCCCAGTTCGATACATAATTTGATAAATGGTTGTGATTGGCCACTCGGATAACATCTTCTTTGTTTGCACCGGCTATATGTGCCTCTTTCAACCACTCGACAAAAGTGTGTGGTGTTTGTTTGAATTCGCTAACACTCCAAACTCGTTTTACAAAAGTGCTTGTACAATCAATTCCCCCACTGGGCTTATAAATTAAGCTCCCATTTTCATGTAAGTAATATTCACCGTAGTCCATAAGATCTCCTATTTAAATTCCAAAGCACCCACCTAGATGATTTGAAATTGGCACTCAATGAATGCCAATAACTAGCGTGTCTTTAGCTCACGAACGCACACTGTGCTCAAGACCAAGGTATTTCTCTTGCTTGGTAAACGTGGCTCACGCTTTCTGTTCGTATTTTTAAAGAGCGGTGTTTTTCTTTGATGTTGAAAATGTACCATAAGTACATGTAATGTAAAGTACTGAAAGTACATTTTTGAGGTGGTATTGTTTTAATGTTTGATTTTTAAAGAATTAAAAGTATAAAAAAACCGCCACTTGGGCGGTTAGTTAGAAGGAGGCAGAGATTTGAAATGTAAGGCTCTTAGCTTTTTGTCCAATCTTTGGCATTTCGGCGCTTTTGTTGCTCAGTTGCTTTGTTCAACATGTCTTCGGTATTTACTTTTTGATAGGCAGATTCTCTCATGCGCTCTTTTATGACTTCGCGTTCTAGTTCATTTTCTATAGTTCGTCCTGCGATAAGAAGAATAAGACCTCCAACTAATGGAGAAAGGAGTAGGCTTAGCACAAAGAAACCAAATCCACTTCGGCCATATTTGGTAGCCAATGAACCAACTATAATAGACAGAATAATCCAAAAAAACATCATAGCATCACCTTATTTTTTAATGGTTCATTGCTTATCTGATTAATTTTAAACGTAATAATCTTTACTTTGTTTTGAGAGTATCAAATTAAATCAATTTTAATTTAGCATCAATAACGACGCCTTCAATCCGACAGTTGTTGTTGATTGACATGATAGGGAAGCGGTCATTTAATGGCTTCAAGAATTTTTGACCACTATCTATAATAAGTTTCTTGAATGTTGCCTCATTTACATCTACCAACTTTGCAACAACCAATTTTCCATTTTCAGGTTCAATAGTTGGGTCTACCAAAACTCTAGTACCAGGAGGGAAACTTACCCCTGTGGAACTCAGCATCGACTCACCTTCAACGGTAAGCCAAAACGAGCCTTTACCTGCCTTTTCAGTTGTTGGTAGGTATTCTGCGTCAGATAGATCAATGATGTCGCAAATTTCAGACCATTGCCCAGCTTGAACAGAACTAATCAATGGAAATGAGTTTTTATATTCAAGGTTAATTTTCTGTTCAAGGTCAACATTACCTATTCCAGTACTTTCTCCGTATTGGAGCCAATAGACACTTACACCAAGCATTTTCGCTAGCTCAGCCATTTTTCCTTGTCTTGGCATTGATTCAGAGTTAAGCCACTTACTAACTGCCTTGGGGGTTACACCAAGCTTTTTAGCAATAATAACGCCACGGCCATGATTATCTATTCCAGCGTCACTACAGGCTTGCGCTAACCTAGCTGAAAAATCATCACGCAATTTATCATTTTGAACCATAGGTACAATTGTATGTTGGTTTGACTGTACTATCAGTTCATGTTTATAATGTACCAAAAGTTCACCTGAGGGTAATAAAATGAAAATAACAATTGAAAAAATCATTGAGGAGCTTGGCGGAAGCAATATTGCAAGGGTATGCCAAGTTACACCAAAAGCGGTCTCTAAGTGGAAGGCTAAAAATTGCCTGCCAAGAACAGTGATTACTGGAGAATCGGATTATGCACAAAAAATTGAAATGTTATCGGGAAGTAAATTTCAAAGTGGAATGCTAATCGCTCTAACCAAGCAACAGCTAAAGAATACCTCAATAGAAAAAACGGCATAACCACACATTAAGGGTTAAGAGAGTGAATAAACGAGAAATGATAAAGGCTATTGCTGCAAGCCTTGGCCGTGGTGACTCAAAAGGCACATTAGACGATGTAGCCGATGTTCTAGGCATGAATATTCATCAGCTAAAGAATCGTCTATACAACAAAAAAGGTCAGGACTTATCTTGTGAGCATTTATTGGAATTAACGGTGCAATCTAATTCATCGGCTATCGCTCAATACTTTGCAAGTGCGATAGGTCAAGTTGTGGTTGCTTTACCTGAGCCGGATATCGACACGGTTGATATGTTTGAGTGTCAACTTAAGTTAAACGCTGTTAAAGGACTTTTAGATATGACCATAGAAGAAGCCAGAAAAGACGGTGTTATTGATCAAGAGGAACGTAAACAAATTGATGAACTGAAAACTCAATTTCAAGCGATGTTTGAGGGATTCATGATGAATTTAGATTCACTTTATACGGAGAGTATCCAATGAAAATAGGCCATATAGATAAATTTCAAGTTCCTGTGGCAGAAGTGATCAACATAACCGCCCCGATTCAAATTGAAATCAGACGTGATGGTGGCTGGGAAATTAAAACATTAAAGATCGCAGGAAATGATGTTGATTGTTTTCGAGGGCTAATTTACATACTTGAAGATAAGCAGCGTGAGTATGAAGAAAGCCAGAAAAAGAAAACGCCTCACACTTGGTGAGGCATTCATTTACTGCTATTTAGGTTGGTCCCCTAAGTGGCTAAATAGTGCACAAAAATGCGCATAGGGTCAAGAGTTATGATTGCTTATTTTCAATTTATTCAGTTCCAAATTGTTGGGGTGTGCTAATGGCGATTTATAAGGCCAGCATCAAGGCTGATTACACCGTGATTCCTAATTCATTAGCACAAGACGATCGTCTTAGTTTTGACGCTAGAGGATTGATTCTATTGCTGTTGTCTATGCCAGAAAATTGGCAAGTAAACAAAGTTTGGGTTCAATCAAAAGCGCCTAAGTGTGGGAGAGATAAGGTCACTAGATTATTTAAAGAATTACAAAATTTTGGTTATATCGCCAAGAAGACTGTACATGATGAGAAGGGACTGATCACAGGTACAGATTGGTTAATTTATCCTACTGCTCAAAGCGTAGTTGATACAGATGATTCAGTTACTGATGATCCTGCTTTTGATAGTGAAATTAACCGTTCAACTGAAAAGCCGTCCAACGGTAAAAATCCAACCGTACAACTGAAAAACCGTACACCGGATAAACCGTACAACGGAAAACCCGCAGCTATAAAAGAAACAGATCTACAAAATAAACATAAAGATCTTTCTTCGTCGCAGAATTCTTCTGACGACAAAATCAAATCTATTCCTGGTGCCGGTATTCAAACTCCCAAAGGCGAGAAATGGGGAACTAAGCAAGATATTGATGCTGTTGATTGGATGTACCGACGGGTTCGTAAGGTCAACGAAGCCGCTAGACGACCAAAGCTTGTGAATTGGGCTAACGATATTCGATTAATGCGTAATGCTTTGAACGTTACTCATCGAGAGATTTGTGAAATGTTCAAATTTGCCAATGAACATCACTTCTGGGCCGAAAACATACAAAGCCCTAAAGCCTTACGGAAGCAGTGGGACAAGCTTTTTGCACAGAAAAACACATTTACACGCCCTGCGGCTAATGAACCAGATTTTAATGATACATCGTGGGCTGATAACGTTAATTGGGAGCTGTGATATGAAACTAGTACACGCTATGGGGATTCCGAAACCTCAAAAAATAAATTTCTCCAAATCACCAGTAGTTACGGATGAAACCCGAGAATTCGTTAATAAAATTTTCATCGAGCTCCAAGCTGCGTTCCCTGCGTGGAGACATACCTTTCAAACCAATGAATCTTTATCAACAGCGAAGATTACTTGGATGAAAGCGTTAGTAGAAGCCAAGGTGACGAGCAAAACTCAAATAGCGCGAGGCCTTAAAGTGGCTCGTCAATCTGAATCGGACTTTTTCCCGAGTGTCGGCAAGTTTATTTCATGGTGTCGCACGGCTGAGAACGTACCCGATATTGAGACTGCGTTTTCGATGTTGAGTTATTACATCATAGATCAACAAGAGGAAATTCCATTAGAGGTGCGAGCGATGTTCGATTTAATCGATCGCACGGTTTTAAGAACAAAAACGGAAGCGGACTTATTTCGTGTTTTTAAGCGTAACTATCGATTTGTCTGTGGTTTGGTTAATTCAGGGCAATCAATTGATGAATACCTGAGAGAACCGTTAGCACTTGAGCATAGTGAATCTTTTGAGCAATCCGAAGAACGCCGTTTACGTGTACTGGATGAAATATCTAAAACACGATTTAAGTTGGGGTTAAAACGATGATTCATTACACACCAAAGTTTTTTTATTCCGGCTCAAAAAGTCATGGGATCAAATCTGATTTAGTTTTCGTTAAATCTAAGTTGGGTCGTTTAAATAAGGAAAATCAGTTCATTGCTTGTGAGACTTATGAAGAAATTTACAAGCGACACTTCAATGCAGGTGAATATCGCCTTGCTCGATATAACGCAAATAAATTTTTAAATGATTTCGTCAATGAATACGGGATCACATTGAAAGATTATCAAGACCTGAAAGCAGCGAATGATGATCAGATTTGGATTGATTCCAAAATTGAAGAATTAAAGAAATGCCAAAAACTATCGAAGCCTCGAATTTATTTAGGGGAGAAGAAACGTGCAAACGGTTAAGGCCAAAAAAGTAAAAGATGAAATTGTTGGCGTGATCACTGCTGGTGGTTTTTTGCAGTACGCAACGCCAGAAATGAGAGAGCAAGCTACATCGATGAAAGGGCGAGTTGTTGCGTTAAAACCAAAATCAAAGAAAGCATCGAGATTGATTGATCACCATCGTAAGTTCTTCGCTCTGTTGAATCTTGGTTTTCAATACTGGTCACCGGATGTGAGTTTAATCAGTGAGCCAGAGAATTACATCGCACATGAAACCGCTCGTAAATTTTGCGAGTTAGCCGGTATGGAAAGCATGTATGAAAGTCACGGTGTAGAAATTGCGAATTTGGTGTTGTCGAGCATCAAGAAAAAGCGTGAAGGGCATTGCGATCCCGAGGCTTATAAGTGCCCGGATAATTATCGGTACCAGGTGATGATTGAAGCGGGATTTTACGACCTTGAGTTATTACCTAACGGTGGTGCCATTAAACGTCCTTGGTCAATTGCGTTTGACAACATGGACCAAGAGCAATTCGAGAAAATTTACAAAGGCTGTTTCAACGTGATTTGGAATAAGTCTCTTTTTCAGGTCTTTAATGACGAAAGTGAAATGCAGAACGCCATTTATCAGCACATGGAGTTCTTATGAGAAACATGAAGCGTGCATATCGGCTAGAACAGGCGCAGATACAGTTTAATCGTTTTATACGTTTACGTGATGCCGGTAAGCCGTGTATCAGTTGTGGTCGATATGTAGAGATAGGGAAACTTGATGCGGGGCATTACCGTTCAATTGGTGCGGCTCCCGAACTTCGATTCAATGAAGATAATTGTCACGGTCAGTGTCGTGAATGCAACGGCTTCAAGTCGGCTAATAAATCAGAGTATCGAGATTCACTTATTGAAAAAATTGGCTTGAAACGTGTTGAAGAAATTGAACGGTACCATTCAGCAATGAACTGGACCATCGAAGATATTTGCCAAATTGAAAAAGAATACAAAGCAAAATCAGATGTCATGGAATCTACTTGGGAGCAGTATTATGAGTCAGCTTAAAGCATTGGTTAAATTTCCAAAACAACAAGAATGTAAACTGCATTATTCAGATAAACAGGTTCGAAAAATTATCGAAATGTGGGGCGTTTGGTCTAGTAATTCTACTGGGTGCGGTTGGTACAATGAGGCACCTGGCATGAGGAACGTTTTACCGATAGAACCTGACGACCGAGATAGCCTGTGTGATGAAGATGCCCTTGTGATTGATAAGATGATAGCAAGTATGTATTCGCCAGATAACGAGCGTCCAATGGGCTTTTTCATCATGCATTATGTTTATGGGATTAATAAATCTCAAGTTGCCAAACAAGCGAAATGCAGTGAAAAGACGGTAAGGGCAGCGTTGTTACTAATGGAACAGTTTTTCGCAGGGATGTTGAATCAGAGATATAGCGTTGGCTTTCGGTTAGTCCTAGATGCTGGTTAACTGTACTGTTGGGTATTATGGGTTAGTTTAAGGAACTAGATGGGTTTTTCTGCTTTTTACTCGTCTTTAGTCAAAAAATGCAGTGAACACTTTATTATTATCAGCAAGTTATTTGATATAATATCAAAAATAAAAAATTATATGGATCCGAAAAGCGGATTTTTCGATCTATTAAGTTGTTATGCTTATGAGTGGTTGGGAATATGCAATATACGAAAAATCAACATATGTTGTCTCAGTGGTTTTTAAGAAATTTTCGTAGTGATGACACCGCAAACGCACCAAAAGATAAGCAAAGAGTGTGGTGTCATCGAGTCAACATATCAGATGAGGGCGAGAATGATATTAAAGAAATTTCATTGCCAATATCATCGATAGCAATTAACAAAGATTGTTTTATGCTAGTTGATTGCGACTCTCAAAAGAAATTTGATATAGAGGATGAATTATCTGAATATGAAAAAGATACCTCTGTTCTATTTAATGAATTAGTGCACAAGCACAAATTCTACAAACTGCTTGATGTTAGTAGAAAAGGCAACGCACTGGAAAAGATGGTTAACTTTATGGTTATCCAAGTGTTCCTTGGCTTTTTAAATCCTCAAAACAAAATGGATGGTAAAGAGGATGTATTGGGGCATATTTTACCTGATATGGTAAACAACTATGAAAGCATTAAAGATCTAATCATTAATCCGCCGAGCGAACTTCAACCATTCTATTCTCAGAATCTTTTTAAGAAAATGCTAAGAGTGATTGAGTCTAATTCGGAAGTGTACGAAAAATGTAAAGCTTTATTTTTTCTTTCTATGCTAGCTGAAGCTAAAAATCTACCCTCACTAGGCTATTTAGCTAGGCTTAGAAATGGAATGTTCTCAAAAATTCATATCACTGGCATTTATCATACGGGCTATGAGTTCGAGAGTACTGAAGTAAGACCTGTCTTTACGACTAGCCCTAACGTGGTAATGTTCAATCAGAATAATAATTTCAATTTATTACCAATATCTCATAATTTAGCAATAGGGTTTTCTCTTGGAATAGCTGAATACTATAACTCCCACTTGACCATATTCAGCGTTTATCCAAATAAGTTAAAATGTAGAAGTAATAAAAAGGTCAAAATCTATCGTGTATCTCATGATTACATGGATATTATTACTGGTTGGGTAAATTTGATTGGTGTTGGACAAACAAAAACAATGTATACGCCTTATGAATTGAAAGATATTGAACGTTACCTACAGCATCAAAAGGACAATTATGATCATCACTATTCACCAAACGAACCAGAGTTGGTCAAAATTTAATCATGGTTATCAACTTAAATGGACATATGAAACATCGCATTTTCGGTATGGAGTTTTGTGTGTTTTGTAAATTGACAGCAATGCGTCATTTATTTAGGGCGTTAGAACTATTTGGCAGATGCTATGAGCACAGTGAAAACTCTAAAAGAAATAACATTTGAACGTATGGATGAGGGTATTTATGTTAGGTATTCAATTGGTGCTGTTGGTGCATTAGTTTTAACTGATTCAATACCATTATCTCTTGATGCTGTACTTTCATAGGATTGACTTGTACCTATAACTTGATGGTTACCAGCTTTTAGATTGAACATATACTTTCTTGCTGCGGTTTCCTTTCTTTCATATTTAGAATCATCAGGTGCATTAGCTTTTACTGAATCAATACCATTCTCACAACTAGCCTTTGTTGTATAGCCTTCACTAGCTAAAATATTTTGTCCATTTCCTGCTTTTAAGCGAAAACGAAATTCCCCAGCAGCGTCTTTATACAGTTCGAATTTTCCTGACATAGTGACCTCTGAAATATTGTTTGAAATTTAGTAATTACAAATATAGCAAAACAAAGATAGACGACTTGAGCTTATACATGCAACTTTGATCGGGGATGTTTGCGTGAGGACTAAATGTCAAATTGCCGCTTTTCTCAATTGACATCAAAGTAATCAAATAAATACTCATTATCATGCATGGGATTAGAATCTACTTGATGTATAGTAAGAATACTAAACAAGAAAAGGCTGCTCAGAAAATACAGCAGTTTGCCGTCTAATAAGGGCTAAGTGCTTAGGAGGTAAAATGAAACTCAATAATCTTGATAGGCAAATTAGTATGTTGTGTCCAACTTGTGGTTGTAAAGATTTCTCTTTTGATGAACAAGACGAGAACGGGCTTGTTACTTGTGTTCAGTGTGAACGCCAGTTGACTCGTGCAGATCTTGTTACTGAAAACTCTGAATTAATCGCAGAAAATCAAAACGAGATTGTTAAAGAAGCAAAAAAGCAAGTTGAAGCTGAAATGAAAAAAATGCTTAAAAATGCTTTCAAAGGAAACAAGAATATAAAAATTAGATAGGGACATTAACAGTATGGACTTTGGTGACGGTATCTCACTTTTGGCGTTGGGGCTGTCTGGGTACGCTACATGGCGAACGATTCAATTTAACAAGAGACAAGACTCTCTAGTTGAAACTCAGAATAAGCTTAATGAATTGCTCTTAGCTAAAGAAACCGAAGAAGTTATCGATGAGCGTAAAGCTGATTTAGGTGCATCGATCATTAAGTTAGGAAATCATAAGTATCGGTTGAAAATTTGGAATAAAGGAAATGCCGAAGCCAAAAGTGTAACGGTAGAATTCCCAGACGGTAATGAACTAGTTCTAGAATCGGAGCTGAGGAGCAAACTTCCTTATGAGTCGCTCGAAAAGCATGCATCTATTGAGTTGTTGGCATCCGTACATACGCAAACACCAAGAAAGCACAAGTTGAAACTTTGTTGGTCTGACGAATATAGAAATAAAAACGAAAAAATTGTATATCCAACGCTTTAGATACCACCTAACAAACGAGTATGGCGCCAAAAACAGCTAACCCGCGAAACTGGAGGCTAGCACCTTCGTGGGAGTACCAATTCCATTTTGCAGCTGGTATTCGACTTGTCGATGACGAAATTGAGCAAGATGAAGACGTAACTCCGCTAGTGGAAATTAAAGGTACTTTTTGTGCTAAGTACGAGTCACCTGAAAAGTTAACTCAGGAACAAATAGAAGTATTTTCTGAAAAAAAATGTTGGCTTTAATGTATGGCCATATTGGCGTGAGTACGTACAATCATCATGTATGAGACTAAACATAGAACCAATAGAAGTCCCTCTCTACTTTTGCTAAAAATCCATACAAGCATTTAAGAGTGATTCCCAACGCTTGGCATTTTTGGTGCTATCGTTGGATTTTGTGTTTATAGCGGTATGGTTAAGTTTATTATGAAAAGAAAATATAACAATTATTATCATGTATATATCTTATGTAGTCGTAGTGATGAGTACATGGTGAAGGTTGGTAAATCAAACAATCTAAAACGTGCACCAAAATTGAATGATTATGGTTATGCAGGAATAACTGACTGGGAACAAAAAGTAACACTTCACGTAGATTCTAACGAAGGTGCATTGGCATTGGAGAGTATGATAAACGTTAAATTAACAAAGCAAGGTTATTTGCTTCCAAAAATCATGTGGGATGACTTACTGAAGCCTGGTCGAAGGGTTGGAGCTACAGAGTGTTATAACTGTCACATTGACTATGCTGTAAAGGTTGGAGTTGAAATGGCTGAAGTTTATGAGAAATATGTTAAGTAATTAGCTAGCATAAGACTATAGTCCAAATAGCAAGGATAGAGAGATGTTCGTAGTATCTTTAACATATAAAGTTGAACTAACAGAAATAGAAAAACACTTAGATGCCCATATTGAATATTTAGACCGCCATTATGCTTTGGGAAATTTTTTAGCTTCTGGGCGTAAAGTGCCTAGGACGGGGGGCGTGATTCTGGCTGATGTTGAAAGCCGTGAAACCCTTGATGAGATCTTATCTGAAGACCCATTTCAAATAAATGAAATTGCTGATTATGATGTGATTGAATTCATTCCAACTAAGACCTCTAGACAGTTATCACACCTTAAGCATATCTAACCAGAGAGGCTTCGTACCGAAATTAAGCTATTGTATTTATAAGTAATGGAGGCTCTAGTGTCTAAAAAAAAGATGAAACTTAAAGAATATGATGTTGCTTTAGCTACACGTAACTTTGAAATCGAACTATTCTGGAAACGGTCAGTATTTTTCTGGGGATTTATTGCATCGGCGTTTGTCGGCTATGCTACCGTAATAAAAAATAATCCAGCTCTCGCCTTTGTACTCGCTTGCTTCGGTTTTGTTTGCTCTATTGCTTGGAGTCTAGTTAACCGTGGTAGCAAATACTGGCAAGAAAACTGGGAATCAATTGTCGCTAACATAGAAGACGATATCACAGGTGAATTGTTTAAATATCGTGCACGCCAACAGCCGAAAGGTATTTGGCTCTCTTCAAGGCAGTTCTCTGTAAGTAAAGTTACAATAGCTTTAAGTGATTTTACTTGTCTTATTTGGTTTGGCTTTATGCTTTATCACTTAATGAAGCACATGCAGCTACCGTTATGCTTACAAGGCAGTTTGTTGGTGGTTATGATTTTTTTTCTAACGATTATATTTGTCGTTTTTATGGTGATATTTGGTCGTTCGAGTCATGTGTAATTATTCATAATAAATGAATGTGGCACCTTACCCTTAAAGATTGGTAAGCTCATTTTTATGTTAAGGAGAGTTGCAATGTCGGAGCTGTTTACAAATACGAGCCTGCTTTCTGTTGCACTAATGGTGTATGCAGGCAACGTTATGGTGGAAGCGTTACGACGAGATCTTATTGATCCTCGCGGGGTATGTACACCGCTAATAATCAAAAGTAAGTTAGCTGCATGGTTCATGTTTGCATCGATCCCATGTGCCTTTTTACCGGCTTTATATATCACTTATTCTCTGGATTGGAAGTACGGATTAATCTCTTGGATAATCCAAATTATTGGGGCAGTCATAACAATTATATTGGGTTTAGGAGGACGCTTTATTGCTTTCCATTTTATGGCTGCTTGTATAGCATTTCCTGTTGGTTATTATTTATGTATAGCGAATATGGTTGCGTAACGAGTATGACTCTCACTGTTAAGTAGAGAGAAAAAATGCTGGTGGAGTAGTCATTATGTCTATGCGTAAATAGCTATCAAACATCAGGTTGTAGTGATTCTTACCTATGAAATCAATATAAAGAGAACTTTAATGGAAAGTGAAAAAGCGTTCTTCAATAGGGTTACCGCTTCTCCTTCAAAAGAAGCAAGTGCGATCAGCCATGTTAGTAAAGCTATCGAACGCCTTGAGTGGAAAGATAATAAAACAGACACAGTAAAGATCGATGGCAACAAACTTAAAGAATTTTACGATGACTATGTTCAGCTAAAGAAGAAGTTATTAGCTAAAATCGAATCAATACTTAGCGAGTAGGCGGCGAGAGTTACGCATACAAACTAGTATGGCGTCAATAACTAAATTATGACTGCGCCATCCAGGAGGTTGGAGTATGGTAACTTCATAGGAGCCATTATGATTTTATCAAAGTTAATAAGTATAGCAGTAATCTCAAACCTAAGATTGAAATATAGGGCTAAAAAATAATATGGATTCACTTAGGTTATCCACTGTACATTGGAAAGTTATTAAAATGAAATTGCATAGGAAAGTAGATGACTTAAGCTTTTGAAAAGAATATATTTTAATCTTAATTGATAAATAGAGCAGCGTGACATGAAAGATTCAACCTTCAAACCTCAACAACACCTAATTAACATTCTAAAAACAACAGCCTCTCATCATCCCAATTTTACGTTATTTCTTGGTGCTGGTGCGAGCGTAACTAGTAATGTGAAGCCTGCTCGGGATTTGATAATGGATTGGAGAAATACATATAACAATATGTACTCTTATGAAGATCAAGATAAAGAACCAATAAAAAAACAGTATTGGTATGACAAACCTCAAGAGTATTCAATTTTATTCGAAACACTTTATGATCAGCCGAGCCAACGGCGAGAGTTTGTTGAAAGTTGCATAGTGGATGCTAAGCCATCATGGGGTTATATATATTTAGTTAATCTACTAAAGAAAAAGAATTTCAATACAATATTTACTACAAATTTTGATGATTTAGTAAACGAAGCTTGTTATACATTTTCTGATAGCCTTCGACCGATAGTTTGCGCTCATGATTCAAGTATTAATAGCGTTAGATTGACATCTGAGCGACCTAAAATCATTAAGTTACATGGTGATTTCTTATTTGATAATATTAAGAATACAGTCAGAGAGTTAGAGTCGCTTGAAAGCAATATGAGAGAAAAATTTAAACAATACGCGACGGAATTCGGAATGATAGTATTGGGTTACGCTGGTAATGACCGTTCTGTAATGGATACTCTCAATACTTTATTATTTACAGGTGAACACTTTCCTCATGGTGTTTATTGGTGTGTACGAAAAAATACAAACTTTGATTCATTATCTGAACAACTAAAAGCTCTTACTCGATTCCCTAACTTTCATTTAGTCGAGATTGATGGCTTTGATGAATTTTTTGCTGAGGTCCATGAAGCTTTAGAATGTGAATTACAGCAAGAAGTTGCAGATCCGTATACAGCGCTAGTTAAGAAACTTAATCACACGTTTAAAAAGAATGAACCTACGGATGATAGTGACGATTCTACACCCAAAAAATTAAATCGAGGTCAGGAAATAATTAGACATAATTATGGCGAGTTAATGAGTCAGATTGACGATATAGGGCATGCAACTAACATTAGGAAAAAATTGTCTGATACCATTACAGCCTTAGATGATTCTATTTTAGGGAAATTAAATGAAGCATTCTCTCAGCTAGAAGATGATTCGTTACAGGATTCAATGAAAGAATTTGTTAGACTTTTAAAAGAGTCAAATGGAAGGCCATTGATGCCTATCCCTAATCTGCTTCTTGCTCAAAAAAAGTATGATGATGAGCAGTACGAAGATGCCATTTCATATTCAATCGAAGCGATCAAAGAGAATAAGTCTTTAGTCTCAGTATATATAGCTGTTTCAGCTATGACTAAGAGTAAAAACTACGAAAGTTTTCCAACTTTACTTAGCACTGCCAATCAGTGCACATGTAATCCTCGAGACTTCTCTCCAGTATTAAGCTCTGTTGTCGATTTAATTACAGAGGAGATGTATGATGAAGCATCTTCTCTGTTGGATATGCTCCAGACTATTGATGGTTCTGATTTTAAGCGCTATACAATATTAAATAGAGCCCTTATTGATATACTCTCAAAAGGTGATTCAGAACAATTTCAAGCAAAGCAAACCTATAAAGATAGACTTATATTTGAATTACAGCAGGCAGTAGAAGATGGAGATGATTGGGCAACTTTGGGATTTGCTATAATTTGTGATCATTTGAATTTAGTCGAAGATATATCGTACATTGTTGAAAGTTGCGATAAAGATACATTAGTTAGATTTTCAAAATCGAATATGCCAATGAAGGCCTTGCTTTCTGATGATCTGGGTGCCATTATAGCTAATATAGTTAGCTCTGTAGATAACAATGAGGTTGAATTATGAATACTTTAAAGCGTAATGTAAAAAACTCTAAATCAACTGAACAAAAAAAAGTTTTATTGGAACGCTTAAAGGCCAATTTAAAATCAAGTAATTGAGGTTTTTGGTAAGCTATTGATAATGTTGCAATTTTTGTCTGGCGCTTCCCATGCGGCCGGTTTGTATGTCCAAATCGGCATTTTTATCTCTAATGAAAATTAAAACCTTTCCGGTC
This sequence comes from Vibrio algivorus, assembly GCF_002218005.2. Classification (GTDB taxonomy): domain Bacteria; phylum Pseudomonadota; class Gammaproteobacteria; order Enterobacterales; family Vibrionaceae; genus Vibrio; species Vibrio algivorus. The sequence goes on from NZ_AP018679.1 coordinate 428,504, forward strand.
CGAATTTTTCGCACTATTATGCCAGTATAGAAATTTCGCATCACACTGATGTGAACATTGACAGAATGAACCGCCTTTGTTGGCGGTTTTTTTATGTCTGTAATTTGCCGATCCCCTCGGTTTATAAAGAGCCTCTTTAAGAAATTAGCTTACGTTAGAATGCCGATGCCATGCATTGGGGCTAGCTCGACGGCAATTTCTAGGGGAAGCGTAAGCTAATTTTTTAAGGAAATTCTGATAACTAAATTAACCATTTTAAATACTGAAGTTCGAGTTGTTGATGGCCTGTTTTCATTGAATGATTTGCATAAGGCAAGTGGTGGAGCTGACAAAAGAGTTAATTCAAGAGATTAAGCTAACACCAGACGTGGTGTTAGCTTATAAAGTAAATAAAGGCGGGTCTTATCCAGGTGTGTGGGTATGCAAAGACTTGGTTTATTACTACACAATGTGGATTAGCCCTAAATTTCATCTTCAAGTTATTCGGACTTTCGATGAAGTCACCAATCAGCAAAAATCATATATAGGGATGATCAATCAGTTATCCGCAGTGTTTGAAGAAGAGAACAATAAAGCTAGTAAAGCGGGTACAACTCTCAATCGATGGAAGGACATAAAGCGAGAGATAAACAATCAAATAGAGCAGTTAAAGGCTGACTCACAATTAATCCTTTTCAATTAACAGCCGGCCAATATGAGTCGGCTTTTTTGTGCCTGAAAAATATCAATTTGGTATCAAATTTTGCCTTACCGGTAACTGCAGGTTCGTGGTTTTGGTATCAAAAGTCATTTGGCCACGCCCTGGAGCTGCCTAGAAATGGTATCACTTACTTATTAATGGAGGTTCTATGGATGAAGTAAAGCTGTGGTTTGTCGCTACAGTCGCACTCAGTTCATTAGTTGTCATCGTAGTTATTTATATTTTTGCCATAAAGCGATCATCAAAGAGCAACGGTAAGTTAGCTGCGGAATTACTGAACATCACACGCAATGGCTTGATGGCCAATATGCCTGAATTGCCAGTATATCACCTTAAACGCCGATACTTTGGGTTCGGTACGTTTTCAGACTGGTATGACGTACAGGGTAATTTGATATGTAACACCGTAGAGCAACCTTGGAACAATAACGAGGTTGGCGCTTCATGCGTTAAAGAAGGAGTTTATGTCATTTCTCCTTTTGATAGTCCTAGTCACGGTGATGTTTACATTCTTAGCGCTCCTCAATTGGGTGTAACTAAAACCCCAGAAGAAGGTGGCACTCGCTCTCTTTGTGAAATACATGTCGCCAACACACCAAGCGAATTAAAAGGCTGTATTGCTCCAGGTGAATCTTTTGGTGTTGTAAATAATCAATGGGCTGTTGTCAGCAGTCAAAAAGCATTCGATAAGTTAAAGGAATTGCTCGACAACAAGCCCGCCATTTTAGTTATAGGAAAAGCATAATGAATAAATCAAAGTTACTACTTATTGCGGTGTGTATTGCACCATTAACAGCTTGCACGGTTACGAATGCCAAAATTGATAGTGGTTCTATTATGGGAGATGCAGACCGATGCGATAACAGCGTATCGGTTAATGATGGTGTGTTTAGTGCATCTTCTGTTTGTTACAAGGATGGAGAACTGATACAGCCGAAGGGGAGTGAGAGTGATTAAGCAATATTTTTACTTTTGTCTCGTTTGGGCTTTAGCTTCTTTCGGTATTGCTGCTTGTACCAACTATCACGTTGAACAAAACTCAAATAATGGAGATACATGCAAAAAGGGAATTGGTAATTATTCTATTTTTGGCGATCACACATGCTCTATCGAATCAGATAAACCCAAAGAGCAAAAACAAGAAAACGTTGAAAAGTAAAATTAGCCCACTACGGCCGGATAACTGTAGTGGGTTTTGTTTTTATAAAATTCTAAGAATTCGGTATCGATATTCGAGTTTTTAGAATTTTATATAAGTATTGCAACTAGGTAGTCTCGGTTTTCCCGAGTGTTGTATTTCTAAATCCAGTGAAACATGCTGAATGAGGTGCAAGATGGAAAAGAGCCACCAGTTTGATAATAGAAAAGTTTCAGATTTGATCCCATATATCAACAATGCGAGAACGCATTCAGATGTACAGGTAAAGCAAATCGCTTCATCAATACAGGAATTTGGTTTTACTAACCCGATTTTAATAGATGAAGAAAATGGCATTATTGCAGGCCATGGTCGTTTACTGGCTGCGGAACTACTTAATATCGAGACGGTACCGGTTTATATCCTAAAAGGGTTAACTCCGGTACAAAAGAAAGCGTACGTTTTAGCTGATAACCAACTTGCTTTAAATGCTGGCTGGGATGAAGAACTGCTAGCGATGGAAATTGAGTTTTTACAAGAAGCCGATTTCGATATTGATTTACTCGGTTTTGATGAAGACTTTCTATCATTTATGGATTCACCTGAACAGGATGAAACCGAAAGTAATGGGAGGGTCGGCTCATTAACAGAGCGATTCTTAATATCTCCTTTTAGTGTATTTAACTCTAGAATTGGCTGGTGGCAGGATAGAAAACGAGCGTGGATTGAATTAGGCATTCAAAGTGAATTAGGACGAGATGATAAATTAAGCATTACCTCTTTAACTACCAATCAATATACAGAAAAAAATCAAATAGAGAAAAAGCTAGGTCGGAAATTAACTATAGACGAATACAAAAATGAACACTGTACTCTTTCTAAGTTAGCGACGACGAGCATATTCGATCCAGTCCTCGCTGAAATTTGCTATGAATGGTTTTGTCCTCAGGGTGGCCATATTGTCGATCCATTTGCGGGAGGCTCTGTTCGTGGCGTAGTTGCTTCACGAGTTAACCGCTCATATTCAGGGAATGATTTAAGAGCTGAACAAGTTGAAGCTAACCGGCTCCAAGCAGAAGATATTTGTATAGAGCCTAAGCCTCAATGGACCATAGGTGATAGTGTTGAAATAGAAAGCCTCATAAAGACCAAAGCAGATATGATTTTCTCTTGCCCACCTTATGCGGATTTAGAGAAATACAGTGATGATGTGAGGGATTTATCCAATATGGATTATCACAGTTTCATTGATGCTTATCGGCAAATCATTAAAGCATGTTTTCGAATGCTGAAAGATAACCGGTTTGCTGTTTTTGTAGTGGGTGAAGTTAGGGATAAAAAAGGCAATTATCGTAATTTTGTTTCTGACACTATTTCGGCTTTTATCGATGCCGGGTTCAACTATTACAATGAAGCGATACTCGTTAACGTAGTGGGTTCATTACCTATTAGAGTGGGTAAGCAATTCTCACAAAGTCGCAAACTAGGTAAAACACATCAAAACATATTGGTGTTCGTTAAAGGGGATGGAAAGAAAGCCGCACAAGCCTGTGGTGATGTTGAAATACACATGGATGAGGAAGAAGCTGAGAATTAACAAAAAGCCTATAGAAAGGAGTAATAGAGTTGTACCTTTCTATGTGTTTTTAAAGGCGAATTTATGACAGTCACTAAAACTGAAAAAGAAAAAATTCTAAGGCTAGAAATTGCTGGTTTAGAAATGGCAATAGAATCGATATCTAAGGATATAGCAAAAAATCGAAATCTCACGAAATACAGTAAATATTCAATAGTTCGCTTTTTCTCGAAAGCTAATGGTTTTGATGAATTACCTTTGAAGGATTCATTAGAGCATTTTAAAGTGAAACTTGAGCGCAAACAGATGGAATTAGCAAAAATAAAGTAGTTCCAATGACTAGTTAAACTACTGATTAGCCCTTTAGGTGTATGCCTCTAGGGCTTTTTTATTTCCGTATTTTTATAATTTTTATAACAGGTATGAGGGGGTATGTCGTTTTTCACATACCTGTTGGTGTTGTATGGCTGGGAGACCTTCAAAAAGGAGCAAGAAAAGGGACGAGGCTTATTTTGATGCAATTCGTGAGGGAGCAACGATAAAGAAAGCTGCCGAGATAGCTGGTTACTCTTATCCAGCAGTTATGCTTTACAAACGAGATGATGACAAGTTTGCAAAACAACATAACCAAGCTATGGATTTTCGTTTTGACCTTTATAAAGAAAAAGCACATGAAGCCATGATGTACGGTTTCAAAGAAATGCAGGTTATCGAGAAGAAAGGCGTTAAAACCACAATAACGACAAGAAAAGAAAACCCCGGTCATTTTAAGTTCATGCTCAAGGCCCATGAAGCAGGAACCTTTAATTATGAAAAACTCAATAATGACAAAAATGATGATTTAGATGATCTGACTGTTCACGATATCGCACAAGACCTCGGGGATACACTTAAGGCATTTATGGATGTAGAGGTTAACGATGACTCAGAAGATAACACCTAATGAAGTCATCGATATGCTTGGCAAGGTTGATGTTGAATCCCTGATTGAAAAACTAGAAAGGCGGAATAGTAAAAAAGAAGCTCTGCATTTACGCAAAATGATAAAAGCGTTTTCTAAGAAGATGCTTTTAGAGACAAAAGAGAAATTCAGCATACCGCCTATTTATCGAAAGATATTTGGTGATGAAGCCGCTAAATACATTCTCTTAAAAGGTGGCCGTGGTTCAGGTAAAACCTTTGCGATTATCTGTTACATGCTTGAGCAGTCGTTCGAGGAAAAATACCGGGATTCACTTTTTCTTGTTTTGCGTGAAATCCAAAACTCGATTGAAGATTCGGTTTACTCGGTGGTTACCGATTTAATCAAACAAGCCGGACTAGAGCAGTATTTCAAAATCACCAATAACAAGGTGATCAACAAACTTACTAATGTTGAATTTGCGTTTACAGGTTTAAGGGCCACAGGTGGCAAAACAGCCTTTAGCCAAGTAAACAAAATCAAGGGTAAGCACAAAGTTAGAATGATTTTCATGGACGAGGCCCAGGATGCTTCCCAAGAATCTCTCGATGTGCTTTTCCCTACCGTTAACCGTTCAGGCAATGTTTCGTTTACGCCTGAATATGAACGCTTATTAAGATTAGCTTTTGGTGCTGAGGATGTTGATTTAACCGAAGCGCGTTTCTTCTTTGCAATGAACCCTAACTTTGCAGAAGATCCGGTAATAACCAAAGTACGTGCTTTTGGTGAGCGTACAGTCATCAAGCATATCAATATTTTTGATTTGCCGAAGCGGTATCAAGATCCGCAACTGCTTGAACAGGCCGAAAATGAAAAAGGTGAGATTACTTACCCGCATGTGTGGCTAGGTAAACCGTCTCCGAAAATATCCGGTTATCCATTCGCTGATACTCCTGTGGTTATGGCAGAAGAAGGAGACGAGCCTCCGTCATGTGTTGCGTTCTTGGACCCATCATTTAAAGGTGGTGACTTTACTGCCTTAACCTTTATGGCTCAGGTACGTGGTTATGTATTCGCATGGGGCTTTTGTTTCCATCATTCATGGAATGGGGCAATTGACCAAATTGCAGAAAAGATAAATTCATTTCCAGTTACTGAGTTTTACTACGAGGACAACGGTGTCGGAACTGCGCCTCAAGATTATTTTGCTGTAAGAGGAATAGATGCAATTCCTAGAACAACATTAGGTAATAAACACGATCGGATATTTCGTGTCGGAGCATTTTTATCACTAATGCGATTGCGCTTTGTGGGTAATTGGTCGAATCAAGAATGGCTAACTCAAAATAAGAAATTCAATAAAGACGCAGAATATGATGATGCACCAGATTCACTGACTAATGCAGCAGTGAGGGGGCATATTGTTTCTGACAAAATCAAAATAAGAGGACGGCACTAATGGGCTTGTATGATGACCCAGACAATAAAGCTGGTAGCCCTGAATCGCCACCAGATAAAAAATCTAACTTTGAGGTTTATTACAACTTCATTCGAGCTAAGTCTCCTGAAAACCTTCCGGTCATAACGGAGTTTGACCCATTTGCATTAGCAAGAACCCGTTACATCGAAATCGCTATTCGCGAGCTTTATTCTCGGATCATGTATACGACTCTCGATATTGTTTCTATACCGGATGAAATTGGTAGTTCTGATTTTTCTAAAACCGTGTATGACACACATTCCCCCAAATTACTTCGAGGATTGATGCACTACATTGTTGAAGCGATGGCTGATGAGCAAAAGATTGTATTAAGAAAACGCGCTTTCAAGGGAAGAACCAACGCCTTTTATTTTGAAGAGAAAACCAACTCAACAGATTTACAGAAAGAAAATCAATTGGACTTGGTGACTCTAGATTTTGAAGAGTTTCATAAAACGGAATTGCTCGAAGCTTATTTCGGTATGGTTTTTGATGCGATTGTCAGTGCAGCTAAGTTAATTCGTATTGGTGGTTCTGTCGTTCTTAAGGTGAAGGATTTAAGTGATTTAATTTCTGATAAAGAGGTTCTGCTTGCTGTAGAGACTCAAGTAAAGCAAATCAATCTTGCATTGAAAGAAGGCAAGGGAGCTTATTTAGATTCTGAATCCGACATAAAAATGCCTACCGTCGATATGAAGCCGACTAAGGAACAGTTGGAATACGCTTACTCACTTATCTGTAATGCAACTGGCCGACCAATGTCGTTTGTTAATGGTCAATTGGCTGGTGGATTGAGCACAAGTGGTGAAGGCGATAGAAAGCAAAATAGGCAAGCCTCTATTTTTGATTTTAACCAAATACTGCGGGGCGTTCTTGAATCTGTATTCGGTGCTGATTTTGAAATTAAGCCTGATACTGAACAGTTAACAGAATTATCCGCATTTATGAATTCGCTTGAAATGACGTCACTGTATAGCAACGAAGAAAAACGAAAAATCATGGATTCAATTATGCCATTGGCTGATTTGGGGGTGACTGACTAAGTGAGGCTTTATGTATATCTATCCATACTCGATGTCAGAAAAGCTATTGGATTGGTTCAATATCGATTTTGATCGTATCTATAACGAACAAGGAGGAATGCAACGAGAGCAATTAAAGCTCATCAACAAATATTCAATTCTTACCGAGGCAAAATCTAACGCTTATATGACGATTAAACGGTTAGAGAAATCGAAAAATAAGGAAAATATCGATTTTGCAGCCAACGTAAAAAATACCATGGTCGGCACACTAAGTAGTGAGATAACAAAAACACTAGCAACCTCTGAGTATGCCGATGAAATCATTATCGAATGGCAACCGTCTTCAGCTGAAGAAGAACGAGCTACTCACGCACTTCATTATGGACAACGTATGACAATTAAACAGGCCGAAAAATTAGGGCTTGGGGTTGAGTACAACTGTCAATGTGGAATGAAGCTTATAAGTGGGCAGCAATATGCCCAACCAATTATCAATAAAATCAATCGAGGTAAATCATGAATCCATTATTAATGCTTTTACTGCAACAAATGGCAGGCAACCAAAACACACAACAAAACCCACTTATGGCTCTATTGGGCGGCAACCAACAACAAGATCCTGCCCAGCAGCTTATTGCCGCTCTAAGTGGTGTTACAGGCCAGCAATCAAATGCGCTTAATCCACAATTACTACAAGTGCTTACGGGTAATCAACAACCACAGCAAAACCAAAACGGTGGTATTCAACAATTAATGCAATTACTCGGTAACCAGCAGCAACAGCCTCAAAATCAAAATACTGATATTGGTAAGTTGTTGGAAGCGCTAAATGTGCAGAAACAAGAAAAAACTGATTTAGAACAGTTGGCGGAATTACTAAAGGGCACTAGTTCTGGTAGTAATGATAATCAAGAAGATGACGTGCTTTCTCGAATGCAAAATAAAGCGAAGAAGAAAGGTGATGAAGCGACCTCTACTGCGGAAATGTCCGATGCCATTAAGTATGTGATGAGTTGGGATAAGTTCATTGAAGATAATAGTGACATGCTCCCTGATTGGTTTGATCCACAAGAAGTAAAAGAAGATATAGATAAATGGGCTAAAGATGATATTGAGCGAGCACAAGGTTTAGCAGCTGCAACCTCAAAAGCGTTTTTTAAAAATGAATCAATGCTCGACCTGTTAGAAGAAAAAGACCGAATGATGGTTAAAGAGCATATTTTAAAAGATGGCCTTAAGTCTCATGAGATTGATCGTGGCATTGCTTGGCCAATCATTAATCGCGCTGTTTTTAACAAAAATAAACTAGAAGATAGTGGTAATGGTGCTCCTCAGATTGGTAAGGGGGAAGAAGTAATCGCTAATTATGAGGCTCGTTTTAAAACCGGCCAACAAGTATCGCAGCAACAAGCTACGGCTTAATAATCCAGGCGACTATTGTCGCTTTTTTTAATTTTAAATTTTAGATAGGTGAGAAAATGTCTCGTGAATTTCCTTTAGGTTCTCCACGTTCTCGTGGAAATAGTGATGTGGTTTTACCGCGTCAATTTGTTGACGCTTTAACTGCTGGTGTTGCGGTTTCTGTTTCTGATGCTAACTCGGGCCATCCGATTGTTAAATTATTTGATGGTTCTGCTTTTGCCGGTTTCTCGGTAAGTGATATTGACCAAGTGACTAAAACAACTGGTGTAATCAAAACTGGTGAAGCGGTTTGTTTACGTGTTAAAGAAGATGCGATTTTAGTTGTAGGTGAAGGCTTTGCAGTTGATAACACTACCGGTGAGCTTGTACCTGCCGGAATGGACGGTTCAACTACTATTAACGGTGAAGTTGCCGATATTGGCGTTAATGGGCTTGATGGGGTTGGTGAGGTAATTCACGGTTGCGCATTAGTTAACTTGTATGGTGGTGCCATTACATTAACTACGAGTACACAAGATCCACAATTGGCATCTATCAAACCAAGTACTGCCAAAAAATAAATGATACCAAAAGTCACAATCTGCAGAATGTGGCCAAACAATACTTGATACCAAAAGGGCTTAACCTGGATAACCGGTAAGCCCTTTTTTGATACCAGAATAACGAGGAATATCTAATGCGTACTAATTTAGTCTGCAAATCAAAAGTTGAGCGTAAATATAACACTCAAGTAATGGGCAGTAATAAGATTACTTATACACCTTACACCGCTGGTCTGGCTGCTAATGAGCAAAACTATTCAGACGGTAAGTTACGACAAGGTTCGGTTATCCATATTGGATATGATGTTAGTGGCGACTTTCCTGAGCAAAAGTTTGCAGAAGCTTTGACTCCGGCAACTACTGAGCTAGCGCAAGCGCATGCTAAATCAGTGGAATTTGGTTACCATCGTCAACCTTCACATATCGAATTTTCGCTTTCAAATCTACAAGATGTCAGCGACGTAAATATTAATGCCGGTATTCTGAACCGTATGCTAATGCAATACGACTATGAGCATTTTCATGGTAAGTACGGTAATGCTGGAATGTTCAATAACGAAAAATCTATTCAATTAGATTCAACGGTATTTGAAATTTCATCTATTACTGATGTATTTACGATTATTGAATCGCTTTATCAAGAAATGGGCATTTTGGGCATTACCGAAGCGGATTACCCTAATATCACAATGAGCTATTCAAGCGATGTTGCTGCATTGATTCGTAAGCCTATTGCTATTAGTGGCTCATCTATCACGACAGGCCGCAATGAAATTCAATCTGCTTATAGTGGAATGGTATTGAAAGAAGTGCCAATGCACCTTCAAGCAGGTCAGCATATTTCACTGACGTATCGTCCTGCGATTACGAATCACCATGCTTCATTGCCGGGTATTTATAGCAAAGAAGAAGGTGATCATGGAATGCACATGAAAACGCTCTTTACCTATGAATCAGCTTCAAACGAAATTGAAGCGAAGGGCGCATACGTTTATCAAATGGTATCCACTCCCACCTCACGAGCAATTAAGACAGCGCAACGAACTAAAAAGTAAATAATCGAATTGGGAGCCTTGTGCTCCCTTTGTCTTTTATGGGGGATTTATGATCTCAGAAGATGCGCAAAACAAAACGGATTTGATATTGCGACAATCCGATTCCGATAGCATGACACAAGATGAAATTGATTTTGCTAATGCGCTTGGAGTTACGCCAGAGTCGGATTGTGATTGTTACAAGCTTGCTCAAAACGTATTACTTGAGCGTGTATCTAAAGATAGCAATTTGAAATACACATTAAGCCGATTACGTATGTTAGCTGATGCGAATGATTGCTCGTTATCGGATAAACAACCGGTCATTAAGCCAGCTCGAATACTGGTCATTGGTGGAGGGCTTTCCTGATGTTCACAATGGATATTGATATTGATTACACCGATTTAGAAAAAGAGGTGGAATCCTTTAACCAACACCATATTCGTATTGGCATTTTGGATAAAAACAAAGTGGTTAAACGAGCAGATCATGATGAACCGTTAAAGTCCTTTCAAGGTAAACAAGCATCAAGGGTAATGAGAGGGAGCAAGGGGAAAACTAACCTTAAACTAACCAAGTTAGCTGAATATCTTGATACTCGATACGGCGTGTTCTCAAAGGCGGAATATCACTTTGCTAACCAAGATGTGATCCGAGTGACGAATGAGTTGGTGAAGCTGTTTGATGCCGGCAATCAATCCCCAGAACAAATCAGAAGAATCGAAAGTGCTGCAAGGGCATTAATCAGAAACCCAATTATGCGTAAAGACTTTGGCAGCAATGCACACGCTACGATTAGTGGTAAACACTTTGATTGGCCGATGGTTGATACCGGCGCGTTTTTTAATTCGATAAAGGCTCAATATGTTTAGAAAAGAACTTCATAAAGAAATTATGAATATTTTCGGCATGAAAGCGGTTGATTGGGCTGGAGAAATGCATGAGGGTGCGAGCGTTGTGTATGTCGAATATCTGAATGTACGCGAACAATATTTCTCTGAATCCCATATCCGCTTTTTTGGCACGATTCGTTTATCACTTGATGCGACGGGTCGAGATAAACCGGTCTTTGGTGTGTTGGGTAGTAAATTCGATAAGTACATAAAACGCAGTTCTGGTACTAAGTCTCTTTCTGCTGTGAGCATGGAAGCTGAAAGTGATTGGCGTACTCAGGGCATTTTATCGGTTTCTAAAGATTTTTACTTTGCGTGTGAAATTGAGCACGACAAAACACGAGAAAAAATCAAACATTTTAAGTGGGTAAACTATGAGTAATACATTAGTTTTTGACTATGCAGTTTCTATCAAGGAAGCACAGTCTGCGAGCAAAGTAGATTACAGTTTTTTAAGTAATTGCTTAGTGCTTGTTAAGGGTAATTATACACCTCCACCACCTGACCTTACTGGGTTCACTGTTGATATTGACCCAACAAGTCAAGTTATTGGAAGTACGGCTCAAGCCTCAATATCTACTCCAGTTCCAGATGGTGCGGTATTACCAACTTCTGGTTCCTGGTCTGTTGATGATGAAACTATCGCCACGATTGATAGTGATGGCGTTTTAACTGCAGTAGCTGCAGGAACAGCCCAAGTAACCTATACCGATGATGATACTAGTATTGCCGAATCTTCATCTTTAACGGTAACAGCGACAAAAAGTAAAAAGCTTTCACAAAATAGCGCTGAAGTCCCTAAGTCAGAATTATTAGAAGTTAAAAATACAAAATCGCAACAAGCCAAATCAAAAGAAGTGCTCGATGAAGTCACTTTTACTGATCCGAGTGACTATAAAGTCATTCCAATTTATGAAGAAACGAGCTTTGAGAATTATACCGATAATTCAGAAGTGCCATTTTTTATGGTGGGTGGCCTGAATACGGTTTATTTGCTTATTAAATCTGATGAAGTAGATCCTGCGGATGAAACCGCGATTAAATTCGACCCAACTAATTACTTCACATTATGCCATTCCAAAGATATTGATTTGGAGGATGCAGAAGCGATTAACTTTGCTGACTTCAAAGGTGTCACAGTCTATGCAACAAGTGATTCAACGAAAGCAGAAGAACTTAGTCAGACAGATGCTGCTTTTTATGATTCTAATGATTCCTATGCTGGAGCCTATGAGCAATTCGGTTACTTCTTAACACAAGTCTACTGGCGAAATAATCAATATTACGTGCTAGATGGGGATAACCCAGCAAGTACGATTTCAGAATTAGGTGAAGCTGGTTCACTATTTGATAAACGAGTTTCTTTCTATCTTGATGGAACAGATGGGCCAACACTTGGGTTCTTTGGTTGTGCCGGTGAAGCCATTACAAAAACGTATCTTAATAAGCTAATTCAGTTAGAAACCCAAGAAGCAATTACTTCTTATATTCAAGTGAATGAGCCTAATGATACAGCTGTACAGCGGATCAATATCGAAGAAGCTGCAATGGCGGTTATCGAAAAATATGAAGGCTATCCGTACTTCTATCTTGATGCTGATAAGAACAATTACATCAGCATTTTGAAAAGTGATGAGATGTATTTTGTTGATGGTGAGGCTGAAATCAAAATTGCCGATCCAATCTGGCGAGCTCAAATTCAAGTTAAGGAGGCTCAGTAATGACTACGAGCGCTTTTACTATTGGTGAAATGGAAACCACGGTTAACTATGAAGATGTTGAATATAACTACATCTCTGTAATTGAACTTGGCCGAAATAATCAAAAAGTGGTTCAGATGTTTTGTGATCCACAAGGTTATGGTGATGGTGAAGTCGTTTCTTCAGGACTTACTCAGCCAATTGAGTTAAATGTGAAGCTTCGAAATGTGAGCAAAGAACATTTAGAGCTTTATACAAAAATTTGGGAGGCAGAAGGTCGCTTTAAATTTACGTCGTACAGCAAGAAAAATGGCCGAACATTGGCGACTAAACAAAGCATCATTAAAACTGATCCTCGTAATGGCACCTCTAACGAAAGTGAGTCGACTTTGGATGTAACTCTGGTTATTCAAACGGCACCTAAAAACTTTAAAGATGAATTTAAGGCGGTAGCATCATGATCACTAAGTTTAAAGGTTCTCGTGCTTGGAATGCTTATATGGCATACGTGGGTTTTATTTTTCATCTTCATCGTGCGGCAACGTTCAGAGAGTTGAAATTCACCACAGTAGAAGAATGCCAAGCTTACTTCAAACAAGCTGATATAGAAGCTAAACGGCAAATCATTATCGAATTGATGACTGTGGTTCGGATTGATACTACCGACATGATGGCGTTATTGGCTATTCATGAAAACAAGCACGGTATGTCGATTGATGCCTCCTCAATCGATAACTTTGAATTAAAAGAAATCGGTGAAATGGTGATTGAATCATTACTTCGGTGCTCTTCTGAAAAAGACGCAGGGCTTTTTTTTTAAGTAAACAAGAGATCGATGAACTATCTGAATATCGATTTTCAGGTGATGGGTTTGCTGCCGAGATTATCGAGAAGAATCCCGAAATTGATGGTAGTACGCTCATTGCCTTAATTCTTAAAAAAGCCCATCAAAAAATTAAAGGACATAAAGAGGCAGTCAACAATGGCCAGTTCTGAATTTATTCTTGCTCCACGAATCGATGAAAATAAAGCGCGGCAAGAAATGCAAAAAATGGATGACGTCGCCCGTCGTTCTGCTCAGCAAATGACGGCAGAGTTTGATCATGCTTGGGATACTATCGGGCGAAAAGGGCAGTCTACTTTTAGCAAGCTTGGAAAGCATCTTCAGGGGGCCGCTGCATCAATGGTGGGTAATATCGCTGCTAATGTAGTGATGAAAGCTACAGAGATTGCTACGGATGCTGCGACTAAGGTTTTTCAAGATTTAGAAGCGACCAAGCAAACCGCTAGGGAGCGTTATGAACAAAACCGCGATATTAATAGTGAAGCTGATGCTCTTGGAATTGGACGTGGTAAATACGCTGCATTAGATATTGCTGGTGTCGCTTCAGGGCTTGATCGTTCAGATGTTCGTGGTTTGATGTCTGGCTTTGTTGGTGCATTGGAAAAGCCAGAAATGGAGAAGTTTCGAAATGATGCCAATGAAAATGGTATTGATAAGGCATTTCTAGATTTCATTGGTTCCACCTCTAAATTAAAGCCAGAAGAAGCCGCGCAACGTATGAATGACGTGTTTGGCGATGAAGATGCACTTAAAGCCTCTAAATTCATGAAGCCAATTCAAGACTTGATGAAGCATGGGAAAGCATTAAATTTTCAAAATATTGTCGATAATATGGCTGGTAGGCACATCGATGTTAAGGGGCTTGAGAAATCCTTAAATATGTCCGAAGAGCAAATGAAAAGTATGTTTGCCAATGATGCAAGTTTACTTGAGGAGCATATAAAAGGAGTTGCTGAGCAGAATAATGCGGAAGATATTGTGACATCTGATAACTCCACAGATAGCGTTATAAATGCCAATCTTAAAAATTTGCATATAAAAGTTGAAGGGCAACTTATTGCTGATGATTTAACTAAAGCAGAAATTAATACGGGTTCAGCAGTAGTTAACTCCAATACATCTACTGCTGTGCAATCTGATGTTAAAAAGGCTGTTGATTTATGGAATGCAGGAGGTGGTTCAGCTCTTGATCCAGAAGCATGGTCTAAGTTTTCAAAAAGCCTAATTTCATTCACTAATGATGATCCTAACTCCCCCATGCCGAAAAAAAATGAATCGGTGTGGGAGTACTTTAATCGAAGCCAAGAATACAAAAGAAAATCTCTCGTAGAGCAAACTGAACAAGCGGCTGAGAACAATAAAAACCGCGGCGATACTGGTCCACTTAAGTGAGTAATTATGATTTCAGAAAAAGCACCGCCGATATTCTTATTTTATCTTGATGAAATGCTGTCTTCAGAAGAACAAGAAGATCTTTATCGCATAAATGCTATGGGTAATCCGACCCCAGACGATTTATTGGATATGTCGAATATTATCGCTAATAGTCGGAACTTGAGTAAAGGCACTCCCATTCCGGTTCCTCTAGTGGGAGATTTGATTGGCATGATCCCCGATGGTTACAAACAGAGTGTAGTGAAAAGCGTGGATATGGTGAAAGGGATCCCGGTTTTAAAAGGTAACGTTAATTCAGCTACGATAACATTGAAAAGCAGTAGTACTGATTTTGTTAATGCGATCATGGGGGTGGCCAATTATCTATTTTCACAAGACGACGCATTACCTCGGGTTTGCTTCTTTAGTCCAGAGCTTGTAGTGATTGGTGGGGTTATGCTCAATATGACCAAAGCGACAAAAACTGATTCAAACGAGCAGGTTATATCTATTGAGTTACAGCGTGGCGATAAGCAATTCTTTACCAGGTTTCATACTCTCTCCCAAAAGGCCGCAGAAATTTGGGATATAACCGTTAACACTATAACTTAATCGTCGGGCGTGAATGTTTATGAATTCTTTAAGTGTAATGGGTTTATCTCAGGAAGATTTTACTTGGTATAACGTTGGCTTGGTGTCCGGTTTTATATCGAGAAATATCCCACAAATCATTAATGAATATACGGTTGCGGATGACGATATCACTATCATGGTTCTTAATACACCTGAAGTTTCTGGCTTAGATTCTTTTAAAATGGCTTTTTGGTTCCGTGATACTTATTTGCCTGTTTATGAAAATGGCGATATTTATGTGAAAGCAAATGGGGCTTTCGCCACTAAGAAGTATTCTGGTGGTCAGGCCCTTTTGGGGATTCGTAATGAGAGTTAGAGCGACAATTGAAGAAGGGTATCTATTCTCTATCGATTACTGGGAAAGACCTCACTGGTACGCTTCCGGTTTAGCTCCAATGAAAATTACAGCGAATGGCTATACATTTTCTGGTTATGACAATGCACCGGCACAGATGATAGAAGGTGAGTCTTTTCTTGATGTAGTTCAGCCAAGAACTAGAGCTATTTCATGTGCGGCTGATTTTCTAGAAGAAGTGGGTTATACGCTTAATGTGTATTCTGGTGATGTTATGAAAATTGAAGATATGGTTGCCTTACCGGTTCGAGCTATTGAAGCTGTAGCACAGTTTCGATATGAAGCAAACCACTTACCACAGCTTCATTACCCTGTTGGTGATTTGAAGATTGTAGCGATTGATGGGGAGTTTGATTTGACGACCAGGGTGTTTAAAGGGGGGATTGTTTTTGAGTGATTTTCATAATAGCTTCAAATACTACTTTATTAGGAGTTATATGGAATGGAAAAAGTAATGTCTCAAATTAGTTTGTTTTTGGGGAGAGCCGATAAGTTTAGCCACTTTGTGCTATTTTCCACATTTGTGTTTTTTCTGGATGGCACCCTTGTGTATTACAAAGGTATGTCCATACTCTCGTTAGATTGGGGGTATGTATCTTCAAAGCTGAAGGTTGGAGAGGTTCTTGTATTCTTTTGTATGTTCAGTTTATTTATGACTTTCGTTGTTGGCTTTTTAAAGAATGCGCTTACCATCATTGGTTTAATCTTGCCTGATTGGTTGAGGTTTGATCAATATGAAGAACTTACTCGACGTAGGGGGGATTATAAAACGACTAGCCAAATGGTAAATTTCGCTATTGATGAGGATAATTCTATTGCTTACAACGTAGCAATTAAAAAAATTGAAGAGTTAGAGTCTGGGCGAGCGTTTGAAAGGCATTGTTTTGCTTTTGTTTTGGTTAGTTTGATTAGCTTTTTTATTGGCAGCTCTGACGTAGCTTCATTGGTAAGAAAAATATTTACATTTAAACCCAACCAAGATGTTTTTAGTATCGAGATGGTTAAATCGATTTTGGTTCTTTCTTTATATATGACAACTTTTTATATTGGAGTCTTAAAGGGGTGTGGTTTTATTGATAAAAGTAACTATTCAGAAAGAATTTATCATCCAAATAAAGAACCACAAATTAAACCTTAGTTTATTTAAAACTCACCACTCGGTGGGTTTTCTCGTTTTTGGTATCAAATTTCGACTTGGCCGGTTACTCGAGTAAGCAAGATTGGTATCAAAAATCACTTGGCCACATCCTGGAATAGTCAAAAAATGGTATCAAACATGTAATTACTGAAAGCTCTAATTTGAGATTGTCGTTATTGACGACCAGATCTTTTAAGGGAGGGGGTTTTCTTTGATGAGGTATAATTATACGGAGTTGAGTATAACTCTTGATTTATACGGATTTGCGTATAATAATGGGTTTATACGCAAATCCGTATAGTGAGGTCTGCAATGATTATTAATACACCTAAAGTACTCGCTGCATTTGTCAAAGATAGCAGAAAGCGGCAAGGGCTTTCACAAAGTGATGTTGCCTCTCGTGTGGGGTTGCGTCAGGCCACGATATCTGAATTTGAAAATAACCCAGATAGAACTTCAATTGAAACAATACTAAAAATTTTAGCCGCTATGAAGTTAGATATGCATTTAATCTCAGAACATACGTCAATAAAAACTAGTTCTAACAGTATTAACACTGGTGATGAATGGTGAGTAATTTAATTGTATTGATGAACGGTCAGAGAGTTGGATTATTTACCAAAGCTAGTAATGGTGCACACTCATTCACTTATGATAAGCAGTGGATTGAGTCAGATAATACGAGACCAATATCTTTATCTATGCCGCTAAGAAGTGATGCTTATACTGGTAATGAGGTGATTAACTTCTTTGATAACTTGTTACCAGATAACCAGAAAATTAGAGAAAGAATTGTATCGCGTTATGGTGCAGAAACTGCTCAGCCTTTTGATTTATTGTCTAAAGTTGGCCGCGATGCAGTGGGGGCGGTTACTTTAATTTCTGAATCGGAGGCGGTCCCTAATCATAAAGTTATCGAAGCCAGAGAACTTGATGAAAATGGTTTATCTAAAATCCTTAAAGGTTATTTAGATGACGCGCCACTAGGTATGTTAAAAGAAGAAGATGATTTCAGAATATCTATAGCGGGTGCCCAGGAAAAAACAGCATTACTTAAGCAAGGTGATAAGTGGTATATCCCACACGGTTTAACACCGACTACTCATATCATCAAATTACCGATTGGTGAGATTCAAACATCTAGCCATACTTTAGATTTATCAAATAGTGTTGATAATGAACTCATATGCATGAGGTTATCACAAGCATTTGGTATTCCGACCGCTAACTGTGACATTCTCATTGCAAATGAAATGAAGGCTTTAGCAGTAGAAAGATTTGACCGAAAATTAGCTTCAAATAAAGAATTTTTTCTAAGGCTTCCGCACGAAGATTTTTGCCAGGTTTATGGCCTGTCTCCTGCCAATAAGTATGAAAGTGATGGTGGAATTGGTATTGCAGAAATAATGAAGGTGTTGACTTACTCTTCTGAGTCAGAAGATAGGAAAACCTTTATGCGCAGTCAAATTTTATTTTGGCTACTTGCTGCTATCGATGGTCATGCTAAAAACTTTTCATTAAGTATTGGTGCCGGAGGGAAATATTCTCTAGCTCCGTTATATGACATTCTATCCGCTTATCCTTTAATTGGTGGACGTGGTCTTAATGAGCGCGACTTGAAAATGGCGATGAGTTTGAAGGCAACTAAAGGTAGAAAAAAACAGTGGTCCAAAATTCAACCTAGGCATTTTGGTGATACAGCAAAAGAGGTATCGTTTAGAACTAGTGAGTTAAACATCCTCTTGGAAGAGTTTTCAGATATGACACGAGAGGTTATTGATTCTGTTGCTAATGCTTTGCCTGATGGAGTTAATGAGGATGTACGAGATAAAATATTTGATGGTTTACTTAAGACAGTAGGAAAAATCACTACAGTGTAAATTATTACGGAATACGGGATAGTTTATCAATTTGATAAGCACCACTTACTTAGATCGTTAGTATCTAATTAAGTGGTGCTTTTTTATGGCTGGATTTTATGAAATTACTTAATGCACGAATACGTGATACTCAACTCGAAGTTGATATTGACGGTGAAACCTTAAAGCCTACTGATGTGACCAACGTATCTGCTGGCCAAGAAGATAGTGATGGTTTCCTCCTGATGGGGGATGAGTTTTCGATTTATCTTACTAATACCCAATTAGATGCACAATTCATCGTCGATAAGGCGATAGGCATTGCAGAGCAGGCTATTGCTATAGCGAGTAAAAATGTTGTCACAAAGGTTACTGGTGGTTCGGGTGGTCCGGCAGTCGGTACCATTGAAGTATTGGCACCAGATGCAAAATCCGAACTCGAATCTATCAAGCAAGATTTAGAAGATTTAAAACTGAGGTAACTATGACTTCATTAACAGGATATTTAGGAAAAGCTCGAAGTGTTGCGCGGTTTGAGAATGAATTTAAAACTCAAGCGGCAAGCTTGTATTACGCAGAAAATATTGGGTTTGATTTCTCATATTGGCAGATGGCCGGAGTGAGTTTTAGTGCTGACTCGTTTAATACCTGGATTATTGAAGAATCAGTAAAAAAGGCGATTATCATTTTGAATAGCTCGGTTTCTGTCGAGGAGTTCACTTTAAAACTGGATTACACCTTGGCTGGTGTCCAAGGCTCTCAATCAATGCAAAGTATGTATGGGATAAATTAATGAAATGGGACAGTGAGCTCGGGGCTATTCCCGAAGATTTTGACACACACATGGGGCGCTATTATAGCGCCTTTATTAATTCTAGTGCTGAGTATAACAACATAGCTTATAACACATTCCTAGCAAGTGATGAGTATAAGGTTTATTACCCAGCCGTTCAGGTTGATATGTATGCCGATAACATCATGGCCGAAACGTTTCTGCAAATGTCGGAATTTATACAAACAACCAACCTTAAAATATCCAATCCAACCACAACACCAAATGCTCTGATTGCCGGGTTACGGGAAAATTTTGGTTTGCGTTCATCTGTGCAAGAAATGACGGAAGAGAATGCTGGAAAAATGCATGTAGCTATTGATTATACGCCTGACGATGATCTTAATCTTCAAATAGCTGCTTACATGGAAAGCACGTGTGTGGTGGCGAGTACGTATATGGTTGGTGATATTGAACAATCGATTGTACTCAGTGAGGGCGGTATCGAAACATATAGATGGGTAGCCCAAACAGAACAAGACATGATTTTCAAAATAACTATGAAGGTATCTAGAAATTCAACCGCAGCAACCGATACACCTGAAGATGTATTAAGTAAGTTTATGGCTAATTGGAATGAGTTTTATTGGATTGGTATGGATGTTGAACCAGAGAAGTACTTTGAAATTAATCGTGATGCACCATATGCCTCGGAAATTATAACTGAATACTCATTGGATGATGGTACTACTTGGGAAACCTCACCTTACGAATCACCATATAACATCAAGTTCATCCCGACACTCGATATTGCAAACATTATCTTTACATAGGAATAGGCCATGAGTGAATTATTCAAAGATGATGAAATGGACCAACTATTTTATGGCATTACGTTAACGGCTAAACAAGAGTCGATGATTAATGAATTGGTCAAAATGAATAAAGAAGTTATTGGCTCTAAAGTTTTTGGATACGTGCTTTATGACAATGGTACGTTTCCAATTATGACAAACCTTAATCGTGATTTTTTTGCCGAAAATTACATAGTTATTCTAACCGCAATGGGCCAAGCCGGTGTTTATGACTCTTACACCTTTTTGATTAAACAAGTGTTAGGTGTAGGGGTGGTGATTGAATATAAAGTTCCAAAACCACGGCACCTTATTATTAATATTGCCAATCTTGAAAAAACGGAAACTAAGATAACCACGAGTTCTGGATTGTGGTTATCGACAAGCTCAAATCTTGGTCTAATCGCCACACAGACAAATTCTGAATTCACCATAAATCAGCTAAAGAAAGTACTCGAGATCTTAGCTAATCCATCAGGTACTTATCTCGATATACGTTTTGGTAATACGGCTTATATTTTAAAAACTAAAGATGATAAATGGCTTACCACTAGTGATGGTTTGGGCATTATTGCGACCACCGAAATTCCCGAATAAATAAGGACTACATTATGACTGAAATAACAAGCGAAGAGCTGAAGCAAAAAATTGAAGGGCTTGAGAAGATAATCTCGAATATGAAAACGGATTTATCTATTACGAAGCAATTACTGGAGAAATCTACGCGAGCTGATCCAACAGGTTCAGTTGCTATTAGTGATTTACCCGCTATTTCGGATGATGAAATAGGGGAGAATCCTCAGCTAATTCTTGAGCATGCAACGGGGACGAAAAGGGGATTTTTAAGTCAGCTACTCGATCAATTACCTGACTTGGAAGTTACAGATATCCCAGCCGCAGTGAACAGCACTGACTCTGGTTCTGGTTTTGGTGGTTTTAGATACACCGTAGATGGTTCAACCTTAAATTTATTTACGAGTTAATATCATGGCATTATTTATTGATAATCAAGAAATGTTGAATTTGAGTATCGATGGTATTGCCATTGATAATGTAAATGTTGATGGCGTAACAGTTGCTCAAAAACCAACTATTACTACACAACCAATAGCAACGACTATTGATGATACTCAAACGGCAATATTATCAGTGGTGGCAGATGGATTAGGTTCTACTCTTAGCTATCAATGGTACATGGATGATACGGCCATTTCCGGAGCTACAGCGGCTAGTTATACATTTACCCCCAGTGCAACGGGAACGTATTCATTTTATTGTCGTGTTAATGGTTTTGGTGGATATACACAGACTGATTCAGTTAATATTTCAGTTGAGACATCAGGCTCAATTCATCAGTGGACTCTAGGCCAGGATCTCACAGCTATCATATTTAACTCTTATGGGTTTGTGTCTAGTGGTGATAGTAGTGGCGTAGCCATTGGCGATTTCCAACCTAGAAGCACGATAATAGGTTTGGATTGTGTCAGTATGGTCTTGTCTGAATACAAGGACCCATCTAACGGTTCAGCAGCTGCATTAGCTTTCTTGGGTAATTTTAGCGGTAGTATATCTGTCGATGTAGCTGGTTATGGTGTTATGAGTGGACCTTTAGCATATTCGGCTGAAGACAATTCCACCTATTTGAACATCTGGACAGTTCCCCCCGAAGGTTCTCCGTCAGGAGCAACTAATGGCGAAGGTTTCTCAGCATTTATGAAATCTCACATTGGGCAAACTGTTACCGTAAAAATAACAACGGAATAGCATTAGCAATTCAACCGTATAAAGTTACTCCATATCAAGCAATCAAATCATACACATCATCATTGATTGATAAACGTGATACGCTTTCAATTATGGTGATTATTTGATACTCATTACCAGCTTCAATTTTTTGGATAATTTCATTTTTACAAATTTCAGTATTGTTTTCAGAGCAATGCTTAATGATGGTTTTGGCATTATTGATGAGACTTGTAGCTGGTAGTTTCTGACCTGCCATCTCTTTTAACACCCAACCACCTAAATGATACATCGGCGTTAATATTGTTCTTGAAAACTTCATTGTCAATGTATTGCCTATCGTTACACGAGCAGGGATCCCATACAGTGATAATTGGATATAGCACATCATGGCTGCGGTTTGATCCACATCGACACAGTTAGCAAGTAGTAGCTGTTGTGGGTTATATCCTTCAGAATACATAGCATCAGCTAAAGCAACGATCATTCCTCCAGAACCACAAGCGGGTTCACTAGCAGTGAGATAACGTTGCGATTCAATAAGCTTTTTATCAAGTGTTAATTGAGCACACATTTTAGATAATGAATAGGGCGTAAAAAATTGGCCCAAGTTCTTTGAACCGATCTCAAGAGCCATATATATTTCACCAAGTAAATCCCCAAATCCATTTTGTTCAAATGCTTCTGTTAGTAGCCCCGCCATTTTAGTGAATTGGTAACGATCTTTTTTCTCATATTGGTTGATGATTTGGAGGTATTTGTTTTCTAGTTCTTCATCTTTCAATGATGCATTATGGATGGCAATAGCAAAACAAGTAATGAAATCATCCCATACTTTGTGGCGATGATGATAAGGGGCGGTGCTCTTAAACTCTTTTTCTAGTTCTTTGCGATAGTTCATTTTGTATAATCTCAGTTACAATGTCACGTTTATGTTTTGGATGATATAGAGAGATTTGAATTAATCGAGAGATGAATGATAATTTGGGAGGGGATTTTCAGCAGAAGTAGCAAATAGCCCTAAATCTGCCCTAAATAAAATATATCTTTTTATAACTCATTGTTTATGAAGTATAAAAACATGTATTTACTAAACTTGTTCGAAACTTGGTATAAAATGGCAAGCCTCATTCAATCAGGCTTAGATCTGACGCCAATTATCACGCATCATTTCCCAATTGATGATTTCCAAGAGGGCTTCGACACCATGCGTGGCGGGCTTTCTGGGAAAGTTATCTTAGATTGGACTAAGTAGTTTTAACAGATACAACTTATAAAAAATGCTCTAAACCCTCAGTGATTAACTAACCACTGAGGGTTTTTCTATTTGAGATAACCTAAAACCAATCAATTACACTTGAATACTTTTTAAAAATCTTATGTTTACAATTTTTCTATAATTTGACATTCAGAGTTCTGGATAATGACTTGGTAGGATAGTGTAGTGTTACTACTTGTGAGATCTAAATTAAGTGGTAAATCCGGAGCCGAAAATTGAAATTGATTAGATGAATTACCAGAGACTTGTGAGCTCATAGAGTTTCCACTTTTACTCGATATCTTAACTTGTATAATATCGGCGTTAGTCGTTTTTAATATTAGTTTTGCAGTTTGCGTGCTTGACTGACAGCTAAGCTCTGAATTTGGGAACGGTTTAAGCATACTTTTTTCAGCAGCTGAAAGTAGAGTAGGTAAGAAAAGAGCGGCGCAGAGCGCCGCTATAATAGTAGAATAGTGTTTCATGTCTTAGTATTGAGTAACTGTTGCTGTGTTACCCCAGCCACTTACAGTAGTGTTAGACATATTTTCATTGCCCATCTGTAAAGTAGTTGATGTATTTGCTACACCACTAACATTTGTATACGCAATATTGTCATTACCTAGTTGCGTTGTTAGTGATGTGTTACCCCAACCAGAAGTTGTTGAACCTGCAAAGTTGCCATCTCCAACTTGATCAATATTGGTATAGTTAAATACACCAGATGCATCAATATAACCCTGGTTATTATTACCATCTTGATCAACTGATGCACTTGAGAAATAAGCGTCATGAGCATTGATACCAGCAGAGTTCATATCACCATTTTGATCTATTGAAGCAGTTACTCCACCAGAGCCTGTGACTACAATTTCACCATTATTCATTGAGCCATTTTGATTTACTACTGAATTAATACCACCAGAATCACTTACACTTATTAAAGCCGTGTTAGAAAAACCATCATTCACATTGTTTTGGTTAATAGTGGAGCTCACATATGCTGAATTAGATGTAGAAATGCTTGCTGAGTTACCCACAACACTAAAATCAACACCAAAACCTGTAGCTGATGCTACGGCACCTTGATTAATTGTCGCGTTAACGACAGTTGAATCTGAGGTGGAAATATCGGCAGTATTTGAGCTTAATGCGACATCAAAATTTCCAGCAACAGCAAGAGCACCTTGGTTGACAGTTGAATTTACAAATGAGGAGTTTGTGGTTGAAATTCCAGCAGTGTTCGAGCTTGCTGCAAGGCTCACAAAGCCTGAAGAAGACGCTGAACCTTGGTTAATATTGGAGTTTGTTGCATATGAACTAGCTGTAGTCACTGTTGCAGAGTTATCTGCACCTAGTGCACCTTGTAAAACATTAGCATCATTAAAAGCACCACCAGTGATCATCACATCTGAGCTACTTTTTGTACCAGCTTGAAATACATTAGCATGGTTGCTAAAGCCTGAATGTACCTGCGCATTAGATAGATTACCGCTGCTATCACTTGCACTGATTTGTGTGACGGTTACGGTGCTTGCTACACCAGATAACCCTACTGTGGAGGTATTATCTACGGCTAATGCTTGCGCACTAAATCCGGTAGCTAAAATGGTTGAAATTGCAATTGTTAACTTTTTCATAATAAATTCCTTTATATTATTTTAGTGTCATGTTGATATTTCTATTCATACCATTAATTATTATTAAACTGCTTTGCCCAGATTGATTGATATCGTATCCAGACATACTTACGTTGCCGCTATCAACAATGTAAGCAAGATTGCCATTGCCTGACTGGGAGATAGAACCTTCTAGGCTAACTCCAGATTGGCTTAATATGGCTTCATTTTCGTTACCATCCTGAATTATCGAACCTGTGTTTCCATATCCAGACTGCATTATGATGGCTAAGTTACTATTCCCGTATTGATCAATACTTGCACTATTGGCGTCACCTCCTTGTTTTATTAATGATTTATTATCATTACCTTTTTGAGTTATTGATGCTGTATTTCCAGCATCAAAATCGCTAGATTGCTTTATATAGGCAATATTTGATTCGCCTGAAATATTTATATAAGAAACGTTATATTTTGTTTGATTTGTTGTTTCGGTTACTAATTCATCTTTTAAGGATAGTTCGCTTTTAGCAAGATCTAAATTAGCGATGGCTGTATTTAATGATGCTAAATAAAGAAAAATACTCGAGGAGTATAAAAAAAATGATCTATGTATATTTATGATTTTCATACCCAATCCTTGTGCGTTATTTAATAAGGATTATGGTATTGGCTTCTGATTGTGGCTATAAACTTACAGTTGAATATAAAAGATAATCTATAAACTAAAGTGTGAGTTTTTTAATTTAATATCTAGAACAAAAGTTTTTATGGTAAAAAACTTTTGAACCTAAGTTTACATTGGCTTGACATTGCCCTAACCTTTGTTAAATAAATTTGTATATTTCACGATATATTTCTCAATAATGAGAAATCATCAAAAGGAATCTTTTTTGTTGTGGATGTTAAAGGAGGTTTCAAGTTACTTGTCTAGTATGAACATAAAGGGAAGCCTGTGTAGGTAAGGGAATGGAGGGCAGCATGGATGAAAAATTATACTTGATAACAAGTAAGACATTACAGTCTTCTTTACTCAAGGAGAATTTAGAAAGGGAACTGGAGAGGAAAATAGAACCAGTAACATTTAATAATTTTCTCGAATTGATTGACACATTTAATATTAAGCCTGTTCATATTGTTCTAGATATGGAATATATTCAAGGCGATATGATTAAAGTCTATCTAAATCATATGCATGAAGAAGGAAGAAAAGCCAAAGAGATTTTAATTAACAATAACCATGATATTAGTGTGTCTTTTATTTTGCAATTTCCTAATGTTGTGGGGGTGTTTTTTAAGGATGACTGCCTAGCTAATATAACCAAAGGATTGAGTGATGTATTGTCTGGTCGTTTTAGTTTGTCAAATGAATTGTCTCAAAAAATAATTGAATATTATAGAGAAAATGATTTGTTCTCATCGAGAGCATTTGCAGATTTAACTTGCCGGGAAGAGGAAATATTAAAGCTACTATTAGTAGGGGCTTCTAATATTCAGATTGCTGAACAATTATTTGTTAGTGAAAATACAGTAAAAACACATTTGCATCATGTATTTAAGAAGATAAAAGTAAGAAATAGATTGCAAGCTCTGATGTGGGCAAAAAAATACAAGTTTGATGGGGCTGTATGAAAAATATTAATAGTGTCTTATTTATTTGTACCTTATTGATTTCAATTCCCTTTTCAATCAATGCGGAAGTCGAAGCAGTTAACGGTAATGACACTATTGATAGTAATAATAAAGTAGAAGAAAGCAACATATTACCTGATACAGAAGGTGGAATAAATGGATTGATTGTTGATCAAACTATGACAGTACTGGGGAGAAACTTTTACTTTTACTTCTCTCAAAAATTAAATGATAAACATGAAAATCTATCGATAAATCTAAGTGTTAAAGAAAGACCAACAGCATTGTCGGGCAGTATTATTACCATCTTTCACTTTAACACTCCCATATATAGAACAAGTTTATCACCTGGCTTACAACAAGCTGAAACTAAGGCAGAACAAGCCGTTGATAACATTTCCGTCTATTTATTAAGGTGGAAATTAGACAGAAAGTTCTCAGATAAAACCGATCTTGCTCCTGATGAGCTTTAAGGTGTAATTATGAAAAGGACGTTCAAAACAATTATATTCATTAGCTCTGTTATGGCTGGATTTCATGCCCTATCTACAGAGCTAGTTTATCAACCAACCAACCCGAGTTTTGGAGGAAATCCTTATAACGGATCCCACCTCTTAAATGTCGCCAATGCTATTAATCAATATGAGCCTGATGATGAGTTGGGTTTAACAGCGGCAGATCGGTTACAAACAACTTTACAATCTCGACTTCTGAATAACTTGCTAGATGATGTGAGTTCAGGAAAGTCTGATGGTGGTCAATTGGAAACTGACGATTTTATTTTGAATGTAGTTGATGATGGTAATGGTGGCTTGACTTTGAACATCTATGACAAAGTCAGCGGAGAATCATCTGTGATCCAAGTTAGCGACCCTTTAGGTAATTAATATGGAGAATCACATGATGAAAAAGTTTTATGTAGTCGCCATGGTCATGGTATTAACGGCTTGTTCAAATTCCATCTCGATTCCTGATGCTGAAGAAGAATCCCAACTTATGTACCGAGGTGTGGCTTATAAAGATTTAATTAATCTACCTAAGCCACAAGGAATTATTATGGTCTCGGTTTATAACTTTAGAGATCAAACTGGTCAGTATCGACCACAGCCAAACAGTAATTTCTCTACCGCCGTCTCACAAGGCGCAACGTCGTTATTAACTATGTCTCTTATTGATTCAGGTTGGTTTGCTCCGCTTGAGAGAGAGGGCTTACAGAATTTGCTTACGGAACGAAAAATTATACGGGCAGCACAAACGAAAGGAGAAGCCTTTAATCAAGGAGGTCAATTACCTTCACTTCAATCGGCCAACATATTAATTGAAGGTGGTATTGTTGCTTACGATACAAATATTAAAACAGGTGGGTTAGGTGCCCGCTATTTAGGTATTGGGGCTTCCGGTGAATACCGAACAGATCAAATCACAGTAAACTTACGATCCGTTGATGTTAGAACAGGTAAGATTTTATCTAGTGTTACTACGACCAAAACCATATTGTCTTATGAGGTTAGCGCTGGAGCATTTCGCTACATCGACTATAAAGATCTGTTGGAAGTAGAGATGGGTTACACCAATAATGAACCCGTTAATATTGCTTTGATGTCGGCGATTGATACTGCGGTTATCTATACGGTAATTAAAGGAATTAAAAATAACTTATGGAATCCCGCTAGTGTAGAAGAGCTTAATAATCCGGTTTTCCAACGTTATGTTGATGATAAAGTAGAAGTTCTTTAAATCTACTATTACGATAACCCATTAGTTCGAATAATAATCTTGCTTAATTTTGAAGTGCTCACTCCGGTGGGCATTTTTTATTGCCTATAACTTGTTCATTTTGCAGCTGCTTGAATACATATGTCATTAAATTGACTTAATGGATTGATAATGTTGATAAAAATCAAATATTAATGAAATTATGTCACGATAAAATGTATCAACTAGTTCTAATTTCACAGTTTTATAGATGTTATTCACACTTTTGATGACATGCTTCAGTAGAAACGCTAGAATTGCGGTCTGTTTAAAATGTAGTGATTGATTTTTAGTTAGTGGTTGTTTTTACATCACAAATTTCTTATGAAATGGCTGTAAATTTTCGGTGTGAAACTTTATCAAATCCGCGGAAAAATCGATTATCTATAGATAAATAAACAGGTTAGTTCTTTTTACTGAATACATGTTGCTTGTTGTATAGAAAAGCAATCTTAATGGATTGTCTACTATTAACAGGCAGTGTATTGGTAAAGCGACGAAATTAGTCGCATACCAGGTGTTCGTTTAGCTTTTGGTTTGGCCGCTGATCAGCTAAACACTAGAACACACATTGGTGGTTACGCATAGCTGGCCGTTACTTTTGTGATGGTTTTTGTAACAAGCTCAGGTTAAATTTCCTGAGCTTTTTTTATGCCAGTAAGAAAATTTCTCTCTGTCCTTTTTTATTCAAGCGTTTATGGCACAATTCCTATACGTAAGTGGCGTCAAGATGCAGAATTCATAGCTATCATCCAAGCTTTTAGGTAAGGAAAATTGCTGAAACTCGTATCTTGACGTTACTTGGGTATATCACATTTTTAACTTGGCGCGCTCAATATTATTATGAAAATTATCCACACTTCAGATTGGCATCTTGGTCAAAATTTTTTTACAAAAAGTCGTAAGAATGAGCATCAAGCTTTTATTAATTGGCTACTTGAGTTGGTTAAAGCACAACAAGTTGATGTTGTTATTATTGCAGGAGATGTCTTCGATACTGGCACGCCACCAAGTTATGCTCGAGAGATGTACAATCAATTTGTCGTGAAATTGAGCGAACTAGAGACTACCTTAATTGTTTTAGGTGGCAATCATGATTCGGTTTCAATGTTGAATGAATCTAAAGATCTGCTTGCTTGCTTAAATACCCATGTTATTGCGAATACGACGGAAAACCTTGATGAACAAGTGATCTTGCTGGAAGACCGTAGTAAACAAGCTGGTGCTATTTTGTGTGCTGTTCCTTTTATCCGACCGAGAGATGTGTTGCAAAGTGTCGCGGGAGAAACGAGTACTCAAAAAAAACAAGCACTGGGTGAGGCTATTCAGCAGCACTATCAAACATTGCACGATAAGGCATTAGAAATACAAAATGAGCAAGAACAGACACTCAAACGTAAACTGCCCATTATTGTAACGGGGCATTTAACAGCATTAGGTGTTACGACGTCTGAATCTGTACGAGATATTTATATCGGTTCACTCGAAGCTTTCGATGCTAAAGCTTTTCCTCCTGTTGATTATATTGCACTTGGTCATATACACAGACCACAAATTGTTGCTAAATCTGAATCTATTCGATATTGCGGATCACCCATTCCGTTAAGTTTTGATGAGATAAAAACGAAAACGGTTGAAAGTGAAATCACAGAAAAAGGCCAACCAAGGTTATCGAATAAACAAGTCGTGTTAGTAGAATTTAACGAGAATGGTAAACGAATTGAGCCGCTTCCTATTCCACTTTTTCAATCCATGACGACATTAAAAGGATCGCTTGAAAGTATAGAGTCGCAATTGCAGCAGTTTGTGGGTATTGAGCAAACGGTTTGGTTGTGTATTCATGTAGAAATTGACGATTATTTGTCAGATTTGCAACCTAGAATCCAAGCGATGACAGAAGATCTCAATGTTGAAGTATTACAGTTACGTCGTAGCCGATCGCAGAAAACTCAATCACTTACTCAAGAGAAAAATGAGACATTGGCGGAGCTTACTCCACAAGATGTTTTCCACAAGCGAATGAGCCTTGAATCTTTTGAAGGAGAAGCGGCAGAGGCTAGGCAACAACGAATTATTCAGCAGTTTGAGCAAGTCGTATCCGATGTCTTAGAGCAACAAGGTGATCATGGCGACGATCGTAATAAGGAAGTGAAATAATGAAAATTTTAACGGTTCGCTTTCAGAATTTAAATTCCCTAAAGGGAGAGTGGAAAATCGACTTCACTCAATCACCTTTTGCTGAAAATGGCTTATTTGCAATCACGGGGCCAACTGGAGCAGGGAAAACAACCTTACTCGATGCCATGTGTCTAGCTTTGTACCATCAAACACCACGTCTGGGGCTTATCTCTACTTCAAACAATGAGATCATGACTCGCGGTACTGCGGAATGCTTAGCGGAAGTTGAATTTGAAGTAAAAGGCAAAGCCTATCGTGCATTTTGGAGCATGCGCCGTTCCCGAGGTAAGGTAGATGGGAACTTGCAATCCGCGGTGGTTGAACTTGCTGAAGTGGTAAGTGGTAAAATGCTGGCTACTCAAATAAAACGAAAAGACATTTTATTAAAAGATATTACGGGCCTTGATTTTTCACGTTTTACTAAATCAATGATGCTGTCTCAAGGGCAGTTTGCCGCTTTTTTAAATGCCAAAGAATCAGAGCGAGCCGAGCTACTTGAAGAGTTAACGGGCACGGAGATCTACGGTCAAATTTCAGAGAAAGTGCATGAGTACTTTACGGACGCGAAACAAAAGTTAGTGGCATTGGAATCGCAAGCAAAAGGCGTACAGCTTCTTTCTTTAGAGCAAGTTTCAGCGCTGAATAATGAGCTTGAAGAAGTTAAGTTACAACAGCAGAAAAATAAACAAGCATTACAAGCTTGGAATGAGCACCATCAATGGTGGCAACAGTACCAATCAGCCCAACAGGCCGTTCAAGAAGCGAAGCAACGACAAGAAAAAGTGAATCAACAAAAGCTAGATGAACAAACACAGTTGGATAAACTTGAGAAAAGTGAACCTGCGGAAAAATTGAAACAGCCTTTCCAACAATGGCAACAGACCAGAATACAACTTGATGCTATTACCACTCAATTAAATGAAAAGCAGCAACAATTCTCAGAGACTGAAAAGCAGAAACAATCGAAACAGCGGAACTATAATCAGGCAATAGTTGCATTGGAGCAACAAAAACAATCACAAAGAAATCTATTCAAATTAATTGATGATCAAGTATTACCTCTCGATCAAGATATACAGCAAAAAGAGACCAAAGTTACCGATTTAACGGCTCAATACCAAAATGAAAATAAGCAGCTTAATCTCGTACAACAAGATCTTAACCAAGTTAAATCAGCCCTAGAACAAGTTCAAAAACAACAGGCTACTTGCCGTGAGTATCTAGATAAGCATGCGAATGACGAGGTGATTTCTCAACACCTAAATTCATGGCAGCTGCAAGTTGAGCAAATGGCCCAAAAGGGGCGTGAAATAGCCGAGCTAAATAAGACTATTCAAGCTGAACAACAAGCAAAAGATAAGCTGGCTAGTACGATCGCAGCAGAAGAAAAACACTTTCACCAATGCCAAGCGGATGTTCATGGTAAACAAGCTCTGTATCAAGCTGCTAATCAAACCTGGTTATCTCTTAATACCGATGAACAAAAAAATACGGAACAATTGGCTAAAGAGTTAGAAGAAAAAGATCAACATCGCAATTTTATTTATCAATTAAGAATCAAACACGATACATGGTCAAAGTTATCGCAAACTATCTTGCGTGAAGCTAAGGTATTGGTTGAGCAGAATAAACAGCATCAACAGCTCACCGATAATTGCACATTATTACGTCAGGCTTATAAAGCGAAAGATGCAGAAATACACAGCTATAAAACACTTATCGATCAGGATACGCAATTTGCCGATTATCGTGCCAAATTACAAACGGGTGAGGCGTGTCCTTTATGTGGTTCGTTAGAACATCCGGCTCTAGATCATTCGACAGCGCTAAATCGCTCGCAAGTCAGTCTAGATAAAGAACGAGCCGAAATAGAAAAAAAGACGATTGAAACGCAAGGCATGCAAGCTAGGTCGCAACTAGATTCTACCGCTCGCCATATAACAGAATTAACACAAAAACAGCAGCAAGATAAAGCTGAGTTGAACGTGATTGAACAACAATGGCAGCAAAGTTTTACCAATCAAACATTACCGCTGTTTGAGATTGAAGACGTAAAACAATTACAGCAATATGAAGCCGACATTCCTAGGCAAATCGAAGCCATCAAAGCGAGGTTATCTCAACTTCAACAAGCTGAAAAACAATTGATTGCTTGCAAAGAAGCACTGCAATTAAGTCATTTTCAACAAGAAAAAGCCAAAACCTCATTAGAGACGCTCAGACACCAAGAGCTGACCCTGTTAAAACAAGATGATGCCAAGCTTCAATCATTGCAAAGCATGCAAGAGGATAGAGCGACAATTTATCAAACCTTAACTGATCAATGGCTAGCTTTAAGTTATAGCTTGCCTGACTATTCATTACTTGAGGGTAGTCTAATTGATGTTTCGCCATTAAATCAGTGGTTAGAGCAAAAGCGCCAAGCATCGCAACAATGGCAGCAATATAAGCAGCAATCTATTGAACTGGCGCATAAACTTGTACAAGCGCAACAAGATGAAGTTCGGTTGAATCAATCTCTAAAAGAGAAACAACAGCTTTTAGGTGAAACGAATAAAGCACTCACTGCTCAAGTTGAATGGTTAGCACATCAGAAACAAGAGAGATTGGCATTATTTGGTAAACGAAATATTGCAGAAGAAAAACAAGCGAGCCAAAAACAATTAGATGAAGCGGAGCAAGCTTATCAAGTTGCTCAACAACAATGGCATAGTTTGCAAGTTCAGTTAGAAAAATTATCCGGTGAGATTGCCAGCACTCAAAATCAGTTTGAACAACAAACTCAAGCTTATAAAAAGGCACTAGAAGGTTGGCAACAAGCTCTCACACAAAGCCCATTTGAAAGCCAGGCAATATTTGAAGAGTCATTATTAGATGACAATGAACGGCAGAAACTTATTGTCTTGCAACAAGAGATAAATAACCAAGTAGAGCGAACCGTTGCCTTAGTCGATAATGCCAATAAACAGTGGGATCGCATTCAACAGCATGAAAAGGCTTCTCAGTGGATGACGACTGATTGCGAAATGGTGTTGAAAAGCCTGAAAGAAGTCAGTGAGATCTTAGATAGTCAAACCTACCGCATTGGACAAATTGAACATGAATTAGTAAGTGATAAACGTAGGCGAGAAGGGCAAGTTGAGTTATTTAAACAGATAGAATCACAGCAATCGTACTATGATGATTGGCAGTATCTCCATGCTTTAATTGGTTCTAAAAGTGGTGATAAATTTCGAAAATTTGCTCAAGGGCTTACTTTAGATAACCTAGTGTATTTAGCCAACAAACAGCTGGAACGACTGCATGGACGTTATTTACTACAGCGTTCAGGCGTTTCAATCAATGACAATAACCAAGCGTCTAATGCTTATGTATCGACTGACGGGTTGTCATTATCGGTGATTGATACATGGCAAGGCGATACAATCCGAGATACGAAGACTTTATCTGGTGGTGAAAGCTTTTTAGTAAGCTTAGCTTTAGCGCTCGCATTGTCAGATTTGGTCAGTCACAAAACCAGTATTGATTCTTTATTCTTAGATGAAGGTTTTGGTACATTGGATGCCGATACATTAGATATGGCGTTAAATGCATTAGATAACTTAAACGCATCCGGAAAAATGATTGGTGTTATCAGTCATATAGATGCGATGAAAGAACGTATTCCAGTTCAAATAAAAGTGCATAAACGTAATGGACTTGGAATGAGTGAATTAGACTCTTCTTTTCGTGTGTCAGTTTAATTGGAAATCTATACCCAAGTGACTTCAAGGTATAAAACTACCCAATATTAAAGGGGTAATAAAAGGAATAATAATGACAACAATACTGGTAGATAATAGAAAGCTGAAGCCTTCAAAGGTCGTGTGTGTAGGCCGAAATTATGCAGATCACGTCAAAGAGCTAAACAATGCAATGCCAGATCAAATGGTCGTATTTAATAAGCCGAGTACCTCAATTACTAATCAGCTAACATCCTTTCATCAGGAGCAATTACACTACGAAGGTGAGATTTGCTTTAGCATTAAAAATGGTGGAATACATGCAGTTGGCTTTGGTCTCGATCTCACTAAGCGTGAATTACAATCTCAATTGAAAGCAAAGCAATTGCCTTGGGAGCGTGCTAAAGCATTTGATGGCTCTGCTGTGTTAAGTAAGTTTGTGTCTTTAAAGGGCGGTAATTGGCAAGGTTTGTCACTAGAACTTTTGATCAATGGACTGCGAGTGCAAGCCGGTGGGGTAATGAATATGATGTATACCCCAGATGATATTTTGAGTGAAGTGAAATCTTATACCACATTAAATAATGGCGATGTGATCATGACAGGTACACCAAGCGGTGTTGGTGTGGTGCATGAAGGTGATATCTTTACTGCGAGAATTAAGCAATATGATCAATTGTTGATCGAGACTCAATGGGTAGCGAATTAAAATATAATAGTTAATGAAGTGTTAAGTATACTGTTCTTATCAGAGTTCTCTGCTCAGTATTTGGTCTAACTCATTGGTTTCTAATACGTTAGTTTTTTCTATTAATCGCAGTGTGTTAATGGCTTGTTAATTAGAAAAACTAATGCGAATTCTGGTTATTTTTCATTGTTAACTGGTCTTTTGTACTTTTATTATGCGCTCAAGTTGATAGTTGAACTAGAGTGAGTATAAAGATGACACAAGCAATTTTAGAAACAGTTGCAACACCATCTATGGATCAAAAAACCTACTCGGTTAACATCAAAGGATTGATGAAACACATTGTGGACGTATTATTTGGAGCAACCAAAAAGCCAGTTACTTCGGCTTATGACGCTTCATCATTATCTTCACATTTGCAAAAAGATCTTGGTTTATATTAAAACTAAGTTCGATAAAGAATAATTTAAGAAGCTGGCCTGATGGTCAGCTTTTTTTTATATTATTTTTGTGGTTAAAAACAAGTCAGTGATTCTGTTACTACCATAAGGTTGAAGTAAA
The DNA here is from genome assembly GCF_002218005.2 of Vibrio algivorus. Lineage (GTDB taxonomy): Bacteria > Pseudomonadota > Gammaproteobacteria > Enterobacterales > Vibrionaceae > Vibrio > Vibrio algivorus. Next base: position 463,901 of record NZ_AP018679.1, read on the forward strand.
TTACCAAATCTAATGCATTTGGTAGTCAATGATTCTGTTGGTGTGATTCTAAGCCTTGTTTCTTTGTCATAAAGTTAGCAGAATGTTCTGAAAGCAGCGTGAAGTCTTTTATCAATAGATTGAAACACTGCGAATTTCTCCTCAAAAAAGCCAAATGAGTTATTAGCATTGCTGATGGCGATGGAAGGCGATAACAATAAAAAGCTTGGAATTGAATGTTCAATCAGTTCACTTGCTTCATTAAGGACATGATATGGAAAATACTGCCACAATTGCAGCTCCTCAGGTAGGAGATGTCAGTAAGAAAACGTCTCTAATCAAAGCACTTGGCCCTGGAGTCATGATGGCTTCTGCGGCTGTTGGCGGCTCGCATTTAGTGTCATCAACACAAGCTGGCGCTATTTATGGTTGGCAACTTGCTGCTCTTATCTTGCTAGTAAACTTCTTTAAATACCCATTTTTTAGAGCTGGCGTTCAATATACGTTAGGTACTGGCCAAAGCTTAGTTCAAGGGTATCATCAAATGGGAATTGGTTACCTGTGGCTGTTTAATGTTCTTAATTTTGTTTCAGCCTTCGTCAATATAGCCGCATTATTGATGTTTAGCGCTAGTTTAATGGGGTACTTCTTACCAATCTCACTATCTCTCCCTACCATTGCTGGTGGTATCGTAGTCACATGTTTAGCTATTTTGGTTGCAGGACATTTCAAAGCACTGAGTACTTTATCTAAAGTTATCATGGGTGTGTTAGTCATAACCACTGTGCTCGCAGTGATGATTGCTGCGAGTAATGGCGCAGTTGCACCTGCGGATTATCAAAGCCCTTCAGCTTGGACTATGGCTGCCTTTGGTTTTATTGTGATCATGATGGGGTGGATGCCTGCACCAATTGAAATTTCTTGCTTTAATTCATTATGGTTAAAATCACAAAGTAAAGAGCAAAAAGTGACGGAGCGCTCAGCATTATTTGATTTTAATGTTGGTTATATAGGTACGGCCGTTTTAGCGATAGTTTTCTTATCTCTTGGGGCATTAGTACTTAATGGTAGCGGTGAAACGCTTAAAACATCAGGCATTGGTTTCTCACATCAATTAGTCAGCATGTACACGGCATCTATTGGCGAATGGTCTCGTTATCTGATTGCGGTGATTGCTTTCTTTTGTATCTTCGGTAGTACCATTACTTGTATCGATGGTTACTCTCGAGTGTTAACCGAAAGTACTTTATTACTGAGTAATAAATCAGAAGAAAGTCATCCAAGTGAAGCGAAACGTTTCTTAAATATCTGGATGGTGATTGTGAGCTTACTTTCCTTTATCGTTATTCTATTTTTTACTTCCTCATTAATGGCAATGATGCATTTTGCGATGATTTTAGCCTTTATGACAACGCCGGTATTTGCCGTTTTGAATTACAAATTAGTAACGAAAACTAACTTACCAGAAAGTCTTAAATTTACGGGTAAACTGAAAGCTCTGTCTTGGGTTGGGTTTATTTATCTATTTGGTTTCCTAGCCGCCTTTATCTGGTGGAGTTGGTTTATATAATTGGTAATATAGAAAAACCTTCTATTTGAAAGCCCAAGTTATTTGAAAGCTTAAGTGAGATCTACTTAGGCTTTTTTATTTTTATAAGTCCTTGGTCTTGTAAATCAAACATATACTTAAGTATAGCTAGGGTAATAAATACCTAACCTCGTGGTGATACTCAAAATTAGGGAAAATAAATGGATTTTAAGCATTACATAGACGTCGTACAGCAGGCGAGTCAACAGGTTTTTGAGGTATTGGCGCAAACAGCGACTTATATCCAACTGGCTATTGTATTGATTGTATTTGGTTGCTCCTTTTTTTTCGCAAAAATGATTCGCAGAAATGTGCCAGCATTAACTAAGATCGCCAAACAAGAGGAGGCAAATCAACTACGTAAAATTTCCAGTAAGTTTGGTAACTTGGTTTTTCCAATTATCACGGTTTTTATTTTGATGTTTTCTATCGAAATTGTTCAAAAACTATTGGGGCATTCTTGGCTTATTAATACTGCACTAGTCATTGCGATCTTATTGATTTGTAATCGAGTTACCCATGATTTTGTTCGTTCCGATTTTATCCGCTTTGTGTTTCGCTATATTGGTATACCATTACTTTTCCTCCACCTAGTTAACTTACTTACACCAATTATAAATATCCTTGAATCGATGAAGCTTGGGGTCGGTGAAATCCAAATTTCTTTTTATGATGTAGTGAGGGTAGTTTTACTGGGGTCAGTATTATTCTGGCTTGGGCGAATTTCTAATGTGACAGGAAAAGAGCTGATTCGTCGTCAAGAAAAGCTCGATTTTAGAACCAAAGAAGTGGCGGCAAAGTTGTTTGAAGTGACAATATTTGTATTTTTCTTTTTGCTACTTCTCAAGGTAATGGGAATTAATTTAACCGCATTGGCAGTCTTTGGTGGTGCGCTTGGCGTGGGGTTAGGTTTTGGCTTACAAGCAATCGCCTCCAACTTTATTTCCGGCATTATCATTTTATTAGATCGCTCTATTTCGATTGATGATTATATTGAGTTGGAAGATGGACGTACCGGGGTTGTACGTGAATTGACGCTTCGTTCAACCACACTTGAAACCTATGATGGTAAAGACATCATGGTGCCTAATGAAAAGTTTGTGACCGAAAGCTTTACCAATTGGACTCATAAAAATAAGAAGCAGCGTTATCGTGTCGATTTTTCGGTAGCTTATGATACCGATATACGTAAGCTGGTGGAAATTATTAAAGTGACAGTGGCATCACATGAGCAAGTGATCAGTGGAGAAGGCGTTCCCTTTGAAGAACAGCCAGATTGTGAAATTGATGGTTTTGGCGACTCTGGCGTCAATATGTTTGTTGAGTTCTGGATGGACGGGATTGACGATGGTAAAAACCGAGTGGGTGGCGATCTTCTACTCATGATTTTTGAAGCGATGCGTGATAATGGATTTGTTATTCCATTCCCTCAACGGGAAGTACGAGTTTTAAATAGAGAAGATACTTAAAGAAAGGGGCATTTAGATGGCTTGCTGTTTTTACTTGTTCTTCGGGAGCTTCACCCAGACCTCTTCTTTTTAAGAGATAGGCTGCGTCAGATTGGTTTGAAAGGTGCTTTTATTCCTTATTTTTTTGCAATCTTTCTTGTCTAAATAGGCGCTTGATAGCTCTGAATTCTGCATCTGGAAGTCACTTGGGTATATATTAGTTGCAGACTATTTTTATATAAATTGTGCATGGTGGTAAAACCAGATAGCTTATTCAATATCGAATTATTTTTTATGATTATTCATACGGAGGTCGTTGAACTTTCGTATTGATATTTGCTGAGAATGGACAACCATGCACAATATTAAAATTCATCAACAAAATGACACCGAACAACTTAAACAGATTATTAAAAACTATCCATTCGCCACTCTGGTGATGAATACGCAAGCGGGTCTCGAAGTCGATCATCTGCCAGTAATTTTAAATCATGTTAATGGTGTTGATGTGCTGCAAGGGCATATCGCCAAAGCCAATTCGCTTTGGAAAGCATTTGAAAATGACCAGTCAGTGACGGTTATTTTTCATGGGCCTAATTGCTATATTTCCCCAAATTATTACCCCACTAAAAAAGAAAATGGACGAGCCGTTCCTACTTGGAATTATGTGGTGGTACACGTAAAAGGCACGATAAAAGCCATACATGACAGTGAATGGAAACTGAACTTACTTGGCAATCTAACCACTCAACATGAAGCAGAGCAAAGTGAGCCCTGGTCTATAGCTGACGCCCCCACGCAATATATTGAGAAAATGCTTCCCGCCATTGTGGGCGTTGAAATTACGATTGAATCGATTTCAGGAAAATGGAAAGTCAGCCAAGATAAACCCGCTGTGAATCAACAAGGTGTGATTGATAACTTAAGCAAGAGTCGTGATACACAATCACTTGAAATGGCGGAGTTAGTGAAGAATAGACAAAGTTAACAAAGTTGCAGTGCCGCTTAGGCTCACGTGCGGGTGACGGAGGGGATACCAATTCACCGTTTTCAATTTACTGATTAATTTCAATCCATTCGGGTAATAAAGGTGTGCTCATCATCCACAAACGCCACAAAGCCGCCATGATAGATAAACACGCGCCCACGCCCCTCAACTAAACAGGCAAGTTGTGGATGTAAATCTTCGTCATTATCCCGGCTTTGAAAAGTGCCGGTATCGGTGATCACGCCGTTGAATGTAGGCAAGTAACCATAAGTGCGTTTGGCTTGATCAATCAGGCTCAACTCGCTCACGGTAGAAAAGCAAAAAGGGATCGTGCCGGCTTCTTCGATAAATAGCGTTTTCAGTTCTTCAAAAGCGGTAATGACCAGCCAGTCGATACCATTAACATGATGGATAAACATTGAGTTTCTCGGTAATTCTAATGGGGATATTTTAACACTATCAGGAATAGATCGTAGTAGAAATTTCGTCTCAAAGCTTGCTTGTTATATTTGTTCTTTTTTCTGTATATCTATGCAGTCGCTGGCGTACTTTGAGGGGTATTTAATGTGGCTTATAAGTCGCGTCATTGTTGGCTGTTGGTCTCTGGGTTGCCTAATATTTTTTGTCTTTTGACGACTTCGGACTTAACGAAACCTTGAGGTGTTACGGTTTCATTAACTTGTTTTGCATTATCTAGAGTCTGCTTTCGTTATCCAGTGTTCGCCAAAACTGGTACAGAAGCAAAGTTAATACCAAGAGTGCCCTTACGACAGGAAAATTCTGTTGTTTATCTGCCAAATCATCTGTCGCGAGAATGTATGAGATTTTTGAACGTTGTTTTTTTATTTTTCTATTAATTCCATATCAGCATTGAACTAGCTTAAAAAGTATTTAATTATTCACCTCAGGTATTTTGCGTGAAGTAATTAAATTCAATATGTAATAGCGACTAATTAAAAAATAAAACTCACTCACATAATCTCGTTTAAGCTAAATACACGATAAGGTTGGGAATGGAATGACAAAACCTAAAATGATCATTGTGGAAGATGATTTGAAACTTCAAAAAATGTTGCAAGACTACTTTGCCGCGCAAGATTTTGATGTCTTGGTTCTGGGCGATGGCAGTAATGCCGCGCAAACCATCCTTGCCGAACAACCTGACATCGTATTGCTAGATTTAATGCTTCCTGTAACCGATGGGCTGACAATTTGCCGACAGACGCGTACGCACTATAAAGGCAAAATATTGATGCTCACCGCTAGCGATGACGACTTTGATCATGTCGCTGGTTTAGAAACTGGGGCTGATGACTATGTCTCCAAGCCAATCAAGCCAAGAGTTTTGCTGGCAAGGGTTCGTTCACTATTGCGCCGTCAAGAAACGGTAGCTCAATCAATCGATGACTCTGACAACCTTCAATTTGATCAACTTGTATTGAAAAACACATACAAGAAGTGTGAACTTGCAGGTGCAGTTTTGTCACTGACAGACAGTGAGTTTGATCTACTTTGGTTGTTGGCAAGCAACCCAGATACTCCGTTATCACGGGACTATTTAACCCAAACACTGCGCGGGATTGAGTATGACGGGATAGATCGGACGATTGATAACAAGGTTGTGCGTCTAAGAAAGATACTCGGTGACGATCACACACCAGCAGAGAAAATTCAGACCATTCGCGGAAAAGGCTACTTGTTTGTTTCGACCGCTTGGCATTAACCTCGCTCAATACGAGCGTAATGAAAGAGAGCGAATATGCGACGTATTTATTTGGAGTCCCTGCTTGGACTATTAGTTTGCTTTATGACCGGCCTTGTTGCCTACGAAACATTTGTCTACCAGCTCAATACCGACTACGAATATGTACTGCAAGATTACGAAGCAATGGCCCACCAACAACTGATAGAAAACATCGCTAAAAATCAAGGCCTTGAAAAAGCTCAGCAAGCGATAAATCAGTTTGTCGAAACCACACGAAATAAACTAGTCATGTTCAGTTCAAATGATGAAATACCAAGCCCAGTTTCAGAGTTCTTTAGTACCAACCCGAATACCTTTATCTTTCACGATGATGAACGTGATCTATGGTTTCGCCTAACAGGCAGTGACAATATCTACCATTACCTACCCGATAATGAAGCGTTCGTTCGGCAAAAAATCGAGCTGGAAGATGACCTCATTTGGCTGTTCTTCCTAGCAAGTTTTATCTTATACGGGTTGTGTCACCTAGTTATTATTTTCAGACGGGTCAAAAAACTTGAATTCGTCACCTTATGCTTTGCAGAAGGGGATCTTTCTTCAAGATCAGAGACTTCAAGCGGCATAGCCATTGGCTCACTAAATAGGTCTTTCAACCTGATGGCTGACCGTATTCATCGTTTGATTGAGAGTAACCGATCACTCACTAATGCCATTGCTCACGAGTTACGCACGCCAATATTTCGTATCCAGTGGCAAGCAGAAATACTCAAAGACACGCCGCTCAATGAATCGCAGCAACACACCGTTGAAAGTATTGTCGAAGACACCGAAGAGATGGAAAAGATGGTCGACGAACTGTTGTGTTATGCCAAACTTGACAGTGTTGACCTCAAAAACCTACAACAACCATTAGAAATAAGAGGCTTTTTTGAACACGCGATCACACGCTGGAAAAAAGACACAGAACTCAATATCGACTTATCACTGCCAAAACAACCTAGCTCGATACTAGCAGATGAAACGCTGCTTAACCGAGCCTTAGATAACCTAGTACGTAACGCAATGAAGTTCGCACGTTCACAGGTGTCGATTGAAGTCAGCGTACATCAAGATCAACTACAGATTTCGGTACATGATGATGGTGATGGCGTGGCACAAGAACATCAAGCTCGTTTATTCGAACCCTTTTATGTGGGCGATAAAGCACGTAACAAAGTCAAGAGTGGTCATGGTTTGGGGCTTTCTATCGTCGATAAGATCTGCGCTCAACACAACGCAACCGTGGAAGTTGACCAGAGCCAAACCTTAAAGGGTGCGGTATTCACCATTACCATTCAAATATGCAATAATCCGGCTATGTAACGATTCAACTGACAAATCCATACAGTAACTACAAAACACCTCTGGAATAATGTTCAACGTCGCTCGGGAGATGCTGTCTCCCAATGAACTTATTGAGTCTAGGTAATCATGACACTGTCGTTTATGGCTTGTCATTACAGCACTGCTAACTAATAGCAAAGTAAACAGTTATTCGTTAACTCGCACTTTGTCAGCAGTTGAAGTCATAGGCTTACTATCTAAATTTCCAATCATTCTTAAGGTATTTTTTATGAAAAAGTTATTGTGTGTTTTAGGCGTTATTTCTCTAGCAGGTTGTTCAGGTATTACCCACAACGATGAAGTTTACACTGCGCACGCTGAAAGCTTTAATATTGTTGGTTTACAAGTTCCTGGTAACACGCAAGATCGTGCAATGGAATTAGTGCCAGAAGGTGCAACGGTTGAGACCATTCGTTCAACAAATTCTGATACAAGCTCTGTTATGGGTATCATCAACCGTATTATCGGCATCGACTACGTTCAAGTGGGCGGTAAGAAGCAGTAATTCGCTTCAGTTACCGTTAGTTTAGGTAATAGCTGTGTAGATAAATAATCGCCTAGGTTACCGAGTGAATAAACTGCGGTGGTATAAATTATATCCTATGCAAAAAGAAACATTCTAAGCCAGTGACATCGGTCGCTGGCTTTTTGAATGAGGGACAAGCAGAAAAAAGAAAAACGCTAATCACACTCTTTCACCATTAACATGACGCTTAAATTCACCCCACCATCTGCAACCCGGCTGGAATTGAATCGCCAAATACTTTCTTGGATTCATCTTCGCTGAGTTCTTTTACTTCACTGACTAGCTCAATCCAAGTTGGTGTTGCGCGGCTGGTGGTGAGTTTTTCGATCACTTTTGCGCGAATATCTTCTGAAATATCTATGCTGCGATCGCCGGTTTTACGGCTCATCATCACGGCGGCAAAGCCAATCATGGATTCTTGTTTCCAATCCAATTCCAGCATTTTTAATAGCCATTGGTTTACTTGCGCAGCAGGGACGATGTTGTGCTGGCTGCCATACAATTGGCTGCGTGAGGCGAGGCGGCCGAGTGCCCACCAGTGGGCTTGAACGTGTTCGGCACTTTTTTGCGCACGGTTTAAAAACCAGTTGGATAATAAGACTTTATCTTCACTGTCTAAATGCTCAAGTGAAGCAGATAAACGCACCATGGCTTCATAACCATGTTCACTAGCTTCTTTGCCAGTGCCTTTGCTGCGGTGTGCGCCGGGGTGTAGGTATTTTGCAATATCGGCCAAGATGGTTTCTTGTTGTTCTTGGTTTAACCCACCGGCAATACGACGCCAGAAGATCCACCAATCCGACCAAGTTTGATGCGATGGAAACTGAATGCCTTGTTGGTATAACGCCCAAGTTTGTTCAATACGCCATTCATCGGTTGGGTCACCAAAGCCGGGGCGTAGCGCAAAGCCTGCCAAACGTAGCCATTGTTTTTCATGATCGCTTGAGCGACGACGGCGTTTTTTACCTAATGAGAAGGTATCAAACAATTGGCGTAATGTTGGGAAGTCCCATTGTTCGCGTTTGCCTAATTGCTTTTCTAGATCTTTACTTAAAGTTTTAATTTGTTTGTCGTTGTCGGCTTTTTTATTGGCAGAGTAGGCAGCGGTGATGAACTCTTTAGCTTGCTCTAAACGAGGGTGGGCTTGCGCTTGTTCAAACTCTTCGTGCTTACGCGTATCAAATTCAAGTAACCAACGTTTGCTGTCGTCTTGGGTGCTGACACATTCAATTTTGAGGGTGCCCACTTCGGTTAGCTGACAAGCCAGCATCACTTCAACGCGATCTTTTTGGTTGGCTTGTAGTGTTTCACGAGCTTGGCTGCCTTCTAATGTGGCAATGTAAGGTGGTAAGGGCTTAAAGGCGGCGCGTTCAAGGTTACTCTGTACATTGAGTAATAAACTGTTTTGCGCAGGCGTCAATGCGCCACTGGCATCGATAAAGGCTTCTTGAGTGGAGGTTAATAAATCAATTTGGATTGGTTCGCCAAGGGTGAGTAAAAACTGGCGACCGTTTAAACGAATTTCTTGCCCAGCTTCAGTGCCTTTTGCCAGTACGCATAACGCTTTGGAAGCAGAGGCATTCTTTTGCTTTAGATGTAAGAAGTAAGAACGCGCAGAGCCACCACCGATTTTAAGCTGTGCGCCATGACGCGCTTTGGCATAAGCAACGGCGCCAAAAGCGACCGATAAATCTGGGTTAGGGTTATCTAGCAAGGTAATAGGCGAACCATGCCATTGGCTTAATAGCTCGACCATACGGCTTTCAACCAATTCACTATTAAATACGCCACCATTTAATAATAAAGCGCTGGGGGTTTGGGCATTGGGAGCATGGTTTTGAATAAATTCAGCGACATGACGACTGATCGCGGCATCGGCAGCATAAGGCAAACCAAATTCAACCACCGCAGTGCGGCGTTGCAATGGCATTTCTTGTTTATTGGTTAATGGGAAGAAGCCATCTAATACAATGTTATGGATTTCTTGTTTGCTGATTGGCGCACTTTTGGTGCCACCGATTAAGCGTGAACCGCTGCCAAGAATCGAGATTTTTGCTTGTTCTGGCGCATCTGGGCGCAGTAAATCTTCTTTTACTTTACGGGTTTGTTGAATGAGCTTCATCAATGACGCGGCATTAAGTTTTTTGTTTTGGCTTAAACGTTGCTCGGCCAAATGCGCTAACGCCAGATCGATGTTATCACCTCCAAGCATTAAATGATCGCCAACCCCAATGCGATTGAGCGATAATTTATCTTGTTGATGTTCGGCTTCAATTAGGCTGAGATCGGTCGTACCACCACCCACGTCGCACACTAAAATGGAAGGAATATCTTGCAGTTGCTGTGACGCTGAATCGAGATGACGGCTGTACCAGTCGTAACAGACCGCTTGTGGTTCTTCTAATAAATGAATGTGCGATAAACCGGCCAGTTGCGCTGCTTTTAAAGTGAGGTTACGTGCGGTTTCATCAAATGAAGCCGGAATGGTGACCACCACTTCTTGATCGGCCAGTTTATGGCTTGGATTGTGGTGATCCCAACTTTGGCGCATGTGATTTAAGTAACTGGCACTGGCCAGCAAAGGGGATACTTTATCGACATTATCCGCTGCCGACCAAGGTAAAATATCCGATTCACGATCGACACCATCATGGGATAACCAACTTTTGGCACTCGACACTTGTCGGCCTTCAATTTGAGCGCCTAGTTCGCGAGCCCATTCACCAATGATCACTTGGTCTAATTCGCCCTCAATGGGTTGTCTATCCCAAGGTAGAGTCATGTCTGCGCTTTGAAATTGTCCATTGGCAGGATGAAAACGAAAAGAGGGTAATAAGGGTTTACGGACAACTTCACCGGGGCCTATCAGTTGATCAATCTCAAAGATACGAACTTGGCTTTGAGTTAAGTCATCTTGCCTTTCACAATACGCTAGCACGCTATTGGTGGTGCCGAGATCGATACCAACTAAATAACGAGCATTGGGTTTTGTTTGTGAAGACATGCGTTTTTCCTTAATTTGAACCAAAAGAAATAGTGTGAAACAAAGCGGATTTAACCAGACTAAAATAAAGGCACTGTATTCTTCTTCTGTAAAAAGATTAAGAAATCAGTGCCTTGATAGCGCTCCTCGGTGTGACGGTGTCACTAATAATGCTATATCGAATTATTAGTGATGTTCGAATTACTGACGAACACTGAACTCAACGTGCCATTTTTGACCGTTGTCTTTAGCCACGGCTTCGAGTTCTAACGTGCCAATTTCGGTAATGGTCGCGGCAAGGTTGACCACCACGACTTCACCGACATTGCGGCCGTTGCTCGCATCGAGAGTCACATGAATTTCGGGTAATTCTTCTAACTCTTCTGGCATCCAAAAATCAAGATGTGTGCCGAGTTCATCATCACGACGAGTGGTTGAACCGTAGAATTGAAATTGCACCGGCTGACCAATCACAAGACCAAAATCTTGATTAGAAAGCTCAACATGGCTGCCTTCTTCTAGTCCAAATGGTGCCACACAAATGGCCTCCATTGGTGGTGCCATACCTGGAATGGCGGGCATTGCACTTTCAATTCCGACATAATAGCTGCTGGCGATACCACCACGAATACGCACGCCACTGTTGCCGCTTTCCATATTATGTCGGACATAGCCGTAATAACTGGCACCACGTGAGACCGCAAGATCAAGATCGACACCACTTAAGGCTGTGGTTGGCTCACTGTGGTTTTCGGTTAACCAAGCATTAATGATGCTCAGTAAACGCTCTGAAATTAATGGTGATTTTAATACGCCACCATTGAATAATACTTTACTAGGTTTAACAAAACCCGCGTTCTCATCTTGATTTTGACGAGATAAGAAAGCGGCAATATGGCGCGTAATACCAGCATCTTGCGCGTAAGGCAGGCCAAGTTGGGTTAATGCACTACGTGCAGATTGAACAGGGTGATCGGTGATGGCGACTTTAGGGAAGAAGCCTTCTAGCAAGGTTTGCTCGAGATCCTGTTGGGTTAATTCTGTTTTTAGCGTGCTGCCGAGTAGTTTTGAACCACGACTTGGTACCACAATCGGCACCGATGTTAATGTTTTATCGTTGAGCAGAGCTTCTTTGGCGTCACGGCATAGGTGCGCCATGGCTTGTACTTGCCATGGTTGAAGTTGTTTTCCTTGCTGAGCAAGATTCATCTTCAAGCGATAGGCAAGGGCGAGATCCATGTTATCGCCACCGAGTAGAATGTGTTCACCGACTGCAATACGTTCAAGCGATAAATTGCCTTCTTGCTCGGTCACTGACACCAAAGATAAATCGGTGGTGCCGCCACCAATATCGACCACTAATACTAAATCTCCCAGTTCGACTTGATCACGCCAAGCATCACAGTTGCTATCAATCCAGCTATACATGGCTGCTTGTGGCTCTTCAAGTAGGGTGACGTGTTTAAAGCCTGCGTTACGAGCGGCTTCTGCGGTGAGTTCTTTTGCCGCAGGATCGAAGGAAGCCGGAATGGTAATGGTCACTTGTTGGTCACGTAATGGAGCATCTTGATGTTGATGATCCCAAGCGGCCATTAAATGTTCTAGATAGAGCTGTGTGGCTTTCAGTGGTGATACTTTTTGCACTTCATCATCGCTGCCTTGTGGCAAAAAAGCACTACGACGATCAACGCCGCCGTGACACAACCAACTTTTAGCACTGGCAATCAAGCGCATTGGGGTTTTATTGCCCATGTTACGCGCAATGCTGCCGACGAGCGTATTGGCCGTGGAGCTTGCCCAAGGTAGGGAATTTGTACCTGAAGCCATTTCACTTTCATGCGCTTGATATAAGAAGGAAGGCAGTTGGTTTAACGAGTCGACTTGACCTTGAGCGATCAATTGTGGAACCGCAAAAACCTTCACTTGTGGTTCATCTAGGCCAATAGGGCAATAAGATAAAACACAATGAGTAGTACCTAAGTCGATACCGATGAAATATTGACTAGTAGACATTACAGCTCAACCTCTGCTGGTGCTAATACCTTGGCATCGTAATTTTCAGATAGCTTAGGTAGGGTGATGGTATCGGCCTTCCAACCTTTATGAATAAGTGTACCTGTGAATGGTGCTTGACCTGATACATTGCCTGTTAAACGAACTTCTTGCGCATTAAAGCCATCTTCAATGGTAATGCGAGATTCTTCGTCTTCTGCGCGAATATTAGAAAGAGTGAAATGATCCGCTAATACTTTCTGTCCACCAATATGAATGACGCGTGCGGCAGCGCCGACTTCTTCATCACTAAAGCCGGTTAAATCTTCTGATAAGAAATCAATAAGGCGTGCTTCTTGTTGGAAAATAGACATCAATTGAAGCGCAGAATCTGTTGGGGAGCTTTTTAATTTAGACTCAACTTCAACAATTTTCTCAACGATCTTTTCTACTTCGACGACTTTTTCAACTTCAACGATCTTCTCAACCGGTTTTTCAATCTCAACAATTTTTTCAACTGGTTTTTCGACGATTTTTTCTATCGTTTTAGTTCGAAAGCTCAATAAAAGAAAAAGAAGTGTTGCCGCAGCCAAAATGACATGGAATAAATCGATAGTGATTGGGATTGCCGATAAGTCAAAAGTCATGATTATTTTATCTCTAGGTTAAATTCGATTCTAAGTGATCATATTAGGGCAATATCAGAATATACAAGCGAAAGCCCAGTATTTTTAATAGATCATATTTTAACATAAGCTTGTTAAATTCCATTATAGAATCATGCTCATATCAAGACTGTTGACTATTCTTTGTGCTATCGAGACTGATTTAGAGTTAATGTTGTGGTATTAAAGGATAAAAAATACAAGATAAACTTAATTTAGTGATTTAGTTGCTGGCAGTGTAAACGAATTGGGGTCGAGAATTTCTTGGAACTTGGGTAGAATCTCACCCTTGATTTTTATGGGTAAAATGTAACATGAACTATAACAGAGTCGTCTGTTTCGATTTAGAAATGTGCTGCTGGAATGTCGATGGTGTCGGCACGACTGGAGAAATTATTGAAGTGGGCTTAGCCGAAATTGACCTTAACAAAGGGGAAATCGTTAAGCGTGCTCAATATTACGTACGACCTGAACATGATGAAATTTCTGCATTTTGCTTTGAGCTAACGGGGATTACGCCACGCAAGGTACAAAAACAAGGTCGCCCGTTGGAAGATGTTTTAAAATCTATGATCAAAAACTTTGGTGGCCCTAATAAAATCTATGCAGCTTGGGGACATGATGATGATATTCTTCGAAAAGAGTGTTTGGAAAAAGGGTTAGAATTTCCCTTTAAAGAATTTTTGAACCTTGCTACGTTATATAGAATTAAATACCGATTAAAAGACAAAAGAATTGGCCATAAAGCGGCGCAAGAAAACTTGAATATAGAATGGGAAGGGCGACAGCATTCGGGTTATGTGGATGCGTATAATTTAGCAAAATTAGCACTGGCAATTTTATAACCTGATCTCATAACGTTTTTGCGCTGACTAATATTGAATCATAGATTTATACCTAAATGACTTTAAGATGCAAAATTCATAGCTATCATCGAACCCTTTAGGCAAGGAAGTTTGACGAAGGAAAGCATCTCTCAAATCAATCTGTATAAGAAACAAAAAGCCCGCTAGTTGAATGTAACTAGCGGGCTTTGTTTATTTTATCTTGTTATGAATTGTTTGTTGGAACGGAGACTAAGCGTTAACTTCATCAAACTCTTTGTTGATCTCTTTTTTATCACCCAATAAACGAGAAGTGATAGTACCAGCGGTCATCGCTCCACTCACATTAAGAGCAGTACGTGCCATATCGATTAATGGTTCAATCGAGATAAGTAAAGCCGCAATCGCTACAGGTAGTCCCATCGCTGGTAATACGATTAATGCTGCAAAAGTCGCACCACCACCGACACCGGCAATACCAAATGAACTGATGGTAATAATGGCTACTAGAGACAGAATAAAGTTCACATCCAGTGGGTTAATACCAACGGTTGGTGCAACCATCACTGCTAACATAGCAGGGTAGATACCAGCACAACCATTTTGCCCAATAGTGGCACCAAAAGTTGCAGATAAGTTAGCAATCGCTGGCGGTACTTTTAATTTGGTAATTTGTGCTTCTACATTTAATGGAATTGTTGCGGCAGAACTGCGAGAAGTAAATGCAAACGTTAGCACCGGCCAGATTCGTTTAAAGTATTCTTTAGGACTAACGCCAACCAAAGAAACTAATAAGCCATGTACAAAAAACATCAACAAGATCGCCACATAAGACGCAACGATAAAACCAATCAAGCTTAAAATATCATTGAGGCTAGAAGTCGCAACCACTTTGGTCATTAGGGCTGCAATACCATATGGCGTTAATGCAATGATCATTTTAACTAGACGCATAACGATTGACTGAATGGCTTCAACAAAGGTGCGAATTGGTGATTCAAGCTCTTTCTTTTCTTTCATTACCAGGCGAGATGCAATACCGACTAAAATACCGAAGATGACGACTGCGATAATAGAAGTTGAACGAGCACCGGTTAAATCTGCAAACGGGTTGGTTGGAATAAAGCTCACTAGCATTTGTGGAATGGTTAAGTCAGCAACGCTACCCATACGGTTTTCTAGTACGCTCATGCGAGCTGTTTCGCGTACACCAGCTGATAAGCCTTCCGCAGATAAACCAAATAGGTGAGCGACAGTAATACCAATTAATGCAGATATAGCAGTCGTGAAGAGCAGTACTGAAATGGTTAAGCCACTGATTTTTCCAAGTGAGCCAGAGTTATCGAGTTTCACAACCGCTGAAATCATTGAAATCAATACTAATGGCATGATCACCATTTTGAGTAAACCGACATAGCCACTGCCAACAACATTTACCCAATCAAGAGTATTTTTGATGACAGGGTTACCTTCGCCATAAAAGACATGGATCAGTAAACCATACGCGCTTCCTAGCACTAGTCCCAGTAAAACGAGGCGAGATAAGGTGCTAGATTTTCTTTGTTGTTGAAATAAAAAGAAAAGGATGCACACAAATACCGCTAAGTTAGCGATAACCGCAAGTGACATAGTTAAATCCTTAAAATGTTGAAATAAAAAGTTAGGATGTAAGTAGTGATATTTATATCACTATCTATTTAATGAGGAATTTACACCGTGTGATACAGTTCACAAAGCCAATTTAAGTATGTGATATGACATTTAGTTATATACCCAAGTAACTTCAAGATGCGAGTTTCAGCAAGAATAAAACAAGCTTTAGGCAAGGCAAATGGAATATGATCATAGTTATTCTATCTCTGTTCAATTTAACGCAGCATAAAGCTTGTTTTAACTTGCCCTTCGGGAGCTTCATCCAAATCTTTATACTGCGTCAGATTGGTTTGAAAGGTGTCTACATTCCTTCGCCAATCTTCCTTGCCTAAAGGTTTGGATGATAGCTCTGAATCCTGCATCTTGAAGTCACTTGGGTATATATGATTAATCAATCAGTGCTAACCAGATTCCCACACCAATCATCAATGTGCCTGCAATACGATTAAGGAACTTAACATTATCTCCACGGGTTAAAAATAAACGCAGGCTTTTGCCGCCGGTTGCGTAGGCCATCATTGAAATGAATTCGGTTGTTAAAATAATGCCAATCAAGACGACCATTTGGTGAGGTACTGATTTCTCGACATTAATAAATGGAGGTAGGAGTGAAATCATAAATGCCCAACCTTTTGGATTGGCAATGGCAGTGATAAAGCCTTGGCTCATTAACTTTAAGCGATCGGTAGGCTGAGAGGGTTGGTCAAGATTAAGAGACATTTTGCCTTTATTGAGCCACATATTGATACCAATCCAAATAAGATAGGCACCACCAATCCATTTTAATGCTAAGAATAAGTTAGGGTAGTTTAGCATTATTGCAGCAACGCCAATCACTGCTAACGTTGCCACTAAAGCGACACCTGCAAGCTCTCCAATCATCATCCAAAGTGTGCGTTTAATTCCGACGCTCATGCCTAATGTTAATGCCAATGTCATGCACATTCCCGGTGTAATTGACACAAAGAAAAAGGTAGGAATAAAAGCGGATAAAAGTGCGTAATCAAGCATAATCAAGTCCATTTGAAAGTCGATGTTTCACTGTAATAGAATTCGCAAAAATAAGAAAGTGTTGAGTTATTGTTCTAACTGGACGCTAGGTATGATGAATTAAATAAAATCAGTAACATGCTAAGTACAAAATCACTTTAATACAGTAGAATGTTCATTCTTATTACCATTTAAAGTAAACAACTAACTGGATATGACTATTCACATACGCGCTGCTCTGCAAAAGGATTTACCTCAACTGGATGAGCTAATGTTTCAGCTTCATCATCATCATCATGAGTCATGCCCTGATTTTTTTAAAACGCCAGAAGAAATTGAACAAGAAAAAAGTATTGCTCGCTATTTAGACTCTCCAGAATGTTTAGTGTATGTCGCGATAGACGCTTCAGATTCAATTATTGGCTTTGTTACCGGTCATTTCTGTGAATTAGTCTCGACGGTAAGTAAAGCGATACCTATGGGTAACATTGATGAATTATTTGTCGTACCTGAGTATAGAAACTCAGGGGTAGCAGAACAACTTTTGGTTAAGATAGAACAGACCTTAGTTGATTATGGTGTTCAGCAAATTTTTGTTGAAGTGTGGGACTTTAATCAAGCTGCACGATCTTTATATAACAAGTTAGGTTTTGCTTCGCATATACATTGGCTTAGGAAGTCGGTAATTTAATGGTATTCAAATTAGGTAAGCGAGTGAGTAAATATTTAATTCTGATCTTGTTTTTTATGTCTTCATTTATGGTATCAGCATCAGAAGAAACGAAGACAGAGGTTGTGTCACCTCATATTAAAGGAGCTTTATGTTATATAAAAGCCGACGATAAAGTTGTGTTTGTCGATGAGGTTTTCACTAAGAAGCTTTCTCTTCCTGGAGGAACTATTACTGCCAATGAAACTTCTCGTAAGGCTGCAGAAAGAGAGACATGGGAAGAAACGGGTTTAGTTGTCACTGCTAAAGAGATACTGACCCAAACTGAAACTGCGGTTGTTTATCATTGTACTCCAGATTCAGGGGTGATCGCTTTTACTGCAAGCGATGAGCAAGGGTTTCATGCTTTACCTGCTTGGTTTGCTCCAGATTTTCGTATTGAAGTGAATAGGGTGCTATTGGCTTATACCGACAGTATCAATCCACAACAATATCGCTATCCTGAGCAGTATGCACAACAGGTATTAAATCATGATATTCCCAATGCGCCAATTCAATACATTGATTCTGCCATTAGTGCAGCACCACCAGTGCATCAATTTGAACTACCGATCATACAAGCGATTCAATCCAGTATTGTCCAATTACCAGAAACCATATCAAATGCATTGATAGGTACTCTCAAAATAGTCAATTTATCATCGAGTATTTTTGGGGTTTTATTCTTGTTGCCGCTCTTAGTGTATTACTTTGGTGGTAAATCGATTCTACATTTGACGTTTATTGGTATCGTTACTGTGTCGATAACGTTACTTATTCAACTTGGCCTAAAGTACCCTCGACCATTTATTTATCAACCTTCATTGCAGCTAACTGATCCACTTGGTTTTAGTACGCCGAGTATACATGCAGCACTTAGTGTGGTTTTAATTGGCTATCTTTTCCATGTATGGCGAAAAATTTATGATTATGAGTCTATATGGGGATGCTTATTTGGCGTTATTGCCCTGACATTAACTCAAGGTATATCGAGCGTTATTCTTGGTGAACAATTTGCCTCAGATGTCTTATTTGGCTATCTAATAGGGTTATTTACATTGTGGCATTATATTCGTTTGGAAGGTAAACCATCAATAACAGTGAAACTTGTGATGTTACATCCTGCGCTGTGGTGGGCATCATTTATTGGTTTAAGCTTCCTGGCTTATCAGCTTCATTCAATACAACTGGCGAATATTGCAGCTGTCGCTTTTGCGTTATTACTTTCATTATCAAGCTTGTTAAAAACACAGCGTCTTGATTCGCCTTATTTAACAATAAAATTAATTATATGCTGGTTAACTGGAGGGGTAATTTTATTCACCCAACCGTTCTGGTTCCCACTGTTGGTACAAAGTTCAATGAGTGGTTATTTTACCCAGTGTGGTCTTTGGTTTGTTTTAACTTACATGATCATTAAAATCAGTTGTATACCCAAGTAACTTCAAGATACGAGTTTCAGCAAGATTAAAACAAGCTATAGGCAAGGCAAATTGAATATGATCATAGCAGTCTATATCTGTTCAATTTAACGCAGCATAAAGCTTGTTTTAACTTGCCCTTCGGGAGCTTCATTCAAACCTTTATGCCGTGTCAGATTGATTTGAAAGGTGCCTACATTCCTTCACCAATCTTCCTTGCCTAAAGGGTTGGATGGTAGCTCTGAATTCTGCATCTTGAAGTCACTTGGGTATATTGGTAGTCACACTCAAACAATAGAGAAATCCTCATGACATCAAAAGCCGTCGTCGTTTTTAGTGGTGGACAAGATTCAACCACTTGCCTAGTTAAAGCCCTCAAAGAATTTGATGAGGTGCACGCCATTACTTTTGATTATGGGCAAAGGCACAAACTCGAAATTGAAGTTGCCCAATCCTTAGCGAAAAAGTTAGGCGTTGCTGCCCACAAAGTGATGGATGTGAGTTTATTAAATGAACTAGCGATAAGCTCGTTAACTCGTGATGACATTCCAGTATCGCATGAGCTACAAGAAAACGGTCTGCCAAATTCATTTGTACCGGGTCGGAATATCTTATTTTTAACACTTGCGGGTATTTACGCTTATCAAATTGGTGCTCAAAGTGTTATTACAGGTGTGTGCGAGACGGATTTTTCTGGCTACCCAGATTGTCGTGATGAGTTTGTGAAGTCCATTAATCAGTCTTTAGTGCTAGGTATGGATCGTCAATTTACGATTGATACTCCTCTAATGTGGCTTAATAAAGCGGAAACCTGGGCATTATCGGACCAATTTGATGCGTTAGATCTCGTAAGAAATGAGACGCTAACCTGTTATAACGGGGTGATTGGCGATGGGTGTGGTGATTGCCCTGCGTGTGATCTTCGAAAGGCTGGTTTAGTCGATTATTTGGATAACCGAGAGGCGGTGATAGCTGCATTAATTACCAAGCAATCTTAATCCGTTTAGAGTTCTCCAGTCTTGAATGAATAGAAGCCCTCCAATGATTGGAGGGCTTCTTCTATACCGTTATGCGTTGGATTTAAAGGTACATTTTAGCGAGATCACTAGGCTCAACTTCTTTACCTTCAAGTTGTGCATTCCAGTTAATACCAATTAGAACGCCATCTTCTGAAAGAGTGATTAACCAGTCTTCAACAAAAATATCTAATGGGATTTCTAGCACTTCAAAATCAGACCATTCTTCAACATTGTGCATTTGAGCATCTTCTTTTGATGACCAAAATGGCATAACTTCACTATTTTCAAACTCTGAAGAATCACAAGCTAACCAGCCATCTTCATTTTTAAGTCCCCAAACCAATTTCATTTCTTGAGTTTCTTGTACGAAAAGATCAAGATTAGCTTGAATGTCCGATGTTAATTTTGACATGTTATTACTCTCTACTGTGAGTTTGATAAATTGATTAATGAGTTCGGCATACTGTAAGTAATGTTGCGTATGAATACACAATAGCCATTAAATGACCTGACAGGCAAATCCTTTAAGGTAAAAACCTTCAGGGTAGGCACTATCTACTGGGTGATCGGCAGCTTGCCCAAAACGTTCAATAAATTGCATTTTACGACCAGCATCCAGAGCAGCATCCGCTAAGATCTTCTGAAACAGATTTTGCTCCATAAGCCCAGAACATGAATAGGTCAGCAATGTACCGCCCGGTTTTAGAATCTGCATAGCAAGCATGTTGATGTCTTTATAACCGCGACAAGCACCATTTAATTGCGCTTTTGATTCGGCAAATTTTGGTGGATCCATGATCACGACATCAAATTTCGTACCATTCTCACGGTATTCACGTAATAGTTTGAAAACATCAGCATTTAAAAATTCAGCTATCGATACATCAAAGCCATTGAGTTCTGCGTTGGCTTTTGCGTTATCAAGAGCGGGTTGTGACACATCTGCATTTACAACGTGTGCAGCGTTACCTTTTAATGCATAAAGCCCAAAGCCACCGGTGTAAGAGAAACAGTTGAGTACGGTTTTTCCATCAACATATTTCATTGAAAGCTGGCGGCTATCACGCTGATCTAGGTAGAAGCCTGTTTTATGGCCTGATTTGATATCTACTTGGATTTTTACGCCGTTTTCTTCAATGACAACGACATCCGGTGGAGTGTCACCATGCAATACGCCTTGGCGTTCTTTTAGGCCTTCTTTTTTACGTACCGATACATCAGAGCGTTCGTAGATGCTGCAAGTAGGGTAGACCACTTTTAATGCTTCAATAAGCTCTTCACGCTTTGCTTCTGCGCCAGCGCTGAGTAATTGGCAAACTAAGAAATCTTGGTAACGATCAATCGTGATCCCTGGCAGACCATCAGACTCGCCAGCAATGAGTCGATAACCCGTTAAACCACCACGTTCGATAATCGCATTACGCATACTTTGCGCATCAGTTAAGCGTTTAATAAAGAAGTCAGTATTAATTTCTTCTTTTTCAAAACTCCAAACACGAGCACGAATTTGTGATTGAGGAGAAAATGCTGCTTTTGCTAACCATTGCCCTTGGTTGGAATAGATATCTACCGTTTCCCCTAATTGTGGTTTTCCATCGATTTTTTGAATACCACGAGAAAAAACCCAAGGATGGCGACGAAGTAGAGATTTCTCTCTGCCTTTTACGAGATAGATAGCTGATGACATAGTTAGAAATTGCCTGAAAAAATTGAATGTTCTATTTTCATGGAATGTGAGGCGGAAAGCAAATGAATACAGGCAAATGTTTTGTATTAGCGCCATTATCACTAAACTGATAACTGAATGTTTAATAGTGAAGGAGTGGATTATGACACAATCTAATCGAATGTTTATAGTATCGGGTAGGGTACAAGGTGTGGGCTTTCGCTATCAAACCGCCCATCATGGCTTAACTCTTGGGTTAACGGGTCATGCTAAAAATATGAATAATGGTGATGTCGAAGTTTTAGCTTGTGGCAATGAGCAAAAGGTCGCTGAGTTTTATGAGTGGCTAAAGCAAGGTCCAAGGACAGCTTATGTTGAATCTGTAAGAGAAGTAGAAACAACGCTTATTACTGAAAGGGATTTTGCTATTTTGTAGTGATTGAGCGTAATCCCTCTCTATTGAAGTTACTGAATATTCTTTATAAACACTTTGCAGGCTTGGGTAAACCGGCTAGTTTTGTTGCTTGTTTTGCTGGGCCTTTGCGAAATAGGGTAAACAGATATTTGCTATTGCCTTTTTTTGGACCATGCTCTTTTTCCATTGCTTTAACTAGCATGCGAACCGCTGGAGAAGTGTTGAATTCGAGATAAAAATTGCGCACAAATAGAATCACTTCCCAATGGGCATCAGTAAGTTCAATACCTTCTTGTTCCGCGATCATAGGTACAAGGTCTTCTTGCCAATCTGTGTGGTTTAAAAGGTAGCCTTCTTTGTCTGTTTCTATGGTCTTGCCATTATATTGATACATTTGAACCGTCCTGCCGCGTACACTACTTGGGTATATTTATTGGTGCTAATCATAATAGTAATCAAACTCTGGATCTAATGATAGCTCTGAATTCTGCATCTTGAAGTCACTTGGGTATAGATACAAAAAAGCCTGAAAGTTTCCTTTCAGGCTTTTGAGTGATCTTATTATCAGTTGATTGGCAAATTAATCGCGGTTAGTAATACCTAAAATGCTTAGTAAACTGATGAAGATGTTGTAAATAGATACGTAAAGAGTAATGGTTGCAGAGATATAGTTTGTCTCGCCACCACGTACAATACTTTGTGTAGTTAGCAATATTGCACCTGTTGAGAACAGAATAAACATTGCGCTTAGTGCTAGGTGGAACATTGGGATTTGGATGAAGAAGCTTGCAACCATACCAACGATTAATACAATCGCACCAGCCATCATAACGCCATTTAATACTGATAAATCACGTTTAGTCGTTAATGCATAAGCGGATGCAGCCATGAAAGATAAAGCCGTACCACCAAGAGCGGTAACAATAATATCGCCCATTCCAGCGCCAACGTACATATTCAATATTGGGCCAAGGCTATAACCTAAGAAACCTGTAAATAAGAAAGCAAATACAAGGCCTAAGCTAGAGTTACGGTTTTTCTCAGTTAAGAAAAGCAAACCATAGAAACCAACTAACATTAGAATGATACCCGGGCGAGGTAGGTTTAGCGCCATGGATACACCAGCAACCACTGCAGACCAAAGTAGTGTCATAGACAATAAAAAGTAAGTGTTACGTAACACTCGGTTGGTTTGTACAACGCTTTCGCTTCTTGCGGTGCGTGATGTTAGTGGACTGTTCATAGTTTCCCTCGTTAATACACTTGATACCGACAGCATAACCATTTTTTGATTGCAGGGTTACTGCTATCGGATTACTTAAAAATAGACTAAGTATCTTTAAGTACATTAATGGTGCTTAAAGTTCACTTTTTCAAGGTTTTTATTTCATAACCTTTGACTTTATTCTACGGGAATTTTCTCATATCTGTCAGGTGAAGTTGTAACACGATATGAAAAGATAAGTACTTGTAGAATCAATGACTCTTACCTGTTTACGCTTCTTTTAGTGTTACCCAATCTAGTTTGACAGAATCGTCCATGGTTTGTAAGAAGGGTAACATATCTTCTAAGGCCGCTAATTGGGAATGGCAATGACAATACTCTCTCAATACTTTATTAATTTGCTTCTCATCTTTGTAGGCAGAGGTCACTTCCTGCACTTGTGAATGAGGGATCTTGGCAAATAAAAATGCTTTACTGATGCATTCTTTCCATTGCAAATTTATCAGTTTGTTGGTTTCGTCGGTATCAAAAGCAAGATATTGAATTTTATCGTTCTGATTGCGTGAAACGGCATAACAAAGTTGGCTTTCTTTACGTTCACATAATGTTTCTATACTTACTTTTAGCCATGATGAACTATTAAACCGAGAAGCTATCTTAGATTGCTTATTGAGAGGTAATCCATATAGTTCCACTTCATATTTGCCTTTCGAACCATCAACTAATGTCCCTAAAGCTGATTGCCAAAATGAAGCTTGATAGTGTGGTGTAGAGGTATTTACTCCTAGATATTCAAATAAAAGTGATTCATCTAAAGCCGCAGGAATAGATTGTAGAATAGCGACAATATTATCTTCTAATTTGAGCTCGGGTGAACAAAATATAAAATCTTGTGTAGTAACATGACGAGTTTCTTTATCGTTTAGCAGAGCAAGTCCATATTTCTTCATGCCCTTTGGTATCAGCCACTCTACATTTGCATCAATGTCTTCATACCAATGAGATGGTAGGTTCGCTATGTCGCAAGTAACGGAGAAAAATCCAGTTTCTAAGTCGTAGCATTTTGATGACAACAAGTATTGAATAAAACCATCGTGTTTAACTGATGTGACATTTAAAAGTAATTTGGCGCGTTGGGTCTGTAAACTCATACTGCTTTAGGCCTATCTCTAATCGGTAAAGTGATTTGCATTTTAATCAGCCTAAAATGTGACGGCTATACGCCTATGGTATCTTGGTGTTTTTTTGAGACGCAGTTTGAAGTATCTAATTTATCAATTACATCGGTTGCTGATGCTCGCAACTTGGGTCTATCACAATTACATCTTTATATACTCAACAATCGACATATGATTTTTTAGTTGAGTCGCAAAAGGAGTATGTCCTCATTTCTAATACTGTTTTTGTCCCATGTATCAGAACTAACCTCTAGATGATTCTCAACAAATAAGGAATACATCTATGTTCAAACGGAAGTCACTCATCATCGCTCTTGGTGCGCTATATACCTTGCCAAGTTACGCCAGTATGAATATTCAACCGGATCCTGAAAACCCGACAGGTTATGTAGTCGATCGTAGTGAAATACAAGTAATGGAGCAACAAAAGACGTCAGATCCTATGTATGCCATTTGGTCTAAGGCGTTAGAAACTAGAGATAATGCTATTGTTGAGGGCATTGAACCTGGTGCGAATTCTAACCCTGAAAATGTTAAGCGAGTTGAACGGGTTTTCCCTAGAACTGATTGGGATTTCTTAACCCAAATGGCAGCACCGGAATATACCTATACTCGTTTTTTACGGGCTATAGGCAAGTTTCCTGCATTTTGTGGTGAGTATACCGATGGTCGAGACTCAGATGCTATTTGTAAAAAGTCAATTATTACGGCATTTGCCCATTTTTCACAGGAAACGGGTGGGCATATTTCCAAAGATAATAGTTCCGATAACCCACTTGCTCTAGAAGAATGGCAACAAGCACTTGTGCATGTTAGAGAAATGGGGTGGTCTGAAGGTCAAGCAGGGTATACCACAGGTTGTGGCCAAGATGATTGGCAAAATAAACGTTGGCCATGTGCGGCAGGTGAAGGCTATTTTGGTCGAGGTGCAAAACAGCTTTCTTATCATTTTAATTATGGTGCATTCTCTGAAGTGATGTTTGACGGTGATGCCACAGTATTACTGAATAACCCGGGGTTAGTTGCGGACTCATGGCTTAATCTTGCTTCCGCTATTTGGTTTTTCTTAACGCCACAAGCTCCAAAGCCGGCGATGTTGCATGTTATTGATAGAACATGGGAGCCATCTCAGCGCGAACTTGATGCAGGTATAGGATATGGTTTTGGTACCACCATCAATATTATTAATGGTGGTATTGAATGTGGTGAGCAAAATAAAGAGAAAGGTCAACCAGTAAACCGTATTCGGTACTGGGAAGGTTTGGCGGCACATTTCCAAATTCCTATTGAAAGTGATGAAACCAATACTTGCTGGCAGCAGACACCGTATGGAAGCTTGAATTTAAATGGTGCTACGGATGTGCTGTACACCAACTGGGATGGCAATTGGAAGTACTACTCTGATCGTCCGGGCGGTTATTCATTTGAGTGTGAACTGGTCGGGTTCCAAACAGCATATTCGGCACTGGTCCCGGGAGATTATGAAAAGTGTGTCGCTAATTTTTATGGCTCTCATGCAGGTTGGCCAGAAGTAAGAGTCGTTGATGATCTTGAACCGATATCACCAGATCCCGTTGATCCTCCTGTTGATGGTGTGAATTCATGGGATGTGAGTAAGGTTTATACTGGCGGTGATCAAGTGAGCTACCAAGGTGCTATTTATCAAGCAGCATGGTGGACTCAAGGCGATATACCGACAAATGGTGGTCCTTGGTCTCTAGTGAGCGGTGATGTAAATGGTGGTGATGTTGAACCTACTCCAGAGCCTGAACCAGTACCGGAACCAACACCAGAGCCTACTCCGATAGAGAATTATATCGTTTGGCAGCCAGGTGTGACTCAAGTGGCTAACGGTGAAAAAGTGATCTACCAAGATAAGTGTTTTATTGCCAAAAATGGCCCGGGAGTTTGGGAATCGCCAGTACAATCAAATTGGTTCTGGGATGAGATTCAGTGCCTCTAGTGAAAATGTCTCTAGTGAATTAGAGATAGCGACTTAAGAGATAGATAAAAAGCCTTAGCAGTGTGAATTGCTAAGGCTTTATTTTATACCTTTCGTGCTTCAATTACTATGGGTGTATCCCCAAGTATGCCCGAGTTTGAACGATGGGATTAATGATGCAGTATTTGACTTAGGAAGTTTATAGTACGGTCCGACTGAGGATTTTCGAAAAACTCTTTCGGATTATTTTCTTCAATAATCTCTCCAGCATCCATGAATATCACACGGTCTGCGACTTCTTTTGCAAAGCCCATTTCATGCGTCACACATAGCATTGTCATGCCCTCTCCTGCAAGCTCAACCATTACGTCGAGAACTTCACGTACCATTTCAGGATCGAGTGCAGAGGTAGGCTCATCAAATAGCATGATTTGTGGATTCATACATAATGAACGTGCAATGGCTACCCGTTGCTGTTGACCACCAGAAAGTTGTCCTGGGTATTTATCTGCTTGATCAGGGATTTTTACCCGCTCTAAATACTTCATAGCAACTTTCTCTGCTTCTGCTTTAGGCATTTTCTTTACCCAAATAGGCGCTAAGGTGCAGTTTTCTAACACTGTTAAATGTGGGAATAAATTAAAGTGCTGAAAACACATACCAACTTGTTTACGAATGGCTTCAATGTTTTTCAGATCTTCGGTTAACTCTGTACCACCAACATTAATTCTGCCTTTTTGATGCTCTTCCAAATGGTTAATACAGCGAATCATAGTCGATTTACCTGAACCAGAAGGGCCACAGATAACGATTTTTTCGCCTTTGGTTACTTTCAAATTGATATTTTTAAGAACGTGGAATTCACCATACCACTTATTCATATTGTCAATTTGGATCATGTAGTCTTGTTGTTGAGTCATAATTACTTCCTTGAATGCTTCTATCTTCCAAGAGGTTTTATCTCTTATGGCCAGTGTGGAGTTTGTTTTCTAAGTAAATGGAGTAGCGGGAAATCCCGAAACAAAATACCCAAAACACTAACCCAACAAACACATAACTTTCAGTTGAATAACCTAACCAGTCAGGGTCATTATTCGCAGCCTGGCCGATCCCTAACACGTCGTACATGCCAATAATGAGAACAAGACTGGTATCTTTCAGTAGTGATAAGAAGTTATTTACAATAGATGGAATGGTGATTTTTAATGCCTGCGGCAACACAATTAACCCCATTTTTTGCCAATATGACAACCCGAGAGAATCGGCTGCCTCGTATTGGCCCTTAGGGATTGCTTGTAAACCACCTCGTACTACTTCTGCCATATACGCTGAATAGAACATAACTACACCGATTAAGGCTCGAATGAGTTTATCGGTTTGAACGCCATCAGCGAAAAAGAGTGGTAACATGACCGAAGCCATAAATAAAACGGTAATAAGTGGAACACCACGCCAAATCTCAATGTAAGCTACGCTCAACTTACTGATAATTGGCATTTTAGAACGTCGTCCTAAGGCTAAAATCACACCGATAGGTAATGAAAGAACGATACCTATGGTTGAAAGGATCAAAGTAACGAGTAAGCCACCCCATTGATGGGTATCAACAACTGGCAAACCAAACATCGAACCTTCAAGTAGACCAGCCATTAAAATAGGGTAGACAGTACCAAAAAAGATAAAGATCCAAGAACGTTTTGGCGTTTTTTCGTAAGCCATCAAGACAACAAGAATGGCGAGTGTCCAGTAAAATAGCTTAGGTCTCCACAGTTCTGCTGCTGGATAAAAGCCGAACATGAACTGATCCCAGCGCACACTGATAAAGACCCAACATGCGCCTGTACTGCTACATGCATCTCGAGTTGTTCCTATCCAGTCTGCGTTGATGATCCCCCAATCTGCAATTGACCAAACTGTTGTCACAGCAATATAAGCCATCACTAAGGTCAAAAGGCTATTAAGAGGGGTACTAAACAAGTTTTTGCGTAACCAACCGATAAGCCCGACAGTATTAGCCGGTGGCGGAAGGTCAGGTAGAAATTGGTGCTTTTTCATCTAAATTCTCCGCTTGTTATCTTTCTACTAACGCAACTTTGCGGTTATAGATGTTCATTAGCCATGACGTTAATAAACTTAGTCCTAAGTAAACTCCCATCGTCATAAAGATGATTTCAATAGCCTGGCCGGTTTGGTTGAGTGTCGTTCCGGCAAAAACCGAGACAAGATCGGGATAACCAATTGCCATTGCTAATGAGGAGTTTTTAGTTAAATTTAAATATTCACTGGTAAGGGGAGGAACGATGATTCGCATTGCTTGTGGAATGACAACCAACTTTAGCGTTTTTGATTGTGACAAACCTAAAGCGGTTGCTGCTTCTGTTTGACCATGGCTAACAGCCTCAATGCCTGAGCGAACAATTTCAGCAATAAATGCAGAAGTAAATATGCCAAGAGCAAGCCATAGAGCGAATAATTCAGGTAGTACGGTAATGCCACCTTTAAAGTTAAAGCCTTTTAATTCAGGGTAGTCTGCAGAAATTGGCATCCCCATAATAAAGTAGGCAACAATTGGTAAGCCGATACATAAACCTAAAACAATTCTAGTAACGGGCGTTTGTAACCCTGTCACTTTTTGCCGATTTTTGGCCCATATGTATACGCCGATACTAAGTACTACCGCAAGAATAGCCGCGGCACCAATTAACCAACTGCCGGATTCAAAGACCGGTTTTGGTACATATAAACCACGTATATTTAGAAATAGAACCTCGCCTAAGCTGAGGCTTTGCCTTGCAGAAGGTAGAGCTTGTAGGACTGCAAAATACCAGAATAGTATTTGCAATAGAGGAGGTACATTTCGAACAATTTCTATGTATACCGCAGCAAGACGATTGACCATCCAGTTGGATGATAAACGGGCAATACCGACGGTAAAACCAAGAATAGTGGCTAAGATAATACCGAGAAAAGAAACTAAAACCGTGTTGAGTAGACCGACAATAAAGGTGCGGCCAAAAGTATAAGTTTCATCATATTCAATTAACGCCAAACTGATCCCGAAACCAGCTTGTCGATCGAGGAACCCAAAACCTGTAGAGATACCACGGTTGTTTAAGTTATCGATTGTATTGTTGATGATGATATAGAAAAAGTAACCAAGTACCGCTACGGTGATAAGCTGAAAAGCAATCGAGCGAAATCTTGGATTATAGATAAGATGAGAAAGGGAGCTACCAGATGCTGACTGATTGACTGCTTTCTCAGATTCATTAGGTTTCATACTGCGTAACCTCAAAATCATTGAAAAAAAAGGGCAGCCGAAACCGCCCTAGTCCAGAGTATTATGAAGTTATGTGTATTAACGAATTGGTGGTGCGTATTGGAAGCCACCTGCATTCCAAAGTTTATTTACACCACGGTCTACTTTAAGTGGTGAACCTTGACCCACAGTACGTTCAAACATTTCACCGTAGTTACCCACTTGCTTAACGATTTGGTAAGCCCAGTCATCTTTTAGCCCTAGACCTTCGCCTTTTGGACCATCAAGACCTAAAATACGTTTTACGTTTGGATCGTTAGATTTTTTCATTTCATCGACATTTGCTTGAGTCACGCCATATTCTTCAGCATTGATCATGGCAAATAATGTCCATTTAGTAACGTTAAACCACTGGTCGTCACCTTGACGTACAACTGGGCCTAATGGCTCTTTAGAAATGATTTCAGGTAAAACGGTCGCAGAATTTGGATCTTTTAAGTTCAAACGTAGTCCGTAAAGTTGAGATTGGTCTGAAGTCAGTACATCACAACGTCCAGAATCAAAGCCTTTAGCTGTTTGATCCATAGTGTCAAAGACAACAGGCTTATATTCCATACCTTTTAAACGGAAGTAGTCGGCAAGGTTCAGTTCGGTCGTAGTGCCTGATTGAACACAAACTGATGCGCCATCAAGTTCAGTCGCGCTTTTAACGCCAAGGTCTTTCTTAACCATGAAACCTTGACCGTCGTAGTAAGTCGTTCCAACAAAGTTAAGACCTAGTGAGCCATCACGTTGAAGTGTCCATGTTGTGTTACGAGATAGAACATCTACCTCTCCAGATTGTAGGGCAGTAAAACGTTCTTTTGCGTTTAGTGGAACGTATTTTACTTTAGATTTATCACCTAATACTGCTGCAGCAACCGCTTGACAATATTCAACATCCAGACCTTCCCATTGGCCTTTTGAGTTGGGGTTTGAAAAGCCAGCAAGGCCAGTACTTACACCACATTTTAGTTCATTCGCTTTTTGTACATCTTGCAGTGTGCCGGCGAAAGCTGAGTTAGCCATCATTGCAGCAGAAACTGCGACTGCTGAAGCGAGAAGTTTAATTGATTTTTGCATGTGTATCCTTCCTGTATACGTCCATTGAAATCAGGTTGAACTGAAAACGAATTTGTCTGTGATTGATTAAACTAATGTTGTTTTAATTAAAATTATTTTCCGGTACACCTTTATATTTTATTGAGGCTTCGTACCTGTTTTACTCTTAAAGAGTAGGAAAGAATTTGAAATACACAAATCACTACATCCATTATGTGATTGAGTTGCATCACAAATCTTTCATTAAGTTTAGAATGTATAAATGTCATGGCAATGTAAATAGTGCAATGATGCACCACAATGTCACATTTAATCTTTTATTCTGAATAGTAGGGAAAGAACGTTATATAATTATTAATAGAGTGCTTATTAATGGATTGATCAATAAGTGAGGGTGCTAAATTCAAAGTAAAATTGTTTGTGATAAAGATCTTATGTTTCCTCTGTGCACAAATTTGGTAGTATCAAGCATGAGTGACACATCACAAAAAGGAATTAAATGCGTTATTTCCCAGTTTTTTTAGATCTAAACAAGAAAGCCGTACTGGTTGTCGGTGGCGGCGAGGTGGCTTGTCGTAAAGTGGATATGCTTCTTAGAGCAGGAGCAAATGTTACGGTAGTCTCACCGAATATTCACCCACATTTGCTTTCGTTATCAGAGCAACAAGCTTTGCTTTGGGTGAAAGCGTTTTACCAATCTGAGATGCTGCAAGACTATATTCAAGTGTGGGCAACGACAGATAACCCTCAATTGAATCATCAAGTTCATCACGATGCTAAGCAAAAAAATATCATGGTTAATGTGGTCGATGATAAACCTTATTGTGACTTTATTACCCCTTCTATGATCAACCGTGGGCGTATTCAAATTGCGGTATCCAGTGGTGGAGCATCACCGGTATTAATTCGTTATTTACGTGAAAAACTAGAGTCTATGTTGCCGCAGAACTTATCATTATTGGCAGATTTTGGCGCATCTAAACGTAACAGCATTAAAGAATCATTAGCTTCGGTAGATGAAAGACGTAAGTTTTGGGAGCGTTTCTTTTCTTCGGCAAAAATTCCAACTATTACTAAGCGCGAACAATTGGAATCTCTATATCTCGATACCTTGCAAGATAAAGTGGAAGTGACGTCGGTTTTGCATTGGATTCAGTTTAATCATGATGTCGAAAACCTTTCGATTAAAGCACTACGTTTAATGCAAGAATCTGAATTGGTTTTGTATCCAGCAAATTGTCCATTTGAATTTGTGGATTTATGCCGTCGTGATGCAGACAGAGAAGAATATCAAGATATCCACCATCTAGCCGGGTTAATCGAAAAAGCCAAAGCGAATAAATTAAGAGTCTGTATTTTCACTGCCAATGATCCTATTGCTTCAGAGATGAAACTATTAATGGGCAATGACAAGTTAATTAAAATTGCTGAATAAACTATCAACCACTTAAGTATATAGTCTAAACTTTAAAGAGTAGGCTTTGCGGAGGTGGTTATGGAGCACCAGCATAATCAAAAAGATAATCCTTTAATTCATGACCTCATGATGAAAGGGTTTATTTATACCACTTTGCATCACTTATCGTGGCCGCAGCAGACTCTCACGGTTGAAAATGGTTTAGTACTGCGATTTTACCATCGTGGTATGTTAAGCATCACGCCAACTCAGTATAAAGGTGATAGTGCCACGGTAATATCGGTAGGGGTTCATGGTGATGAAACAGGGCCGATTGAGTTGGTGGATAAATTGGTTTCTCAAGTGTTATCTGGCGAGGTAAGCATCAGCCATCCGTGTTTGTTTATTTTTGCTCATCCTGATGCCACCATTAAAAAACAGCGCTTTATAGAGCAAAACCTTAATCAATTGTTTGAAATGTCTAATATGCAAGTTCGAGGTATAGAAGGGGAAATTGCCGCTAAGATAAAAGATGTTGTCGAGTTATTTTTTGAACGATCTTCTGGAAAAAAACGCTGGCACTTAGATCTTCATTGTTCCTCTCGTCCTTCTCAATATCCTGTTTTTGCTATTCGCCCTGCTACCAGACACCAATCCGACTCCGCTGACCAAGAATTAAAGTACTTTGCTCAACACGCTGATGTTCAAGCTTTTTTGTTATGCCATCATCCTAGTTATGCGTTTAGTTGGTATACTGGTGAGTATTTTCAAGCGAAGAGCTTAACCATCGAATTAGGCCAGCTTAGAGCATTGGGAGAAAATGATCTTTCGGTGTTTAGCTCATTTTTATCGGGGATGCATTTATTGCTCAATCGAAATGAAAAGTTAGATGATGTGAATTGTATGAATCAAGATATTGCAGTTTATGATGTGGTTGATGAGATCCGTAAGCAGCATCCAGATTTAGCCTTCACCGCACGACAAGCACTAATCAACTTTGAACCACTGTATTTAAATCAAGAATATGGAATACAAGGCGGCGTTCCAATGATCTGTGAGTCTGGTGGTTACGCTTTAGTGTTTGCCAATGATAAAGTGGATGTCGGCCAGAGAGCGGCATTACTCGTTGAAAGAATTCGCTAAATATCCTTCGTACCTAAAGTTGTAACTCTGAATTCTGCACCCTAGGGTATAGAGGTAAATATATCCTGACTTTTCTTTTCAATTGGTGTGTAACTGGTTATGGTATTGGAAATACAGCTATTTATACTCAAGTGACTATGATCATATGCAATTCAATCAGTTAATTTACACCAAGCATCAACGCTGGAAACTGCCCTTCATTTTAATCACGATCTTTTTAGTCTGCGTGAGTACTATCTATTTATCAGTTGGCGATTTATCCCTGTCTTTTTTTCATCCTATGTCTGATTTACAGCAACAAGTGATCGTCAACCTTCGACTACCTAGATTATTTGCCGCTATCTTATTAGGCGCTTCACTTGCGGTGGCTGGTGCGACCTTACAAGTTTTATTAGGCAATCCGCTGGCAGAGCCTGGCATTATTGGCATTTCAGGCGGAGCAAGTCTGGCGATGGTGATTGCTTTGTTCTTTTTTCCTGTCCTAATGTCACCACTAGGTTCAATGGCTGTCGCGATATTAGGGTCGTTAGTTTTTACACTTTTAATTGTGTCACTTGCCAAAGCGATGCGTTTAACCACAGGGCGCTTGTTATTGATCGGGGTAGCATTAGGGATTTTATCTAGCGCGGTTGTGACGTGGGCGTTTTATTTCAGCGATGATTTTAACCTTAGAATACTGATGTATTGGTTAATGGGTAGTATTAGCGGAGTATCTTGGGCGCAAGTGGCACTAGGTTTGATAATGTTACCCTGTATCGTTTGGCTGTGTTTTAAAGGTCGAGATTTAGATTTATTAATGGCAGGTGAGCAACATGCCAAACAACTCGGCTTGGATGTGCTTGCACTACGTTGGAAGTTGATTATTTATGTGTCGATATTGGTTGGTTGCTCGGTCGCCATTGGTGGGGTAATTAGTTTTATTGGCTTAGTGGTTCCACATCTTATTCGTTTGATTTTTGGCAGCGAGAATCGTTATCTATTACCAATGTCTGCATTGTGTGGTGCAAGTTTACTGGTTTTGGCTGATTTACTTGCCAGAGTATCACTCACGAGTGCAGAACTTCCTTTAGGCGTGATGACAACGACTATAGGTGCTCCTGTGTTTATTTGGATGTTATTACGTGGGCATGACCAGAATTAATGATGGATAAAATAACGCCTATGCTCGATATAAAAGATCTCAGCGTATCAAATCGTTTGATGCCGATGAGCTTTCAAGTGAACTCTGGTGAAATCGTTCATGTGATTGGCCCAAATGGGAGTGGTAAGAGTACTTTGCTTGAAGTGTTAGCTGGTTTACTTTCACATCAAGGAACCGTCGCTTTCAATGGTGAATCAATCGCTCAATATGATTTGAAAGAACTGGCAAAGATCCGCGCCTATTTATGTCAGTCAGATCGACCAGCGTTTAATATGTCGGTTTTTCAATATTTATCGCTCTCGATCAGCAAAGATGCTCACCATGATTTAGTCGAAAAAGCGGTTGGTGAAATTACCACTCAGCTTTGCATTACTGACAAGCTAGGTAAAAGCATTCATCATTTATCCGGTGGAGAATGGCAGAGAGTGCGCCTTGCTGGAGTATGTCTACAAGTATGGCCAACCTTGAATTCAGATGCGAAAGTATTGCTGCTCGATGAACCTGCAGCGCCTTTAGATGTTGGTCAAGAAAGCTTGCTGTATCAAATGATAAAAGTGATGGCGAGCAAGGGGTTAACTGTAGTGATGGCAAACCATGATCTAAATAGAACCTTGAGGCATTCTGATAAAGTGTTGATTCTCAAAGAGGGTGTATTGAAGGCAGTCGGTGAGACAAAGTCGTTGTTAACAAGTCAGTTGATGACAGAAATTTTTAGCACCCAGGTCACACGTATTGAGCATGATGGGCAAACGCATTTATTGTTTGATTAATGGTTTAATATTGGTTAGTTGAACTCGTTTGAATGTAACCCGTCAGTTTTGTTAGCTAGATCTGACTGATTACCTTAAATCGGTTTTTGCTCAAAAATCACTTAATGATCCAAGTGTTAGCTATCCTCAAGCCTGTTATCTGGGATCTCTCACACCAATGAAACTGACGTAAAAGAAAGACCCCGCATCTTCTTCGCCTAGGCTCATGTGCGGGGTGACGGTAAGGGGGGAACTCATTTTTGCCCCAAAACGAGTTAGAAAGTATCCCCACAAGTGCCATAATGATTAGCTTTATCCATATATTTTCTCATGCCAAATGCTGTCAATTTTGTATAGTTTGAAGCTTGAATAATTGGATTTTTAGATACTGATTAAATTCACAGTTCTTCATCATGAGTTGGCTTTGGTGAACTAGACGGATTATTTCCGTATTTCGAGCTGAGTGAATATGAGATAAGTTCATACTTTATGAATAAATTTAGCTATTTAGCTTGTTGAATGAAAAAACGAATGGAATGATAGACGGAAAGACTATACGGATTTTTTCCGTCTATTAAATTGTTATACCTATTTGGAGAGTTATGTTCAAGGAACTAAGTACGTCTATAAAAGCTAACCTTTATGAAAGGATTTCAAGCCCTCTTTTTGGAAGCATAGCTATTTCTTGGCTTTATTTTAATTGGCAATCAATTGTTTTCATGGCTATGTCTGATCAAAAGATAGAAGCGAAATTAAAAGTATTTACAGAACAATATAGTGATGTTCACATTAACTTCACTTATCCAATTGTTTTTGGTTCTTTGATTGCTTTACTATACCCCATAATTGCTTATGTTCCATTTTGGGTTTGGGAAAAAATGCAACATAAGCAGCGAAACTTAAAACAGTCATTATCCATGTCGCAGCAGTTAACTGTTGAGCAGTCATTACTTCTTAGAAACGAACTTGTTGATAAAGAGAAACAAATTAAAAGTATTGTCTCTGAAAATCAAGATACAGTTCGTACTTTAAAAAGCAATATTTCAACTCTGACCGAAGAAAACTCAGAATTGTATTATAAGCTTTCAGAGTTAACACCACCTGATCCTAAAGCCGATCCAAGTAAAATAGAACTTACGGAGACGGAATACCAAATCCTTAATGCACATACAGGTTTAAAAGAGGGGCATGTTCAAATTGCCCCAGATATATCGACAAATCTCGGATTAGAAATAGAAAGTGTGGCGATTGCTCTAAAACAATTAGAAGCACAAAAATTTATCAAATTTAACGGTGACGTTGAAGACGATAATGGTAATGATGTTCCAGGGTATATCCTTGATGAATTAGGACGAAAATATCTAGGTTATAAAAAAGGTCAGTCTGCATAATAAATAGCTATAACAAGTCGTTTAAAAGGACAAAAAACAGTTGGCTTTTGCTCCTTCGTCGCTAATTTTAGCCAACAATTTTTTGCCTCTTAACGAGGCGTTATATGCCTAAGGAGGAAAAATGTGGAAACCGAGCTCAAAAGATCTTCATGAACAATTTGAACTCAATATGAAACGAGAGATAGCTGAGGCAGAACGCAATCAAAAAAGTGCTCAATTACCTAAACGACTATATTATGTTTGCCGTTTTGTTGAGATAGTCAGTGTGGTTTTTATTATTTATCAATACCTTTTTGGCGACGGTATTGGTTTGGGCTTCATGTCAGCTTTGGTAGTTTGGTTACTTTTATCTCCTTCTACCTTTTTTTACAAAGTATGGCTAGAGTATTTGAATAACGCTAATTTGAACTATGCAAATGCTGAAACAATGAAAATTAAAAATGAAATGTTGTATGAACTAGATGAAATTAAAAAGAAAATCGGCATATAACAAACGTTTAAGGTGTCAAGATACTTCACCTAATCTAATAAATGATTTAGCACAATAACCCTAAATCGTTTTTGTCCAAAATCGTGCTAGCTCACCTCATTATCTCTGCTATGTTTGAAAGCTTTAGCTACCCTCAGAGCGTCACTCCAAAAATGAGGAATGAATTATTTGGAATCTCTCACATCAATGAAACTTACATGAAAGTGAGATCTCGCATCTTCTTCACTTAGGCTCATGTGCGGGGTGACAAGGCCGGAGTGATTCATTTATTTCCAAAATGAGTTTGTTTCTTTACCTAACTCATACTCTAGGCTTTGATGTGTCCAGTTGTGAGTCATTATGTTCGCAGGCCGACTACATGATTTGGCAGTGATTAACCAGTGGGTGTGTAAGATCGCGTATTAGTTAACCTGAACTTTGGATAATTTAAGCCTTACAGCATGCGCCTAACGTCGTTAAAATCAACGCAATAGACTAGCTATTGACTTATGATTTTGCCTAGTTATTCATCAAAAATAGATGAACTGTAATAATGAATTACTAACTTATTGATATACACCTTTAATTGACTTTCTTATCCAGAGTTCAGGTTAGCTAAAACAAATTAGTGATTCGATATGGTAAAGCGACTTACGGTCACGTGATCGTTTGTAGAGCAAAGCACGCCAAATGTGTGCAAGAGAGACTACCTATAAAGTGTTATATGGATTATAGAAAGAGATAAAGAAAAAGCCGAATTGAAATATACAAATAAAACAACAGGTTATGGTTTTATTGTGAAGTAATAAAAAGTTGGCACACAAATGGCATTAATGAAAGGGATACATTCTCGTCCTACCTTGTGTTAACAGAGATAGCTTTTATTAAAAGTCATGCATTTAACACACACGCCTGCCTCACCTGAGACAGGCTTTTTTTTATTTTTGAAACCGATCTTTTAAATTCAGGCTATTTAGTTAGTTTTTCTAAATCCGCAGGGCGGTAGTAAACCGATTTCAAAACTTTACCTTTACGAACCGTCTTGCCTTGCATTTCAACATCTTTAGCGCATTTCGCTATGATGTATTCGCCTTTTTGTACGCCCTCAAGTTCAACACCTTGTTTGGAGTAGAAAGCTTGAGTTTCCGTAAATTCTTGTTCATTACGGCATACTTTACTCATGTTACTTGAATGTACTTCATCCCAACATGGTAGGAATTCAATGCCACGGTTTTTCGCAACATGCAGTAATAATTCGATGATATAGCTAATACCGACATTACTGATTGCTTGGTCGTCACCACGGTGAACTAAACGACCCATTAGAACGTAAACCGTATCAACAATCGCATCTGCTTGCTCGGTTTTACAGTCAGCTTCTGCAAGCTCTGTCAGCTCTTCAATCGCAAGAGAAGTGTGCAACGTATCCGCTTTGTCATCTAGAGAGGCTAGGTCTGCGACAGGGAGATCAAAAGTTGAACGGAACTCAGTAATATCACGATATAAGTGTTGGTAAAGTTCCGGCGTAAGTAGGGTAAATTGCATGTCATTGCCTCATGAATAAAAGTTGCGGCAGATGATAACAAACAATACCTATTTCAGTCATGAATCAATTCAATTTTTCCGCACGGTTAAGCTTGTAGGCAAGAATGAGAATGGCGAGATATAACACGCTGCCGCCTAATGCAACCATGCTCCAACCACCGTGTTGCCAG
The DNA here is from genome assembly GCF_002218005.2 of Vibrio algivorus. Taxonomy (GTDB): domain Bacteria; phylum Pseudomonadota; class Gammaproteobacteria; order Enterobacterales; family Vibrionaceae; genus Vibrio; species Vibrio algivorus. Next base: position 502,564 of record NZ_AP018679.1, read on the forward strand.
CAATAGATTAAGTAAAACCCACCAAGACTACCCCCAGCGTAATAATGAACAAGATATAAAGCCGTCGCACTGGCTTTTGCTTGTTGTGTTTTAGAACTCACCCAGCCATATGCTAATGAGTGAGTGAAAAACGCACCACCACTGATTAATATAAGCGAAATAAACATGGCATATAAATTTGGAATGAGTGCTGTGAGCATTCCGATTAAGCTGACTACCGTGCCTAACACAATGCCGCTGGTGGACTTAAAGCGTAAGCTCCATTGTCCACTGAGCTTCGAGGTTAAGGTTCCCGTTAAATAGCAAAGAAAGATAAGCGATACCAAGCTGACTGGAAGTGAGAAAGGTTCACCGACTAAGCGAAATCCCATCACGGTATAAAGGTTAACAAACAAGGCAAAGTTTAGCCCGCCAATTAACATTGCAAACCAAAGCTTAGGGGTCTGTAAATGATGAATGGCATCTCTTAAATGACTAGACAATGAAGTCTGTTTGGCGACAAAGTTTTTTTGTGCTGGAACCCAAAGCGTAACCAATATTGCAATGGCAAGACTGAATAACGCCATGCCAATCACGGCCGTTTGCCAACCCAGCCATTCACCAATGACACCGCCATAAATTCTACCAGTAATTCCGCCTAATGAGTTGGCACCAATATAAGAACCTACCGCGAGTAAAAAGACTTTAGGACTAAACTCTTCTGCCATGTAGGCCACTGCCACGGAAATATAGCCCGCTAAGGCAATCCCCATTAAAGCCCGTGAAGCAATTAGTAACCCAAGTTGATCGGAAAATAAAATACATAAACCAACAACTGGTGAGGCATACAAGCTGAACAACATGATTTTGCGCCGACCGACTTTTTCAGAATAGATCGCCCAAGGCAGTAATGACAAAGATAATGTTAAAGTCGCGGCAGCTAATACCCAGTTAACATGAGCGGCGGTGACTTGATAATGTTCAGCAATTAATGGCAGTAAAGGTTGGAATAAGTATAAATTACAGAATGAAATAAAAGAGCCAATGAAAAGCCCAAAGGTGACTTTTTTCAATGTCTTTGGATTGTCGTTATCTAGTGGCTGGTTCAATGACGAGTCATTCACTGATAGGGCAGCTTGATTTTGGTAAGAGGTAGTCGACATTAACGGCGCTCTAGTGAAGTAGATAATAGAATTTTACCAATAGCGATGATATATATAAAATATATTAAATTAATAGTATCTATCTATTTATGATCTATACCCAAGTAACTTGGATGGGAATTTATGTTTCCCAATGTCATTAGAGAATCGGCCATCCTATGAATACCAAAGCATTAAAGTACTTTGTCACCATCGCCGAAATGAAAAGTTTCAGTCGAGCTTCTGAAGTGTTACATGTTGCGCAGTCAGCATTGAGCGTTTCAATGAAAAATCTCGAACTCTCAATAGGCTTAACACTGTTACGCCGTCACGATAAAGGAGCTCAATTAACGGATGAAGGGGGACGTTTGTATAAACACGCGAAAGAAATTCTCCAAAAGCTAGATGATGCTGAACTTGAAATGCAGGAATTGAAAGGTTTGATCAAAGGCGAAGTGAGATTGGGCGTACCTAGTATGATGGGGTCTTACTTCTTTCCTGATATTTTGATGGCATTTAAACAACAGTATCCTGATTTGAAATTGACCATTATCGATGCCGGAACTCAATCGATTCGGAAAATGTTACTCGATGGTGAGTTGGATCTTGGTGTGATTCTCAACGAAAACGTACCGGACTCTCTGGCAATTGAACCATTAGTGGAAGATGAAATGTTAGTGGTGGTAAGCCCTGAACATGAGTTTGCTACTAAGCGTTCAATTTCTATTACCGAGTTCTTCTCTCAAGAATTAATCATGTTTAAGAAAGGGTACTTTCATCGAGAAATGGTCGATAAGTTATGCATTGAACATGGCTTTGAACCGAATATTTCCATTGAAACTAATTTGATACCGATGATTTTAAAAGTGGTACAGAAAGATTTTGCGATTGGGGCATTATTGAAATTAGTGACTGAACAAGAAAAAGGTGTGGTAGGTATTTCATTTGATCCTCCAATCACGCTCAAAATAGGAATGGCTTGGCGTAAAACTGGGTATTTGTCGGTGGCGGATAAAGCCTTTATGGAGTTCACCAAGCAAGCTTTACCCGCAGCGATAGGAAGAGAAAAGTAACGGGTATGTTAGATAATGTTATTCACTATATTCCTTGTATACTCGGCGAGTTATGCCGGTAAATAAGGTATAAGGAATGGTATCGCAACAGTGCGCAACTTCAGCAGATTTTACGTTCTTACCCCATAATTCAACGGTAGAGCCGATATCAGCATTTGGGATGTCTGTTAAGTCTACTGTCAGCATGTCCATCGAAACACGGCCAACAAGTTGAGTACGAATACCATCAACCATCACTGGTGTGCCGTCTTTGGCATGTCTTGGATATCCATCGGCATAACCAATTGCCACCGTGCCTATCTTCATATTACGTTCACAACGATAACGCTCACCATAACCAACGGATTCTTGCGCTTTCACTTCACGTATTGCGATGATTTTTGAGGTCAATGTCATTACCGGAATCAGTTGTTTTGAAGCTGAGTTCGGGTGTAAAAGTGGATCTGCGCCATACAGCATAATACCCGGTCGAGTATAACCGCTAAATTGCTCACTATGGCTTGATGGATGGGCTAAGGTCGCGGCGCTATTGGCAAAACTACTTGTTTGTGTTTTTAATTGAGCCAAAGTTGCTTTGCACGTTTTCAGTTGGCTTTGTGTCATCGACTTATCAAGCTCATCGGCACATGCAAAATGAGTCATGTGAACGATATTATCCACCTGTGGTAATTCGCTTAATTGTTCAAAGGCAGAGGGGTAGTCTTGCGGAGAAAAGCCTAACCGATGCATACCACTATCAAGTTTTAGCCAGACATTAAAATTGTAAGATTCTGGCTGACGCTTTATTGCCTCAATTTGATGTTGGCTATGTAAGGCTGTCCATAAATGATGGCGCTGAATAAGCTCAAGCTCTGACGCTTCAAAAAAACCTTCTAATAATAGAATTGGCTGCTTGATACCGGCTTCACGTAGCTCAATTGCTTCTTCAATACAGGCCACACCAAAGGCATCAGCTTCTGATAGAGAGTGCGCTAATTTTACAGCGCCATGGCCATAAGCATCGGCTTTGATGATTGCTACTGCTTTTGAGTTTGGAGACTGCGCTTTAGCCACGCGGTAATTATGTCGAAATGCGGCAAGATCAATGCTTGCTTTGGTTGGTCTAGCCATAGTAACGCTCAATAGATAAGCCTTCAGGATCAATATCAGGCTGTTTGTTATTGATAATATCTGCTACGAATTTGGCAGAGCCAAGCGACATTGTCCAGCCCAAAGTACCATGCCCGGTGTTCATGTATAAATTGGGGTACTTGGTTCCACCGAGTATTGGTGTGCTATCTGGTGTCATCGGACGTAATCCACACCAAAACTCTGCTTTGGCAACATCTGCCGCTCCCGGAAACATATCTTGAATAACAAAATCAATACTGGCACGGCGCTTAAGCGGTCGTTCTAAATTAAATGAGGCTATTTCTGCGGTGCCACCGACACGAATACGATCTTCAAAACGTGTAACAGCGACTTTATAAGTTTCATCCATAATGGTCGATTGAGGAGCACGGGATTCATCTTCAATCGGTAAAGTGAGTGAATACCCTTTAATTGGGTAAATTGGTAGGTCAATTCCTAACGGTTTCATCAATTTAGGTGAATAGCTGCCTAGTGCGCAAACAAAAGTATCGGCTTTTATTACTCCTTTATCTGTTTTCACGCTAACAATCTTACCGTTCGATTCAACTAAATGTTCAATATTGGTATTGAGCATAAACGTCACGCCAAGCGCTTCACATTGCGCAGCGAGCTCGGAAGTAAATTTATAACAATCACCAGTTTCATCACCTGGTAAGCGTAGGCCGCCAACAAATTTATCTTTCACATTGGCTAACGCTGGTTCATGCTCAATACAACCTTGCATATCTAAAGCTTGATGAGGTATTCCCAGTTGTTTTAGTACTGCAATATCTTTTTGTAGAACATCAATTTGTTTTTGTTTACGGAATAACTGCAATGTGCCTTTTTGGCGTCCATCGTAGTTAAGATTGAGTTCTTTACGAAGATCGACAAAACAATCACGGCTATATTCAGCGACACGTAACATGCGAGCTTTATTGGTTTGATAACTCTTGGTATTGCAATTCGCTAACATTTTGCTCATCCACGACAGAGTATAACCATCGAGTTCTTTCATGTTGATCATAAAAGGAGAAAGATCTTGCATCATCCAACCAATCGCTTTGAAAGGCACACCGGGAGCGGCCCAAGGAGAACTATACCCAGGGGATATCATTCCAGCATTGCCATGGCTAGTTTCTTCCGCAACATGGTTCTGTCTATCTATCACCGTTACTTCATGACCCGACTTTGCCAGATACCAAGCCGTTGTGACGCCCAATACTCCACCACCTAAGATTGCTACTTTCATGATCTTCCTTAAATAAGCTCGATAACAATGTATAAAACCAAGTCTATTAGAAAATTAGGAGAATGGTGCTTTGTTGTTTTTTAAAGTGTAGTTTTAAATGCTAGTAATGTTGCATTTTTGTAGCACATAAATTATTAAATTTTGATGATTTATAAAGTGAGACTTTAGTCAAACTTATTTGAAATTTTAAGTAAACAAGGTACTGAACTAGTGATAATGAATATTAATTCTAGTGAAGTTGAGATGGTTATCAGGTAAAATTTCTTTTTATTTAATGGGTTAGCGTATATTCATTATCGATGTAGGAGCAATATATGAAGCAATGGTTGTTTTTAGGTGTCGCGATTATGTCTGAAGTTATTGCTACTTCGGCGATGAAATCCAGTGAAGGCTTTACCAAGCTAATACCTTCATTAATCGTGGTTTTTGGCTATGTAGCAGCGTTTTATTTTTTATCCTTAACCTTAAAAACCATTCCGGTAGGTATTGCTTATGCTATTTGGGCGGGTCTCGGCATTGTGCTGATTGCCGCAGTAGGTTGGATGGTTTTTGGTCAGAAGTTGGATCTACCGGCAATACTCGGTATGGGGCTGATTTTACTAGGCGTATTTGTGATTAATGTATTCTCAAAAGCTGGTGGACATTAATTTGATCTAATTATAAGCCAGCTTCGTAGAGTCATGGATGAATCTAAAACAAGGACGTTGTATGACATTTTCTAAATACATTTCTAGAGTACTCCCGCTTTTCACTGCGCTACTCCTTACTGGCTGCTTAGGCATGCCGAAATCCGTCACTCCTATTCAAGAGTTTGATGTAAACCAATACCTAGGCACATGGTATGAAATCGCTCGTCTCGATCACTCCTTTGAACGCGGTTTAACACAAGTCACCGCTGACTACTCATTAAAAGAAGATGGCGGCGTTAAAGTCATTAACCGTGGTTACTCAACCGAAGAGGGAGAATGGCAACAAGCAGAAGGCAAAGCGTATTTTGTTAACAAGCCCAATGAAGGCTATTTAAAAGTCTCTTTCTTTGGGCCGTTCTATGGTTCATACGTCATCTTCTATCTAGATCCCGCAGGTCAATACGCATTCGTTTCTGGCCCAGAGCACGATTACCTTTGGTTATTGTCCCGGACTCCAACCGTAGATAACACGGTAAAGCAAAAATTTATAAAGATGAGTCAAGATAGAGGGTTTGATACTAATGAGGTGATTTTTGTGGATCAAAACAGAGCAATCGAATAAAAGTTATTTTCTTGAGCGCATTGAGGCATTTTAAGTCCATACTTGCTAAGAATAAGTATTCATGCTTTTATCTCAATGCGTATCAGACATATGAAATTTTTATGATAAAAAAGATCCCTCTCGTCATTGTTGAAGATGACATCAAATTACAGAGCATGCTGAAAGACTATTTCAATCAGCAACAGTTCGATGTTCATGTATTGTCAAATGGCTCACATATTACGGAGCTATTGGTTCAACTGAATCCTGCCATTGTAATTTTAGATCTTATGCTACCAGGAGAAAATGGCCTCAGCATTTGTAGACGTATTCGAAAAGAATATACGGGAAAAATTGTAATGTTAACCGCTAGTGATGATGATTTTGATCATGTTGCAGCCCTTGAAGTCGGTGCGGATGACTTCATTACCAAGCCGATTAAACCACGAGTATTATTAGCTCGATTAAGAGCCGTATTAAGGCGTGACTCTAAGAATGAAGACGAAATGAAAAAACTTTCTTTCAATCAGCTTGAGTTAGATTTTAATCGAAAAAAATGTACATATAATCAGCAATTGATACCGTTTACTGATAGTGAGTTTGATCTACTCTGGATACTGGCTCAGAGTGCTGACACACCTGTATCACGAGAGACATTAACGAAAAAAATCCGTGGTATTGAATATGATGGTATAGATAGAACGATAGATAATAAAATAGTATTGCTGAGAAAGAAGCTAGGGGATAACTCACTTTCACCAAATAAGATAATTACAGTACGAGGTAAAGGATATCTTTTTGCCTCAGATGTATGGGAATAAGCCAATGCGTCGCATTTATTTTGAATGTTTTTTAGGGCTAGTTTTACATTTATGTTTAATTGTCGGCGGTTATAATTTTATTGTTTATGATTTAAATGTTGATTACGATTATTTACTTGAAGACTTTGAAGGAGAAGGCCTGCGTAGTTTAGTCGGGGAAATTTACCGGCATCAAGGAGAAGAGGCAGCCTTAACTGCTGTAAATAATTACGCAAAAACAACACGACAGATTTTAACAAAACCAAATACTCTTCCAGAAGATATCCAACAATTTTTTTTCCACACTGCCCCACAAAGCCATACCTATCATGACGCAGATAGAGTGCTATGGTTTCGTTTTAAACTTGATGACGATATTTATAGCTTACGTCCTGATATGAATACTCCGTTACGACGATCAATTGAATTTGATAATGACATATTATGGGTATTTTTCATTGTAGGTTTTGCACTTTACAGTATCCTTTTTACGTGGTTTCTTAGCCGTCGTGTCCGTTCTTTAGAGAAAGCTACATTTGCATTTGCTAATGGAAATTTTGATATGCGAGTATCAGAAAAAAGTGCGGATAAGGTAGGAGCTTTAAATCGAAGCTTTAATTATATGGCAGATAAAATTTCATCATTAATATATACCAACAAAGCACTTACTAATGCAGTTGCTCATGAGTTGAGAACACCTATATTCCGCATTCAATGGCAAGCTGAACTGTTACAAGAAGGTAACCTTTTACCAGAACAAAAGAAAAGAGTAACCAGTATTATTGAAGATATTGATGAAATGGACGCAATGGTGAATGAGTTGTTATATTATGCGAAAGTAGAGCGGGCCGATATAAAATTGAAAGTCGTTAATGTAGCGATAGAAGAGTGGTTATCAAACATTATTACTAAATGGAATTCTCATAACCAATCAAATATTCATGTTATCGATAGCACCCCCAACGGTTATTTAGATTGTGACCCTTATATCTTGACACAAGCAATAAATAACTTGATTGGTAATGCAAATAAGTATTGTCGCTCATCAATATATCTTTCATATCAAGTGAAAAATGGATATTGGAATATTACAGTTGAAGATGATGGAGATGGAATCCCAGAGGAACATTGGCCATTTATTTTTGATGCTTTCTACAGTGCTAATTCGTCAAGAAATAAAGAGAATGAAGGTTTTGGATTAGGGTTGGCCATTGTTAAGCAAATCATAAAGTTACATGATGGACGTATTGAAATTAGCAATAGTGTTTTTGGTGGTGCTAAGTTTACATTATTCCTACCTGTTGAGAAGGCTGTGAGAGTTCATTAAACTTATTGTTATTCAATTAGTTGGTTGTATCTTTTTGAATTTCGAATCTTCATTTTGTAGATACTCGTTTTTAATGTCGACATAACCATACAAAGCACTGACATACATTTACATTTTTCATGGCTAGTATAAGTGGCATATAAACTACTTATACTGGTATCTATGAAAAAGTCATCCTCTTTGGGTAATCTATCACTATTTAACATAACGATACTACTCGCAGCTTTTTTTGCTTTAGTTATAAATATGCCTGTTTATTTTAAAGTATATAAAATTATGCTTGAAGAAGGGTATGTTAATTGGTTTTTTTTGGTTTCTATCCCATTTTTTTTATTTTCATGCCTAACTATTATATTCAATGTTTTTACGTTTCCTTATGTGATAAAGGTTGTATTTGTTCCTGTTGTATTGATATCCAGTATCGTTAGTTACTCTAGCTTTACTTATGGTGTTTTTTTTGATGTTGATATGATAAGAAACATATTTCAAACAGATAAAAGTGAAGCTTTTTCTTATTTTAACTGGCCATTTTTCATTTGGTTCATATCTTTCGGTATCATCCCTTCATTAATTCTTTTATTCGTAAACATAAAAAAAGAGCGTTCATTGTGGTTTGTTATATTAGATAAGATAAAATTACTTGTTTTTTCCATTGTGGTTATTTTCTTTGTCGCAATCTTCTTTTATAAAGATTATGTGTCAATTGGAAGAAATAACAGTTACTTAAAAAGAATGATCATTCCAAATGAATTTATTTATAGTACGTATAAATATATTAAACATGAATACTTTTCTTATCCTATTGTGTATAGAGAGATTGGTTTAGATGCAAAAGTAACCAATAATAATTTATATCATAAACCTAAACTATTAATCATGGTTGTTGGGGAAACCGCGCGAGCACAGAACTATCCAACTAACGGATATAGTCGTAATACGACGCCATACACAGAAAAAAAATCAGTCTATTCATTTAAAAATGTTAGTTCATGTGGAACGGCAACCGCTATATCAGTACCTTGTATGTTTTCAGCATTAAATCGTAATAACTATGATCATGATATTGCGAATAATCAAGATAATGTGCTTGATATTTTAAATAGAGTTGGCATTGACGTATTGTGGAAGGACAACGACGGTGGTGATAAAGATGTGGCTAAAAATATAAATAAAGTCATGATTTCAAGAGATTCAGATAATGATTTGTGTGATGGTTCAACTTGCTTTGATGAAATTTTAATAAAAGACCTCAAGAAAGATATAAAACAAAAAGATCAAGTTATTATTTTACATATTATTGGGAGTCATGGACCAACTTATTTTAAGCGTTACCCTAAAATGGAGCGTGAGTTTTCACCAGTTTGCAATAGAAGTGATATTGAAAATTGTAGTAAACAACAAATTATTAATACTTACGATAATACAATTATGTACACTGACCTGTTTTTATCAAAAATAATAGATATTTTATCTGATGAAAAAGACCATGATACGGCACTTTTTTATATTTCTGATCACGGTGAATCATTAGGCGAAAATGGTATTTACTTGCATGGAATGCCATACGCGATCGCACCTGAATATCAAAAAACAGTTCCTATGATGTTATGGATGTCTTCTTCTTTTAAACAGGGGATGTCATTGAATGAAAATTGCATGAAGAAACTTCAAAAAAGAAATGACTTATCTCAAGACTATGTATTTCATTCATTGCTTGGTGCTATGAATGTGAAAACAGAAGTATATAAAGAATCGTTAGATTTATTTTATCAGTGTAAAAAACAATAAGAGTAAGGTTTATTAACTTCTCAAAGACATAACTAGCCGGTTACTTAATAAAAAACTAACCGGTTATTTTGTACAAAAAACCTTGCCCCGAATCTCTTCAGGGCAAGGTTTATCATTTTAAATCTAGTTGCTGCTAACGTCTAGATAATACGAGCACGGAAAGTTTTTCCTTTCATTTTTCCGTTTGAAATCTTCTTCAGTGCTTGTTTGGCAATGCCTTTTTCAACTGCTACATAAGCACGCATGTCGAATAAGTGGATCTTACCAACACGTTTGCCGTCTACGCCATTATCACCGCCAGTTAAAGCACCTAGAATGTCTCCAGCACGGACTTTTTGTTTTTTGCCACCATCAATTTGTATGGTCGCCATTTTTGATTCAAATGGAGTGTCAGTTAACACGCTGTCTGAAGGTAATGTCGATGGTAAAATTTCAATGTCCATGTACTCATCAATTTGAGCAACTTTAAACATTTCTTTTTCAGCAAATAGGCTAAACGCCATACCTTTACTGCCAGCACGGCCCGTACGACCAATACGATGTACGTGAACTTCTGCATCACGTGCTAGTTGGAAGTTGATGACTGCGTCTAGGTTTTCAACATCTAGACCACGTGCAGCCACATCGGTTGCAACTAGGATAGACGCACTCTTGTTAGCAAAACGTAGTAGGGCTTGGTCGCGGTCGCGTTGCTCTAAATCACCGTGTAGGGCGATCACATCAAAGCCTTTGTAATGCAGTTCATCTGCTACTTCTTGAGTTTCACGCTTGGTATTACAGAAGATCACAGATGATTCTGGTTTGTGTTGTAGTAGTAGTATCTGAGTTGCTTTTAAACGGTCTTCAAATGAATTAGTTTTATAAAAGAATTGAGAAATGCTTGAGTTAGTGTGCTGGCTTTCTACCTTCACAAGCTCAGGGCTGCGCATGATGCGGTTCGCAATTTTTTTAATTTCTGGTGGGAAAGTGGCACTAAATAGTAAAGTCTGACGTTGGGTTGGTGCTTGTTCAATGATGGCATCTAATGCATCTTGAAAGCCCATGTCTAGCATTCGGTCAGCTTCATCAAGCACTAGGGTATTTAGTTCTGATAAATCAATACGGCCTTTATCTAGGTGATCAAGAATACGACCCGGTGTACCCACTAAAATGTGTGCGCCATGTTCTAGTGAACCAATTTGCGGGCCAAATGGCATGCCGCCACAAAGCGTTAATACTTTGATGTTGTGAATGCTACGCGCCAGTTTGCGGATTTCTTTAGCGACTTGGTCTGCTAATTCACGGGTAGGGCAAAGTACTAAAGATTGCACACGAAAACGCTTTACGTTCAAATTGGCTAATAAGCCTAAGCCAAATGCGGCGGTTTTGCCTGAGCCGGTTTTACCTTGGCCAATCACATCTTTGCCAGCAATCATTAAGGGTAGGCTATCGGCTTGAATCGGCGTCATAGATTCATAACCCAAAGAGGTTAAGTTTTCGATTAGTGCAGGATCTAATGCAAGGCTAGAAAAAGCAGTATTTGAAGGTGCTTTGTTTGTAGGAGAATCTGTGGTCAAAATGGTTTCCTTAAAGGAAGAGCAAGCACATCATCGGCTTACTCTATAAATTTGTTTACCCGGTATATGAAGCCATGGTCGTTGAAGAGACGGCCCCAGTTTTCGAGGGATAGGGTTTAACTGTTATAAATTTTGTCGAAGTTGGCGGCGTTCCATCCTGCCATCATACGGTCGCCGATCTTCAAAACAGGTACGCCACGTGCGCCCATCGCTTCAAGCTCTTTGCGTCCGCGTTGCATCTTGGCATTACACAAACGGTACTTAATGCCTTTTGAATCTAAATACATTTTAGCGGCTTTACAGTGTGGGCATTTGTCAGCCACATATAAGACTACTCGTTTCATAGTGATTATCTTTTTATACTTTTATTAAATTTGTGTCGTTATCAGCTCAAATATAGCTGGGAAGGCTACTTGGCTTTAAAAAGGTAAGGGAAAAGCTGTTGCCTTTCTTCTTCCGTTAAGCCTTCTACCCGAGCGATATTGGTATCTGGAATCATTTCTGGGTTTGGATAATGTTTTACCGCTTTTTCCATGCTTTCTTCACGAATAAGATGAAGCACTGGATAGGGCGCTCGGTTAGTTAAGTTTTCAGCATCATCAGGGTCAGCACCCGCGAAACAATAATCTGGGTGGAAGGTTGCCACCTGGAATGTGCCTTCCCATTGTTCTTGTTTAATCAGTGCGTCAATCCAATCTAAGAAGAAATTATAGTCGTCAAAATCTTGTAGCATGTGAGGAATGACAACTAATGTGGTTTCTAGCTCGGAAACTGGCGTATTAACGAGCGTGGTGAATTCTTGGAAAACATCTTCTAATAATGCTTCTTCAACTTCAGCTTTCGAAACCATGATCTTAATTTGCTTATTACGTTGCGGCTTGGCTGCGAAAGGGCATAAGTTCAAACCGATCACGACATCAAGTAACCACTGTTCCACTTGTGATTCTATTTCTTGATAGCTAGGAAGAGACGAAGAGGGGGCTGACATTGGAATTTTCACACTGTTATTGATAAGAGATGCGTTGACGGCGGATTCTAACATATAACTGTCTCGCAAATTGGATCTTTTTAAAGGTATATACCCAAGTGACTTCAAGACGCAGAATTCAGAGCTATCATCCAAATCTTTAAACAAGAAAGATTTGTGCAGGAATGTAATCACCTTTCAAATGAATCTGACGCAGTCTTTCTCTTATCAAAAAGAAGGGAATTGGATGAAGCTCCCGAAGGGCAAGTTAAAACAAGCTTTATGTGGCGTTAAATTAAATAGAAATAGAGTAACTATGATCATATTCAATTTGCCTTGCCTAAAACTTGTTTTAATCTTGCTGAAACTCGCATATTGAAGTTACTTGGGTATAATCACCGCAAAGATTACGTCGTAAAGAGAGCATCATGGCAAAACTGACACTACAAGAGCAAATGCTTAAAGCAGGCTTGGTGAGTAATAAAAAATTAGAGAAAGCGAAGAAATCATCGAAAAAATCTCGCGTTCAAGCTCGTGAAGCTAGAGAAGCGGTTGAAGCGAATAAAAAAGCGCAACTTGAGCGTGACAAAGCGTTAAATGCTGAGCAGAAAAAACAGCAATTAACCAAAGAATTGAAAGCGCAAGTGAAGCAATTGATTGAAATGAACCGTATTGAAATTGCAGACGGTGATATCGGGTATAACTTTACTGATGGTTCATTAGTGAAAAAGCTTTATGTCGATAAGCCAACGCAAGATCAATTAACCAAAGGTCGTTTAGCGATTGCTCGTTACCTAGAGGGTTATGCGATTATTCCGGCAAGTGTGGCAGACAAAATCTTCCAACGTGATGAAGAAAGCATTGTATTGAATAATGTCCTGACTCAAGAAGAGCAAGATGAAGATGATCCGTACGCAGATTTCGTGGTTCCTGATGATTTGATGTGGTAACCCACTTTTCAAATCTAACAAAATGATTAAATTGAAGGCAGATGAGGCAGAGCTTGTAATAGCGCTGTTTCACCTGCCTTTTTAATTGTGTTTTAGAATGCTGATCAGCATGTTTGTTGCATTATCTAATCGGTTATATTGCTTAGCTTTTCCTAAGACTCGCATACCTTGTATTTGAGTGAGGATTAAATCTGTCAGACTAGATATTTCTACACCTTCACTCAATTGTCCTTGCGCTTTGGCATGATTCAAACAGTTAGTCACCCCATCACTTAAATAAGCAAATAAGCATTTTCCTGTTATTTGAACATCTTGATCTCGGTTAGCGTGCTCAAGTAGGGCATTTTGAATGAAGCAGCCGAATTTTTGGCTTTTTTGAAGATTAGAAAAATTAAGCAAAAAATCCGTTAACGTTTCCAAGTTTGCGTTGGGGGCAAAAAGCGGTTTAGCAGCAGGCTTTGATATGTTTTCAAGGTAATAGTTGAGAGCATTGATATATAAAGCATGCTTATCACCAAAAGTATTATAAAGACTAAAACGATTGATGGCTAAGTGTTCAACAAGATCCGATATAGAGGTATTAGCGTAACCTTGCTGCCAAAACAGCTGCATTGCCTCTACTAATTTCTCATCTTTATTAAAATTACTTCTTCTTGCCACGAAGCGACTCGCCTATTTATTGCCTAAGATGGTTACGAATGTAGCAAGAATTTAATCGAGGTTAAAGAAGTTGTTGACTGATCGTTTAGTTATTCGCTAAATTATAACTAAACGAACGTTTAGAAAAGGAAGACACAATGAAAATATATGAATTTGCTGCGAACCCAAGCTCACGCCGTGTTGGGATTTTTTTGAAGGAACTAGGAGTAGAAGTTGACCGTGTTCAGCTTAATGTTCGTGAAGGGGAAAACTTAACATCGGAATACTTGGAAAAAAGTGTTAACGGCAAAGTGCCAATGTTAGAGCTTGATGATGGTACTTGTATTAGTGAAACCATCGCGATCTGTCGCTTTTTTGCGGAACACCAAAATGATACATCACTATTTGGAACGACTCCGGCTGAAAAGGGTTTAGTAGAAATGTGGCAGCGTATTGTAGAACTTGATGGCCTGCATATGGGTTTTCAAGCCTTCCGTAATTTATCTGGTGTTTATGCTGACCGAGAACGTTGCGTCGAAGCATGGGGCAACGAAGCGAAGTTACGTGTAGAAGAGTTTCTACCGAAATTAGATAAGCAATTAGCTAAGAATCAATATATTGCTGGTGAGCGTTTTAGCATTGTAGATATTACAGGGTTTCTTTTTGTCGGTTTTGTGTGTGAGAAAGCGTTGGAGATCAAAGCGCTAGATATCTATCCAAATATTCAAACTTGGTATAACAAGGTATCGGAGCGTCCTGCGTTTCAATAAGCGGTTTATTGATTAATCAATAGTGCACGACTTAGTTAAAGGTGTGCACTATTGCTTTTATGATTAACTCACTTCAACGGACTCTGAGCTTTGCTTCTCTTTCCATTCTTTTAGTGCTTGTTGCATGTCTTGTTCATTCTTTAGCACTCTACCTAGGGCATCATCGGGTTTTTTCGGTAAGGTTAAGCCGCATGAAACCAATGTTGCGGTTAATTGTTCAACGGCAAGGTGAGGCACGTAAATTAAATCTTCTTCTTTTTCAAAGCGAACATAACCATTAGATAAGTTAATGGCTTGGGGAACGAAAACTACACGATAGCCTTCTTCTGGTACTGGATAGAATTCGCCATCTGGGCCTAAAAACTTTTCACCACTTTGATTTGGAATCATCCAAGTTGGACCGAGATCAAATACGATTTCTTTCGAATTGGGACCAGACCAAGAGCGGCTAAATGCAGGTTTTTTGAAAGGTGATTCCTCTGACGTTAATGCTTCCATAATTTGCTTGGTAGAGCTATGAATGATACCGAAGCCGGGGATACGGTTAATGGTTTTTTCTGATAACCAAGTGTAGAAACGCTGCTGTAAATTGCCATCAAAAATAATTCCAACGATGAGCATTAAAACGATGGCTGCTATTAACCCAAAACCCCATATATCGCTTAGAGTTTGGTGTAGGCTTTCAGGTAAAAAGTAGCTTGCCGTTTTATCCATAAACCGAACAACAGCGTTAACCACCCAGCTCGCGATCACCAAAGGGATGACAAACAACATGCCTATTTTTATTTTTCGAATAATCAGCTTCTTCATTAATAAATCTCTTACCTGTTTACTTTGTGGATAGTGGTGGTGATTAGCGATAATTTTACATCTAACCAGCATTTAGCATATCTAGTTCTTGCAGCCTAATGTAACCTCTGCGTTAATATACCCAAGTAACTTCAAGATGCGAGTTTCAGCAAGATTAAAACAAGTTTTAGGCAAGGCAAATTGAATATGATCATAGCTATTCTATCTCTATTTAATTTAACGCCGCATAAAGCTTGTTTTAACTTGCCCTTCGGGAGCTCCATCCAAGCCTCTTCTTTTTTATAATAGAAAGGCTGCGTCATATTCGTTTGAAAGGTGATTACATTCCTGTACGAATCTTTCTTGTTTAAAGACTTGGATGATAGCTCTGAATTCTGCATCTTGAAGTCACTTGGGTATAACATGAAATAAATAGAAAAGTGAGAGCAGGCAATATGTCACATAGCTTTTTGATTGAACAGTGGGATTTTTCTACCCAACCAGCGCAATTGGTTGAACCTAAAGATCCGTTAGATATGCTACAAGAGAATCATTGGTATCATTGTCAGCGTGAGGCCGGAGCATTACGTGAATGGTTGCTAGATAATGATTTCGAAAGTGGTGTGGTCGATAGTCTGCTTGCTGATGATACGCGTCCACGTTTTGAGATCTTTGATGATCAATCATTTTTACTTATTATGCGTGGCGTGAACTTAAATGAAGGTGCAATGCCAGATGATATGTTGAGTGTGCGCATTCTTTGGCATAAAGGCACGTTAATCTCAACTCGTAAAATATCGTCTAAAGCCATTACCGGCATTCGCAATGCATTACGTGAACAAAAAGGACCGAAAAATACCGCTCGTTTATTATTAGCGATTATTGAAGGCTTAAACCAAAACATCGCGGGTTTCTTGAATGAAGTAGAAGAGCAGTTATTTGAAATTGAAGAAGGTGATGGTAAAAACAGTGATTTACATGTAATTCATAAACGTTTATTAAAACTTCGTCGCTTTATGAAGCCTCAACGCTACGCACACGATGATTTCTTAAATGTTGGTCATCCAGAAATGGAAGAAGTTGAACTAAAAATGCGTAATGCATTAGATACAGTAATTCGAATTAATGAATCGATTGATTTTTATATTGAGCAGATCCAGTTAATTAAAGCGGATATTGAACAAGAACAAGCCGAGAAGATGAACCGTAACACCTACTTGTTTACTGTGATTGCGGCGATATTTCTTCCTGTCAGCTTTTTAACTGGTTTATTAGGTATAAATGTTGGTGGAATCCCCGGCGTTGATAATCCATTGGCGTTCTTTATCTTTTGTGCAGGGCTTGGTGTGACGTTTGTATTAGAATTTATTTTATTGCGATGGCTGAGGTTCTTTTAGTTTTCGCATATTCAGAGAGTAATGAACATAAGCTCAGCCGTCTGTGTTATTTCTAAACGGTTGTGACAACATCTTTAATAGAGATTGTTCTTTGGTTGAGCGGAATAAGTTAATCCCAATGGTCATATTTTCATGGCCACCTTTCGGTTGGCTAATATAACTACCAAACCAACGATCCCAAACGGATAAACAAAACCCGTAGTTGCTGTCGGTTTCATTGCGATGAATAGAATGATGAACTCGGTGCATATCTGGTGTGACAATCCATTTTCTTAAACGCTCATCCATGCGATAAGGCAATGACACATTACTATGGTTAAACATCGCACTGGCGTTGAGTATGATTTCAAATACAAAGACAGCTAGGGGAGAAATTCCTAACAAGGCAATTGTTGCGAGTTTAATTAGCATCGAAAGCCAAATCTCGATGAAATGAAAGCGCGAACCGGTGGTGACGTCGATATCTTGGTCGGCATGATGCACGCGGTGTAAGCGCCAAAGCAGTGGGATTTTATGAAATAGACGGTGCTGCCAGTAAATCACGATATCTAATAAGAGTAAGCTACATACTACATTTAGCCATGCAGGGATGTTAAACCAATAAAATAAACCCACGTGGTTGTTCTGCATTAAATAGGCAAAACTGATTGCTAGAAATGGAAGAGTGAAAGGTAATAGAACGCTGTTAAGTAATACCAAACCTAAATTATTGGTCCATCGATAGAGCTTAGGTTGAGTGAGACGCTTTTTCGGTTTTTTGATTTCCCAAATCGCCATGCTTACCAGAATTAGAGTAAATACACTAATTCGAATAAGTGATTGTTGTGACATCAATAGGTCTGGCATGGTTTGGTCTCATCGTGATTACAGTAAATGCTAATGAATAGATAGCTCTTTTATAAGAAAAATTTCATATATACCCAAGTCGATATTTTTTGTGTCAATCTTTCCTGTCTAAAGGCTAAATGATAGCTTTGAATTTTGTATCTTTGAAGCTACTTGGGGATAAGAACATGATCACTTGTTTTGAGTGAATGGCTTTACAATTTGAACGGTTAACTCTACATTAAAGCCATCATTGGTGCCTGGTTATATCCGTTGTACTTGAAGTTGTAGTTTTGTAGACGTCGTTCATTCGCCCTCATTTATTTGTTGCCTAACTGCAATTCAAATTACTTTCGGTATAGTTTAAATCATAAACATCCAAGCATTAAGCATATTAGTCGGGGAGCCAGCAAAGGCTGAGATCACTTATGTGAGACCCGTTGAACCTGATCTGATTAACATCAGCGTAGGGAACTAGTACCAACGTGTTGAGCTTTTTTTATCTCTACATGTGTATTACTTCTGTGCGCTAAAAGGAAGTAATGCATGTCTCAATCAACTTTCCCATCGCCACACACTTCTAATATTCCTAATGTACTAACTATCGCAGGATCGGACTCTGGTGGTGGAGCTGGTATCCAAGCTGATATTAAAGCTATTTCTGCAACAGGAAGTTTTGCCTGTTCTGCTATTACTGCACTCACAGCGCAAAATACTCAAGGAGTAGATGCCATCTTTCCTGTTTCAGCTGAATTTATTGGTCAGCAACTCGATTCTATCTGTTCTGATATCAATATTGCCGCAGTTAAAATTGGTATGTTGAACGATAGTGATGTAATAGAAGTAATAGCAGAAAAGTTAACGCACTATAACTTAATGAATGTAGTGTTAGATCCAGTTATGGTTGCCACTAGCGGTGACCCATTAATTCAACCTGCCGCAATTAATACACTGAAAGAAAAGCTTATTCCTTTAGTAGAATTAATCACACCGAATTTACCTGAAGCCGGGTTGTTGATTGGGGAGCCTGAACCAAAATCAGAGAGTGAAATTGAAGGCTTTATTGAGAAGTTAAAAGCCCATTCAGAATTGCATAAGGTGGATATTTTATTAAAAGGCGGGCACTTTAGAGGTGAGGAAAGCCGAGATTGGCTTATTCAAAGAAACCAAACCGCGGTCTACACTCATCGACGTATTGCAACCCAAAATACTCACGGAACAGGGTGTACGCTTTCTTCTGCTATCGCTTCTTATTTGGCACAAGGTTTTGATCTAACAGAGGCGATTGGGCATGCTAAGCAGTATTTATCAAATGCATTAACTCATGCCGATGAGCTTAATGTGGGTAAAGGATCCGGTCCCGTTCACCATTTTTATGCCCAAGCGAGTAAATAGAGACTTAATTATTCTTTGTTGGGCTCAGGCGGCAGCCTTTTTTGCCGCCTTTCTAATAATTTAGCGCCACCTCGGTAAACAAAGAGCGACCACAGGATCAGAGCGCAACCAATTACTTTTCCTATCGGCATATCATCGCCATAAAAGACCACACTTAATGAACTTGCCCACACCGGCTCTAAGATCATAATAATTGCCGCATTGCCCGATGTGGTGAGCTTTTGTCCTATGGTTTGCATTACATAGCGTAAGCTGGTGGCTAAAATGGTACTTAATGCTACCCACATCCAAGTTTCATTGCTGACTTGATCGGGCCACTGCTCTAGCGAAAGTGAAGCGATAGTTCCCACTGTACCGACCACAAAAAGTTGAATACAGGCTAACGCTAAACTTGGAACGCTTTGGGCATATTTAGCATTAAAATTAAAGTGAAAGGCTAATAATACAGCAGATATTAAAAACCAGATTTGGCTAGGAGAATGCTGATAACCGTTAGATAAAGATAGAAAACCTAACCCTAAAACTGCAAATGGCAAAGAAATCCAAAACATGCGGATTGGTTTTTGTTTAAAAAGAGCCCAGCCTACAAGTGGTGCAAACAGCATGGCAAGACTTGAAATAAAGGCGCCCTCTGCCAAGGTATCGGTAACAGAAATAGCGGTTACCCAAGTGAGTAGTGCGCAGGACATTAATAAGCCAACACTCGCAGCATTAATAATTTGCCCGCGAGTTAAAGCAACTAATTGTTTATAGCAAAAAGGTAGTAAGAATAACGATGCGGCGACAAAGCGTGTTCCAATAAAAGCAAAAGGAGGGAGACCCATAATCGCTTGCTTGGAAAAAATCCAACCTAATCCGGCAAAAATAGTGGTTAGGATTAATATTATCGTTGCTTTGGCTTCTTGATTCATTAAGAGCGCACCATGATAAAAGAGGGTAAGTGTTCAGATTAGCATCACTCAATACGGTAGTCTGCTGGTGGCGTGAAACTTTAAAAGTAAAAAACCCTTAACCGAGTTTTATCTACATGATAACGGTTAAGGGTTATTCATTAGAGGAAAGATTAAGCTTTAGTTCGTAAGCCTAGCTCAATTTCACCTGCATTTGGGTTGTTGAAAGTATCAACATCCATTTCATTTTCAGATTTCGCAACGATACAAGTCACAACACTGTCACCGGTAATGTTAACTGCGGTACGGATCATATCGAGTAGACGGTCAACACCCATAATAAGTGCAATACCCTCTAGTGGTAGACCAACTTGGTTAAGAACCATTGCTAGCATGATAAGGCCAACACCAGGAACACCTGCAGTACCCACTGAAGCTAACGTTGCCGTTAAGATAACAGTGACATAATCACCAAGGGTTAAGTCAACATTAAATGCTTGTGCAATAAAGGCTGTCGCAACACCTTGCATGATCGCAGTACCATCCATGTTGATGGTTGCGCCAAGCGGTACAGTGAACGAAGCGATTTTATTACTCACACCTAAACGATGAGTTGCCGTTTCCATAGTCACTGGAATCGTTGCATTAGAAGAGGCGGTTGAAAATGCAAACATAATGGCATCTTTCATCTTCTTCCAAAATACAACAGGGCTTAGTCCAGAAAGCACTTTCAGTAACACACTATAAGTAACAAATGCATGAATAAGTAAAGCCGCAACGAGAACTAAGAAGTAAGCGGCTAGGTTACCGATTGCCTCTAAACCAAGTCCTGTAAACAGTTTTCCCATTAAGAAGAAGATACCGTAAGGCGCAACTTCCATTAAAATGGTCACTAGTTTCATGATTACAGCATTTACGTCGTTGAAGAAGTTACTTACGCGTTGACCTGCTTCACCAGCAAGGCTAATCGCAATACCGAATAGTACTGCAAATACGATAACCTGCAGCGTATTACCTTGGGACATTGCTGCCATTGGGTTGCTAGGGAACATGTTAACGATAACTTGACCTAGCGATGGAGCTTCTGCCGTACTAAATGATGCTGCTGATGTTAAATCAGCACCAGAACCTGGCTGGAAGAAAATACCCATTACTAATGCTAGTGTGATCGCCACTGCTGTTGTCGTAATATAAAAAGCAAGGGTCTTACCACCTAGGCGGCCTAGTGTAGTGATGTCTTTTAATGAACTTGTACCACAAACTAAAGATACAAATACAAGAGGGATAACTAGCATTTTTAAGCTAGCAATAAAGATTTTGCCACCGACATCGAATAAACCATTGACGATATAGGCATCAATGAATTCATTACCGGATAGGAAGGTGCGAATTAAAAATCCACATAGAATACCGGCAAACATGCCGAATAGAATTTTGCTCGTAAGTGAGCGTTTGGTTTTGTTGTTATCGTTCGTCATGAACTGATCTCCATATGAATACTTTGTACAACTTGCAAAGTGAATCGGAGATTAGCAGAACTTGGTAAAGATCTTCCTAAGTTGTAACAAAAAATGATCTTGTTGCGTGATGATGATCACGTTTGGTGGAGGATTTGTGTGTGAAAGGGAAACATGTTAGTTGTTTAATATTCTGGAAATATAACAAATTCAAACTGGCCGTGCTATTGCTTGATCATATTGTAATATTTACGACTTATATTTTTGTACTATTTGGATTAGGCGACTTCTAATTGGTTGGCTATTAATTGAACAATAGTTTCTCTTTCATTAGTCAGTGAATTGATTTCTAAGTTAAATAATTAATGTTTGTTTTACTTTAAGTGTAAAGAATACTGTACTAGTTCTTTGTTGTTCGTTAGATAAGTTTATGCATTTCAAATAGTTAATGTGTATTTATTCACTTACTTTCATATGTTGTATGACTGCCTGTTGCGGATTCATTTATTTTTTTAATGAATGAAAGCCAGTAAAATAGAAACCACATAAATCTTAAGTTTACTTTATTCGGCTCTCCCCATGATATTTATTGATAATAGAACTTTATTCGCCATCGTTAGCCTTATCACAATAGGAGCTGCAGTTGTATTCGCTATTTTATGGAGAATAAGGCCAAAATCGACCGGAGTTGGTCATTGGGCTTTAGGAATATTATTAATTGGCATGGGATGTTTGTTGACGGCCATGCGTGGCTATATCGATATGTTTTATTCTGTGGTAGTGGTGAATACGATAATTGTGCTAGGAGTACAGCTTATTTTCCAAGGCTTACGTATTTTTACCGAACGAAAAGCATTCGTAGTTTATGATATAGCGATTACATGTTTAATTGCGATTCTATTTTATTACTTCTTTTATATTGACCCTAACTTAACCATTAGAACCGTATTATATTCTTTCCTTGTTGGAATGGTTTCGGTTGCTATCGTGTTTACATTATTAACCGATAATAACAAGATTAGAAGGAAGTCTAGCTATCCCGTTGCCATAATCTTTGGCTTGTTTGCATTTTTTCATATTATGCGTGGGGTTATGGAAATGCTGGCTCCTAGTGGTAAAGCTCCACTTAATGGGGGAGCCGCGGAAACATTATTGTACCTGAGTAGTATCTTTATCATTTGTGGGCTTGCGATTACTTTGGTTTTGCAAACGTATTTTATTCTTGAATCTAAGGTTCAATCTTATCTTTTGGCTATCGAGAATTCAGCTTCTTCAATAATGATAGTTAATAATGATTGGATTATTGAATATGCTAACCCTGCGTCACTAAAGAAAACTGGTTATAACAAGGAAGAGCTTGTTGGTGGGAGTATTGATCTACTGCATTCTAAAGAGGTTTGGGTATCCGATGTTCTTGAAGTTTTAGAATGTTTAGAAAATGGGCAAATCTGGCGTGGGCAGTTATATAGTAAAAAGAAAAATGGTGAGCAA
The DNA here is from genome assembly GCF_002218005.2 of Vibrio algivorus. Taxonomy (GTDB): domain Bacteria; phylum Pseudomonadota; class Gammaproteobacteria; order Enterobacterales; family Vibrionaceae; genus Vibrio; species Vibrio algivorus. Next base: position 525,391 of record NZ_AP018679.1, read on the forward strand.
TTTTGGGAGCTTGCTTCAATTGCCCCTATGGTAAAAGCAACTGGAAATGTGACTCATTATGTTGCTGTTAAAGAAGATATTACTGATATCAAAAAAGCCAAGCAACGTATTCGCTATATAGCAAATCATGATACGTTAACCGGATTACCAACCAGAACCATGGTGATGGAATACTTGAATGATGCCATTAAATATTCCAATCAAAGCGGTAGTAAAGTTGCGGTGTTATTTGTCGATCTTGATGGATTCAAAGCAGTCAATGATTCTTTTGGTCACGATGCTGGGGATGAACTTTTAAAAGTTATATCATCTCGATTAATCGACTGTGTACGAGATAAAGACATGGTATCGAGAATAGGTGGAGATGAATTTTTAATCTTACTCAGAGATGTGGCTGGTAAGGATGGCATTTCAATGGTGGCGCAAAGAATGATTGATACAATTGCAGAGCCTGTGGAATTTAATCGTCATTTATTAATGGTAACGGCAAGCATTGGTATTTCTCTTTATCCAGATAACAGCCAAGATTCAAAAGAATTGATTACACTTGCTGACCAAGCTATGTACAAAGTGAAAAATTCGGGAAAAAGCAATTATATATTTGCATGTGAATCTTAAAGACAAAAAATAGTTGGACAATAATTTGTTCGACTATTCCCCCCGCATAACGCTTGTTTTAGCTTGCCCTTCGGGAGCAGCATCTTGAAGTCACTCGGGTATAGGTTATCTGTGGTGATAATCAAAACGCCGAGTTCTCAGCGTTTTGATTGTAGGATGAACTTGTAGATTATGCGCGGATAATCATTTGATCGCGCTCTGGACCAACCGAAACCATACTTACTGGTACGCCCATTAGTTGTTCAATTCGAATTACATAATCTTGCGCTGCTTGTGGTAGATCCGCAAAGTTGCGACAACCTGTAATGTCTTCATTCCAACCTTGCATGTTTTCATATACAGGGCTTAATGCAGCGGTTTGTGGCCAAATTGGGTTCTCTGTATGTTCACCTGAGTAAGCGATACAAATTTTAAGATCTTGCATACCAGATAAGCAATCAATCTTAGTGAGGGCTATTTCAGTAGCGGCTTGCAGTTCAACACCGTTACGCGTAGCGACTGCATCGAAGTAACCCATATCACGAGGTCGGCCTGTTACTGCGCCATATTCATTAGCACTTTCGCGGAAATTATCTTGTTCTTCCATTGCCGTAACCAAAGTACCTGTGCCAACGGAGGAACTGAATGATTTAGCTACTGCAATAATACGCTCAGGACGAAGAGCAGGTAAACCACTCCCTATGCCAGCATAAGCTGCGGTGACATTTGACGAAGTAGTGTATGGGTACTCGCCATAGACTAAATCTCGCCCTGCACCAAGTTGTGCTTCAAATAATAGGTTGGCATCTTTGTCTTGTAGTGCTTTAAGTGGTTGGGTGACGTTGCAAATAAATGGACGCCAAGCCTCGGTGACTTCAAGTAACCACTCAGTCATTTCACTGGCGGTTTGAGAAAAGTCACAGCTTGGATAGAGCGCTTTAAGTTGCGGCATTTTCCAATCGAGCATGAATTGAATACGCTCTTGTAAAACTTCTGGTTGGTTTAACCATCCCACTAGAATACCTTTTTTCATTACGCGATCACCATAAGCGGGAGCAATTCCTTGGCGAGTGGAGCCGTAAGCGGCATCACCTAAGCGCTGTTCTTCTAAGGTATCTTCTAATGCGTGTAAAGGTAAACATAAGGTCGCACGATCCGAAATGCATAGTTTCACTTCTACGCCAGCGGCTTGAACTTCCAAAATTTCTTCGCTTAACGCAGCAGGGCTAATCACCATGCCAGGACCTAATACGGCAATGCAACTAGGATTAAAAATACCGCTTGGAAGTTGATGTAACTTAAAGGTTCCATGATCGTTTACCACAGTGTGGCCTGCATTATTTCCACCTTGGAAACGAATACTTGCTGCGGCTTCACCTGCTAAAAAATCTACGATACGGCCTTTACCTTCATCACCCCAGTTTGCACCTACAACAACAATAGACGGCATAATTATGTTCTCCTAATTTGGTTAAGACATCATGCTATGCCTACCTACATAATAAGAGAAATTAATTATAATTATTGTACTGATAAGAAACTCATATAATATAAATTGAAATGGTAAGTACTGGATGGGATTATGTTAGACATTAACTGGTTAAAAACTTTTGTTACCTTGGCGGAATATAAACACTTTGGTAAAGCTGCAACAGCGCTGCATATGACTCAGCCGAATGTCAGTTTACATCTAAAGCAATTAGAGCAGGCGACCAGTGTAAAGTTAATCGATCGCAATCCATTTCATTTAACGCAAGCAGGGCAACGGTTACTTGAAAGTAGTCAGCGTACTTTGTTAGAGCTACAAATCTGCCAAGCAGACCTCAATGCGATTAATGATTTAAACCGAGGAACATTGACCATTGCCGCCAGTGATATTATTTCCCGATTACTGTTGATTGAGCCGTTTCAATTATTTAAAGCTGAGTTTCCGGGGATTGACTTCACTTTGCTAAATACTACTTCATCGCAAGCTTCAGAATTAGTTAAGAATGCTGAAGCCGATCTAGGCTTTGTTATTGCTCAAAAGCAAAGCCAACCGTTACATTTCACTGAATTGCAGCAGATTAAATGGTGTGCGTTAGGACATAACCTACAACAATGGCAACAAGAAGCGAAGGAACCTAAAGCAGGAGCTTTAAATGGACTTGAGAGTGAACCGACACTTATTCTTTTAGGTCATGATACTCGAACACGAGATTTGATTGACGAAGCATTACCTACATTAAAACTTACAAATTACCGAATAATGGAAGTAGGAAGTGTTGATGCTCAGATTGATTGGGCTGAAGCCGGTTTTGGAGTGGCGATTGTGCCAGCTTTCTCTGTGTCATCAAAAACGAACCTTAGCTCTATCGTGACACCACTTCCTGACTTCCCGACGACTACTTTAGGGTATGTAGTACGTCAAAATCAGATTTTATCGAAAGCGATTAAGCAACTATTGCAGTGGGTAAGTGATGAAATTATTCGTATCCATAAGGAATAACTCACAAATTTAAATTTCCACTTCATCCTTCATTATCACTTCAAGCATTTGTGTGTCAGTTTCTTATGTTTTCCGTTTGATTGAATTACTTTGGTATAAATCAAAGGAAGCTTTGTAATTTCGCTCGCAAAATTTACCTTTCTTATTTCCTTTTCTTTGAATCCCATCCTAAAAGTGTTAATTCATTATAAAAATTAACAATCGATAAAATGTTAACAGCGCGTGTCGTTTGTGTTGCTTTTTGTGTTTTACGGCTTGATTTTATTTGCTACTAATCACTTTTAGAGCATTTTTTTGAAAAATACTTGGCTGAAATGAAACTTTTGACTTAAGTTAAGCGCATTCCAACAAGTACTGATTTTTTATTAACTGTTTTTTATTGGTGCTTGTTGTTTTATTTTTATCAATATCAATCGCTTAAATGTAAAGCCCTTGATATTTTACGATAAAAAATAATGGTGATGACAACGAGTTTGTCATAGTCAGTGCCAAATTATGGCGCATATTAACGAAGGTTTTATGATGAAAAAGCAACTACTGTCTACTCTAATCCCTGTACTACTTTTTTCTGCTGCAACGAATGCGGCTGAACTTTATAAAGCAGAAGATGGTTCTCACATCGACTTGTATAGCCGTTTAGGTTTTAACATCACTAACAAAGGTACAAACGATCAAGACACTCGCGGTGTATTTGATGGTCGTATTGGTTTAAGTGGTGCACAAACTATTAACGAGCATGCTGATGTGATCGGTATGGCGCAATACCAAGTAGGTGCGGCTGAATATGCGAATTCATTAGACGCTGGCTCATCTGATTTTACCGCTCGTTATGTCTGGGTAGGTATTGATGGACACGAATACGGTGCAATTAAAGGTGGCCGTGTTGACTCTGGTTTGATCATGTTCACTGATATCGGTGATGTTTTCGCAACATCTGATGTATCAATGGCGCGTCAAGCTGGCATGGTTGATAGAACGGCTGTTCAAGTTTTCCGTCAAGACGGTACACTACAATACCAAAATACTATTGGTAATTTTGATGTATCAGCAGCTTATATCCTTGGTAATGATACTTCAGCGTTAGATTACGGTTACAACGCAGCGGTACGTTACACTTTAGATATGGGTGATGCAGGGACATTGGCGCCAGTAATTTCATACCAAAAAACTAAAGCAGATGATTCAAACCTTAACCCTGATGCTGAATATCAATTTTGGGGTGTGGGTACTCGTTACTACTTAAATAAATTAATGCTTGGTGCGTTGTACTCTCAAGATGAAGTAGATGGTATCTATGCGGGCACTAGTACTGATAAAGTAATGGAATTTACAGCGGTATATGATTTCAATGATGATTGGGCATTCCGTGCGGGTTACCGTAGCTTGGAAAACGATGATGGTGATGAGCTAGAACTAAAAGACACCACATTCGAAGTTCAATACAAATTGACTAACATGTCTTCAATCTACACTACATATGAATTACGTAATGGTGAAAATGGCCGTAGTTTAGCTGGCGGTGGTGTTCGTGACACTGGTTTCGGCGGTGATGCGGATGAAAACTTCTACAGTGTAGGTATCCGTTTCGAGATCTAATCTCCAAGCGAAACTACGAAATAAGATCTAATGATAATGCACAGTAGCGATACTGTGCATTTTTGTTCGGTTAAGGTCGGTATCTAATATGCCCAAGTGACTTCAAGATGCAGGATTCAGAGCTATCATCCAAATCTTTAGGCAGCGTTAAATTGAACAGAGATAGAATAGCTATGATCATATTCAATTTGTCTTGCCTAAAGCTTGTTTTATTCTTGCTGAAACTCGCATCTTGAAGTTACTTGGGTATAAATCATGTTTAAACATCATACTTAGCGGTGCTTCTTGATAATCAAGAAAAGGGTAGCTAAAGATAGAAAAATAGAGATGCAGAAACAACAAAGCCTGCTCATAATAAGCAGGCTTTGTTTATATTTGGTGGGTCCGGGCGAACTCGAATCGCCGACCCCTACCATGTCAAGGTAGTACTCTAACCAACTGAGCTACGGACCCAAATATATCAGTGTGAAAACACTTTGAGATGGTGCGTCCGAGTGAACTCGAATCACCGACCCCCGCCATGTCAAGGCGGTACTCTAACCAACTGAGCTACGGACGCACATTTCAAAATATTCTTGCTGAAATCATGTTTGATTCAGTTTTGAACGCAGAAGATATTAACCATGCAATGAGGTGGTTGCAAGTAGAAAATCAGTGCTTTGCGACTGTTTGCTGACTTTATGCTCTGCGTGCCGGTTTTTTAGACACCCTCAAGGATAAAATTAACAATCTTGATCCTTGAGGAGAGTCGTTGAGCTTATAAGCGTCCTTCTAAAGGTAAAATAGTGACTATTTCACCTTCTTTAGCGGACTCAATATGTGGTGGGATCTCAATGATGCAATTAGCTTCACTCATTGAACGCAAAATACCCGAGCCTTGTTTGCCTGTTGTACGTACTTTCAATTGCCCGAATTTATCTAAATGGTAAATTCCGCGAGTAAATTCGGTTCTACCTAAGCGTGAAAATACTTTATTTTCAGTTTCAGCTTTTAATTTAACAGGCTGCCAATTTTGCTCACCTTGCATAAGACGAAGGGCTGGTTCCACAAAGGCTAAGAATGACACCATAACAGCAACCGGATTGCCTGGTAGGCCAAAGAATGGCGTTTCATTAATATGGCCGAATGCTAATGGGCGACCTGGACGCATATTGATTCGCCAGAAATTAATCTGCCCGATTTTATCAAGAACACTTTTGATAAAGTCCGCATCACCAACTGAAACGCCACCAGATGAAATAATCGCATTAGCTTGTGTCGAGGCTTCGAGTAGCGTGGATTCTAGCGCAGCCTCGCTATCTTCAATTATGCCTAAATCAATCACTTCACAACCTAGTCGTTCAAGTTGTGCCATAACGGTAAAGCGGTTCGAATCATAAATGCAGTGGTCGTTTAATACTTCTCCTGGTGCTTGCACTTCATCACCCGTTGAGAAGACCGCAACTTTTAACTGCGGGTAGACAGGAATGTTACTGATACCTAAAGAAGATAACATACCGAGTTCTGGTGAAGTGATGCGCGTACCTTGGTTAAAGACGATGCTATTTTGAGCGAGATCTTCACCAGCTTGACGCACATTCTGGCCGAGCTTAAATTCATTATTATAGACATTAAATTTTACGAGCTTGGTTATGTTGCTTGCCTCTAATTGGCTTTCAATTAACTGACTTTGTTCACGCATGATCACAGTGTCGGCACCTTGTGGCATAGGAGCACCTGTCATGATCTTGGCGGCTTGGCCACTTTGAATTTCACTGGCATAACCACGACCAGCTAAAATTTCAGTGACAACTTCAAAAGAAATCACACCATCTAAAATATCTTGACCACGTAGCGCGTAACCATCCATTGCTGAGTTGCAATAAGCTGGAACATTAATCGGTGAAATAATATCTTGCCCGAGCACGTTTAAGCGCGCTTTGAATAGAGACTGTTGCTCACAGGTTTTGGGATGCTTTAGTGTACTTAAAATCTTATCTAAACCTTGTTCAACGGATAAAAAAGCAGGGGATAATGTATCGCACGAAGCTGCTGTTGAAGGTTTGGTGAGGGTGTTACCTAGTACAAAGGTTTCTACCAATTCACAAATCGCATCGAGATCATTAATATCAACATGTGGTAAAGAGGTTTGGACATCAACACTATCGGAAGCAATGGCAAATATGTTGTCATCATGAGGGTGTAACCAAGGTTTACCTATCACTTCTCGGTGTAACTCTATTTTAGGGAAAGACAGGTTCTTACAGCCTTCTACTAAAATAAAGTCGAGGTTATTGTGATCAAACTGTTCAAGTAATTTGAAAAAATTGGCTTCTTTGTCTGGTGTCTCCGTCATTAAAGCGTGGCGGTTACGTGAAGCAATCAACATTTGTGTTGCGCCAGCTTTTCTTAATCTATGACTGTCTTTTCCTGGTTGGTCAATATCAAAATCATGATGAGCATGTTTGAATACTCCAATTCGTAAACCTTTTGCAGTGAGTTTAGGCAGTAAGGCTTCTAGTAGAGTAGTTTTACCTGTGCCGCTGTATGCCGCAAAGCCAAGTACAGGGATCGGAAATGAAGTCATAGAAAAACCTTCTCGTTATATTTGAATTATGGGTATACACCTTAAGTATAACGTTGAGAAAACGTCTTAAGCTGTTCTGGTGTATTTAAATTGATGAATGTGTCTTTTGCATTCGAAAAATCAACGTTGACCGTATTGCACTTACCATAAAATAAAATAATTTTACGTTCACCACGCTCTAAAAAGGCATGCAATTTATTCAGAATCCGACGATGAAATAGGGTAAAGACCGGCTGATAAAACTCGCCATCGTGGGCCACTAAAATATCAGCCTCTTCATGCCATGCACCACAAAAAAGTTGTGCGAGATTACTGGGAATATTCGGGCTATCACAAGGAACAAAACCGACCCATTGGTTTTCACCTGGGTGATTAAGTCCGGCATGGATGCCACCTAGTGGGCCTGGAAACTCGGTGAAAGTGTCCGCGATCACTGGAGCATATTGCTGATAAATTTCATGACTACGATTCGCATTAATTGTGATACTTGACGTTTGAGGTTGCAGCGCTTCAATCACATATTCAATCAGTGGTTTATCATTGAGTTTGACTAAACCTTTGTCCACACCTCCCATACGAGAGCCTTGGCCGCCTGCAAGGATCACCCAATCAATATGTTGTGGTTTTAGTATCATTTGTTTATAGCACCCTTTCTTTATAGCACTGTGGTTTGATGTAGTTGCTCTGGTTCGGATGAATCTTGAATCACTTGTAATAACGGTGATTCAATCAAAGTATGATTTTTTATCCACCATTGCTTTGAACATAATTGAGTCAGTTCATTTTGTTGATGGCTGGTAATCACTAAACTTGAACCAATTTCTAATAGTTCTTTGGCTAATAAGGTGAGACGTGAGATAGATTCAAGATCAAGACTAGAGCTTGGCTCATCCATTAAAAGGATAGCGGGTTTGATGATCCAAGCTCGTGCCATTGCAATGCGTTGCTTTTCTCCGCCAGATAATACCGACACATGCTCATCGGCAAGTGTTTCAAGACCCACTTTTCGTAATGCAGTAATCACGCGAGCTCGCTTTTCTTGACGAGACAATTTAGCAAATTTGATGGCATATAAAACATTTTGATAAACAGTATCGTCAAATAGATAAGGAGACTGATGTAAATAAACAATACCGTGTTTGTTAGGGTTGAACCAACGTGATAACCAAGATTGGGAATGACTTAAACTTCCGGCAGTAGGCTCAATAAGGCCGGATAATATTTTTAATAATGTGGTTTTGCCTACGCCATTGTCGCCACGTAAATACACTGCTTCATTGGGAGCAAGTTGCAATTTAGGGATATGGAATAGAACCTTATCCTTGAATTGCATTGATAAATTTGACACTTGTAATGGCAACATGGTTTATTCCATTTTACAAACAACTTCAAGAACGAAGGGGGCTAAACCCGTAAATGTCCCTGACCCTTGGCAGACGTTAAAATAAAGTTCATCACTAAGGCAAGTAGTAATAGAACCATGCCTAAAGCAACCCCTTGAGCAAACGCACCTTTTTGGCTCTCTAGTGCAATTGCCGTCGGAATGTTGCGAGTTGAATTGAGAATATTGCCACCAACCATCATGGAACAGCCGACTTCGGTAATGATCCGAGAAAAACCGGCCACAACCGCTGCAAATAATGGAAAGCGAGTTTCCCACAGTAAGGTCATTAAAATACGTATCCGACTGACACCTAAAGTATAAGACGTTTCTATTGAGCGTTTATCGCTGTTTTGAAATGCGCCATACATTAACGAAACTAGGATAGGGAAGCTAATTAACATCTGCCCTAAGATCATCGCTTTTTGGGTAAATAGCATTTGCCAGTCACCCAATGGGCCTGCACGGGATAGTGTCATATATAGAAGTAAGCCGATTACAACGGTTGGAACGGCTTGTAATGTATGAACAAAAGAAAGCAGCATCCAGCGTCCGGGAAACTCACAATAGGCCAAAATAAATGCGCATAATAACGCCGGTATTAAAACCAATAGGATGGCACTAAAGGAAACCGAAAAAGACACAGACACCACTTTCCATAAGTCAGCATCAAAACTGACTAATAATTGAAGTGCATCGAGTGTCGTTTGCCAAAGCTGCATTCTGTTCTCTCTTTTTATTTACCGGCTTATTTATTTGCCATCGTAGCTAGCGGTAAATAATTTTTGACCTTGTAATTGGTAATCATTGATCAATTGTTGACCATGCTTAGAGATTAGCCAGTTACTGAAATCACGTGCACCTTTAGTGTTTAGGCCTTTATAACGCTCAGGATTAACCAAAATAACTTGATAAGGGTTAAATAGCGCTTTATCGCCTTCCACCATGATTTCTAGATCGAGTTTACTTTCATAAGCAATCCAAGTGCCGCGGTCAGTTAACGTGTAACCTTGAAGCTCAGATGCCATGTTCAACGTTGGGCCCATACCTTGGCCGACTGAACGGTAAGCAGGGAAGTTAGGTTGAATGTTATCTTGTTTCCAAATTGCTTTTTCTTTTTTATCAGTACCAGAATCATCACCACGAGAAACAAAAGTGATGTTTTTATCGGCTAAAGTTTTTAATGCTTTAGCTGCTGATTTTTCATCTTTGATGCCAGCGGGATCGTTCTTCGGACCAACAATCACGAAATCGTTATACATTAAGTGATGGGGATCTACACCAAAACCTTTATTGATGAATTCAGCTTCTGCGCCCGGCGCGTGAGTCATGACTAAATCAACGTCACCATTTTCGCCCATTTTTAAAGCTTTACCTGTACCAACGGCAATCACATCAATGGTGTAGCCTGTCTCACTTTTAAATTTCGGCAATAGGTAGTCTAAAAGACCTGAGTGGTACGTACTGGTCGTCGTCGCAAGGCGAATATTTTTTGCATCTTGTGCGTTAGCGGTTGGAACTAGAGTAGCTAAGCAAAGTAGGGCGGTTGCCCAAAAGCGCATTTTCATAGAAATTCCATCTTATTGTTAGTGGTTGGGTCGTTTTACTACTTGGGTATAAAAGGGATTAATGATTCCCTTTTACATCAAATTCAATTTTTTCTGCACCGGAAAAGACTTGAAAGCGTAAACCCTTGGCACGAGCAATCGTCGTAATACCAAATTGTTTAGCGAGATCAAGCCCCATTTGGGTCACACCAGAACGAGACAATAACGTAGGAATACCCATTTGCGCGACTTTGATGACCATTTCAGAGGTTAGACGACCAGTAGTGTAGAAGATTTTATCGTCACCACTTTCTTGTTTTAACCACATTTCGCCTGCCAAAGTATCCACCGCATTATGACGACCGACATCTTCAACAAAGGATAATATTTCGCTACCACGACATACCGCGCAACCATGAACCGCACCCGCTTTTTTATAGGTTTCATTAAAATGGGTTAAGGCTTCAAGTGTGTCGTAAATATCGGATTGTTTAAGTGCGACTTGCGGAACTTGATAATTTTCCAGTTGTGCCATTACATTGCCATACATGGTGCCTTGACCACAGCCAGACGTAACGGTCTTCTTCTCTAATGCTTTATCTAAATGGTCGGTGTTTTCTTTGGTGACAATCGCAGCGCTTTGGGTTTCCCAATCGATAATGACAGACTCAATCGCTTTAGGATCATGAAGGAAACCTTGGTTTTTTAAGTATCCAAGTACCAAGGATTCAGGGCGAGAACCTAATGTCATCAAGGTTACAATTTCTTTCCAATTCAACAAAACAGTAAGAGGGCGCTCACAGGCGATTTCTTTAGTAAGTTTTTCGCCATACTCATCGAATACTTCTACGGTTTCAGTTTGGACAGGGGTAGAACCGCTTCTGATGATACTTGGGTATTCGGACACATGATCTCCTTGAGAGTTTGGAACTCTTCTTACTGGAATGAATGACAGTTCTGACAGCAAAAAAATACGCTTAAAATCAATAATAAACCAATTAATTATCTTAACGCCTACCCATAAATGGGTGAATTACCCTATTATCAGTAAGTTTAATGATTTATATCAAATATTGTTACATTATCGTAGAACAAAATCCGTGCATGCAGAAAAAGGATTTCAATTTTGATGAAAAAAACAACTCACAGCTGGCCGATTCTTTGTCTATTAGAAAAACAGATTAAACTTATTGGACGCTGGGAAACTGAATCTTGGCAATGGCAAGGTGTCAATTTAACGCCTAATGTCTCTGAACCTCATCCTTACCTACAATTACTCGAATTGTATAAAGATGAGCGTACCGATTACCGTTTTAATCTCAGCTCAAAGCAACCGAAACTATTTCTTGCGTTAGAGTTTCTAGACACTAATTCTGCACCTAAAATTTCACACTTAACTGCCTCACAAGCAGCAATAGCCTGCTACATGGATACTGATTATTTGGTGCTGTCTATCGATATGCCGTTGGCGATTCAAGCTTGGATGGAAGCTTTTATAGGTAGGCATGGTGAATTATTAGAAGTACGCAAGAAAAAGCGTCAAGGTGCGGGACGTTCAAATGGTAACTAATCGATTTCAACGCTGGTTAACCAAAAAGAATGAAAGCTTGGAGGGAAGCCAAGAGGTAGGGGCACAACTTACCGCACAGGCTGAGGATGTTGTAGATTCGACTGATGCCAATTCGAATGCTGAAACCTTTATCGAGCCTAAAACGGATTCGAGTATATCTATTAATCAGCAACCTAATGCTATGACCTCTCAAGACGATGGTAGTGAGGGTGAAACGACTCAAGATTCGTCACTTACTACTATCGCTCATGTATTTGCTGATGGTTTTTCAAAACAGGAAAAACAACAGCAGCTTCGCGCTCTATTTCATTCTGATGAATTTTCTGGCATCGATCCACTTGATAGTTACAACATGGATTACACCAAGGTAAAAAGCCTATCTAAAGATGTAGCGGAAACTTTGCGTAGTTGGCATAAGCGTGTTGAGGAAGTATTCGATGACGATGAAGCTCTGGAAATGACGGACATTGACCCTGAAAAGCTAGAGTTAGGACAAGGTGAACAAGAGCCTTTCGAAACGGAAGAAACCGTAAAGTCCGAAATAAATAGCCACGAAGTAAATAAAAATAATGCAGCTAGTACAGGTGAAGAAGGTGGGTTCGCTAAAGTTAAAGTGGGTATAGACAATAAAAAATCAGGCTGATACTCACTTTTAATACCCATATTTAGACTAAGCTTTTAATCACTCCTAACATTAAGTGCAAACTAAAAGATAATAATTCTCATCTCACTGATCTAAATAAGCTTTATTTCAAATAATGAGTTATTTGTCTTATAGCCACATAAATAAAAAGGGTATCATCGAGTGTTTTTATGCTGAAGCTGATTTTGATTAAAATAAAATAGAAGAAGAGCAATGTTAACGTCATTTTTACAACAAAGTGCGACAACGAATGGTAAAGCTCGTAATTTTGCCTTAAAAAATACGGTCGAACTAAAAAACTTGATCCCACCAACCGTGAGCTACGAGTCTCGTGGCAACTTACTTATTGTTGGAGAACGACAAGAAGTTGAAGCTGTATTTGGTCACTTTGATGCAATGAATTCGGTGACGGCATTAATTGTTGGCGCTGAAACTCAAACCTCAGCGATCATTCCTTCTACTCAATGTTTTTTCTCTCAAAATGTACGAATCTCTGGTTTCCTCGGTCACTTTGACGTCCGTATTACTCGCTCAGGTATTTCACATAATTTAGCTCGAGCAGTGACGGGGGACGACTATTTTGATGTGATTTTAGACTTAACCTCTGATGGCATCATGACGGAAGAAGTGCCTGTTCCTGGTTACTACCCAAGTGGACGTGGTTATCCAACGCTTGATGAATCATTAGAAACCATTCCAGATCTTATTGGCACATTTGATAAGCCTAAATTCTTTCGCTTGAATACTGAATTATGTGCCCACAGTTCTCGAGGCGTTAAAGGTTGTACTCGTTGTATCGATGCTTGTCCTGCTGGAGCATTAACTAGCCAAGGTAGCGAGAAAACTGGCCATAAAATCGAAATTAATCCTTATTTATGCCAAGGCGTTGGTACTTGTGCAACATCTTGTCCGACTGAAGCCATCAGTTACGCACTTCCGGAACCGAAAGAAACCCAAACCTTTATTGAACGTGTACTTGTTAAGTACTTTACAGAAGGTGGGAAAAATCCAATCGTGATGTTTTGCAGTGAACGTCATGAAAAATACAACCTAATGATGTTAGGAATGCTACCTGACAATGTGGTTCCAATTACTTTGGATGAACTGCCAAGTGTCGGAATTGATACTTGGTTTAGTGCGTTGGTTCACGGTGCGTGTCAGGTGATGTTTGCTGCCAGCAGACATATGCCAGCCACCATTATTCGTGTATTAGAAACCGAAGTTGAAATTGCTCAGAGCTTACTGGCTCAACTAGGACTAGAAAAGCAACGTGTTGATATTCTTTACATGGAAGATTTACGTCACAGTGCACCGACATTAATCGAACAACCACTGCTGTTCAGTACAAACAATATTCAATCAGGTATGAAGCGTGATCGTTTGTTCAACGCTTTAGATTTGATGGCTGAACACTACACGCCGGATAGCAATCTAGTCACGAATAATATTGCGCCAGTACCAAGTGGAGCACCTTTTGGCCGCGTGAATTGTGATTCTGATAATTGCACTTTATGTATGAGCTGTGTGTCAGTATGCCCAACACGAGCCTTACATGCCAAAGGTGATAGCCCTGCGTTGTTATTTACTGAGCAAGACTGTGTTCAATGTGGATTATGTGAAAGCGCTTGCCCTGAAAAAGTGATTAATTTAGAACCTAGATTTAACTGGGATAAACAACAGCGCACGCAAGACATTACGCTGCACCAAGAGCCAGCAGCACATTGTTTAAGTTGTGGTAAAGCATTCGCACCAGCTTCAATGATAGAAATGCTACAAAACAAGTTACGCGGTCACTCTCATTTTGCCAGTGAAGATAAACTGCGCCGTATTGCGATGTGTGAAGATTGTCGAGTGCGAGATCTATTCTCAGACCTTACTGCCAACCCTGCAAAACAATTGGATATTTAATTATGTCACAGTCGAATGAAAATATTGCTCAGCAAGACTTTATTGGTCAACAAGAAAGTGATGAACAAGAACATACTCAAGAAGAGCAGATCACGGCTGAGATATATGGCTTATTGGCATGCTTATTCCGTGAGGCGCCATCATCAGAAATTCTACAATGGTTAAGTGAATTAGAAGTTGAATCTTGCGAGCAGCATGCGATCACTAACGCTTGGTTTAAGCTAAAAGAAGCCGCTATGGCAACGACAACGCAACAAGTTGCTGATGAGTATCAAGACTTATTTATTGGCATTGGTTGCGGTGAGGTGGTGCCATTTAGTTCATGGCACATTGCCGGCACCTTGATGGAAAAACCATTGGTTGCCATTCGCCAAGATCTCAAGCGTTTGGGCTTTGAAAGACAAGAAGATATTCGCGAGCCAGAAGACAGTATTTCGGCTCTGTTAGAGGTGATGTCTATGCTGCAATTTGAAGAATTTGAATCTCAGCAACAGTTTTTCAATGCTCATATTTGCCCGTGGTTTATCTCATTTTGTAATGAAATAGAGAAGGCTGAGTCGGCTCAATTCTATTTGCCCGTTTCTCGAGTACTGCGTCATTTTGGCTTAATTGAACAGGCGCGATACACCGAAAAATCATCTCATCAAATTGATATAACGAGTCTGCAATAAGAATAAGTTTTCTTTAAGTATTTCTATATTTGAAGAATAGGCATTTAAGGGTAATACCTCTGAAAGCCTTCAGGTTCAACCATGGACCTTAATTGCCACTAAAAGCAATTTAAATTTGCGCATAAGCTATTTGGTGAATCTATTCATCAAATCGCTTATTTAACAATGGTTTCCGAACGCTGAAAATACAGCGACAAGGAGCAATGTATGAAAACGACAACATCTCTAAATAAAGAGAGCGTCAACGAAAGTCGACGAGATTTACTCAAGGGAATCACTACTGCCGCGGTTGTTGGTGGTGTAGTGGCAGCTGGTATTTCAACGCAAGTATCAGCCGTAGAAAAGCCTCAAAATAATGAGCAGCCAAAATTAAAAAAGGGCTATCACGAAACGCAACACATTCGTGATTATTTCGATTCTCTATAGGAGTAGCGATAATGAAACTGACAAAGCGCTCTGATAGCGTCTCGAAAAGCGAGAACCAATTAGGTTTAAGCCGTCGTAATTTCATGAAAAACACCGGTATCGCTGCCGGTGGTGCAGTTGTGGGCGCATCTATGTTTGCCCCAAGCATTATGAAAAAAGCCGAAGCTCAAGAAGTGGACCGCTCAGCACCAACTGAAGTGAAGAGAACCATTTGTTCTCACTGTTCAGTTGGTTGTGGCATTTATGCAGAAGTACAAAATGGTGTATGGACAGGTCAAGAGCCGGCTTTTGATCACCCATTTAATGCCGGTGGTCACTGTGCTAAAGGTGCAGCGTTACGTGAACATGGCCATGGTGAACGTCGCTTAAAATATCCAATGAAATTGGAAGGTGGTAAGTGGAAACGAGTTTCATGGGATACCGCGATTGAAGAAATCGGTAACCAAGCATTAAAAATTCGTCAAGAATCTGGCCCTGACTCGGTGTATTTTTTAGGCTCAGCAAAGCATAGTAACGAACAAGCTTATACTTTCCGTAAAATGGCCTCGATGTGGGGTACCAATAATGTTGATCACCAAGCACGTATTTGTCACTCAACCACAGTAGCAGGTGTTGCCAACACTTGGGGCTATGGCGCAATGACCAATTCATTTAACGATATGCATAACTGTAAGTCGATTCTATTTATTGGTTCAAATCCTGCGGAAGCTCACCCAGTTGCGATGCAACATATTCTTATCGCTAAAGAACGCGGCTGTAAGATCGTGGTTGCGGATCCTCGTAAAACACGCACGGTAGCAAAAGCCGATCAACATGTGCCTCTACGTCCAGGTACTGACGTTGCCTTTATTTGGGGCATGTTATGGCACGTCTTTAATAACGGTTGGGAAGACAAAGAGTTTATCCATCAACGTGTATTCGGTATGGATGAAATCCGTGAAGAAGTCGCGAAGTGGAACCCATCGGAAGTTGAGCGTGTAACGGGCATTTCAGAAGCGGAAGTGTACCAAGCAGCCAAGACCTTATCTCATCATAAACCGGGTTGCGTGGTTTGGTGTATGGGCGGTACTCAACATACAACGGGTAATAACAATACTCGGGCTTATTGTGTGTTTGAACTTGCACTTGGCAACATGGGTAAATCGGGCGGCGGGGCAAATATCTTCCGTGGTCACGACAACGTACAAGGTGCAACGGACTTTGGTGTGTTATCTCACGATTTACCAGGCTACTACGGTTTATCAGAAGGCGCATGGCAACATTGGTCAAAAGTATGGGGTATTGATTATAACTGGCTAAAAGGCCGTTTTGATCAACGCAAATACAACGGAAAATTACCAATGAATAACATGGGTATTCCGGTTTCTCGTTGGGTAGATGGTGTCCTAGAAGATAAGGCTCGTATTGAGCAAAACGATAATATTCGTGCCATGTTCTACTGGGGGCATGCGGTGAACTCGCAAACCCGTGGACATGAAATGCCAAAAGCAATGCAGAAGCTGGATATGATGGTGATTGTTGATCCATATCCAACCGTTGCGGCGGTTATTAATGATCGTACTGACGGTGTTTATCTACTTCCTGCAACGACTCAATTTGAAACCTATGGTTCTGTGACCGCTTCTAACCGTTCTATTCAATGGCGTGATCAAGTGATTGAGCCATTGTTCGAATCAAAGCCTGATCACGAAATTATGTATCTACTATCTAAGAAACTTGGCATTGCTGATGAGCTATTTAGAAATGTAGAAATCAAAAATAATCAACCTGTTATTGAAGATATTACCCGTGAATTTAACCGCGGCATGTGGACAATTGGTTATACAGGTCAAAGCCCTGAACGTTTGAAATTCCATCAACAAAATTGGCATTTATTCAGTCATGAGAATCTAGAAGCCGAATCAGGTGAAGTGAAAGGGGAAACCTATGGTCTACCTTGGCCATGTTGGGGGACGCCAGAGCTGAAACATCCGGGAACCCACATTCTTTATGATACATCGAAAAGTGTTGCTAACGGCGGTGGTAACTTCCGTACTCGCTTTGGTGTTGAATTTGAAGGTAAGAGTTTACTGGCTGATGGTAGTTTCTCTAAGGATTGTGAAATCGAAGATGGTTTCCCTGAATTTACCGACAAACTATTGAAGCAACTTGGTTGGTGGGATGATTTAACTGCAGAAGAAAAATCCGCTGCTGAAGGTAAAAACTGGAAGACTGATCTATCGGGTGGTATTCAACGTGTTGCGATTAAACATGGTTGTATTCCATTTGGTAACGGTAAAGCGCGTACTATTGTATGGCAGTTCCCTGACCGCGTGCCCTTGCACCGCGAACCACTGTATACACCACGCCGTGATCTTATTGCAGACTATCCAACGTGGGAAGATAACGATGCGATTTATCGTCTACCGACTTTGTATAAATCCATTCAAGATCAAGACCATTCAAAAGAGTACCCAATTATTTTGACCTCTGGCCGTTTAGTTGAGTACGAAGGTGGTGGTGAAGAAACCCGATCTAACCCTTGGTTGGCTGAGCTACAGCAAGAAATGTTTGTGGAAATTAACCCACAAGAAGCACAAGCCAATAGTATTCAAGATGGTGATGATGTTTGGGTGGAAGGCGCTGAACAAGGTCGCATTAAGGTGAAGGCGATGGTAACTAACCGTGTTCTACCTGGACTGGCATTTATTCCATTCCACTTTGGCGGTAAGTTCCAAGGCAAGGATTTAACCGAGAAGTACCCAGAAGGCACGGATCCTTACGTTATTGGCGAGTCAGCAAACACGGCAACCACTTATGGTTATGACCCTGTGACTCAAATGCAAGAAACCAAAGTGACGCTTTGTAAAATCAGCAAAGCCACCAGCACTTCAAACGCGTAAGGGGTAGGTTATGTCTACGACAGATAAAAAATCGAAAATGAAGTTTTTATGTGACTCGGAGCGCTGCATTGAATGTAATGGTTGTGTCACTGCCTGTAAAAACGAAAACGATGATGCTCTTGAATGGGGGATTCAACGTCGCCGTGTTGTGACCATTAATGATGGTGAAGTTGGCGAAGCGTCAATTTCAGTGGCATGTATGCATTGTGATGACGCGCCTTGTATGGCGGTATGTCCTGCTGACTGCTTCCATCGTACAGAAGACAATATTGTTCTACACAATAAAGACTTATGTATTGGTTGTGGTTATTGCTTGTTTGCCTGCCCATTTGGGGCACCACAATTTATTCAACATGGTGCGTTTGCTGAACGTGGCAAAATGGATAAATGCACTTTCTGTGCCGGTGGTCCTGAGACGGAAGCGGGTTCACAAGAAGAGCGTGAAAAGTACGGTGCTAACCGTATCGCAGAAGGCAAACTACCAATGTGTGCTTCTCTTTGCTCGACCAAAGCATTAATTGCAGGTCCTGCGGATAAGATTGCTCAAGTCATGGCGAAACGAGTTCATGATCGTGGTGGTAAAGATGATCGCAGCCATGTGACTGGAGTCGTTTATGATGACTCTCTTGCTCATGATGCATCACAGCCAAGTAGTCACAACTAAGGAGATAGTCATGTTTATGAAATCATTCAAAACGTTTACTGTTTCTTTAGTGACAGTAATGATGTTGTGCTTGAGTTTTACCGCTTTAGCTAACAACAACGACAATAAGCAAACCGGTGTTGCTCCTGCGACGACGGCTGAAAAAGAAATGACTCGCTTAGCGGGGGATGAGTTTTATCAAAAAGTTCAAGATGGTCAAAAAGGTTATACCACATCACAATCAATGGAGCATGATGTACTTGTCAGCCACCCAAGTGAGGCTTGGTATATCTTAAAAGAAAAGTGGATGTCACCTCTGGGCGCTATTGCGGTTTTAGGCAGCTTAGCAATGGTATCTTTGGCATACATTATTGTCGGGCCACTTAAACTAAGTAAGCCACGAACCGGACGTACGATTAAACGCTGGTCTAGAGTGGATCGAGCGCTGCATTGGTCGATGGCGTTTACTTTTTTAAGTCTCGCTTTCTCAGGTATGACATTAGTTTGGGGAAAACATTTTCTTAAACCAATCATATCAACAGATGCGTGGGGAATGATTATTTATGGGGCTAAGCAGTACCATAATTATATCGGTCCGATCTTCTTCATCTTATTAGTTGTAGTATTAATTAAATGGTGGAGAAAAAGCATCTTTAAGAAAATTGACCTTGATTGGTGCTTAAAACTGGGCGGTATGGTTGGTAAGCATAAAGGCTCACATCCATCGGCTGAGTTTTCCAATGCTGGTGAAAAAATCATCTTTTGGATGTTGATTTTTATGGGTATTGTGGCTGCAATCAGTGGCTTTATTTTAGATTTCCCTATATTTGGTCAAGGTCGCCGAGATATGGATGTGTCTAACTTAGCGCATATGATTTCAGCCTTGATCTTGATCTGTGGTTTTATCTTCCATATTTACATCGGTTTATTCGGGATGGAAGGAGCTTTAGAGGGCATGGTAAAAGGTGAAGTAGATGAAACGTGGGCTAAAGAGCATCATGATTTGTGGTATGAAGAAATGAAAGCTCAGGGTAAAGTGGAAGACCCCAAAGTCTAATCTTTTCCGATGTTAATGATCAAAGCAGCTAGTTTTTAGCTGCTTTTTTATTGCCCATAGTTTAATTAAATGCAACAAAACTTTGTCTTATATCTACTATTTATATATGGATAGTTAACTCTCTAAACAATTACAGTAGGATGAATAAAAACGACAGTTTCAAGTACGAAAGGTATAAAAACATAAGGAAATATATATGAAGAAAAAACATTTAGGGTTGTCTTCTCTTTTGCTCGCTTCGTCTTTCCCATTGTCAGCCGTGGCATCTGAATGCGGTACAGTCTCGATTGCTGATATGAATTGGAGCTCTGCCACCTTCATGGCCAACGTCGATAAATTTATATTAGAAAATGCCTACGATTGTGAAGTAGAGCTTGTGCCTGGCGACACGGTTCCGACAACCACTTCCATGGTTGAAAAAGGTGAGCCTGATATTGCTCCCGAATTGTGGAGTAACTCAGCGAAAGAATTATTAGAAAGTGGCGTAAAGGAAAAGCGCCTTCGCTTTGCTGTTCAGAGTTTATCGGATGGTGGTGAAGAAGGTTTCTGGGTGCCACAATATATGGTAGATAAAGACCCTAGCTTAGCAACTATTGAAGGTGTAAAAGCTAATGCACAGTTATTTACCCATCCAGAAGATGACAGCAAATCAGCGTTTTATACTTGCCCAGCAGGTTGGACTTGCCAAATTTCAGCCGGACACATTTTTGATGCACTCCATCTTGACCAATCAGGATTTGAGAAAGTCGATCCGGGATCCGGTGCGGCTTTAGCAGCTACCATTGCTAAAGCATACGATAGAAAACAGCCTTGGTTTGGTTACTACTGGGCCCCCACATCCGTTTTAGGTAAGTATCCGATGGTCAAAGTTGAGTTTGGACAAGGTACTGATGCGAAACATTACCAAGAATGTATTACCCAGGTGGAATGTGCAGCTCCAAAACCAATCATGTGGCCACCTTCTAAAGTGGATACAGTGGTCACTGAATCTTTTGCTAATCGCGCTCCTGAAGCAATGAAATATTTGACTCATCGTTCTTATACCAATAAGCAAATGAACCAAATGCTTGCTTGGATGGAAGATAATCAAGCTGATGGTGATATGGCGATGGAAGAATTTATGTTAAAACATAAAGATATTTGGTCTCAGTGGTTAGATGAGAAAACACAAGCCGCCGTTCAAGCTGCGGTAGATGAGTTATAAATATGTTGTCTAGCGGATACAGGGAAACCTGCATCTGCTTGTAGTAAAGAACAATGGAAGTGATATGTCTACACCTCAATGGTTAACTGAATTCCCTGAGCTCGATCGCGATAGCTTACTATGGCTAAGAAGAACCTTAGATGGATCGTATCGCGATTTTTCCCGTCAATATGGTGAAGTCATTGAATCCTTTTTTGACCCGCTATTATCTTTTTTAGTTCATTTTGAAAAATTGCTACTTGCGACGCCATGGTGGTTGGTGATCGCCGTATTAGCCTTACTTTCCTATGGTGCGAGCCGTTCTTGGAAGTTAGCCTTAAGTGTGATGGTGGCTTTCTTTTTTATTGGTTACTTAGGTATGTGGGAAGATACTATGCGGACCATGAGTATTATTCTCGTCTCAACCTTTGTGGCAATTGTTCTCGGCGTACCGACGGGAATTGCCATGGCGAGTTCTAATCGTATTCAAAAAATAGTCATGCCGCTACTTGATGTGATGCAAACCATGCCGGCTTTCGTTTATTTAATTCCAATTGTGATGTTACTTGGAATCGGCAAAGTCCCTGGGCTAATTGCTGTTGTTGTCTATGCTATTCCTCCCGTGATCAGATTAACAAATTTAGGTATTCGTTTAGTTGATAAAGAAGTACTCGAAGCATCAACCGCCTTTGGGGCTAATCGACTACAGAGACTATTTGGTGTCCAAATTCCGTTGGCGATGCCTAATATTATGGCAGGGATTAACCAAACAATTATGATGGCATTAGCAATGGTTGTGATCGCTTCAATGATTGGTGTGAAAGGGTTAGGGCAACCAGTATTAAAATCGATTACTAATCAATATTTCACTCTGGGTTTATTGAATGGTTTGGCGATAGTGGCATTGGCAATTATTTTTGACCGTGTGACTCAAAGCTATGCTAAACGTACTCAACAGCATTTAGGAGGTAAGCCTTAATGTCTGCTTCCTATATTAAGATTTCGAATCTTTATAAAGTATTTGGTGAATACCCAGGTGACGGCGTCACAAAGTTAAAGCAAGGATTGTCAAAAGATGAGCTGATGAGTCGCTACCAACTGAGTGTTGGGTTAAGTGACATTAATTTAGAGATTGAGCGAGGGGAAACCTTTGTTGTAATGGGCTTATCCGGCTCTGGCAAATCAACTTTAATACGACACTTCAACCGTCTTATTGAGCCAAGCGAAGGAACTATTGAAATTGATGGCATTGATATTTGCTCGTTAGATAAAAAGCAAATCCAAGATTTACGTCGTCATAAAATGTCGATGGTATTTCAACGCTTTGGATTATTACCACATCGCACTGTGATTCAAAATGTTGCTTATGGGTTAAAAATTCAAGGTATTAATCAATCAGATTGGAAAGAAAAAGCTCAGCATTGGATCGATGTCGTCGGACTTAATGGTTATGAAAACCAGTACCCAAATCAATTGTCAGGCGGCCAGCAACAAAGAGTCGGCTTAGCGCGAGCGCTGTGTACTGACCCAGATATTTTATTAATGGATGAAGCATTCTCAGCATTAGATCCACTTATTCGTAGTGAAATGCAGCAGCAATTAAAAGATCTACAACAGAAACTACATAAAACTATTATTTTCATCACTCATGACCTCGATGAAGCTCTTCGCTTAGGTGATAGAATCGCAATTTTAAAAGATGGTGAGCTCATTCAACAAGGTAAGCCTGTCGATATATTATTAAAGCCTGCGACAGATTACGTTGCATCGTTTGTTCAAGATATTAATAGAGGCCGAGCGTTAACAGCTAAACACGCCTATTTAGCACAAGAAGCATTACTAGAAACGTTAACGGTCAGTGAAGCTATTAAACAAATGCAACAGTTAGCTCTAGCAGAAATTGCCGTAGTGACATCAAGCCAAAAGTACATTGGTAATATCACGCTACACCAGTTAGAGGGAATGATGAATCCAAGTGATCACATAAGTGAGTTATTAAATAAACAAAATCATCAACAAGTTATTATAGATATAGAGCAAAGCATAGAGTCCATTATGCCTACCGTTCTTGGCAATAAGGGGATATTACCCGTGATAGATCAAGGTGGGGGCTATGTCGGGGTACTGCAAAAAGAGCAACTGGCTAAACTGCTCGATGGGGCTCCCGTCACTGAGTAATAGCAACGGGAGAGAGTTATTTACAGTGCTTGTAATAGCTCAGGTGTGATTTCTTCAAGTGAGTTGAGTTTATGGTCAGCAATTACAAATCGTGGTTGGTTTGCATGATTCGCATCTGGAATCACGATAGTTTTCATTTGTGCGGCTTTAGCTGCCAATAAACCGGTAAAAGAATCTTCTAACGCGACACACTCTAATGGTGACACCTCTAATTCGTTAGCAGCATTCAAATAAACCTCAGGGTGAGGTTTACCGTAAGGTAGACCTTCAGCTGATAATACGGCTTCAAACACACCATCTAACTCTAACGCATCTAATGTCGCTTGAATGAGAACCATAGGAGAAGATGAAGCAAGTGCGATTCTCAAGCCTAGTTGTTGGCATGTTTCAAGCGAATGAAACAATCCTGGCATCAATGGTTTATGTTCTTTCACTAATTCAATAACACGATTTAAAATCATCGAGCAGACATCATCACAGCTGTGAGTTTCCCATGGCTGTTGACGAAAATATTGCTCAACAATTTGGTCAATACGAATACCGGTAGTATCAATGGTATCTTGCAAGTTGATCTTAACCCCAAGGGTTGGAAACACTTCTAGTTGGGCCTGTCGCCAAAAAGGTTCCGAGTCGATCATAAGACCATCCATATCAAACACAGCTGCTTTAATCATTACAAACTCTCATCTATTAAATGTAGTGCATGAGTTTATCATTATTATTTGTAACTTATATGATGCTCAGTTATTTTTTTGTTTCCTGCCAATCGCATTTCTTCGTTTTAAAAAGCCTTGAATCAAGCATTCTGCTTACACTGAGTTGAGGAGGGCTTATGACGAATAATCAATATTTCACACCATTATCTTTTATGTTAACAATCTCTTGCCTACCGACTGCATTTGCAATACATGCGGAGACTAATATTAAAGATGGCGACAAAGTGCAACTGATGCTCGCTAATGAGTATGAAGACGATATTAATCTTCTACATTACTGCATGAGTGAAAAGTTAGACGGTATACGAGCATTCTGGGATGGTGAACAATTTTATACACGAAATGGACACCCAATTAATGCACCGAAATGGTTTACTAAAGATTTTCCAAGTATCAAATTAGATGGTGAATTATGGGCTGGCAGAGGAGAGTTTTCTAAAGTTCAACGAACCGTTCTTGATGATGTTCCTAATGATGAAGATTGGAAGCATATACGCTACATGGCATTTGATGTAATTCATGAGAAGGCCCGATTTACCTTTAGAAGTGAATGGCTAAATCACGCTGTTTATAAAGCTAAATCACCTTATTTAGGCCGAGTAGAATATGAAACTATTCCATCCCGTGATGCGTTATTTGAGAGGTTAGAACAAATTGAAAGGCAAAATGGTGAAGGATTAATGCTAAGGAAGTTCAGCAGCCTTTATCAAAATGGTCGCAGTGAGGATCTCTTAAAGCTAAAATCTTACCAAGATGATGAAGCGGTTGTGATTGGTTATAAACTTGGTAAAGGTAGAAATGCATTAAAAACGGGATCATTGTACGTTGAATGGAAAGAGGGGAAACGTTTTTATATTGGCAGTGGCCTCACCGATGAATTAAGGGAAAATCCACCGGCTTTAGGCTCTAAAGTTACTTTTCGGTTTAATGGTTATACACAAAGCGGATTGCCTCGCTTTGCACGTTTTGTACATATTAGACAAGATGGGGCTTGAGCATTATTCACCTCAACTTCAAGGCTCGAAAGTTCGCGAGCCTTGAAATATATGGGTTAAAGATGATAGTAAGTTATGGAATTAATTTCCTATATGATCTAACGCCCCGCAAACTCTAATTGAACATCATCCTCTTGCTTATGTAACCATAATAAGCGAAGTGATAGTAAAATCGCCGCAGTAGTTAAGCCAATAATGATACCAATCCAAAAGCCAGTAACACCCATTGGTTTCGATGTTATCCAATCGGTCATTCCTAAAATATAACCAACCGGCATGCCTATTCCCCAATAAGAAATTAAGGTACGGCTAAAGATAGAACTGGTATCTTTATAACCACGTAGTGCACCGGCTGCAACAACTTGAATGGCATCACTACATTGGTAAATAGCCGCCATGATTAAAAGATGTAATGCAATAATCGTTACTTCTGGGTTTTCTGTGTATAAATCAATAATTTGATGACGAAATACTACAGTTAACAAGGCGGTTATAAGCGCGGTCGCAAATCCAAATAAGAGCCCTACATGCGTTGAAATTTTAGCACCCTCCACACTCTTTTCACCTAGTTGATGTCCGACACGAATACTGACAGCTGCACCAATACTCATCGGTAACATAAAGATCAACGTTGAAAAGTTTATCGCAACTTGGTGAGCGGCAACGACAATTGGGCCGAGTGGTGCAATTAGCAAAGCAATCACTGCAAATAAGGTGACTTCAAAAAATAATGAAGCAGCGATAGGAAATCCCAAACGGAATAAGCGCTTTAATGAATGCAAGTTAGGCTTATGGAATTCACTAAAAATATGAATGTTCTTAAAGCGTTGCGCCACCAACACATAAGTAAGCATCAATAAAAACATAACCCAGTAAACAATGGCGGTTGCCACTCCGCAACCCACCGCACCGAGTGCTGGCATACCAAACTTCCCATAAACAAAAATCCAGTTTAATGGGATATTAATCGCAAGACCTAGGAACCCAAGAATCATCGCCGGTTTGGTGAGCGATAAACCATCAGACAAACTACGTAACGTTTGGAAGAGTAGAAAAGCGGGAACCGCAAAAATCATGGCAAACATATAGCCATTAGTTTTCTGTGCCATCACAGGTTCAATATGCATGATGTCGAGAATATGCTTGGTTTGTGATAATACTAAAATGATAGGAATTGCCACCAAAAACGACAAGTAGAAACCTTGCTGAATTTCATGAGCAATTCTTATTTGTCGTCCTGAGCCATTAAGTTGAGCGACGACTGGAACCAAGGCCAATAATAAGCCAATACCGAATAGTATAGAGGGAAGCCAAATACTAGAAGCAACTGCTACTGCAGCCATATCGGTAGCACTGACGCCACCTGCCATTACGGTATCGATGAATCCCATACCGGTTTGAGCAACAGAGGCCAATAGCACGGGGGTTGCTAACTTAACAAGGATCGATCCTTCCTTACGATAACGGTGCATATCAATTCCTAACTGCGTGAAAAGGCGGAAAAGAATTATATCTGGTTGTATACAATAAGCGATAAAAAATTAACAAAAAAGCAATAAAAAATCCCGAACAATTAGGGAGCAATCATTCGGGATAGTGATATTTATAACCTATTGAAAGTACTAAAAGATTGAATGGTCTTCAACTCCCACGGTGAGATGAACTTGGGCATTGTCAACTTTAAGTTCTAAGTGGATAGCATGATTGCATGAAGGACAGTCATCATAAAAATCTTGATCACCCTTCGATGAATCCACGGTCATACCGATTTGATGTCCGCAATGTGGGCAGGGTACTCTTTTTTCAGTGTATTTTATCATTGCTTTCCTCACTATTACGTCTTTGTGCCAAGCTGAATGAACTACAAAATAAATAGATCAAGTAGTGAACTTGGTCTGGTTTATACGCAAGTAACTTCAAGATGATAGCTCTGAATTCTTCATCTTGAGGTCACTTAGGCATAATTCAATATTAGTTCTTTAAGTTAGTTCATGATTGAAAAAAAGCAAAAAGGTTGAATTAGTGCAAAGTAATGGACAAAAACTGTCTGATTCAACCTACTATTCAGCGTGAAGTTGTATTTTTTAAAATTTACAATATGAGAAAAAGTCGACCATATTGAAGTTAATTGTAATTCTAGTCCATGAAGGACATTTTATTACGACGCACATCACCTTTTTAATATTTGTTAATTAACCTATTGAATTAACAATAAATTAGATTAAATCTTGTTGTATTAGTTGAATCTTTGATATGCATTGAGTGAGGTATTCTCCTCCATATTGATTACATCGACAAAGGAGGTAATAGAGTTGGTAGAGTTCTCGACGTTTATCATAACCATCCTCGATAGATAAGGTATCTTCATAACCGGCAAAAAACTCTGACCCTAGGTTACTAAACTCTTCGATGATCGCTAGGTCACACTCTGGATCTCCCCAATAACTTGAAGGGTCGTAACAGATAGCGCCATTGACTGATAGCGCATAGTTATTATCACTTAAATTTCCATGTAAAAGGGAAGGTTTCGGGTTATGCGTTCCTATTCTTTGCTTCACTAAAGTTACAATTTCTTCAATATCACCAAACTCAATCCCTTTTTCTTTTAGTAACTGTAATTGCCAACCAATACGACATTCAGAGAAAAAGATTCCCCATTTTTTATGCCAAGCATTAGGTTGTAGATTTAAACCAACATAAGTGTCGGCATCATAACCGTATTCTTTTTGCTCTCCCCACAGGTGGAGATGAGCTAATTGTTGCCCTAGGTGGTATTGCTCAGTTGGTGCGGTGAGAGGTTTGGTAGGTAGATAATTTAAGATTAAGAAGGCATGATCTTTGACTACGCCACAAGTGACTGGCTGGGGAACCGATAGGGTGCTGGTCTGAAGAAGGCTTGATAAATTATCTATTTCTGATTCAAATTTGGGTAGGTACTCTCGGTCATTAATTTTGACAAAATAGCGCTGCTGACCGTCTGAGATCATATAACACTGATTACAATCGCCACCTTGCAGACTTTCTCGCTCCTGAATGACAAATTCAAATGCCAGTACTTGTGATAGCTGTTGTGCAATACCATGCCACATAGTTGCCTCCAGAACCTGAAAGTTATCAGTCTATGACATTAGCTTAGTTGAACTTTTAAATTAGAGAGCTGATTCGCAAAAATTAGTTTAATTTACTGACGTTATTCGAAGGGTATAGCTTAATTTGAACTAATATACCCAAGTAACCTCAAGATGCGAGGTTTCAGCAAGATTAAAACAAGTTTTAGGCAAGGCAAATTGAATATGATCATAGTGATTCTACCTCTGTTCAATTTAACGCAGCATAAAGCTTGTTTTAACTTGCCCTTTGGGAGCTTCATCCAAGCTCTTAGCCCGTGTCAGATTTAATTGAAAGGTGTTTACATTCCGCATAAATCTTCCTTGTCTAAGAACTTGGATGATAGCTCTGAATTCTGCATCTTGAAGTCACTTGGGTATACGCCTAAATTGCCAAAACTTACTGGCCCAATAAGGATTATCCAAGCGTGAAATAATGACACCTTTGGAGGTTGATGCATGCATAAACTGATTATTACCAATATACATCCCAACATGGCGTTGGTTCCAACCAGTTTTAAAGAATACAAGATCACCAAAAGCCGCTTCATCTTCTGGAATAAAGTAGCCTTGTTGACTTTGTAATTCGGTCGTACGAGGAAGGTGCAATTGATAAATTGTCGACATGGTGACTTGCATAAAGGCTGAGCAATCTATCCCTCGTTTGGTACTTCCGCCAAATTGATATGGGACGCCAGACCATGATTGGTATAAGTGTTGGAATTCCGTTTTCTCGACAGGTGTAGAAGGCAGAGGTGGTGCAGGCGGTGGGCTTGAAGCACAGCCTGCCAACAATAGTAAACTCATCAATGGAATAGTCAGTACTTTATTCATTTCTACACGCTTTATATCTGTGGGTTAACAAGATGCTATCGGATAATGGCTAATGAGTAAATGCTCATCAGTTCATGCGGTGGCAGTATATACCCAGGTAACTTCAAGGTTTGAATGATAGCTCTGAATTCTGCACTTTGAAGTTACTTGGGTATAGAGTCAGGATAATCAAAGCGTGTCGGAAAAATGCGCACTTAAACTCAATAGAAGCCTAACTTGAGTAACCATCACAGTTTGTACAACAAGTTTATGGATAATGAGCATAATTTTATTTGATTTTATATTTTAATTTATGGAGAGAATTAATGTATTACGGTTTTGATGTCGGTGGCACAAAAATTGAGTTTGGTGCTTTTAACGAGAAGTTAGAAAGAGTGGCTTCTGAAAGAGTACCTACACCTGGAGAAGATTACCAAGCATTATTAGATACTCTTGCGGGTTTAGTCGCTAAATATGATAAGCAGTTTGAATTAAGAGGCACTGTTGGTATTGGCATTCCGGGGATGGAAAGCGTGGAAGATGGGGCCGTTTTAACTTCAAATGTTCCTGCTGCGAAAGGAAAGTTCTTACGCAAAGATCTTGAAGCGTTGGTCGAGCGCCCAGTAAAAGTGGCAAATGATGCCAATTGCTTTGCGTTATCAGAAGCTTGGGATGAAGAGCATCAAGGTAAAGAAAGTGTTTTAGGGCTAATACTTGGCACTGGTTTTGGTGGCGGAATTGTTGTCAATGGTCACGTAGTCTCTGGTGGGAGTCATGTTGCTGGCGAGCTAGGCCATACTCGTATGCCAATTGATGCTTGGTTCTACTTGAATGATAGTTGCAAAGATAAAGATGCACCATTATTTGGTTGTGGTTGTGATAAAAAAGGTTGTATCGACAACTACTTATCAGGGCGTGGTTTTGAGCAGCTTTACCACTACTACTATGATGAGAATGTAAAAGCTATCGACATTATCAAACAGTATCAGCAAAAAGAGCCTAAAGCGGTAGAGCATGTTGAACGCTTTATGGATCTATTGGCAATTTGTTTAGGTAATATTTTTACTGCTTTTGATCCAGATGTCGTGGTACTCGGTGGCGGCTTATCAAACTTTGAAGCAATTTACGAAGAAATACCAAAGCGTATTCAACCTCATTTACTTTCTATAGGTAAAGTACCGCATATCTTAAAAGCCAAACATGGTGATTCTGGTGGTGTACGTGGTGCTGCATTTTTGAATATTCAATAATGCCAATCGCACTTTAGTCTCTTCAAGTTTGAATAACTAGGGGTTAATTACCTAAAACAAAAAGGCTTGGTGATATTTCATCGAGCCTTTTTATCATCAGGTGATGTGATATTCGGTATAGAATACAAACGCAGCTTATATGTAGAAGGTAGGTTAGCTATTTTTCTTCTTCTGACCAATACCAATGTTCTCTTTCGGCATTAAGGTTATTTTGCCGAAACCAAGCTTTTTAAAATGCGCATCACGGTAGTTGCGAACGGTTTTAGTATCAGAGACCGCTTCAATGGATTGCTCCATTTTTAGATACTCACGGATATCAATGCCTTCATGAGCGGCAACCGCTTCATGAATAGAATGAAAATCACGATAGCTAAACGCTAAGGTTTTTTCTTCATTTTTGTATGTGTATAAAATTGTACGAGACATAAAGCGCCTTAAATGAAAAAGCAGTAACCGAAATTACTGCTCGAAATTAATTATGAAGGATTATATACCCAAGTGACTTCAAGGTGCGAGCTTCAGCAAGAATAAAACAAGCTTTAAGCAAGGCAAATTGAATATAATCAGATTCTATCTCTGTTCAATTTAACGCAGCATAAAGCTTGTTTTAACTTGCCCTTTGGGAGCTTTATCCAAATGATTTCTACTGTACTGTTGAGCGTACAGCAATCATTGGTGGCTGAATATTATGGTGTTTAAACTCTTTCATTACGCGCAAAGTAATATCGGTTTCAAATAACTTTTCATATACCGTATCAACCACATAGGCCTTACAGGTGAGTTTTATGGCCATATAATTATCAGCAATTTCTTGGTTCACTAACACGACAACCGGCTTAGGTAGGTGAATATAACGGCTTGATGAGGCGGCTTCTTGAATCAAATCACGCGCTAAGTTGATATCTTGATCCATGCCAATATAAAAGGGGATCACACATTGCATATCAAGTGCACCGTAGTTACCGCTCATGGTCACTTCACTTAAAAATTTATTATTTGGTATGGTGATGATGTCATCAGTCAGGGTTCTCATTCGTACTGAACGCAGGCCAATGGTAATGATATCACCGTAGTTCCCTTCAAATGTCACTCGGTCACCAACTTGGAAAGGTCTATCAATCATAACGGTTAAACCTGCGATGAATGATGCAGCCAGATCTTTCAATGCAAAACCGATAGAAACCGCTAAAGTACCACCAATCAAAGTAAGAATTTGATCATTAATCCGAAAGCTAATCATAAAGACAACTAAACCGGCTGTCATATAAACGAAAAACTGGAAGAATGACTGTAACTTTTGTAGCACCATTCGGTACTGTACAAATTGGGCACTAAAGGTTTCAACTAAGCGGTTGGTAAATCGTAATAGTATCCAAGAACCCAAGATCACAAAGAAGGAGAAAAAGACACCGCCCCAACGAATTAGGCTAGTAAATTGTACGATATTATCTAAATGTTCCGTTGTTTCATCTGCAGCGAAAGCAGTTGAACTCACCATCAATAGGACGATTAAACTAAGAAACTTTTTCATATTACTTCACCAATAAATGTTGACGGTGCAAGGCGTTGGTAATGTATCGATACCAATGATCTGAAATCTTCGCTTTATCATCTGACCATTCAATGTAATTGCGGCTTTCAAAATAGCGCAATGTACCAATAACTTCAGGAATAGTAAGCTGAGTACACTCTGAAAGCTCTTCTGGGGTCGAGACTTCAAGTTGCACAATTGAACGCAAAATAGCCAGCATAGGCTTTGGCATTTTTTCCAACTCTTCTGATTCTGGGGCTTGGAAGAGGCGCACAACGACTTTTTCGGTTGTTTGATCTTTACGTAAAGATAAGCGGAAGAAACGCAGAGCAACAGTAGGGTTACCATCCGCGTAGTGCCACAAAATACGGTAGAAACCTTGACGCATACGTTCTTCTTCTGAAATATCATCCTGATCCCATTGTTTTGGTAGATTTAGATCATCGAATGACACAGGATTTTCTAATTCTTGATTTAAGCGCGAATCGAGTAAGTTAGTGACTTGTGATTCAGACCAACGAGGCATAAATGTGACTAAATCAAATAATAAACGTTCTCCTCTTGCTCGATCGACAAAACGCCAGCTTGATTTTTCAATCGCTAATAATACGCGGTGGTTTTTCTTAGAACGGCGCATTAAATTGGCAAATTTCATCAAGCCAGAAAGCCCACCAACCATAGGTTTTACTAGCCTTTGTGCATTATCTACTGCAAATAAATAGCAAGTCTCACTTTTGCGTAAATGAGCTAATAGTTGAATATCACTAGATTCGCGGCTTAAACCGATTTGTTCTGCTAAATTAGCCACTAACTCTGAGTAACCCGAGTTAGGACAGTTTAAATAAATCGGCTCAGCATTATTCACACGGTAAAGAATCTGTTTTAACAAAGTTGTGGTGCCAATACCACGCTCACCGGAAACGACACACATTGCAGGGCTATCGGTTAATACATAGCGTGAGAGTTGCCTAATTTCATCAGAAGCATAGCTAATTAACTCACTGTCTTCTCGACCAGGTAGTACGTATTGGAAAACTTCGTCACCAGATAAAGGAAGTAGGTTGGTATTTTGACCACCATTATCACTTTGTTTAGCCACTTCAATACGGAATAAATAGGCAAGTGCTTGGCTGAAGAAAGCATATTGCGATAAGTTTGAAATCACGAATTGCTTCAAATGACGAGTTAAAATCCAAAATGTCATTATCGCTGTGGCAATGGTTGATAAAGCAAAACTGTCCTTATGATTAATCGCCCACTGAGCCCAAATAGGAGAGTCTAAGTTAACGTTATTGTCACTAAAAACATATGGCTTCCATTTTCTTAATACCACAATGGTAATTAAGATAAACCATAGGAACATTAAGCTAGAAACCCAATGATAAATAGTGCCTTCACCGACAGTCGTGCGAGTGATTTGCAGTAAAACGCCGGCACCAATGACACTCCAAACATAATAGCGAATAGTTGATAGTCGAATAGCAATGATATCTTTAGAGGTACTGCGACTATTACGGTACACGAATTCTAAGATGAATTTTACCGCAATAGAGCCACCCAAAATCCACCAAGTGAAAATATCTAAAAACTTAACGTGTTGCAGGCTTTGTAAACCAGAAAGAATGTCTAAGGAAATCGTAATAGCAATTAACCAAGCAATTGGCTTATTAGCTTTACTGATATACCACAATAAACGAATCCATATTGGTGGCGCAGTGGTTGGTGAGTCTAACTTCGCTTTTCGAAATTGCTTGATCATGTCAGGGCTATTACGAAGCCACCAATTTAAGATTAAATAAACAAGAAAAAGCTTGATGATAGTGACAATAACGGGGACGGGAGATATTGCTAGGTCTTTGATGAATTGTTTAAAGCTTTGAATTTGAAAGAAAAGTAAATATTGAGCATTTAGCTGGGTAATATATATTTCATTTTTGAATTGAGTGACTCCAAATGGACCAAAACCAGTTAAATTATTATAAACTCGATTATTGACCAATTTTAGTAAGTCTTGCTTGGAGCGATTAAAGCTATGAAGGGATAAATAATCTTCTTGTGCCGAAAGCCAAGTTTTTTGACCGCCTTGCTTTCTATATTCTTTTAATGATGCATCAAAATCTTTAGTTGTTTCGTCGATTTGATAAAGGGTAGTAGAAAGTAACTCATCAACCATTGCATGATCCGCATCCGTCATAAATAAAGGATCGGGCAGTTGAGCAACTTTGTCTGAGATGCTTTGTGCTTGTGGTGTAATTTTTGCTACTTGTGATTGTTGTGTTGGTTCCCATTCCGCATGTGCATGTAATGAGAACAAAAACAAAAAGGCCAAACAGAATTGGTAAATTTTACCCATAGATATCACTTATAAGTAGTTGATAGGTCATATACCCAAATGACTTCAAAGTATTGAAATTCGCACATTGAAGGTACTTGGGTATATCTTATTAAAGATAGAACAATAGCGACGCAAATCATAACTTATTCTATGAGTTATTGTCATTAAGTGCTTGTTCTTCGACAAAGAAATTTTAGTGTGAGATGAACTTACGTTAAATGTATTAATTCATATTAAATAGAGATCCAGCACAAAACTTTTTATCTTGTCGTTGTTATTATACCCAAGTGATTTCAAGGTGCTCCCGAAGGGCAAGTTAAAACAAGCTTTATGCTGCGTTAAATTGAACAGAGATAGAATAACTATGATCATATTCAATTTGCCTTGCCTGCAGCTTGTTTTATTCTTGCTGAAACTCGCAACTTGAAGTTACTTGGGTATACATCAATAGACAAGATAAATTAACCTTGATAGCACTAAGTACAAGTTTACAAATCATTACCTCAAAAGGATTCGAATGAACTTCCCATATCAAAATATTGTTGTCCTGACAGGGGCTGGTATATCAGCAGAATCTGGTATTCAAACTTTCCGCTCTCAAGATGGGTTATGGGAAAATCATAGAATTGAAGATGTCGCGACTCCAGAAGGTTATAGCGACAATCCTGATTTGGTACAAAATTTTTATAACCAACGCCGTAAAGGGCTTCAAGATCAGCATATAGTGCCTAACCTCGCTCACTTAGCATTGGCAGAACTAGAAAGCAAACTCGATGGTAAAGTAACAATTGTGACTCAAAATATCGACAACTTGCATGAAAGAGGTGGAAACCACAATATTATTCACATGCATGGTGAGCTATTTAAAGTTCGCTGTCCGGAGTCGAACCAAGTGATTGAGCATTACGATGATCTAGGTGTCCATGACTTATGTCACTGTTGCCAAATTCCAAACCCACTCAGGCCACACATCGTATGGTTTGGAGAAATGCCGCTACAAATGGCTGAAATTTATGCTGCCATTGAAGAGGCCGATTTATTTATCTCTATTGGTACTTCTGGCGTCGTCTATCCCGCAGCAGGCTTTGTTCATGATGCTAAAATGCATGGCGCGCATACTATTGAAATCAACCTAGAGCCTAGTGCTGTAGAAAGCGAATTTGCTGAGAAACGTTATGGTAAAGCAAGTATTGAAGTGCCTAAGCTTGTTGATGAACTATTAAAGCTCTAATCCAACTCATGTGATTTCGGCTTCCATTAATGTAAAAAACCGCTGAAACTATTCATTTCAGCGGTTTTCATTTGTTACTTATAATTTTTAGTATAAAGACTAGTTCATATCCACTTTAAGCTTTTGGAAATACTCTTCATATAGCACGTTAGCATCACCTACATCATCTTGCCACTCACCAGAATCTAATACTTTTTGTGGTGGGAAGACATTCTCGTCATTAGCAAATTCTTTTGGCAACAACGGGTAGGCTGTTTTCACCGGTGTAGGGTAACCTATTTCCATTGCGATTTTGGCCGCATTTTCTGGACGCAGTAAGAAGTTGATCATTTTATATGCTGCTTCAGTATTTTTCGCACCAGCAGGAATCGCTAAACTATCCATCCAGAAGATCGTGCCTTTTTCTGGCCAAATAATATGAATTGGAGCGCCTTCTTGACGAGCCATATAAGCTGAGCCATTCCACAACATACCTAGAGATGTTTCACCTGCTAAATAAGGGTTAGCAGGGAAGTCTGAGTTAAATACTAATACATTTGGCATTAACTTCTTCAACTCAAGGTAAGCTTGCTTAATCTGCTCTGGGTCGGTGGTATTGCCTGAGTAGCCTAATTTTGTTAGAGCAATTTGGAATAATTCACGAGGATCATCCATCATCATTAATTGACCAACCCATTTCGGATCCCATAAATCATCCCATTTTTTGATTGATGATTTATCTAGCATATCAGTGTTGATGCCGATGCCAGTGGCGCCCCAAACATAAGGGATAGAGTAGTCATTGCCAGGATCAAAAGGCTTGTTTAAATAGTTAGGGTCTAAATCAGCAAAATGTGAAAGCTTTGCGTGGTCGATTTTCATCAACATGCCTTCTTTACGCATTTTAGATACAAAGTAAGTAGATGGAACGACTAAATCGTAACCTTTACCTTGTGTTTTTAGCTTTGCATACATTGACTCATTAGATTCATAAGTAGAGTAAATGACTTTAATTCCAGTTTCTTTGGTGAAGTCTTGTAAAACTTCATTTGGGATATACTCAGACCAGTTATAAAAATAAAGTTCTTTATCTTCAGCATGCGCATAACCTGTGGTAAATGTAGCTGCCAGTGCTGCACCGACAAAAAACTTAGACCATGTCTTCATTGATATCCCCCAGTATGGAATTTTTATTTATTAACACTCTATGGTCTGTTGGCCTTTAAAGATCAACAAACTCTAACTAATGCTTATCTTTTACAGAATTGTCATTAGCTTCAAAATAGTGTGAGTATAGTCATATAAATTGTTTTTTAAAGTATTTATTCACTACTTACTCATTAAAAAGCCAGCAATTTAGCTGGCTTTTATTCGGCAACTTCTGTTGGTTTTACTTAACTTTATCTCGAGCTAAAGCTTGTGAGCACATAACCAACATTAAAGAGACTACTAACATCACGGTTGCCAGAGCGTTAACTTCTGGCGAAATCCCAACCTTGACCATAGAATAAATTTTTAACGGCAAAATTTCATAGCTTGGCCCAGTCACGAAAGAACTGATAATTACGTCATCAAGTGATAGGGTAAAGCTCAGTAACCAACCTGCGGCAACCGCAGGCTTAGCTAAAGGTAAAATGATGCGTTTTAGAATAATCCACTCACTGGCACCTAAATCTTTTGCAGCTTCCAACATCTTAACATCGAAGCCTTTTAAGCGACTGTAAACCGTCACCACAACAAAAGGCAGACAGAAAGTAATGTGTGAGATAAGAAGGGTAATTAGCCCTAATTGGAAACCAACCACCAAAAACAAAGCAAGCAGTGAAATCGCCATCACAATATCAGGCGACATCATGACAACAAACAGTAGGCCGTTAACCGCACCTTTCCCTTTGAACTGATATCGAAACAGCGCGACAGCCGTTAAACTACCGATAATGGTTGCTGCGGTAGCTGAAAAAACTGCCACCGTAATAGAGTGACCAGCCGCTTGAATTAAGCTGTCATTATTCATTAAATCGCTATACCACTTTGTCGTAAAGCCGCCCCATTTAATACCAAACTTACTGGCATTAAATGAGTTTACGATCAAAACAATAATAGGCAGATATAAAAATAGGTAGACTAAACTCATAAAGCTAGACTTGGCTGCAGTTCCACCAAATGACTTTTTCATCAGTCTAACTCCACTTTTTTATTTAATAATTTACCCGCACGATAGTAGGCATATAGCATCAATGCCATGACTAAGGTTAATGCGATACTCGTGGCTGCGCCAAATGGCCAATCGCGGGCATTAAGAACTTGGCTCTTTATCACATTACCAATCAGTAAGTTCTTCGCACCACCTAGTAAGTCAGAAACATAGAACATTCCTAAAGCAGGCAGTAGCACTAATAAACAGCCTCCAATAATACCGGGCATAGTGAGTGGTAATACAACCTTTAAAAGAGTTTGGAATTTATTGGCGCCAAGATCTCTTGCCGCTTCAATATAGGTGCGATCAAGCTTTTCAATCGCTGAATACAAAGGCAAAATCATGAAAGGAAGTAAGATATAAACCAAACCTATCATCACAGCTGTTTCGGTATACATAATGCGCATAGGGTGATCAATTAAGCCAATCGCCATCAAACTTTTATTCACAATACCTTGAGTACCTAAGACAATTTTTAATCCATAAGTACGAATTAATGAGTTGGTCCAAAATGGCACTATGACCATAAACAGCATAAATGGGCGAATTTTAGCCGGCATCTTTGCGACGATATACGCAAAAGGATAACCAATTAGTAAACATAAACCTGTTGCGACAACGGCCATGTACAACGAATGCAGCATGACCTTGGCATAAAGTGGATCAAGTAAGCGAGTATAGTTGCTTAAGGTAAACGTTAACTCGATTAGGTTGGCTTCATCACGCGTTAAAAAACTAGTAATGATAATCATCAAATTTGGAATAAAGACAAACAGCATTAGCCATGAAACAATCACAAGTACTATGCTGTTTTGAAGATTTAATTTCTTCATTTCCATCTACTCTGTTTTTTCGTGGGTAGTATGTGAATCGTCATCTTGTGGCAAAACAACTTCCCAGCTTTCTACCCAAGTAATCGAAACTTTCTGGCCAATAGAGTGATCGACATCAGGATCGTCTTCATTAAAGAACTCACTGACCATGACGCGCATTCCTGATTCAAGTTCAACGACAGAATCTAAAGTCATACCTTTATAAGTACGCTCTGTTACATGACCAACAATACCAATATCTTCAGATTCTTTTATCTCTTCAATACGTATATCTTCAGGGCGAAGAAGAACATTAAGATGTTGGCCAGATTGGACAGGGTGTTTGTAATGTACTGAGCACTCTATATCTTCAATTAAAGCAGTAATTGTTTTCTCATCATTACGCTTTACTACTGTGGCTTCAAAAGTATTAATTTCACCAATAAAGCTTGCGACAAAAAGGTTTTTCGGCTCTTCATAAATTTCACGAGGTGAACCATCTTGTTCAATGACTCCATCACGCATGACAATAATGCGGTCAGACATTGAAAGGGCTTCTTCTTGATCGTGAGTAACGAAAATGAAAGTAATGCCAAGTTGGCGTTGCAGTTGTTTTAATTCTAACTGCATTTGCTTACGAAGTTTGTAATCTAAAGCGGATAATGATTCATCTAACAGCAAGACTTTGGGTTTATTCACTACGGCTCGTGCAATCGCAATACGCTGTTGCTGACCGCCAGAAAGTTGATGAGGCTTGCGTTGCGCCATTGATTCTAATCGAACCATTTTGAGTGCTTCTTCAACCCGCGTATCAATTTCTGTTTGTGCCACTTTTTGCATACGCAAGCCGAAAGCAACATTTTCAAACACGGTCATGTGAGGGAAAAGGGCATAGCTTTGAAATACGGTATTAACGTGCCTTTGCTCGGGTGGTTGCTCTGTGACATTTTCATTTGCCAGGAGAATCTTGCCAGAATCAACCGTTTCAAACCCTGCAATCATCCTTAATACTGTTGTTTTACCACAGCCAGAAGGACCTAAAATAGTTAAGAACTCACCATGATTAACATTAAGATCTAGGTTTTCAATGATGGACTTGCCATCAAAACTTTTGCTGATACCAGTTAGTTGGATAACGGTAGAAGTTTGAATAGATTCAACGTTCAATTTCTGTATTTCTCCCAAGTAAAGAACAGCGCTGTTAGACACAAAAATTTGAGGGCGAATCATAGTCGCCATTAAGTGTAATTCATAGCATTTTTTGCCATGAAGTGAGTAATTATCCTCTATTCAGATCTGATATATACCCAACTAACTTCAAGATGCGAGTTTCAGCAAGATTAAAACAATCGTTTATTAATCTACGCTTTTACAAAATGAAATAGACACAAACTCGCATATTGGGGTGTCTTGAGTATAATGAGCCACAATTATGCTAGTTAGAGATCCTGGATCCCCGTTTTATGAATGATAAAGTAGAAAAAGAGTTTAATGTCGGTGGTAATATAGATACCGCACTATCAGGACAATACGAACTAAAAGCAGCCAACATCATTAAAGAAGCCTGGCAACTTACAACAAAAAACTTCTTGTCATTTTCACCGACAATTGTTGTTTTAATTATCTTACAAATAGCGATCTTTATGATTGCTTTAAAGTTGCAACTAGGGGATACCAGCATCCTCTTTACTTTACTTGATGGTAGTGCAGATTCCACTCAAATTGAAAGTATCATTCAATCTGTCATCGTAGCCAATTTTAGCTACGAAATTATCAGTGCGCCATTGTATGCTGGTGTTTGTTTAATGGCGATGAGCCACGCCACTGGTTTTAAAACCAAAACCAACCATATTTTTAAAGGGTTACACTTTACTATCCCTGTGATGCTAGTCACTCTGATGGGGTTAATACTTCAAGGGTTAGCTGGGGCAATCTTACCTTTCCTATCTTTATATATTTCAATGGCTTTTAGTAACTCTGTTTTTCTCGTGTGTGAAAAAAGAATGACACCTATGCGGTCGTTATTACTGTCTTTCCGTGCGGTTAATAAGAAGCTTCTAACCGTCGCGGCCGTTTATGCATTGATTCTCGTAATGTTTTTTGCAGCGGCTCTTTTCTATGGGATAGGCTTTATTCTTGTATTGCCATTTTTCTTCCATGTTAAAGGCATTATCTACCGCGATATGTTTGGAATTAGAATGAAAGTAATCAACTCAGGTGGTAACGGGACGCCTCCTAATAACAATAATAAACAATCACAGGTATTTGACGCATGAAGAAAAAAATCATTATGACCTTAGCGATTCTTTCGTTTTGGGCCGTTTACTATTTTCAAAACCACTACAATCAGCAACCTGATACAAGCAAGGAACAAACAACTGAGAGCGTACCTAAAGCGCCAGTGCCGGTTGACGATGTCCAACTAAAAAAACAAAAATTCTTTGATGCGCTTCGCCCTGGGGTTATAAAAGAAAATGATCGTGTTGTGAAAGAGCGTCATGACCTATTGGATATTAAAAAACAGTTTGAAGATGGTGATCTAACATCTGTGCCATCAAAGGCAAAGAAACTTGCTGAAGATTATGAATTAGATATTCCTGAAACAGGGATTAATGAAGCATGGTTAGATACGATGTTAAATCGCGTTAATGTTTTGCCTCAGGCTCTTGTGCTAACTCAAGCGGCGAATGAATCAGCATGGGGAACGTCACGTTTCGCGCAAGAAGGAAATAACTTTTTTGGACAATGGTGCTATGTGGATGGTTGTGGTTTAGTACCTTTGCACCGTGTAGAAGGAGCAACTCATGAAGTGGCGAAATTCGACTCTCCGCAAGAATCTATTCATGCATATTTTATGAATGTGAACCGTAATAATGCTTATAAAGAACTTCGTGATATCAGAGCGAAATTATCCGGCAATGAGCAAGATTTAAAATCTGAAGCAACGGCACTAGAGTTAACAAACGGCTTGCTTAGTTACTCAGAGCGTGGACAAGATTACGTCGATGATCTTCAATCGATGATTAAGCATAACTCTGAGTTTTGGACGGATAAATAATGGTTAACATTCGTCGTATTGGATTGGTCGCAACGTTATGTGCTTCCGTTTTATCATTACCTGCGTATGCCCAACAGTATCGTTTTAATTACTCTAAGCTCTATACACAGATGAAGAACAATCTTGAAGAAGGTCATCCCGATGTAAAAGTCGCGTTCTTTTTTCAAGAGCATAAAACTTCACGTTTATGTAAAATTGATAAAGCTTGGATGGAAAAAGATAAACATTACGAAGAATTTGTTATTCCACCATCTCAAGAACTTATTGTGCCACTTGATGACAATTTGAGACAGGTTGGCCCTTTAGTCTATGTGAATGCAGAGCAAGGCAAAACCTGTGACTTCTCTATGGTTGTGATGACTAAACAGCCGCTTTCCGGTGAAGTTTCTTATCAAGATATTGAGCAATTATTGCCACAAATGAGCAAGATGCTTGATGATTTAGGTGGGATGTTTTCAAGTTGGTTTGCACCTAAAGTAATAGGTCTCACATTCGAGTTTGATGGAGTAAAGCAAAGCGCTATCCAAACCTCTAAAGGCAATACGTTCTCAATAGATAACGGAAAAGCTAAAGTGAACTTAGCTGACCTTTCTAAAAATGAATCCTTATTACTCCCACAAACCACTTTTAGGGTATTGCCTTTACTCGAAAAGTAATCAATCTCAGATTAATCAGTGAAGTAGTTTGTAAGATAAAAAAGAGCCGAACAATATCAAAAATTGTTCGGCTCTTTTTATTTTAGTAGTACAGGATTTGGTATTAAATATTCGTTATATCAAGCTGTAAGCTAGGATCAAACTCAATGGCATCTTCTGATGGTACTGAGTTTTCAGGTAATGTTTCTTTATCAAAACCAATATCACCGCCATTAATTACGCCGGAATCTCGGTCAATAGATTTAAAATCAAATAAATTATAATCGGCTAAGTGGCTAGGGACTACATTTTGCACTGCTTTAAACATTGTCTCAATACGTCCAGGGAAACGCTTATCCCATTCGTTAAGCATTTGTTTAATGTTTTGTCGCTGTAGGTTAGGTTGTGAGCCACATAAATTACAAGGAATAATAGGATAATCACGCATCGCAGAAAACTTAATGATGTCTTTTTCACGGCAATAAGCGAGAGGGCGGATCACTACATGTTCACCATTATCCGACACTAATTTAGGCGGCATTGCTTTCATTTTCCCGCCATGGAACATATTTAAAAATAGCGTTTCTAAGATATCGTCGCGGTGATGACCAAGTGCAATTTTGGTTGCTCCGATCTCATTAGCTGTACGGTATAAGATACCACGACGTAAACGAGAACAAAGAGAACAAGTCGTTTTACCTTCAGGGATCTTATCTTGAACGATAGAATAAGTATCTTCTTCAACGATTTTATATTCGATACCTAGAGATT
The DNA here is from genome assembly GCF_002218005.2 of Vibrio algivorus. Lineage (GTDB taxonomy): Bacteria > Pseudomonadota > Gammaproteobacteria > Enterobacterales > Vibrionaceae > Vibrio > Vibrio algivorus. The sequence continues at coordinate 568,157 of NZ_AP018679.1, forward strand.
CAAGGTAAGCAGGTAAAATATGATCAGGAAAACCTGGTTGCTTTTGGTCTAGGTTAACCGCTACAAGCTCAAAATTGACAGGCGCACTTTTTTGTAAGCTCATTAGGATCTCTAGCATAGTAAAGCTGTCTTTACCGCCAGAGAGACACACCATGATACGGTCGCCATCTTCAATCATATTAAAGTCAGCAATAGCTTGACCTGTATTACGACGAATACGCTTCTGTAACTTATTGAAATTATACTGCTCAGCTTTATTTCTTGCTGTTTGCTCAAGTTCTTCAACAGTATTTTGATCTGAATTCATGGTGATTTGCCTTTACTGATCTCAAGAGATGCTTGATGGTGCTGCCAAGTGCCTATATTAAAGCTCATAGACACTGCATAAATAAAGGCCGTATCATACCCACAAATGACAAAAGAGCAACACTCGAAAGGGTTGCTCTAGCCGTTTGGTATCCAATTTAATGGCTTACAATTAACATTTAATTGGGATCGAGTGGACTAATAAAGCCTTCTGGTTTCAATGCCAAAACATCACAATTTATCTTATCAATAACGTTCTCTGCTGTATTACCAATAAATACAGCAGATAGACCTGTTCTACCTGTTGTCCCTAAAATAACTAAGCCAACATCAAGCTCTTTGGTTGCTTTTGGAATAACATCCTCTGGTAAACCTTCATTGACTCTCGTATGCTCTTCATCAATACCATACTTTTGACGTAACGCTTTCATTGCCGTTAAGTGAAAACCACGAACAGCGTCAGTATAAGAGGTCGGATCAAACTCCGGCAGTTCTACCGTAATATTCGCAGGTGTAACAGGGTAGGAGTTAACAAGAAATAGCTCGGCATTCAGTTGTTTAGCAAATTTCAATCCTTGGTCTACCATACTTTCATTAAGAGCGGTATGGGTGGTATTTTCTGAACCAACATGAACAGATGCAATGATATTACCATTGATAGGCCAATCATGATTTTTAACAAGTAGCACTGGGCATGGGCACTTACGTAATAAATGCCAATCTGTAGGAGTAAAGAATACCGACTCAAGAGCATCATGCTGACGAGTGGCTTTTAAGACAATATCATGGCCACCAGAAAACACTTCACCAATAATGGCTTCATATGGGCGATGGTGCCAAACAACTTTAATATTAAGTTCAACGTCATCTTTCAAATAAGGTTGGGCTACTTCTTTCATCCATTCTTCACGTTGCTGAATAACGCCACGTCTCATTGCATCCCGCTCTTCAGAAGATAGCATGGATGTCATATCGTATGAAAAATCATAAATAGATAGAAAAAAAGTGATTGGAGCAGGATTGGGCAGGTCTCGTACAATTTGAAATGCACGCGCTAATGCTGATTGTTCAACATTATTAACATCAGCTACCACCAAAATGTTTTTGTATGAATTCATAATAAGCTCTCCCTTTCTTAACTCATTTGATCTTACGATAGATCAAAGTATACCAAGGGTACAACATGCCTAGATTTTGATTCTTTCAGCAAAAGAAATCCGTTGGTACTAGATTAACTTTAGCTGAATTTGGAGATAATTATTAGTGACATAAGCTTGATTTTGGAAAGAAAAAAGCCGCTAAGTATAAAAACTTAACGGCTTAATCATTGATTAATTATCGAATTTTTTATTCTTCAGCAAAACCAGCCAGTTTTTGCAGTGCGTCATGGTCGATGATAGTAATGTACTTACCTTTAACGCTCAGAATATCGCTCTTTTGGAAACGGCCAAGTAAGCGACTAATCGTTTCAACCGTTAATCCTAGGTAGTTACCAATATCTCCACGAGTCATTGTTAGACGGAATTCACGAGGCGAGAAGCCACGTTGTGAGAATCGAGTTGATAAACTATATAAGAATGCAGCTAAACGTTCTTCTGCATTCTTTTTAGACAATAACAAGATCATGTCTTGATCGCCTTTGATTTCATTACTCATTAAACGCATGATTTGCTGGCGCAATTTTGGCATTTGTCCTGAAAGTTCATCTAAAGTTTCATAGGGAATTTCACAGACCATTGAAGTTTCTAATGCTTGGGCAAAACTTGGGTGAGCATTGTTATTAATTGCGTCAAAACCAACTAAATCACCAGCCAGATGGAACGCAGTAATTTGTTCGTCACCTTGCTCTGTGATGGTGTAACTTTTTATCGTACCAGAACGAATTGCATAGAGCGATTTTAGTTCATCACCCGCTTTAAAGATTTCTTGGCCTTTTTGAACCGGCTTTTTTCGCTCGATAATTTCATCAAGTTGATCCAATTCATTTTCATTTAATGAAAACGGAATACATAATTGGCTGATACTGCAGTCTTGACAATGGATGGCACAGCCACCTGATTGGACTCGTTTCGTTTTTGCGTTATCTGAAATCATAAAATACCGAGCAGTTTTAATTGATATACATCAATATTTTATCACTCCATACTACTAAAGGACAGCAGAAAATCATCAGACATAACAGTTATATTACAGTAAGCGGATAACTCCTTGATACAACTGGAATAAGGCGTAAGCCAGTAAAGCTGCGGCGCCAAGACGTCTAAAAAGCAAAGATTGCACTAGTTGATTGAACTGAGTCGCACTCACTCCAACCGCTAACATCAATGGTAGGGTACCTAAGCCGAATGCCAGCATGATCAAAGCGCCATTTAGAGAATTCCCAGCCGCTGCCGACCAAGTTAGCATAGAATAGACTAGGCCACATGGAAGCCATCCCCAAATGAAACCAAATGGAATAGCGTAAATAGGATGCTTAATAGGAAGTAGCTTTTGACCGAATGGTGCAATATATTTCCAAAGCTTTTGACCTACTTTTTCTATCCATATCAGCCCATTCCACCATTGCCCAATATATAAAGCCAATAACAACATGAATACAGCAGATAAAAGACGTAACCAATTGAGTGGGGAGTTGATTCCAGAGTAGGACGAAATGGTTGAAATGGAGCCACCAATTATCGCTCCAATTAAAGCATAACTAGATAAGCGACCCATGTTATAAAAAAGAGGATTTAACCATTGTCTCTTTGTTGACACTTGCCCTAGGTTCATTAAAGAAGCGATACCACCACACATTCCCATGCAGTGGCCAGCGCCTAATAAACCGATTAAAAAAGCCGCTAACCAATCTGAACTCATAGGGGCTTATCTTTTTTTTCAACAGGCTCAACAACCTTATCATCAAGATCATCGTTGTCATCAAATAAAATACTATGCCCTTGACGATCGAGATCATCAAATTGATCCGTTTTTACCGCCCACATAAACAAAGCGACGGCGATACAAACAAATATGATGGCTATTGGAATTAACAAATATAAGCTGGCCATTTAAAGAACCTTATTACTTCAACAATCTAAGTGAGTTGGTCACCACAATAATAGAACTTGCAGACATACCAATAACGGCAAAATAAGGAGCAATGAACCCCATGACAGCCAATGGAAGAATTAAGGCATTATAGCCTAGCGCCCAAGCTAAATTTTGTCGAATAATACTACGAGTTTGAATGGCAAGCTCTCTAGCTTCAAGTACTTTATCTAGTCTATCGCCAAGTAGAACCATATCTGCAGATGATTTTGCCACATCTGAGCCACTACCCATAGCAACCGAAAGGTGAGCTCCCGCTAGAGTTGGTGCATCATTAATTCCATCACCGATCATTAATGTGACGTCTTTTTTATTAAGAGACTGTAGATAAGCTAACTTATCCTCAGGTTTTGCTGAACATTGATATTGAGTAATCCCCAAAGCTAAAGCAACTTTTTGAGTATTTAACTTTGAATCTCCTGTCAGTAGGGTGATGTCAATATTGGCTTCTTGTAATTGCTCAACAAAACTGAGGCTTTCTTTACGTATAGGGTCGGTATACTCAAAACGTGCAATCAAACGGTGATTACAAGATAAATAAACTGAAGACGCTTGTGATTGCTCTAATTCTTTTCCGTCAGTATTTAAGGCAAAGGGTAAAGTTCCAATATGCCAATTATCATTTAAATACTGTCCAGAGACACCAGAGCCTATAACATTAGAAACATTTTCTATTATGACTTTTCCTGATGAATATTTCTGGAATGCTTTTGAGATTGGGTGGTTAGCATGTTGCTCTAACGCTGCTGCAATCGCTAATACTTGAGAGTTCGTAAACTGACTATCTAAAAGCTCTGTATCACTAATCTCAATATTACCTTCTGTCAGAGTGCCTGTTTTATCCAATACAATATGCTTCACTTGGCATAAGGTTTCAAAGACATGGCCTTTACGTAATAAAATACCTAGGCTTCCCAGTTTCGAAGTTGAGCAAGTCACTGCGGTAGGAGTGGCAAGAGATAAGGCACACGGACAAGTTGCTACGAGGACAGACAGCATGATCCAAAATGCTTCGTCTGGTCGATGCTGATGCCAATACAACCAAGTGGCTCCAGCGATTACAAGAATGACCGCAACAAAATACTTAGCAACGTGATCGGCAATTTCTGCGATTTTAGGTTTTGATAGCTGGGCTTCATCTTGCAACCTAACAATATTTGAAATGACAGAATCGGCCTTGTGGCAAGTGACTTCCAATTCAAAGGATTCACCAACATTCATCGTACCTGCATAAACAAAATCATGGTGCTGCTTTAACACGGGTATCGATTCTCCAGTTAGCATCGATTCATCAACTTGTGTAGCACCAACGACAATCTGTCCATCGGCAGGAATATGCTCTCCGGGTAACACTCGAATCACATCGCCAATGGCTAAACTTCGGACCGGGATCTGGCTGCCATCTAACTTCCTTGCCATCGCTGGTACTAATTTCAATAAATTTGCGCTGGCGGTTGCCGCTTTACGGCGTGCTCGCATCTCTAAAAAACGACCAACTAATAAAAAGAAAGTGAACATGGAAATGGATTCGAAAAACACTTCACCTTTGCCTGCCAAGGTAGCCCATAAACTTGAGACATAAGCAAAAATAAGTGCAATAGATACAGGTACATCCATACCTAGTGTCTTGGCCTTTAAACTTCGCCAAGCGTTGATGTAAAAAGGTTGAGCTGAATAGAGTAGTACTGGTGTTGCGAAGATCAAACTGACAACTCTTAAAAACTGTTTAAACTCACTATCAAGATCTGAGAACACTTCAAAATAAAGTGCGATAGCAAGCATCATGACTTGCATTGTTGCTAAGCCGGCAACACCTAAACGATAAAGATATTGCTTCATCATTTGATGATAGCTTTCTTCATGTTGATTAGGCTCAAATGGTGCGGCTTTATATCCTAATTGATGGATGTTTTTTAATAACTCACTTAAGTGAATTTTAGAGTCATCCCAACGTAATATTGCCCGATTGGTAGTGATGTTAACTCGAATTAAAATAACACCGGAGTAGGCCATTAACTGCTTTTCAATAAGCCACGCACAAGCAGCACAAGAAACACCATCGAGTGACAATGTAACTTCGGATGTATCTTCAGTCTGTCGAACAAACTCTTTCTGCACGTCTTCATTATCATAATGGATGAGCTTTTGTAGCTGCTCAGGGACAAGGTCTACTTTTTCAGCAGGAGTCGTACGATATTGATAATAAGAAACTAAACCACTCTCTACGATAGTCTGTGCAACAGATTGACAGCCTGGGCAACACATAGGGCGAAGCTGCCCCAGGATTTCAACGTTAAAGTTGGTATTAGTAGGTACATCATCATTACAGTGATAACACACTTGATGCGTTGAACAAGCAGACATTTTTACGCCTTAATCAAGTAAAACAGTTGGTGTTTTGCTAGGAAATGCGACTTTTCCTTGGATAATCCATTCTTGGTTATGTGGCTCTAGTTTAATGAACCAAGGGCCTTCTAACGGTGTATCTAAACTAAGTCGATAATTACCATTAGCATCAGAACTAAGAGTTCGTTCGAAATCACGATCAGGGAGGGTTCGATGAGTAAATGAAACCTTTAAAGCTGGGTAAAGCTCGAGCTTTCCTTTATCTAACTTGAAGCTCACACCTCTAGGGGTTGAAATGACACTAGCATTAAGTTTGAAACCTTTTGCGACATGTATTCTAGTCAGATCGACATTAATTCCTTTTCCTTCTTTATAATAATTTTCAGAAACCAAATCGACGCTATTTTTCGTGAATAGGCCAAGGGTAACGAAACTACCTGTGACAGCACACATAGGAAGGAAAATTAAAAACCAAGGCCAGAATTGTTTGTACCAGGGCTGTTGCATAGGGTTCTCACAAATAAAACGAAATAGATATAAGAAAAAACAGCCCCAAAATGGGGCTGTTAAACCACTTAATGTATTATTGGGCAGGCTCTGATTGAGTTTGGTTACTCAAACTCCAGACATAAGCACCAACAAGGTGAACTTTATCATCACCTAAGATATTACTCCAAGCAGGCATCACACCTTGACGACCATACTGAACAGATTCAGTGACATCTGCGCGAGAATCGCCAAACAGCCAATCATTATCCGTCAGATCCGGTGCACCAAATGCTGGGTTACCTTTGCCGTCAGTACCATGACAAGCCGCACAAGCTGCAAAGCGTACTTTACCAGCTGCAGCTTCACGTGAGTTAACTTTACGTCCAGATAAGCTCAATACATAACTTACTACTTCACGTACACCATCATCACCAAATGTTTCTCCCCATGCAGGCATCGCACCTACACGACCATGGCGAATAGTAGTTAAGATAGCCTCAGGCTCACCACCGTACAACCAAGCATCGTCGGTTAAATTAGGGAAACCTTTGAAACCACGAGCATCAGATCCATGACACTGAGAACAATTTTGCAAAAATAAATTTTGTCCTACGCGTAAGGCGTCTGGATCTGAAGCAATTTCAGGTAATGTACGGTATGCAGTACCTTCAGAGTTATAAGCTAGGCGCTTAAACGACTCACCGTAAAATTTATCGGCATCATCTAACTCTTTTGCATATTGATCTAACTGCTGATTATCTTGTGAAGCTTTAATTGATGCTTCCATTTCTTCAACAGATTTAACTTGCTGCGCAGAGCTCGTCCAACCTAGAAGGCCAGGGTAATTACCTAAACCTGGGAACAAAGCTAAATAAACAGCAGCAAAGATAAATGTTGAGAAGAATAAGTAAGTCCACCATTTTGGAAGTGGGTTGTTTAGCTCACGAATACCATCGTATTCATGCCCCATATCCGCACCTTCTTCTACGCCCATTTTATCTTTTAGACACCAGATTAAAATAGCCGCAATACCAAAGATTGTGCCCAGTGTAATTACGGTAATCCAAACACTCCAGAATGTAGTCATTACTGCATTCCTCCCTGTTTTTTATCGGATTCAACTGGCGGCTCATCATCAAAGATGATATTCGCAGCTTCATCAAAACGAGACTGGCGGCTTTTGCTTCCATAAGCCCACCATACAACACCACAAAAGCTGATGAATAAAACAAGGGTCCAGATACTATGAACGGTTACGATATCCATATCTCTCTCCTTATTTCATCGAGTGGCCAAGCGATTGAAGATAGGCAACTAAAGCATCTAACTCTGTTTTGCCTTCAACATCTTTTTTCGCATTAGCAACTTGCTCATCAGTGTACGGCACGCCGAAATCATCACGGAACAACTCAAGTTTTTGTTGAGTATATTCGCCGGTTAGTTTGTTTTCTGCCAACCACGGATAGCCCGGCATGATCGATTCTGGCACCACTTCACGAGGGTCGATTAAATGGACACGATGCCATTCATCAGAATAACGTCCACCTACGCGAGCAAGGTCAGGGCCAGTACGCTTAGAGCCCCATAAGAAAGGATGTTCCCATACTGACTCACCTGCAACAGAGTAGTGACCATAACGCTCAGTTTCCGAACGGAATGGACGAATCATCTGACTGTGACAAACACTACAACCTTCACGGATGTAGATATCGCGTCCTTCCATTTCAAGCGCTGAATATACTTTTAAATCTTCAACTGGCTCAGTCGTTTGCTTTTGGAATATTAGCGGAGTGATCTCAACTAATGCGCCTAAGCTAATACCAAAAACCATTAAAATTGCCAATAGACCGACGTTCTTCTCGACTATTGAATGGCGATTCTTATTCGAACTCATATTCATAGCCTCCTATAAAGCCGGTTGAGGAATAGCTTTTAAGCTTTCCTTTGGCGCAGAAATAGTTTTGTATGTGTTGTAAGCCATCAACAACATACCAGATACAATGATCACACCACCAATAAAACGAACTAAGTAGAATGGGTGAGAAGCTTCAACTGTTTCAACAAAGCTATAAGTTAATGTGCCATCAGCATTAACTGCACGCCACATCAAACCTTGCATTACACCTGAAATCCACATAGCCACGATATACAGCACGGTGCCGATAGTCGCAAGCCAGAAGTGAACATTGATAAGTTTGATTGAGTACATACGCTCTTGACCAAATAACTTAGGAATCAAGTGGTATAGAGAACCAATGGTAACCATTGCAACCCAGCCTAATGCACCTGAATGCACGTGACCAATTGTCCAGTCAGTATAGTGAGATAACGCATTAACCGTCTTAATAGCCATCATTGGGCCTTCAAAGGTAGACATACCGTAGAAAGACAGTGAAACAATCAAGAAGCGTAGAATTGGATCGTAACGCAGTTTATGCCAAGCACCAGATAACGTCATAATACCGTTGATCATACCGCCCCAAGAAGGAACAAATAAGATCACAGACATCACCATACCTAATGACTGAGTCCAGTCAGGTAAAGCAGTGTAATGAAGGTGGTGTGGACCGGCCCAAATATAAAGGGAAATTAAACCCCAGAAGTGCACGATCGATAAACGGTAAGAATAAACTGGGCGCTCAGCTTGTTTTGGTACAAAGTAATACATCATACCCAAAAAGCCTGCAGTTAATAAGAAACCAACTGCATTATGTCCATACCACCATTGAACCATGGCATCGACAGCACCAGAATAAATCGAATAAGATTTACCTAATGAAACTGGAATAGCCATACTATTCACGATATGCAGTACCGCAACAGTTAGTATAAAACCGCCAAAGAACCAGTTAGCAACATAAATATGGGATGTATTTCTTTTGATTAAAGTACCAAAGAAAACAATTGCATAAGCAACCCAAACAATCGCAATGGCGATATCAATAGGCCACTCTAGTTCTGCATATTCTTTACTGGTTGTATAGCCCAAAGGTAGTGAGATCACGGCGGCCAAAATAATGGCTTGCCAACCCCAAAATGTAAACGGAACTAACAAACCACCGAATAGGCGAGTTTTACACGTTCTTTGTACAACATAATAAGAACATGCGAATAGGGCACTTGTACCAAACGCAAATATTACCGCATTTGTATGTAATGGACGTAAACGGCTGTACGTCAACCACGGCGTATCAAAGTTAAGCTGTGGCCAAACTAATTGAGCGGCAATTAATACACCCACACTCATACCAACAATACCCCAAAGTATGGTAACCAGGGTGAATTGACGTACGACTGTGTAGTTATAATTATGCTCAAGCTGATGTTCTTGGCTCATCTTGAATGCTTCCAATATTATAATTAACTACATAGCATCAACACGAAAATAGTGTTGTAATGTCACCCAAACACATATCATCAACTGATTAAAAATAAGTCGATAACAATGGTTTTCAATAAAAGTAACATTTTCGTTGCCTACTATACCTGACATGCGAACAGGTTATATAGGTAAATTAGTAAAAATTTGAAGTAAGTTGCATAGGATAAAGTTGTAATGGCAGCAGAGAAACTCACCAAAGCAAGACTTGTACAAATACTCATCATATTCAGTGTATTAGCCACTGCATTTACGTGGCGAACATTTCAACACCAACCACAGAAAAAAACTGATACGGTATGCCAAATAGACCAAAGTTGTACAATAAAAGTCGATGATATAGAGCTTTCAATACTCTTTGAAAGAGAAACTGATGATTTGCTTACGATCTCTGTTCAATTAATTGATAGTAAAAAGAAAACACAGTTACAGGACTTGGCTTTAAATTCTTATGTCATACTTGATAATAAAAATCATCAACTAGAACAACGAATGAACATCAAAACGGGGTTAGACATAGATAACTCACGTTGGTCGATTTCGACACTAAATGGAGATATACACTGGATAACTTTAAACATTCACAATTGATTTATCTCGAAACATCATTGAGATTGAAAACGAGCATATAATGATATCTGTTTGGTATACAAAAGGGGCCATTTAGTTAATCATCCTAAAAATACAAAATAAGGCACTTGATAAAACAATCATGGAAAATTCCACATACAGCCACATTTCATTTAACATAATATACGTAATGCGCACTATTAGATTGGTAAAATTGCATCCATATTGGGTAAGTCATTTCTCGATTTATTTGGTTGCATTGAATTAGCCAGGTCTGTGATTGGATTGTTAACCTGGTCGCCAAAATCATTTGGTGTTTTTCTCATGTCACACGTCAGGAACTTACGAACGCCAGCTGTATTCATTTCAACTAAACAATAATCTAAAACCTTAAATTGATAACCCATCTTTTCTAGCATTGAGTTATAAACATAAGATTCAGAGCCATCAGTCATTGTTTGTTTAAATACGATTGTTGGTATCACTTTTGTATCTGTTATTTTCAAACTGATGCCGCCTACATATACATTGGTAACATCAAATGGCCAAAGTTCAGGAACAGTGTTTACGCTGCGATTATTAAAAAACGGCTCACCACTCTCAGACAAAAGGCGACTATCATGAACATCATCAATCTGTACATTACGTATCTTAGAATCGGTTTTATCCATTGGTAAAACTTGGTTATTGGTTTGGCCAGTTTGGTTAACGGTTTGATTAGAATTGATATCCTGTGTTGAATCATCAGAATTATAACGTTGATACGCATCGATGCCCCCATAAATGACATAAAGAATTGAACAAAGCCCTAGCAACATTACTAAGACAAATTTGAAATTTGATAATGGACTAGAAGCAAGTCCTGATTTTGTTGTTTTGCCCGTTACTGTTGATTTATAAAGAAGATGAACCGCAAGAGGAACTTTAACCCGTCTACACTCTTCAGGCTTTGGACTGTTAAAGCTCGTTGCGTTTGGGTCATGTTCATACAATCTAGGTTTGCGCTTTGTGAAAAAAAACGAATCTTTAGATTTATGATGTATGGCAACCTCAGCACATGAACGAACTTCAGTAGATAACTTTTTAATATTGGGTGTAACGAAAGTAATATCCCAGTTAAAGTGACGGTGTCTTGATATCGATTCTTCAAACGTTGGAGGTAATCGAATGAGCCCATTATCATCAAATAAAGTTTCCCCTGAATCATCAATATCAATAGTTGATTCATCTGGTTTATAAGCCTCTAAAACACGGTTATAAAAATCTGGATACCAGTCAGGCAAACCCTCTTTAAACTTTTCCAAACCTTGATATGTATTCTTAGCCATATCAAAGCCGACCGTTTTAGAATATATGTCCTGACATTCATCAATGATCATATAAGCGCCCATAGGCATCCAGTTGTAGAAGTTCTGCCACATATAACGGCCAGATTCAGTAAGCGAATAGATTTTTATAATTTTGGCTGATGGTGGAAATCGCTCACCTAGACGTTTTTCAATAGTTTCAACACTTTCCATACCTTGTATGTTTGTGACAACAACACGACCATTTCTAAGCGCAGGTAGTAAATCAAACCATACAGCGGTAGCTGACTTGTAAGAACCATTGGCACCATGACGAATTTTAACAGCCATAATTAAGACCCCATGAAATCTAGAACAAATCGAGTAACCATTGCTTCAACGATTCGGGTTAAACCAACAAAAATTCCATATTGATTCATCAAGCCTTTTTGCTGTGTTGAAAGACCTGAAAAAGCATCATTAAGAAGTGAATCGAGGGAAAGATTTTGCATAAGTGAAATAGCTACACCATAAGCAAATTGAATAGATTCAAGCTGTAATTTGAGCTTAATAATCACGCAATATTCAATGATGTAAGCGAACATTTGTTGAAAAAATGTAGGGGCATAACTGAAAAAATCACCAACATAATCCCCAATATCAACAAAATAACCAATGATTGAGTTTTCTTCTTCTGGAGTAGCTGCATAAGTGCCAGACGAAAAAAACAAAAGTAAAAACGGAATAAAAAGGATCTTCATCTTATCGTCTCCTTACGATAATAATTGAAAAGGCAACCAGTGAACAAAGAGCAATGATTGCGGTAGAAATTAAGCTTGAATTATCAGACCAATATGAATTAGAAGTGCTAACAGTCCCCCATCTACCAGATAGAGTTATATTTTCATCAGAATAAGAACCTCCAGAGAAAGACGGAGCAATGTTTAAGTCAGTTTTAAACTGATTTATTTTGTCTTGAATCTGTTGAGTTAAATCATCTTTTTTCTGAGATAACTCGGCGAACTTTGAAGAATCAAAGACAGTAGAAAAATGATTCGATTGGGTGAAGTCCGGCAAATCTCCAAACGGTGTTTTATTACAGTCTGGGTATTCTGGATTTTTATCACAAAATGATTTATTCATTTCATTTTCTATATTGTCTAAGTGCTTATTGGTTTGCGTAGTTCCTGAGAGTTGTTGACCAAGTTTCTTATTGATTTCTGTCTGTTGACCAAGTTGAGCTTTATAAAGTTTATTGTTCTGGTCAGATTTGGAATCATAATTAGTAATAAACTCTTTCATTTTATGATTCATATTTTCAAGGTGTTGATTGGTAATAACCGCTTCTTTGTAAAGTGCATTATCCCCCTCGGTTAAATTTGGGTTATCGCTAAGACTTGATGAATCTGGATTTTGATTAGGGTCATCCGTGAAAGGTGTATCAGAGTTATTACATAAATCGATACCTAATTCACAAGGATTAGGGTTTGAATTTAAATCATCAGGATTAGTAGATTCTTCTGGAATTTCTTCAGGCGGTGTTTCTGGAGGTAAAGCACACTCTTCATTTTCAGGATTACAAATAGGTGTTTCTGGATTAGTTTCAGATTCACAAGTTAAACCCTGTATGCAATCTTTTTTATCATAATTACATGAAGTACTAACATCAGGTGAATTATTTGACTCATTATCAACACAAGACCAATTAAAAACAGTTTCATAAAAAGAACTATTAGGATTGTTTAATTGACATGAATATTGTTCATTTTGAAATTGTTTTTGAATAGATGAATCGGAACAAAAAGTTGGTTCAATCTGACATCGACCATCAGAAGTTTCAACTGGATGAGTAGCAGGACAACCAGAAAAAGGAGAAAAAGAACCGTCATAGGCTGCTATTCTCACATTAGCAGAAGTAGCTTTGCACCAAATGCCATTCGAAACAACTTGAGGATTATCCAAACAAAGTTCTGTATCAAGTGAAGATAAATAGGGTAAACATAATGAATGTGGTTTGGATGAAAGATAAGTATCAAAATAAACAGGTTCACTTTTATAAAACGTACAACGGGCTTTTAAAATTACTTTATCAACTGTTTCAGCCTTAACGGGAATCGTATAAATATTAGAAAATACAAAAACGAAAAATAATAAAATCCATTTCATAAGATCAAAAAAAGGGGCAATTAAGCCCCCTCTCCTATAGTTAAAAATTAATGTGTTTGAATGCCTGAAACAAAACCATAAATAAAGCTCATGGAGGATGAGATACCAAAAATGATTTCTACAGGCATTGACCCCATCATTTACTTATTTAACCAACGAATAAGAAGACCCGCACCAAAGCCGATTGCAGCAACCGAAATAACGCCAGCAACTACAAGAGTATAGTTTGCAGAAGAATCTGTAACCGCAGCATTAATATCAGTAGCGTAATCAGCAGCGAACGCAGTAGATGAAGCAGCAATAGAAGAAACTACAGCACCAGTTTTTAGAGCAATGTTTTTAAAAGTTTTCATATCAATATCCTATAAATAAAAAAATTAAAGTTTGCTCATCCATCGTACGACTCGGCCAGCTCCATGACCAACGACAAACGAAAGTAAAAGATACCCAGAAACTTCCAGATATAGAGCTTTATCAAACACAAGGTTTGTTTGGGGAATGTCAGACGGTTCAAGCAAAATATAACCCTGACAAGTGTCATAGGTATCAGTTGTGACCTGACCATCTAACAAACATTTCATATATGACTCTCAAAAATTCCTAGTTCACGAACACGCTTTAAATCAAGGACTTCGTTTGAACCGCAATCTTCACAAGAAATATCACCAATTAAAGAGCAGTCATTATCAGACCTAAATAACTGCCAATTGATAGAAGATGAATCACAACAAGTACAAACTAAATCATCATCCTTTAAAGCAAATAAAGTCATTACGAAACCTTACTAAGTTGAGCCTGATTTACAGGAACTAATTTTAAGTTACGGTCGAACTCTAAGCGGTCGAACTGTCCAACCTTGAAAGAATCTTGGGTAAAATAATATTTACCCTCAGTGTATGCAGGTTGCCCTTCCTCAAGTGGAAGACGAAACTCAACAGGGAATTTACCGCCAGTATGAGCGTATGCAACTTGAGAATATAATTTCATCGCAGCTCGTTTATCATTTGCAGGCAGTTCGCGAACGTCTACCACTTCATTTTCTTTAAATACTTCGATAATTAATTGATTCATTTTTTAATTCCTTATGCCACTAAGTGGATTACATTTTCATCAAAACCATATAAACGGGAAATATCCCCTACTTTCTCTACATAATCAGACGGTCGCTGATTTGCGAAATCTATTTCAATAACTTGAAGTAATGGAACGACATTATCTTTTCCATTGCCTTGTAAATTCTGTAATTGAGCTTTGGAGAAACCCGCCTTAAGCAAAAGATTTAAATTATCGTAAAAAGTACTACTAGAACTAAAGGTATCTTTAACTGCATTGTAACCATCAGATACCAATGAACGATAAAAACGAAAAACTCTATCGGCCTTTGAATATGACATATTTCCTTTAGGTGTTACTTTTACATAAATTGACTTTAAATTTGTATAAACTTCATCATCATTAAATATATTCATCTTTTGCCCCTTAAGCGCATCTAACAACGGGCTGTACGCTCTTAACCATATATCTTTAATTAAACAGGATTTGTTTTCTTTTTCATATTTAACTTGATACTTAATAGCATCAATTAATTTTTTAGGTACTTCAAATTCATCTAAATATCTACGCTTTGCACTAGCTTCAAACCTAACAAGATTGCGAGCATAATTAATTAAAAAAGGGTCACTCATTACATCAATAACTTTATCGTATTCTTTTGAACCTTTTTCTTTAAGTGAGCGCAATTGATCTAATTGTCTTTTGAATTCAAAATATTTTAAATAAACCTTTCTATCAACATGGCGTGAATTCTTAGAAAAATATGCGGTAGTCTCATACTCATTACGAACACTAGATCGCATTTGTTTATTTGAAATATTCTTAAGCTGATTAATAACCTGCTTTGACATATCTTCATTTTTAACACGAGCAGAATAAGTGCAATCGACACAATCCAAAGTAGCGTTTGGGATATCTAGCATGTTATAGAAATCAGAATAAGCATTAAGCAAGCACATCATCATTTCAGTTGAACCATTCAAAATTGACGTTGAACCATAAACATTATGGCCCTGAATAATTTTGGCCGGACTCGCTTTTAACTCTACACAAGCATCACGAAGCGGAGTTCCTTGAAAAATCTTAAACGCCATACCAGTAAAGGAAGTAGCTAAACTCTGATAAGGATGACGCAAGTCAGTAACTTCAAAACCGTCATTGCGTTCGTTGCCAGTAAAATGAACAGATTTAGCTTCAAGACCTACACCACGAGAAGAACATTCCTTCAAATCAACATAACGAACGCACTGACCAGTAGCCGTCTGTTGAGTTTGAAGAAGATATTCTTCTTTAAACGGTATAGAGATTTTAAGCATATCAATCATAAAGGTAACTTTGTCACAAGTGATTTAGATTATAAATTAATACATCATCACATGTGACAATGCAAGAAAAGATACAAATAACTTGTGATGAAGTTACAATGTTATGAAGTGACTCGAAATTAAGGAGGCAAAATGCCCACTCTAAGACTTGATGAAAAAAGATGGCGAGAGATTGAAAAAAAAGCCGTTGATATGACTATAAAGACACAAAAACCTGTAACGGTACCAGAAGTAATAAAGGCCGTACTAGATAAATGCTTAAAAGAATTGAAACCAGAAGATCTAAAGTAAATTCCGAAATCCGGACAAGAGTACACTATTAAAGATAGTGTACTCTCCCTGCCTCCTTGCTCCTCCGCGCTCAGCTTTCGCTTGTGCGTCGCAATCGTCCGGTCGAGATAAAAATCATTTTAAAAGAGAAAAGAATTCTAGAGGATGAAGGTTTTTTCATCTAACTGGTATGTCATTTTTTTAACATACCCAGCTTTGGTGCGGTTAGTGACGGATGTCCTCCGAGCACTATGAGAATGTAATTACTATGCAGTAGCTTTAGAATTCGGGTGGGCTGATAGTTCGCATTACGGCCATTATGCTAAAGGCGCACTTCGTGCGGTCGCCAGTGCTGCGCAATGGTACTGACGACCACGCTTTCAACATAATGCCAGACTACGTAATGCGCACTATTAGATTGGTAAAATTGCATCCATATTGGGTAAGTCATTTCTCGATTTATTTGGTTGCATTGAATTAGCCAGGTCTGTGATTGGATTGTTAACCTGGTCGCCAAAATCATTTGGTGTTTTTCTCATGTCACACGTCAGGAACTTACGAACGCCAGCTGTATTCATTTCAACTAAACAATAATCTAAAACCTTAAATTGATAACCCATCTTTTCTAGCATTGAGTTATAAACATAAGATTCAGAGCCATCAGTCATTGTTTGTTTAAATACGATTGTTGGTATCACTTTTGTATCTGTTATTTTCAAACTGATGCCGCCTACATATACATTGGTAACATCAAATGGCCAAAGTTCAGGAACAGTGTTTACGCTGCGATTATTAAAAAACGGCTCACCACTCTCAGACAAAAGGCGACTATCATGAACATCATCAATCTGTACATTACGTATCTTAGAATCGGTTTTATCCATTGGTAAAACTTGGTTATTGGTTTGGCCAGTTTGGTTAACGGTTTGATTAGAATTGATATCCTGTGTTGAATCATCAGAATTATAACGTTGATACGCATCGATGCCCCCATAAATGACATAAAGAATTGAACAAAGCCCTAGCAACATTACTAAGACAAATTTGAAATTTGATAATGGACTAGAAGCAAGTCCTGATTTTGTTGTTTTGCCCGTTACTGTTGATTTATAAAGAAGATGAACCGCAAGAGGAACTTTAACCCGTCTACACTCTTCAGGCTTTGGACTGTTAAAGCTCGTTGCGTTTGGGTCATGTTCATACAATCTAGGTTTGCGCTTTGTGAAAAAAAACGAATCTTTAGATTTATGATGTATGGCAACCTCAGCACATGAACGAACTTCAGTAGATAACTTTTTAATATTGGGTGTAACGAAAGTAATATCCCAGTTAAAGTGACGGTGTCTTGATATCGATTCTTCAAACGTTGGAGGTAATCGAATGAGCCCATTATCATCAAATAAAGTTTCCCCTGAATCATCAATATCAATAGTTGATTCATCTGGTTTATAAGCCTCTAAAACACGGTTATAAAAATCTGGATACCAGTCAGGCAAACCCTCTTTAAACTTTTCCAAACCTTGATATGTATTCTTAGCCATATCAAAGCCGACCGTTTTAGAATATATGTCCTGACATTCATCAATGATCATATAAGCGCCCATAGGCATCCAGTTGTAGAAGTTCTGCCACATATAACGGCCAGATTCAGTAAGCGAATAGATTTTTATAATTTTGGCTGATGGTGGAAATCGCTCACCTAGACGTTTTTCAATAGTTTCAACACTTTCCATACCTTGTATGTTTGTGACAACAACACGACCATTTCTAAGCGCAGGTAGTAAATCAAACCATACAGCGGTAGCTGACTTGTAAGAACCATTGGCACCATGACGAATTTTAACAGCCATAATTAAGACCCCATGAAATCTAGAACAAATCGAGTAACCATTGCTTCAACGATTCGGGTTAAACCAACAAAAATTCCATATTGATTCATCAAGCCTTTTTGCTGTGTTGAAAGACCTGAAAAAGCATCATTAAGAAGTGAATCGAGGGAAAGATTTTGCATAAGTGAAATAGCTACACCATAAGCAAATTGAATAGATTCAAGCTGTAATTTGAGCTTAATAATCACGCAATATTCAATGATGTAAGCGAACATTTGTTGAAAAAATGTAGGGGCATAACTGAAAAAATCACCAACATAATCCCCAATATCAACAAAATAACCAATGATTGAGTTTTCTTCTTCTGGAGTAGCTGCATAAGTGCCAGACGAAAAAAACAAAAGTAAAAACGGAATAAAAAGGATCTTCATCTTATCGTCTCCTTACGATAATAATTGAAAAGGCAACCAGTGAACAAAGAGCAATGATTGCGGTAGAAATTAAGCTTGAATTATCAGACCAATATGAATTAGAAGTGCTAACAGTCCCCCATCTACCAGATAGAGTTATATTTTCATCAGAATAAGAACCTCCAGAGAAAGACGGAGCAATGTTTAAGTCAGTTTTAAACTGATTTATTTTGTCTTGAATCTGTTGAGTTAAATCATCTTTTTTCTGAGATAACTCGGCGAACTTTGAAGAATCAAAGACAGTAGAAAAATGATTCGATTGGGTGAAGTCCGGCAAATCTCCAAACGGTGTTTTATTACAGTCTGGGTATTCTGGATTTTTATCACAAAATGATTTATTCATTTCATTTTCTATATTGTCTAAGTGCTTATTGGTTTGCGTAGTTCCTGAGAGTTGTTGACCAAGTTTCTTATTGATTTCTGTCTGTTGACCAAGTTGAGCTTTATAAAGTTTATTGTTCTGGTCAGATTTGGAATCATAATTAGTAATAAACTCTTTCATTTTATGATTCATATTTTCAAGGTGTTGATTGGTAATAACCGCTTCTTTGTAAAGTGCATTATCCCCCTCGGTTAAATTTGGGTTATCGCTAAGACTTGATGAATCTGGATTTTGATTAGGGTCATCCGTGAAAGGTGTATCAGAGTTATTACATAAATCGATACCTAATTCACAAGGATTAGGGTTTGAATTTAAATCATCAGGATTAGTAGATTCTTCTGGAATTTCTTCAGGCGGTGTTTCTGGAGGTAAAGCACACTCTTCATTTTCAGGATTACAAATAGGTGTTTCTGGATTAGTTTCAGATTCACAAGTTAAACCCTGTATGCAATCTTTTTTATCATAATTACATGAAGTACTAACATCAGGTGAATTATTTGACTCATTATCAACACAAGACCAATTAAAAACAGTTTCATAAAAAGAACTATTAGGATTGTTTAATTGACATGAATATTGTTCATTTTGAAATTGTTTTTGAATAGATGAATCGGAACAAAAAGTTGGTTCAATCTGACATCGACCATCAGAAGTTTCAACTGGATGAGTAGCAGGACAACCAGAAAAAGGAGAAAAAGAACCGTCATAGGCTGCTATTCTCACATTAGCAGAAGTAGCTTTGCACCAAATGCCATTCGAAACAACTTGAGGATTATCCAAACAAAGTTCTGTATCAAGTGAAGATAAATAGGGTAAACATAATGAATGTGGTTTGGATGAAAGATAAGTATCAAAATAAACAGGTTCACTTTTATAAAACGTACAACGGGCTTTTAAAATTACTTTATCAACTGTTTCAGCCTTAACGGGAATCGTATAAATATTAGAAAATACAAAAACGAAAAATAATAAAATCCATTTCATAAGATCAAAAAAAGGGGCAATTAAGCCCCCTCTCCTATAGTTAAAAATTAATGTGTTTGAATGCCTGAAACAAAACCATAAATAAAGCTCATGGAGGATGAGATACCAAAAATGATTTCTACAGGCATTGACCCCATCATTTACTTATTTAACCAACGAATAAGAAGACCCGCACCAAAGCCGATTGCAGCAACCGAAATAACGCCAGCAACTACAAGAGTATAGTTTGCAGAAGAATCTGTAACCGCAGCATTAATATCAGTAGCGTAATCAGCAGCGAACGCAGTAGATGAAGCAGCAATAGAAGAAACTACAGCACCAGTTTTTAGAGCAATGTTTTTAAAAGTTTTCATATCAATATCCTATAAATAAAAAAATTAAAGTTTGCTCATCCATCGTACGACTCGGCCAGCTCCATGACCAACGACAAACGAAAGTAAAAGATACCCAGAAACTTCCAGATATAGAGCTTTATCAAACACAAGGTTTGTTTGGGGAATGTCAGACGGTTCAAGCAAAATATAACCCTGACAAGTGTCATAGGTATCAGTTGTGACCTGACCATCTAACAAACATTTCATATATGACTCTCAAAAATTCCTAGTTCACGAACACGCTTTAAATCAAGGACTTCGTTTGAACCGCAATCTTCACAAGAAATATCACCAATTAAAGAGCAGTCATTATCAGACCTAAATAACTGCCAATTGATAGAAGATGAATCACAACAAGTACAAACTAAATCATCATCCTTTAAAGCAAATAAAGTCATTACGAAACCTTACTAAGTTGAGCCTGATTTACAGGAACTAATTTTAAGTTACGGTCGAACTCTAAGCGGTCGAACTGTCCAACCTTGAAAGAATCTTGGGTAAAATAATATTTACCCTCAGTGTATGCAGGTTGCCCTTCCTCAAGTGGAAGACGAAACTCAACAGGGAATTTACCGCCAGTATGAGCGTATGCAACTTGAGAATATAATTTCATCGCAGCTCGTTTATCATTTGCAGGCAGTTCGCGAACGTCTACCACTTCATTTTCTTTAAATACTTCGATAATTAATTGATTCATTTTTTAATTCCTTATGCCACTAAGTGGATTACATTTTCATCAAAACCATATAAACGGGAAATATCCCCTACTTTCTCTACATAATCAGACGGTCGCTGATTTGCGAAATCTATTTCAATAACTTGAAGTAATGGAACGACATTATCTTTTCCATTGCCTTGTAAATTCTGTAATTGAGCTTTGGAGAAACCCGCCTTAAGCAAAAGATTTAAATTATCGTAAAAAGTACTACTAGAACTAAAGGTATCTTTAACTGCATTGTAACCATCAGATACCAATGAACGATAAAAACGAAAAACTCTATCGGCCTTTGAATATGACATATTTCCTTTAGGTGTTACTTTTACATAAATTGACTTTAAATTTGTATAAACTTCATCATCATTAAATATATTCATCTTTTGCCCCTTAAGCGCATCTAACAACGGGCTGTACGCTCTTAACCATATATCTTTAATTAAACAGGATTTGTTTTCTTTTTCATATTTAACTTGATACTTAATAGCATCAATTAATTTTTTAGGTACTTCAAATTCATCTAAATATCTACGCTTTGCACTAGCTTCAAACCTAACAAGATTGCGAGCATAATTAATTAAAAAAGGGTCACTCATTACATCAATAACTTTATCGTATTCTTTTGAACCTTTTTCTTTAAGTGAGCGCAATTGATCTAATTGTCTTTTGAATTCAAAATATTTTAAATAAACCTTTCTATCAACATGGCGTGAATTCTTAGAAAAATATGCGGTAGTCTCATACTCATTACGAACACTAGATCGCATTTGTTTATTTGAAATATTCTTAAGCTGATTAATAACCTGCTTTGACATATCTTCATTTTTAACACGAGCAGAATAAGTGCAATCGACACAATCCAAAGTAGCGTTTGGGATATCTAGCATGTTATAGAAATCAGAATAAGCATTAAGCAAGCACATCATCATTTCAGTTGAACCATTCAAAATTGACGTTGAACCATAAACATTATGGCCCTGAATAATTTTGGCCGGACTCGCTTTTAACTCTACACAAGCATCACGAAGCGGAGTTCCTTGAAAAATCTTAAACGCCATACCAGTAAAGGAAGTAGCTAAACTCTGATAAGGATGACGCAAGTCAGTAACTTCAAAACCGTCATTGCGTTCGTTGCCAGTAAAATGAACAGATTTAGCTTCAAGACCTACACCACGAGAAGAACATTCCTTCAAATCAACATAACGAACGCACTGACCAGTAGCCGTCTGTTGAGTTTGAAGAAGATATTCTTCTTTAAACGGTATAGAGATTTTAAGCATATCAATCATAAAGGTAACTTTGTCACAAGTGATTTAGATTATAAATTAATACATCATCACATGTGACAATGCAAGAAAAGATACAAATAACTTGTGATGAAGTTACAATGTTATGAAGTGACTCGAAATTAAGGAGGCAAAATGCCCACTCTAAGACTTGATGAAAAAAGATGGCGAGAGATTGAAAAAAAAGCCGTTGATATGACTATAAAGACACAAAAACCTGTAACGGTACCAGAAGTAATAAAGGCCGTACTAGATAAATGCTTAAAAGAATTGAAACCAGAAGATCTAAAGTAAATTCCGAAATCCGGACAAGAGTACACTATTAAAGATAGTGTACTCTCCCTGCCTCCTTGCTCCTCCGCGCTCAGCTTTCGCTTGTGCGTCGCAATCGTCCGGTCGAGATAAAAATCATTTTAAAAGAGAAAAGAATTCTAGAGGATGAAGGTTTTTTCATCTAACTGGTATGTCATTTTTTTAACATACCCAGCTTTGGTGCGGTTAGTGACGGATGTCCTCCGAGCACTATGAGAATGTAATTACTATGCAGTAGCTTTAGAATTCGGGTGGGCTGATAGTTCGCATTACGGCCATTATGCTAAAGGCGCACTTCGTGCGGTCGCCAGTGCTGCGCAATGGTACTGACGACCACGCTTTCAACATAATGCCAGACTACGTAATACGCACTAAAGTTGTAGGCGCAAAGTAGTAATATCACCTTTAACAAAGTTAACATATGGTACTTTCATCTTAGTTTTACTATACCGCCGACAATAGTTTGTAGGTTACTTATCAAGTGGTTGTGGAGATTTTATTGCATGGCGGCCTATTAGAACGATAACTATAATTTTAATCCATCACCTTTTAGTTACCACCTAATGGCCTGTGCTGATGGTTAAACGTAATAACTTCTCAGGTGTATCATAGGCTATCTTTTGGTTTTTATACTTCTTCAATTCTTTCTTTGCGGCCTTACATACCAAGCTATTTCCATTAGCTCTAACTCGTTTAAGCTTGGCATATTTTTGATCTAGGTGATGCATTGATAACATGATCCTACATTCACCTTTTAAGTGTTTAGCGGAATTATCTACGGCTTTCTGTGCTTTTTCCTTGTAAAACTTCGCAACTTTATACCGTTGGCTATCATCGTAACTAAAGACTGATGGACTAATAATCAGTATACAAAAAAATATGGTGAATGGTTTCATAGTTCTAATACCTTGATTAATTTATAAAATCAAAGTTTTCACTGTTTCAATACTCATTATCAACTCTATTTCAATAGTTAGTCATGTTAACTTCAGATTTAAGAGGTTATTACATTTTACGGAAATAATTGCGATAAACCTTCATATTACGGAACTTGTTGTTAAATCAAGGCTCTAAAGTCTCTAACACTTATTTTTAAATTGGAAACTTTATGAAAAAGCTTATTTTACCTCTTGTACTTGCCACTGTGGCGCATAGTGCTACAGCAGCTAACACAGAAACGTTTACACCAGAACAAGAAGCAAGAATTGGTGAAATAGCAGCCCAATATCTCGCAGAACACCCTGAGTTTTTAATTAAAGCAAGTCAGAAGTTGCAGCAGAAGCAGTTAGAAGAACAAGCAAGCGCTCAAAAATCAGCAGTTATAGCGAATAAAAATGCTTTAATTAACGATAAGACAACCCCTTTTACAGGCCCCAAAAACGCAAAAGTTAATGTTATCGAGTTCTTTGACTACCAATGTATTTACTGTTATCGGATCTCTTCAACCATTGAATCTTTGCAGAAGCAATATCCAGATGTACGTTTTATCTTTAAAGAAACCCCCATTTTTGGTAACCGTTGGGAACCATCAAAATATGCTGCACAAATGGGATTAGAAATCTTTGCCCAAAAAGGCTCTGAGGCATATGAACAATATCATAATGGTATTTATGCCAGTGGTTTAAACGAAGGTAAATTAACTAAAGCAGTTGTGAACACTCAAGCCAAAAATGCAGGTGTTTCATTCGATGAGTTTAAACCAACCGAAAGCTACCAAAAGAACTTACAACTATTTTCTCAACTTGGTTTTAAAGGTACACCAGCTTTAGTTGTCATGCCAACCGATGGAGCGACAACTGAAAATACTTACGTAATAAATGGCGCTGATGTGGCTTCATTAACGAATGCAATAAAAACCTTATCTAAATAAAGAACAAGCCAAATAATGTAATTTGAAATAGCGAATTTAACACATTCGCTATTTTTATATGAAACAAACGTTACAGTGTAACCCATCATAGTTTAATTCCAGTAAAATAAGTCACAGTGTCACCTAGCGGTTTATCTAAAATTATATCCACGATCGCTGACCTTTTATGTGTAATAAAATAACAAGTCAATTTTTAACCCTCACTTGACAGGTTGCTCACTTTCATTTTGTGGATAACATGTTAGTTAGTACTACAGAAAAACACTCCCTCCTGAAGTCAACATTAAATAACAAGTTAAATCAATGGGTTAATTTCCACAAAAATATCACTATTAGTTACGGTGTTACTTGTTGGGTAACTGTAATTGGCACAAAAAAACCCACCTTCTTAGGTGGGCTTATTCGTAAAATTCAATTTAGCTTTTATAGACTTTAATCATCTAATAATAGATCGTCCGAATCACTATCATCATCGTCATACGATGACGCACTACCTTTTACTGTACTGCAGAGCGTATATGTTCGTTTACGCTGAGTTTTGTTTAAATACTTCTTCCAGCATTGAACATATTTATTAACAATCCCCTCTTCTCCTTCTTGTTGAAAAGCGGTAATAAACTCTTTCTCGTCATCATCTTCAGGAGTCAAGTTACCTTCGAATAGCCCCTGCATAGTTCGACCGTAATTCTCGAGGATTTGTGCTTCATTAATAGTAAATTCACCAGAGCGACTAAAGCCGCGTGCAAAGTGTTTATTATCAAAAAACTTTCCTAGATTTCTCATATTTCAACTCTTTTACTGTGTTACTTGTATTTCAGCGAAAATAGGTGTTTATTGTCTAACTGTACAACAAAAGATTTTGTTCAATTTAATAAAATTTTTTTATCATTTTGCGATATTCTTGTCTTTCATATTAGTCAAAGAATTAAACTTTTTTCAAATCCTTTGAGGTGAACTTTGGATACAGAGCTATTAAGGACATTTTTAGAAGTAGGAAAGACGCGTCACTTTGGTCGTGCGGCAGAAAGTTTGTACCTAACTCAATCAGCGGTAAGCTTTCGTATACGCCAATTAGAGTCGCAACTAGGTAGTCCACTATTTTCACGTCAACGAGGTAATGTTCATCTCACTCCTGCAGGAGAAAGGTTGTTACCCTATGCTGAATCTATCTTACAAACCTGGGGGCGAGCTAGGCAAGATGTCTCTTTGAGTGAGAATTACATGGAGCAGATTTCCTTGGGGGCCTCCTCTAGTGTCTGGGAGCTAGGAGGTATTTCGGATTGGATAAATGAAAGCCATCAAGCTTTACCTGAAGTCGCATTCAGAATGGAGTCAGTCAGTCGTCAAGATATTGTACGTGCTCTATTAGAAAAAAGTATCGATATGGCACTATTAGGTGACCCACCTAAAGTAGAAGGATTTAAGTTGAAGCAGGTTGCGAGTTTCGAGTTTAAGTTAGTTTCAACTCAACCTGATGTAAACTTTAATCAACTTCCTTCGATTCCATTAGCTTACTTAGATTGGAGCACTCGTTTTTCTATTGAGCATGCGAGAATTGCCGAGTTACAAAAAACACCTCTGTTACACGCATCTTCGAGCAATGTCATTGTTAAGTTTTTAAGTGCCAATGCGGGCCTGGCTTATTTACCAGAGCCTGTGGTATCTAAACATATTGATGATGGAAAATTATTTATTGTTGAAGATTCTCCAGTTATGGAACAGTCCTTATACCTCTGCTGGAACGAAGACAACGATAAAGTTAATTTAATCAATCAATTAGCTAAAGTTCCATTCGAATTAAGGACACCTTCTGACGATTAATAATTTTCATGCTGACATCAAAAAAACTTCGTTTTACTGTCACATTGTTATTACATAATCTTTGAGTTGTCTGAAAATACTTTAAGACGTTAGATGGTTGGATAGGAACATGAGCAACTGGGATAAGTGGTTAAAGAGTGATAGCTCTCGTTTGTCAGGTAAGAAGAACAGACGAGATTTCGATGATTATGACGGTGAGTTGGTTGAAAAAAGTAAATCAAAGCGTAAATCTCATAGAGATAAGCATCTTCCACGATCAGAGGACTTCGAAGACCGTTTGTACTAATGTGTAATGAAATAGAGGGCAATTAATGCCCTCTTATATTTTTGTCAATTCTTTTAGTTATAGTGCCTTATAATTACTATAAATCAGTCTTCTTTTTCTGCTTTTTTTTCACTACGAATTCGTTGGGCTACAATCCTAATTGCTTCAGCAGTACTTATCCCTTGTTCCATTAGTTTTTGTATATCTTCGACTGCAGCTTGTTGCTCAGCATGGCTAAGTGTTGGTAAATCATCAAACATATTAGTTCTCTTTTAGAGTAATCGGCTTTGAATTATTCAGAAATATCGAATGCTTTACTTATTATTTGCTTATCTTCAATAGTTATCGCACCTTGCCAACGTTTATGGGTAATAGAAACCCCCAGTAAATAGCGGTCAATCGGAAGATTAGTTTCAGGAACTTGGCTAGGATAATCAGATTCATACTGCTTATTCCAAACCTCTGCATAGTCCCCATCCACATCACCATAAAGTGCTACATCCATAACTGGTAATGGACAGTATCTATTCAACAAAGCAGTTTTATCGACAACCCAAGACTCCTTAGAACTCCATCTGACTGTCTGTTTACTCGTTGTATGAGTAAGTAAAACCCAACTTTCCCAATCTTCTCCCTCTTTTGTTTTTATTTTGACTTTATAGAGTCCGGTATCTAACTGCGCATTTAAATCCACCTTTTGACGATATTGCCAATATTTATCATCAATTTTTTCAGGCGCCTCAACATTAGACATCAATACTTGCTCGGGCCATTGTACAAAAAGGATTTGATCGAGTTCTCTATCCGTTTGAGCATCAATTTCTAATCGATAACTTAAACGTCCTGGGCTTTGTATTACTTGACGTTGGATAGCAAGTTTATTCAACCATGTTGGCAATTTTGAATGGTCAAAAGAACGACCACAATCTTTATCAAGTGCTTTTAATAACAGCTGATCAAGATGACCTTTCATGTGCTCTTGTGGCTCTTGTTGCCAAGCTTGAATCATTGAATCAAAGCTTTCTTCAAGATGCCCTTCTAATAAAAACTTATGAGCATTGGTTAGCGAGGTTTGTTCAAGAAACCAGTCATTCGCCGCCCAAATAGGAGCGGCGAAAAGTGACAGTGTAATTAATGAGTATTTTAACTTCAAAAGAATATGCTCATTAAGCTTTCATTTTGTAGCCAACACCGCGCAAAGTTTCTATTTTGATGCTAGGTATCTTCTGGCGTAACTGCAAAATATGTGTATCAACGGTACGAGTTGTTGGGAAATGGTTATAGCCCCATACATGATCTAAAAGCTCATCTCGCGTAAACACTCGACCTAAATTACTTGCAAGGAAAACAAGCAGATCAAACTCTGTACGAGTCATCACTATCATTTCCTCGCCAAATTTTACATCGCGAGTCGTTTTATCGATAAAAATATCACCTACTATAATAGTGTTGCCATCTTCCTCAGCATCTGGTGAACGCAATTGTGCACGAATTCGCGCAAACAGCTCCGCTTCAGCAAATGGTTTAGTCAGGTAATCACTTGCACCAGCATCAAGGCCTGATACTTTATCTTTAACCGAAACTAAGGCTGTTAATAAAATAACAGGTACAGATTTAATATTTTTCCAATCATTTAGGAAAGTAACAGAATCACCATCGGGTAATTGACGGTCTAAAATCACTAAGTCTGCTTTCCCCCATACGGATGCAACATCGGCTGCACGTTCAACATGCAAACACTCATAACCAGCTTGCTCTAAGCTGACCAATAGGCCATCAGCAAGATTGCGATCATCTTCAACGAGTAGCAGTGTCTGTTTCACAAGGAATCTCCAATTTAAATGTTGTCGGTGGGCCACTCAAGCTCAAAGAGCCACCCATTCGTGCAACCATCGATTCAACGATAGTTAATCCTAAGCCTAATCCGCTTTTGCTCACGAATGGTTTACGCAGTTTCGCCCAGTCCTTTTTAGTCAACTGTCCTTGGTCAATTATCTCAAGAACCAATTTATTTGAATACGTTGTTGCCTTTAATACCACAGGGTCAACGCCATATTTACATGCATTTCTTACTAAATTATCAACACAAGTTCCGAGCCAGTAAATATTAGCTTTGACGGCTAGATCCTGATTTAATTCAATAGCAATGTTAAACTCGCCTTGCGCATAGCGATACTCTAGCCACTCATCAAGTGATGGAATCCACTCTGTTGCAAGTGTTTGAGTATCTGACTGCAAATAGTCTTTGCTCGCTTCAGCCAATTGTCGTAATCGGCGAGTATCTTCACATAAGCGGCGAAATTCATCGTACACGGTATCCGGTAAGTGCTCGAACTCACGGCGAAACCCTTCAACGGTAAGGGACAAACTTGCAATTGGCGTTCTAAGCTCATGTGTTAAAATTTGTAGTACTAACATCCGACTACGCAGCTCTTTACGTTTATTGAGCCAACGTGAGTAACCCCAGCCACAGATTAAAATAACATTAACGATACCTAAAGCTAAGATACTGTAAAATAAAGTATCTGAGTTACTTTTGATGTCCCAGCATACGTTGCCACTTTTTACGTAACAATGTTGACTTTGGCTCGCTGGAGTTGCGATTAATTCGGTTTCTTGTAACCTTTTATCTAACAGCTTTTGATCAAAAACATAGTATTGCATGCCTTTGCGTAACCAAAATTCATTTCCGGCGAGAATGGTTTCCGAACCTGAAATCAACGCAGAAATCGAATCATAAGGCATTATTTGTAAACGACCTAATAAAGTATTCTCATCCGCTATTGGCCGTTCTTTAATATGCATAAAAGGTAATAGCTGTTCATATCTCTCAGGATGAGCTTCTGCATAGCGTGCTGCATAAGTCCCCCCACCAGGATGAATCAGTCCAGAACGTAAAAACCATTTAACTGGTAAATTAGTACCATTACACAAAGCTCTAGAAAAAACTAAAGGGTCGGTCACTAAAGGACTTAATGGGTACTTTCCTTTACATGTCGTGGCCAATTTATATAAACGTTGCATATCTTGTAGAGGATATTTTGCAGTCTGAGGAATTAACGAATCCGGTGATAATAAACTGGTAGGGTAATCAGTTTGAATCACTCGTAAATCATAGACTGCTACCGCTTTGTTATTATCAAACGATGTTTTAAATTGCTCGATGCGATCAGGCAGCGTATTAGCATTTGCTGTTCCCGCTACCACTGTCATCGACAAAATTAAAAATCGCGTTAATTTCAAAAGGTAATCATCCTATCTGACAAATATCTGGGCGTATCATACTACACAAAAAAACAGTTCTAACCACCTGCCATGTCATTTTTAAGTCATTATTAACGTTTATGTAACGTTTGTTAAAAGTTATCTCACAAATAAACATAACCTATCCTGCCAAGGGAATGAGCTGTGACTTTTATGAACAAAATGGACATAAGTAACAATATCCTTTTTAAGTCCCCATTATAGGAAAACCGGCTTCTAACTTCTAAATTCATTCACGTGATCAGATAACTCGACAGTACTGGTTAATCAATTATAGAAATACATATACCCAAATGACTTCAAGGTGAAGATCCCGAAGGGCAAGTTATTTGGATATAACAATAAGAACATAAGGACGTGAAATATGAAAAAGCTAAGCATTTCGATTACCGCTACATTATTATCCGCTGCATTTGCAACCTCAGCATTTGCCAATGATATAAAAGAAATTCATTTTGTTGTCCCAGGTGGCGCGGGTGGCGGTTGGGATATGACTGCCCGTAGTACTGGTGATGCATTGAGAAAGGCTGGTATTGTTGAAAACGTTTCATACCAAAACCTATCTGGTGGCGGTGGCGGTAAGGCGATCGCTTATATGATTGAAACCGCAGATCGCCAACAAGATACATTAATGGTTAACTCTACCCCTATTGTGGTTCGTTCTTTATCCGGAATTTTCCCACAATCTTTCCGAGATCTTACTCCTGTCGCTGAAACTATTGCCGATTATGCCGCTTTTGTGGTTGCTTCAGATTCTGATATCAAGACATGGGAGCAGGCGGTAGAAATGTTTAAGCAAGATCCCCGTTCATTAAAAATCGCAGGAGGATCTGCACGAGGTAGTATGGATCACCTTGTTGCCGCAGCTGCCTTTAAAGGTGAAAACCAAGATCCTCGTAAGGTTCGATATATTGCTTATGATGCAGGCGGTAAAGCTATGGCTGCCCTACTTTCTGGTGAAACCCAAATGCTTTCTACTGGCTTAGGTGAAGTGCTTGAGCTATCTAAAAGTGGCCAGGTTCGCATCATTGCAATTACTGCTCCTAAACGCCTAGATAGTGCACCGGATATTCCTACACTCAAAGAAATGGGTAACCCTACGGTATTTGCTAACTGGCGTGGTTTCTTTGCCTCTCCAGGCATTAGTGAAGAAAAAGTAGCACAATGGAATGCGGCTTTAACTAAGATGTATTCAACTAAAGAGTGGCAAGAAGTTCGTGACCGTAATGGTTGGATTGATGAACACAAAGCCGGTCCTGAATTTACCGCTTTTCTTGAAGAGCAGGAACAGCAGATCGGTGATCTGATGCGTGAGCTAGGCTTTTTAAAATAATATTGTCGCCACAATACCAATCAAATTAATTAGGTGCTCAAAAATTGCGAAGGAAAAAGTCTTGGGAACAAATCATAAATTTTCGATAAGTAGTTGCTCTACAATCAAAATTTATAACGCAGTTATCGAGACTTTTAACAAGCAGAATGACCATATAATTAGTGCAATTGGTATAACTTTAGGCACATCCATAATTTGCCGCATTTGATTTTTTAAGACGTTCTCCTTTGTACACTTTGGTTAACTAACAGATGACTATTGTGCATCTCTACTAATGTAGGTGGTTAACTGGTTGAATGCGGCTTTCTTATTTCTTTTATTATTGGAGTTGAATTATGTTCTCCAAATTTATCTCTACCGACCGAATTAGCGCCTTATTATTTCTTTTGTTTTGCTTAGGCTATGGCTATCAAACAACAGAAATCATGCTTTTTCCTGGTGATGAATATGAACCCTTTACCGCTCGAACTTTACCTTTTGCATTAGCAATAATAGGTTCGATTTTATCTCTATTACTGCTCGTAACTGCTCAACCTGATGAAAAACGCGGACTTGCGAGTCATTTTGATTGGAAGTTGCTCATTGCATTTCTCATTTTAATGGCACTTTATGGCTTAGGCTTAACTTGGTTAGGGTTTGTCATTGCAACAGGTGGCTTCTTGCTTGGTGGTTTTTATCTCCTTGGTGAACGTAAAAAGTCGATTTTATTTGGCGCGTCGTTTCCATTTTCTTTTGCGTTTTATTTATTACTTACTCAAGGGTTAGATATTTATCTAGAACCTGGGTACATCTTCAACCTTTTCTAGGATAGAAATCATGTTAGATGGAATTTTGATCGGTTTATCCACGGCCGTTATGCCTATGAATATCTTCATGGTTATCGTGGGTTGTTTTGTTGGTACCTTTATCGGTATGTTACCTGGCCTTGGGCCAATTTCAGCGATAGCCTTAATGATCCCAATTAGCTACGGGCTAGATCCTTCTTCAGGACTAATTTTGATGGCTGGAGTTTATTATGGGGCGGTGTTTGGTGGATCGACCTCTTCAATATTAATTAACGCACCGGGTTGCTCTTCTACGGTTGTGACCGCTTTTGATGGTTACCCAATGGCGCAAAAAGGCCAAGCAGGTAAAGCACTAGCGCTTGCTGCCTACTCTTCTTTCACTGGTGGTACTTTATCAGCCATCATGTTACTCGTTGCAGCTCCCGCTTTAGCGACTGTTTCACTTAGTTTCCAATCATCCGATTATTTTGCATTAATGCTATTGGGGTTGTCGGCGGTTGCAGCCTTTGCTGGTAAAGGACAAGTTATAAAAGCCTGGATGATGACCATCTTCGGTTTAATGTTGTCTACCGTTGGTATCGACAAAGGCATTGGTGTCGAACGTTTTACTTTTGGTTCAACTGACTTAATCGATGGCTTTAGTTTTTTATTACTGGCGATGGCAACTTTTGCACTAGGTGAGACTTTAATGGGTATCCTTAAACCCTCAAAAGATACTAGCCAACAAGAAAGCCAAAAAATGAATGAATTGGGTAGTATGAAGATCTCTAAAGAAGAGTTTAAAGAAGCTGCCCCTGTTTCTATTCGTTCTTCAATTCTTGGTTTCTTCACTGGCGTATTACCTGGCGCTGGCGCAACTATTGCTGCGTTTTTAAGTTATGGCATGGAACGTAATCTCGCCCCAAAAGATAAAAAAGAAGAATTTGGTAAAGGTAGTATTCGCGGTTTAGTTGCACCTGAATCAGCCAATAATGCAGCATCAAGTGGTTCCTTTGTGCCGCTGTTAACACTTGGTATTCCTGGCTCAGGTACTACTGCAATTATGCTTGGCGCTTTAATTTCTTATGGCATTCAACCAGGCCCACGTTTATTTGTCGACAATCCAGATATCTTTTGGTCGGTGATCATTTCAATGTACTTCGGTAATATTGTGTTAGTGATTTTGAATTTGCCGCTGATCCCTTATATTTCAAAACTATTGATGGTACCTCGCACTGTACTGCTACCAATGATTCTGTTTTTCTCAATCACAGGGGTATATCTGGTTTCGTTTAATACTATAGATGTGTACATTATGATCATGATTGCAATGGTCGCGATTGCACTACGTTTGGCTAACTTCCCACTCGCCCCATTATTACTCGGTTTTATATTAGGAGGAATGATGGAAGAAAACTTACGAAGAGCTTTAATGATCAGTGATGGGCAATTAAATTTCTTATGGGAGCGCCCTATTACTCTTGCCTTTACCTCTATTGCTGTACTGGTTCTTTTCGCACCATTACTCACAATGGCGTGGAAATATTTTAAAGGCCGTAAAGTAGATACATCGTCGAGTAAAGCTCCACAATAATCAATTTAACTCACTAATTAATAGATAAATCAAAGCCACCCTTTATGGGTGGCTTTGCTATTCAATTTACCTTGGTATTCAGCTAACTGCCTTGAACTCAACGAATCACTTTTTTATAGCTTCGCTCCGGTCGACCTACCGTGCCGTAGTTTAGATCAGCGACTAATTCACCGGTTGTGATCAAATATTCTAAATAACGTCGTGCTGTGGTTCGGCTTGCGCCGATTTTTTCTCCTGCTTCATCTGCGGTTAATTGACCCGATTCTTGCTTAAACAAACATCGAATTTTATCTAACGTCACTCCATCAATGCCTTTTGGTAGGCGCAATGTATGATAATTACCTTCACCATCAACTGAGGACGTTTGAAGCATCTTATCAACTAACCCTTGATCTAAGCTCGATGCTTGCTCAAAACCAGTTAACCTATGTTTATATTTATTTAAAGCTGACTCCAAACGAGAAAAAATCACAGGCTTCAATAGATAGTCAACCACACCACCACGCATTGCTTGTTGCAAAGTATCCACATCGCGAGCAGCAGTAATTAAAATAACGTCACATTGATGCTGTTGCTGACGTAAATAACGTAAAATATCTAACCCATTACCATCAGGTAAATACACATCCAATAATACTAATTGAGGCTTAAGAATGTCGACTTGAATCTCTGCTTCATGCTGGCTAGTCGCTATCCCCACGACTTCAAAACCATCTATTTGACTTAGGTATTTATGGTTTACTTCAGCAATGGCAATGTCATCTTCAATGATCAACACTCGAATACTTTCTTGAGTCATTTCCTCTTCCTATTTAATCTCACCTGAGTTGATACCATTACGATAAAAATGCTGATCTTTGGGCAAATAAATCGTTACACGTGCGCCACCTTGCAGCCCATTAATAATATCGAACTGACCATGATAGGTTTTAGTAATGGTATTCACTAAATACAATCCAACACCACGATTGGTTTTTGCTTTACTTGAAATCCCCTTTTCAAATAGCTCTTCTGGCCGATATTTATCAGGTAAGCCAAGACCATTATCTTCAACTTCCAAAATGACTTCGGTGCCATAATCACTAATAGAGACCATCACAGCAGGTTCACTACACTGTTTAGACTCTTTTGCTGCAAGCACAGAGTCAAAAGCATTATCAATCAAATTACCTAGAATAGTGACGAGATCTTCAGCGTTTATTTCGACTGGTAATATGTCTAAATGACAACCTTCTTCGATATGTAAATGGATTCCCAATTCTCTTGCTCGCTCGGTTTTACCGAGTAACAACCCCGCAATTAATGGGTCTACAATCGCTTGACGTAAAAACTCAATAAGCTGCTGATAATGCTCGGTTTCTCTACCAATCAAGCTCTGTACTTTTTCAATTTCATTAAGTTGTAATAAGCCACTAATGGTATTGAGCTTATTGCGATGCTCATGCGTTTGAGAACGGAGTAAATCGGCATATTCACGAGTTTGAGAAAGTTTCTCTGTCAGATCGGTAATTTCATCGCGTCGGCGGAAACTAGATACCGCACCGACTACTTGGCCATCAATATAAATTGGACTGCGGTTAGCTATAATCTGCTGACCATTCAAATACAAATTAATATTATGATCCGGTTTAGGCTGCACCAATAAACGCTCTAAGTCGCTGTCGGGCATCACTGTTGAAAAAGGCTTATTAATGACTTCATCTCGGTTAAGTTTCAGAATATCGCAAGCACTACGGTTGATAGAGCGTAAAATTCCGTGAGCATCAATGCTAAGCACCCCTTCTTTAATCGTGCTCAGCGTAACATCTAATTCAACGTACAAACGTGCAATTTCTTCTGGTTCAAATCCCAAAATAGCTTTTTGAAAGCGTCTTGATGCATAGTTAGCGAGTGTGATATTTAGCGTTAAAACCAGTAATGCGGTGATCAATAAAAAAGCTAGATAAGGTTCAATACGGTTTTGTAAGTTATCCAATAAATACCCAACTGAAACAATACCGATTATATTGCCGTTACTATCGAGTACCGCTGATTTACCTCGAACAGCATGACCAAGCGAGCCTTTCGCATAAGAAATATAACTCAGGCCTTGCTGAAGTGCTTTTTGATTGTCGCCGCCAACCATGCGCTTGCCGAGCCTATCATCATATGGATGAATAAGACGAATGCTGTTTTTATCTCCCACCACAATATAAGCAGCACCGATCAATCTTGTGAGATCTCGCATTTTCTTCTGCTGCTCACCCACTTGACGAGTTTGAATTAATTGAATGACTTCTGGAGAACGAGAAAGAAAAACGGAGACTTCTTTAGCTTTTTGAGCTAAATCACTTTGTTGAGTATGTTTAATATAACTAAAGCCTGCGGCAGTCAGTACCAAAAGCTCAAATAAGCCTGATACCGTCATAATAACCAGTAAGCGTCGACGAAAATTAAGTGTGTTCCACTGGATCACGGCACCAACCTTATTTAAGACAGGACACGACTACAACCAAAAGATGGCAAAGAAAATACCACTTTTTATTAACAATTGCCGTGTTCTATGCGTTCGATGGCTTGATTTTGTGACAAGCCTTGCAGCCGTTACATTTTTAAGATCCTAGTTGTAAATATATCCAAGTGACTTCAAGATGCAGAATTCAGAGCTATCATCCAAACCTTTAGGCAAGGAAGGTTGGCGAAGGAATGTAAGCACCTTTCAAACCAAGCTGACGCAGTATAAAGGTCCATAAAAAAACCAGTCACTTTTCAGCAACTGGTTTTATTGTGAAGCTTGCTAATTAACAAATAGTATTAATTACAGCGCTTTCGCAATCGCATCTACGCTGGCTTTAGCATCACCAAACAGCATTTGCGTGTTTTCTTTAAAGAACAATGGGTTTTGTACACCGGCATAACCTGTGTTCATTGAACGTTTAAAGACAATTACGTTTTTCGCATTCCAAACTTCCAATACAGGCATGCCTGCGATTGGGCTGTTTGGATCTTCTTGAGCGGCTGGGTTAACCGTATCGTTTGCACCGATAACTAGAACCGTATCCGTTTCAGAGAAATCATCATTGATCTCATCCATTTCTAATACGATATCGTATGGCACTTTCGCTTCTGCTAACAATACGTTCATGTGACCCGGTAAACGGCCGGCTACAGGGTGAATACCAAAACGAACTTCAACACCTTGTGCACGTAGCTTCTCAGTAATTTCGTAAACTGGATACTGAGCTTGTGCAACCGCCATTCCATATCCCGGAGTGATGATCACTGACTTAGAGTCTTTCAGCATTTCAGCCACATCTTCAGCGGTTGTTTCACGGTGCTCACCTTGCTCTTCATCACTTGATGTTGAGGTTGGCGCTGCACCGAAGCCACCAGCAATAACGCTGATGAAAGAACGGTTCATTGCTTTACACATGATGTAAGACAGAATCGCACCAGAAGAACCTACTAGAGCACCGGTTACGATAAGTAGATCGTTTGCTAGCATGAAACCTGCTGCTGCTGCTGCCCAACCTGAGTATGAGTTCAGCATCGACACAACAACTGGCATATCCGCGCCACCAATTGATGATACAAGGTGGTAGCCAAATACCAACGCAATCGCTGTCATAACCATTAACGCTAACATGCTGCCATCGTTGTTAACGAAGTAGATCATTAACAGAGTTGAAGCCACTAAAGCTAGTAAGTTCCATTTGTGCTTATGAGGAATATTCATCGCAGAAGATGAAACCAAACCACGTAGCTTACAGAAGGCAACAATAGAGCCACTAAAGGTTACTGTACCGATGAATACACCTAAGAATACTTCTACTAGGTGAATCACATGTTCAGCATGGTTTAACGTCATTGTACCCATGTCTAAGTAGCTATTGTAGCCAACTAAAACAGCTGCCATACCGACAAAGCTATGTAGCATCGCCACTAGCTCGGGCATTTCAGTCATTTCTACTTTCTTAGCGTAGAAAATACCAATCGCACCACCAATAACCATCGCAATGATGATCCAAGTAATACCACCAGTTTCAGGTCCAAAGATCGTCGCGATCAACGCGATCGCCATACCAGTAATACCGTAGTAGTTACCAGCGCGAGCAGAATCTTGCTTAGATAAACCAGCAAGGCTCATGATAAAAAGAACGGCAGCAACAATGTATGCCGCTTGTACTAATCCTGCAGACATATGTTACTCCTATTTCTTACGGAACATTTCAAGCATACGTTTGGTTACGGTAAAGCCACCAAAAATGTTAATGCTCGCAATTAATACAGCGATGAAAGACAAGATAGAAACCAAAGTATTACCTTGTCCAATTTGCAACAATGCACCGACAACGATAATGCCAGAAATAGCATTGGTTACCGACATCAATGGAGTATGCAGTGAATGTGAAACATTCCACACCACGTAATAACCGACGACACAGGCTAAAACAAACACGGTAAAATGAGTTAAAAACGCAGCAGGAGCAACACTTGCAATCCAAGCAAACGCACCGGCAGCAACAACCATTCCCACCACTTTCTTAAACGGTGATTTAGGCTCTTCAACTTTAGGTTCTGGTGCAGCTTTAGGTTTTGCAGCAGCTTGTGGTTGCGCTGATACCTTAATCGGTGGCGCAGGCCATGTTACTTCGCCTTCTTTGACAACTGTCACACCACGAAGTACCACATCATCAAAGTCGATATTGATGTTGCCGTCTTTCTCTTTGCAAAGCAGTTTTAAAAGGTTAACAAGGTTTGTACCGTACAACTGAGAAGATTGAGTAGGTAAACGACCTACCATGTCAGTGTAACCAATAATTGTTACACCGTTTGGTGTTGTCACTACTTTATCAGCTTCAGTGTATGCACAGTTACCGCCATTAGCAGCAGCAAGATCAACAATCACGCTACCTGCTTTCATGCTATCAACCATTTCTTTGGTGATAAGCTTTGGCGCTGGGCGGCCCGGAATTAATGCCGTTGTGATGATGATATCAACATCTTTAGCTTGCTCAGCATAAAGCTCTTCAGCCTTTTTGTTGAATGCTTCAGACATTTCTTTCGCGTAACCATCACCAGAGCCAGATTCTTCTTTGAAATCAACTTCTAAGAATTCAGCGCCCATTGACTGGACTTGCTCTTTTACTTCAGGACGCACATCAAATGCACGAACGATAGCACCTAGGCTACCAGCAGCACCGATTGCAGCAAGACCTGCAACACCAGCACCTGCCACTAATACTTTCGCTGGTGGCACTTTACCTGCAGCGGTAATTTGTCCAGTAAAGAAACGACCAAACTGATGCGCAGCTTCAACGACCGCACGGTAACCCGCGATGTTTGCCATTGAACTCAATGCATCTAGCGATTGCGCGCGAGAAATACGCGGCACGGAATCCATCGCCATAACATTAATATTTTTAGTCGCTAGTTTATTCAGCAATTCTTCATTTTGAGCAGGCCAGATAAAGCTAACTAAGCTTGCACCTTCTTGAATAAGTTCAAACTCATCCACTCCTGTTTCATCATTAATACGAGGCGCGTTTACCTTCAGGATCAAACCTGAGTTCCACACTTCTTCAGTATTAACAATTGAAGCACCTGCGGCTTCAAAGGCTGAATCGTCAAAGCTGGCAAGAGCACCGGCTCCTGACTCAACTGCGACTGTAAAGCCTAGTTTTAAAAGCTGCTCAACCGTTTTAGGTGTGGCAGCAACTCGCGCTTCACCTGCGAGTATTTCTTTTGGTACACCAATCTGCATAGCTATTCCTTGAACATTGGCACGATAAATTTGTAGTTCACCATTATTAACTTATTTCAGAGCACGACCTTTCCGTAAAGGCCTCGTATCTGATAGATAATCGTTAACGATAGTAACCGTAAGTTCAATGTAATAAAAAAACATTTTTATATGACATATAACTCTAAGTTTGACGATTCTCACTCTTATGACGTAAAAAAACAACAGATTGATCACAATAACAGGTCATACCTGATATGCACGCCATGCATTTGTTTAGGAAACTTTCCTGTGATACACCATATAATGCCTATTAAACATTCAATTAGATTAAAAAACATCACCCGATGACTGGTCAATAAGCACTTTTGATTTTTTAACCATTAATTCACAAGCATCTGATTCAGAAGACAATACATCTGAACGTATAAAGCGATGACTCTTAACCTCACCATCAATTTCTTTGGTTATTTGTCCAGCGATTCGAAATTGACCACCCTCTGCGACAGGTTCTGGATAAATTAAAAAGCCATTGTACTCAATTGGCTCCACTTCTTTTTTGACTTGCGCTTTGCTGCCGCCAAATAACTTCGACAAAAATCCCAATGCTCTATCCTCTTTATAATTCTCT
Organism: Vibrio algivorus; assembly: GCF_002218005.2. Taxonomy (GTDB): domain Bacteria; phylum Pseudomonadota; class Gammaproteobacteria; order Enterobacterales; family Vibrionaceae; genus Vibrio; species Vibrio algivorus. The sequence goes on from NZ_AP018679.1 coordinate 608,053, forward strand.
ATACATCATTTGTTTGAACTTACCCTTTGGGAGCTTAATCCAAACATATCGACTATGCGATCTTTACTCATTAAAAAATAAAACCAAACTTCCACCTTTTAAGGCACTACCGTAATTCATATTAATCCCGATTCCGACATTATCGATGTAGTCTTTAAATATAGGCGGCGTCAGCAGTAGCCCTACCGAAAATTCGTAATAGTTGTCCGTACCAAAGGAAGCCTCAGGATCTCCCTTTAAATCAATACGCTTAAAGCTAGTATAAGCTGAGGGTATGTATCCATCCCAATTGGTTAGGTTATAATTCGCTTTTAAGCCATTAACCATGTACCAACCTTTCGGGTTACCAAAATCATATTCACGCTTTTTATCCCAAACTTTTCCGTAAAAGTAGTTAAAGGATGATGTGTATTTCCAATAGCCCCATTTTCGGTTCAACTCGTAATTCAACTCAATGTTCGGCTCAGCAATATAAGAACGGCTCGATGTATTATAGGCATAACCATCTAAAAAAGGTTTTAACTGCTCACTTTCTCGGCTGTTATAAGAATGCTTATTTTTGAAATACATAAAATGATTACCTAAACCATACTTAATATTCCAAGAATCGGTAATGTTGTAGATAAGGCGATATTCAAAGAAAGCATCATAAACTTCATTAACGTCGCTATCGGCAGGCAAATCAGGTCGGCTGTCTAGAGATATTTTATTTTCAAAATGGACATAGGAAGCACGAACGGCAATTTCATGTTTGACTTGTGGGCTTGGGCTATTTAGCTCCCAAGAATAAGGAAAACTAGTGACGGCAACTTTGTTCCTCAAATCAAGAGAATCATCGTCTCCCATATCATCATTATTAAATGGTGTAATGGAATTAGGGTTAAAATTCTGCACCCCAAATTGAATCGCATCGCTATCAGTTAGTACCACTGCGGTGGCAAAATTTTGCTGGGCTCGAGATCGGATCTCCTCATCAGCTTGTGCAGATAAAATCACGGCAAAATAAATAATAGAACCAACAAACCATGCCGATAAAACTGACGTCACTGATAATCCTTATAATAAATTAATGGCTCCCATTTCAATCAAAATGGGCAATGAGGTGAAGAGTATTGCTTAACCTTAATTTCTCTCGGTGTTATATACCCAAGTAAGTATGCTAATTTATCTAGACAAAATAAAGGGGATTCCGTTATGTCATCTTGGTCTAGCGCACAGTTTAGTTATCATTTTCATGGATTATCTGAATCCTTACACCAACAGGTTACACCGTCACAGTTAAGCAATCCTCATTGGGTTCATTGGAACAGCGAATTTGCTGAATCACTCCAACTACCCACTGAGCCTAATGCAGAAATGCTTGATGCTTTCTCAGGTATTACACTTCCTGAAGAATTTAAACCTATTGCGATGAAATATGCCGGCCATCAGTTTGGTTATTACAACCCCGATCTAGGTGATGGTCGAGGTTTATTGATGGCAGAAATCAAAGCAAACGATGGGCGTCGCTACGACATTCATGTCAAAGGTGCTGGCTTAACTCCCTTTTCTCGCCAAGGCGATGGCCGAGCAGTTCTTCGTTCTAGCATTCGTGAATATTTGTGTTCTGAAGCCTTGCATCACTTAGGTATTCCCACCACGCGCGCGCTGGGGTTAATCAATAGTGAAACGCTAGTTTATCGAGAAAAAACTGAAACAGGTGCAATTTGTATTCGCCTAGCTGAAAGTCATATTCGGTTTGGTCATTTCGAACATTGCTTTTATACCGGTCAACACGAACAACTTAAAGAGCTTGTTGAACATACTTTAAGCAATCATTTTCCCGAATGCCAACAACAGGAAAAACCTTACGTGGCCATGCTACAACAAGTGGTTATTTCTACCGCTCAATTATTTGCCAAATGGAATGCTTTTGGGTTTTCACATGGAGTATTAAATACCGATAACATGTCGATACTAGGGCAAACTTTCGATTTCGGTCCATTTGGATTTTTAGATAACTATGACCCAAGCTTTATCTGCAACCATTCTGATTACCAAGGTCGTTACTCCTTCGCCAATCAACCGAATATTGGATTATGGAACTTAACTGCCCTTGCTCACTCCTTATCACCATTGATTGAGCGAAGCGATTTAGATGAAGCTCTCGCACTTTATGAGCCAGAACTCAATCGTGAATTCAGCAGTTTGATGCGTCAGAAAATTGGATTACAAACCAAGCAAGAACAAGATCCTGAGTTATTTGGTGAGATGTTCGCTCTACTAGCCAAAAACAAAGTCGACTACACTCGTTTTTTCCGTCAGCTTTCTATGCTTGATAGCCAAGGCATTCAGCCAGTAATCGATTTAGTCTTAGATCGTGAAGCGGCGAAAATCTGGTTAGGGCAATACCAGCAGCGACTAACTCTAGAAACACAAAGCGATGCTGAACGCTGCGAAGAAATGAGAACTCACAACCCTAAATACATTCTTCGCAACCATCTCGCTCAAATCGCTATCGATAAAGCAGAAGATGGAGACTACTCTGAAGTAGAAACATTATTTATCTTGCTACAAAACCCTTATGATGATCAGCCAGAGTATGATCAATATTCAAATCTGCCGCCTTCTTGGGCACATGAACTTGAGATCAGTTGCTCTTCGTAGCAAGCTTATCCATAATGCAGGCTTAGCAGCACGATTGTGCAGAATTAAATGAGGTTTCCTTATGTCAGAACAACAAGAAGCAAATGTTACAGAAGAGTCAGTGGAAGCCATTGATCTAAGCACTTATTCACCAGAGCTTCGCCACCTTATCGAATTCGAGCAAGTACCAGAGCAAGCGGTACCTATGGTTACTTCAATTCATGAGGTTTCAGAAGAAGCCGTTCGTGATGTTTGGGATGATCTACCAGGCAGTGCTCAGAACATTTTAGATAATTTCGAGCAATTCCATGCTTTGATTTCTGTCGGCCAAACTTTTGCCGCTATTGATTTCATGCAAGAGTTCGAAACTCTAAAAATGCGTGACGATATGACCGAAGAAGAGCAACAAGAGTATCGCGCAAGCCTACTAGATAAAGTGTTACAGAACTGCGTAAAAGATATGGTTAAGCAGCTTAAAAAAGCACGCCGTGACCCTATCTTGAAAAAAGACTTTATGGAAATCTTTGCAGAACAAGCTTAATTACAAAAGGCTTCTATAGTTGATAAAAATAACGCTGACCGATGTCAGCGTTTTTTATTGTCTTCACTATTAACTTCATAACCCCCCACCAATAACACCATCACCATATCAATAACTTATAGAAACACATAATCATCACGAATTTTTCTCCGCTCAAAATAGGTTGTATACTCTTTTATTCTCAATAAAGACCCTCTAATGAAGCCCATGACTCTTTCTCAGCATTCCAACTCAGATCCTCATACAAAAAGATTTACACTTCAATCGTGGCCTTATTGGATTGGCCTATTACTTATCTGCATTACTACTTATATCAGTGTGATATACAGCCAAAAACACTTTTCCGTTGATTCGGATCTCAATCATTTAGTCAAACAAGATGCCCCTTGGCGAGATAACCTAGATAAAACGACCAAAGCCTTTGGTGACTCGGAAAGCTCTCTTGTGGTGGTAGTGTCTGGCGATGATCGCCAACAAGTTCAGCAAATCACCGAAAGCTTAACCAACGATTTCTCAAAGCAACCTAGCTTTAAAGATGTATTTGCACCGTCGACACTACCTTGGCTAAAACAACAAGCGCTATGGTTTTTATCCGACCAGGAATTTAAAAGTTTCACGCAAAACCTAACCTCATTAATGCCAAGACTACAACGCGCTAGCATGAGCCAATCACAAATCGATCCAGATTTATCGGCTCAACAACTCTTGGCTCAGCTTAATCAAGCAATAGAGTCCAAGGATGACAATGCTGCACGTTTATTAATACAAGCATTGAATCAAGTCGCTGATTCAACCCAACCAGTGAATCATCAGCAAGATACAACCACTCAAGGTGTAAACTGGTTTTCATTACTTTTTCCTGAAGATAAACACACAAGCTATCAAATCATTTCGATTAATGCCGAACCAGATCGCTCTCAAAAAGAGCCTAACCGCTTCATCATGGAAACCGCGCAGAACATTATTCGCCAATATAATGATGTGTCGAGCGTTCAAATTCGCTTAACAGGACAAACCGCCTTAGATTTCGATGAAATTAAAGATGCAAACCACAGTGTAAAACTAGCCGGCACTATGTCTTTAATTGGCTTAATTGTGGTTTTAGGCTTTGGTATTCGCTCACTGCGCATTATCGCGGCAAGTTATGTTGCGGTGATTGTAGGCTTAGTTTGGACGCTTGCTCTAGGTTTATGGCTGGTTGGCAACTACAATACGATTTCCATTGTGTTCTTGGTCATGTTCATCGGTCTAGGTGTCGACTTCTCTATTCATTTTTGTTTACGCATTCGTGAAGAACAAGGCTTACATGCAAATAACCAAGCCACCTTACTCACCTCTATTCGCGAAACATTAACCCCACTCAGTTTATGCGCTTTAACTTCTGCAATCGGCTTTTTAGGCTTTTCCCCTACCGCTTATACTGGGCTTGCCGAACTCGGTATTATTTCTGCCGCAGGCATGTTGATGGGCTTAGTGGCAACTTTTACCGTTATCCCAGTATTTTTCTTCCTGTTTGGCTACCCCAAAAGCAAACCAAAAGTCATGGAACAAAAGCATAGCGATGAGGGTTATTGGCTAGTTGAGCATCATAAATTAGTGATTGGAATTGCGTTAGTATTGTTGGTAATCACGGGAATTGGTGCTAGCCAAATGAAATTCGATTTCTCAACCTTAGTGCTTAAGTCACCAAAATCAGAATCAGTAAACACCCTAGAAGAAATCCAGCAACAAGGCTTAACTTCAAGCTACCAAATGATGATGTTGGCAAAAACGCCGGCACAAGCACAACAGTGGCAACAACAACTTGCCAAACTCCCTGAAGTCAGCAATGCACTGTCAATTAATTCCTTCTTGCCTCAAGACCGCAACAGCAAGTTGGTGACATTGTCACAAGTGATGAATCGACCGGCATCGCCTGAAGCTAAAGGCATCACACCGATACAGCTTGCACAAAACCTAGAAACCTCACCTTATAAAGATGCCCTTTCAAGCCACACATTGAATTGGTTAAAAACGGCTAAGGAACCTGAAATTTATCAGGCGATTTCGCTGCAAGCCCTGCAACCTTTAGCTCAAATGCAGCAAGGTTTTATGCAAATGATGCAAGCGTCACCCGCTACTCTTGATGACATTCCAACACAGCTTGCTCAGCGTTATTACAATCAAGATTACGCATTGGTAGTTGCTTATCCATCTGGCGATATGAGAGATGTAAAACAGTTAAATAGGTTTATTGATGCAGTACAGGCAGTTGCACCTAATGCCACTGGACGCCCAGTCGCCGAGCAACAAGTCGGCAAAATTATTACTCAAGCCTTCATTCAGGCCACTTGCTATTCATTAGCCCTCATTGCGCTAGTGTTATTGTTTGCTTTGAAGCATAAGAGAGATGTAGTACTGAGTTTTATTCCACTACTGCTGACAACCCTATCAACCATGGCTGTCGCCCATTGGAGTGGTTTTTCACTTAACATGGCTAACATCATAGTGATCCCATTGATCTTCGGTTTAGGCGTAGATAACGGTATTCATATTGTGGAACGTTTCCGTGAGGTAGGTTCAGTAAAAGCCTTCTATTCATCCTCAACACCAAAAGCCGCTATATTAAGCTCGCTCACGACCATTGTGACTTTCGGTTCATTACTGTTGGCCGATCATCGCGGTATGTTCAGTATTGGTTTCTTACTCACCATTGCGATTGGGTTCTTGCTGATTTATAGCCTAACGGTTCTACCCGCATTGCTATTTAGTGTGAAAAAAAATAACGAATAAGAATAAGTTAATAGCCATAGCACAAAAATATGGCTATTAACTTACCACTCTATTTTATTGCGGGTGTAGGCACATCTTCCTTAGTAACATTCTGAGACTGGGTAATCGACGTCGCGAATGCCTTATCATCCTGATCGGCACTCAAACCATCTTGCCCTTTACCTTTAACCGGTGTGAAAGCCAAACGAGAAAACAACGGGAAGTGATCCGAACCAATAGACGGCAATCTTTGGATGCTCTGAACGGTAAAGTGCTCACTGTGGAAAAGGTGATCTAGCGGCCAGCGAAGTAACGGATATTTCACATGAAAAGTATTAAACATTCCTCTACCTACCCTAGGATCAAGTAATCCACTCAGTTTGCGAAATAAACGGGTCGTTCGAGACCATGCAACATCATTTAAGTCACCGGTAACAATGATTGGCTGATCGCTATCTCCCACACTACGCGCGACTATGATTAATTCGGCATCACGCTCTGCTGATTCTGGATTTTCAGTGGGGCTTGGCGGCGCTGGGTGTAGAAAGTGCATTCGCACCAAGTCACCAGTCGGCAACTCTACAAGCGTATGCATCGATGGGATATCATCTTCAACTAGGTAAGCAATTTCTTTCTCATGCAATGGCAATCTCGAATACACATGCATGCCATAAAGATTATCCAAGGGACACTTCATGGTTTCAGGCATATCCGCTTCAAGGCATTCTAATTGGTTTTCCCACCATTGATCCGATTCAAGCGTCACCAGTACATCAGGCTGATATTGATTTACCAGCTCAACCAGTTTATGGGCATCTCTATTCGGAGTCAGCACATTAGCAGTTAAGATACTAAGTTGACGAGTTGCATCGACGGTTTGGTTTGCATGAACTTCAACTGGCCATAGTTTGGTATAGGGCAAAATCCACCAAAGCTGCCAAATCAAACATAGTGTTGTGGTGATGATAATTAACCAAGTTTGAGGCTCAGAATGGTTAAGAGTGCTCAGTTGCAGCAATATCAGTAATGCGGCACAGATTGCGAGCTGCATCCGAGGAAAGTCCATTCCTCTAACAATCCAATGTGGATGACGAGATATAGGAAGCAGAGTCGCTCCAACAATCAATCCTGTCACTATATAAATCAATATATCCACTATCTATATCCCTAACTTAGATTATTTCATTTGTTTAATGTGAACTGCTGGATTACCACCGCAAATGCTATAAGGCGCTACGTCTTTTATTACTACAGATTTAGATACAATTATTGCCTATGTGAGAAAGATCGTTGTCATCTTATATTTGATGCTAGAGATGGCGTCATGTGGGATGAAAATAGAATTAAAATTTAGCTATTGACGCCATAGCCCTTATTAGGTTTTTTCTACAATAAGGTATGTGTGTAACTCAGGATATTGGTCAAACTCTAAATGCTTGATATTACACTTAAGGTCTATGAACAACTTCAAAAAGCCACTCGTTCCTAGCGAAGAGTAATAGACCTCAGGTCCCATAAAGTCATCTGTATGTGAGCCAGCCTCTGCTGTACCACCGAACGAAAAAATAAATACTCCACCAACATTTAAGCTATCTATGATTTTAGTTAGAACACTTTGTTGTTCAGTTAATGGAATGTGCCATATACTGTCCCAAGCAGTAATAAAATCATATTTTACAGGTAACTTGTACTCACAAATATCTGCTTGGACAAACTCAACATCAGGATGTTTAGCGCTAGCCAAACGAAGCATCTTTTCTGAAACATCGATACCAAAGGGTTTAAAGCCCTCAATTTTCATAAGTTCAATAAAACGTCCTGTACAACCACATCCAATTTCTAAGGCATTTCCACGCTCTTTCGTAAAGGTTATTGCCCTTTTATGCGGTTCGATACCATTATTCATATTAAATCTATTACTCTCCCAGAGATGAGTAATTTGATCATATGCTTTTCCTATATCTACAGGTTTCATCGAAATACTCCTTGAAGCCTAACAACGCCCTGCTAAAAGGTGAGCAACAAACCTACTCATCGCATAACACCATAATCACCGAACTTAATGCAAACCACAAATGGCTAACTTGCGAATCTCCTTGCGTAGTTTGTTATGTGGCGCGAACTTGGATAATGTGCTTAATAATGTTTGCATACAATAAGATAGTCCAAAAGGCGAATACTAGCACTTGTAATAGATTGCTCGTAAAACCTTCGCCGTAACCTGACAGCAAAGATTCAAAAATAGATAAAACTATAAGAACTGGCATTAACAATACACTAAAACGAATGGTTACGACGAAACTCAAACTAAAAAAACGCCCTAAGAAATCTTCACCTTTGGCCGCACCGTTTGCTTTGTATGCCAAATAAGTACCCACCGCGACTATTAATATATTTAAAAGTGACGTTAATCGGTCATATATTGAAGGATTTTCCGGCATGAACACATAAAAAAATTCAAACGCAATAACACCAAAAATAATATTGATGAAAGCGTATATAAACCTATCAGTTTCATTTAAGAGATTTGAACCTATTCGGCGCTTAAGCGCTTCAATGTTCCAGAAATACATGACACATATCCTTAATTAGTAAGCCTATTTATAGACTATTGCCTTACCAATTAGCTTTATATGCACAAAAGATCACATTGCGAGGAGTAACACAATTCTTAGGCGCCACATGTTTGTTTGGATCATTTGCTATTATTGGATTCCCCATGTCTCTCCCTTGGTTTTATAACAGTGTATTAGCAAGAAACACGGATAAACCCACAGGTTATTTCAACACGTTCACTGCTAATCAATTCATTTATCATCATAAGATACTCTAATGATGTTTTTTTAAAGCATTTAGCAAATTTTATGCGATGTAGAAAGCGTGAGCAGGATTTAGCGAGTTAATTGTGAAATGCGTTTAAGAAGAAATTAAGAAGTGCGGTAAAAAAAGAGCTATATACGCATGTGATTGGTAGCAAATTTGGCTTTACTAAAAGCCCTTTGGACTAATAGATTTTCTACTATTAATCCAAAGGGTAATTTTATTACGTAGTACTACTTCGCTTTCGGTCTAAACGGCTTAATTACGCTTTCATCGCATTCTAGGAATGGCCCTTCCATTAAGTCGATGCAATAAGGAATTGCAGGGAAGACTGCATCTAAACATTCACGGATTGATTTTGGTTTACCCGGTAAGTTTACAATTAAGCTGCTGCCACGTAGGCCGGCCGTTTGACGTGATAATATTGCCGTAGGAACAAATTTGAGTGATTCCGCTCGCATTAACTCACCGAAACCAGGCATCATACGATCACACACCGCTTCTGTGGCTTCTGGCGTCACATCACGTTTTGCCGGGCCAGTACCGCCAGTGGTAACCACTAGGCTACAACCGTCTTCATCAACCATTTTAGCAAGCATCGCTTCGATTTGGTCTTGTTCATCTGGGATGATTTGGTAAACCGGTTGCCATTCCGAAGTCAGGTACTCATTTAAAGTATCGATAATCGCTTGCCCAGAAAGATCATCATACACACCTTGGCTCGCACGATCACTGACGGTAACAATGCCGATTTTTGCCTTACTCATTCCAATAAACCTCTTGTTTCATGTTTCTTTATAAAGACGCTAAGATACCTTTTAACAACCAAAATGAACATAAGTTTACGATCGATTTATTTGTTACGTCACTTTAAAGTATGCCATTCCAAGGCTAAATTTTCTCGGTGAGTAAATTGATGAAAATGACTTTCTAAAACAGATTGAACTATCTTAAGCTTTTCTTCTGTTTCACTTTCACAACGGATTTGAAGTAAATTGTCCGTTACCGTTAAATACCCTATTCCAGTTGGAAAATACACACAGGCTTCATTCTCATTCCATACCACCTCAACTTTTCGTTGAAAATGTCTAGCCATAACGGTTTGATACTTTTCTGCTTTCACTGTCTCAACATTTGCCCATAGCTTCATCATAATTATCTCTTTAATATCAATAATTAAGAGGCAACGAAATACATCATTACCTCTTAGTTTTATGTTGTTTTAAAATTGGTATGCAGCTGAGATTTTATAATTTCGACCCGGCTCATAATCGGTTAAATCGATACCACGAGCATAACCAGTCCTAGAAGCATGTGAGGCATATTCTTCATTGAAGATATTATCTATACCAACCGTAATAGTTAAACCATCAACGTAAGTTGGCACCCATTGTGCGTATATATTATGCACATCGTAGCTATCTTTCGTTGGTGTACCAGAGAGTACATTATCCTCTTCAAGCACCCATTGTGATGACCATCCAAACAAAGTATCAATATCCACTGCAAGGTAATCTAAATTAAGTGCAATGCTGTCACCCATATCAGAACTACGCCCATTAAATAATATAGGTGTGTCATTGGTTTTATTTTCATTATCAGACTTCGAATACGACAGTTTAGAGTTGAACATGTCATAACCATAGTTCACGCTTGCTTCAAACCCGGTGATTTCAGCATCACCATCATTAGTAATTAAATAACCACTAGTAGAAGATTGATATTCTTGTACCAAGTAGTCATCTAATTGGGTTTTAAATACTGTAAAGTTTGAGCCAACAAAATGTTTGCCAGCTTGATAACGGAATTTAAAACCACCTTGGGTATTCATGCCAGTTTGAGGTTTAACATTCGAATCTAAGGTTGTTACATCTTGGTATTTCACAAAGGTTTCAAGTAATTCTGGTGCTTCATACAAGCTACGAGATGAGGCAAAAAATGTCCAATGTTCAGTTACCGCCCATTCAGCACCTAAGCCCCAACCCAGTTGGTCAAATGAATCATCACCAGTTACTGCATCTCGTTGGCTATAGTCGTAACGCAAACCAGCAGTCACAGAAAAACTTGGAACTAAATAAAGTTTTTCTTCAATAAATAAAGCAGATGTTGTCATTTTTTCGCTCATGTTATAGCTACTGCCATATTCACTTTCACTTTTTTGCTGGTTATATTCACCACCATACGTGAGCTGGTTTTCTAAACCTAACACCGTGAAATTAGATTGCGCCTTTACATTCGCACCAGTGTTCGTGTTTGTTGCTGTATTATCCGTCAAACGATCAGCAGGCCAACCTACTGTAATATTGGATTCATCACGATTAATTTCGGTTTGGTTATAATAGAGTGTTGAATCAAGCTGGAATCTAGAACCATTATTAATTTGATAGCCTAGAGTGTACGTATTACGAGTATACTTCGTTGGTAGTAAGGTTTGATCAGAAAGTCCGTGGTTAGCCGAACCTGACATATCAGGACGTGGACTATAATCACCCTTATCTCGATAGTAATCGTAACTTAACTCAAGTCGATTGCTGTCGTTGATATCCCAACCTATTTTTGCCAGCATATTCCCTATCGTACCGTCTGAACCTATTGTTTCATCTCCATTTCCATCTTCAAAATTATCTCGATCAATACCATAGACATAGACCATGCCATCGAAGTGATCACCTAAAAGCCCGTAAGCCGTTAAAGAGCCTTGTGAGTAAGCATTACTGCCATATCCTCCGAATACCCTTGCACCGTATTGCTCACCAGAGCGAAGTAAATCTTTAGCATCTTTGGTTTCAAAATACACCGAACCGCCTAAGCCACCCGATGTCACCGAGTTTGCACCCACTTGAATATCGGCAGACTTAATGATGTCTGGGTTGATGGTTAGGTTGCCAATATGATGAAACATATTGGCATGTTGTGAAGCACCATCTAATCGAATATCCAAATCTGATTCATTCAATCCACGAATATTAATGCGTTGGTTAACCGAATGAGTACCACCCACGTCAACCCCTGGAATATCACGTAATAAGTCAGAAAGATGATCAGCTTGTTTAAGGGATAGATCATCCGAACCTAGTTGCTGACTACTGCTTGATACTTTTGCTCCCCAGACCGTGACTTCTTCAAAATGTGTTTGAGACTCAGAATCAACTTCTTTCATCTCTGCGGCATTAACGCCATAAATAAAACTGAATCCAAGGGAGGTGATGCCTATACTCAAAGTTTTTGCTTTAAGTTTGAATGTTGTTTCCATGTTTAAAATTCCTTTATAGACAAACAATCAAATGATAATCATTCGCAATGATGATATAGTGAATGCCAAGGAATTGAAGAAAATATACTTATGCAAAATCGCATTTGATTTATGAGGAATAAGAAATCATGAAGGATGATCATAATGGGTCTAGGTAAGAATAATAACCATCGTTTAACGACACCTAGTCATGTGGTTTTTACTCAACTAGTGACTCAGCATGGTCAAGACGCCGTTATTTCGGAGCGCCACACAACCCCTTTAGTCACAGGGAAATTTTTATCTTATCAATCCCCTACTGGCTTCATATTACATGGTGGGAAAACGGATGAGTGGATGGCAATGAATACCATGTCGAGTACCCCTGCAAGTGTCATTTTCACCTTATTATTGGAAGGAGAGCTAGCATTTGGTTATGACAATCAAGCCTTTCATCTTTCTTCTCAATCCTCTCAAACTCAAAACGGTATTGGATTAGTCGTCAATTTAAAGCAAGAATCTACCTTTCATCGACGCATTAATGAACATAATCATATAGAAAAATTGAATATTATTCTCGAACCGAAATGGTTCAAACAACGAGTTAATTCAATTGGAGCATCTCAATTAAATCATTTTTTATCACAACATTTGGCCCATCAATCATTTCAATTAACCGACGAAATCATAGAGGCCGCTCAACGCTTAATTTCGACCTCACCACCTAAAGCTTTCTTACCTTTGCAACAGTTTGACTTGCAAGCTCAAATGTTAATTCAACAACTATTTGAAGTAATGATTCCGCAATTGAATAAACAAAGTTCTCATACTTCAAACCTTCCTGTTGCACATAATTTTCAAGATGAGATGAAATCCATTCTTCACTACATTAATGCACACTTAAATGAGGAACTTTGCTTAGATAAAATTGCTAAAAATTGCGCATTAAGTGTAAGCAGCTTACAAACTAAATTTAAACAACAATTAGGTTTAACAGTTTTAAGTTATGTACGACAGAAAAGATTAGAGTTTGCAAAACAGCAGCTAAAGCTGACTGATTGTACAGTGACCCAAGCCGCTTATGATGCTCAATATCATCACCCTGCTAATTTTACAATTGCCTTTAAAAAAATGTTTGGTTTAACACCTAATCAATGGGTAGATAAGATCCGTAAAGACCCTTTAGATAAACAATTATAAACGTAGATTTCATCAAGATACCTTGCTATTAATATATGCGTATACAAACTATTAGTTAACTACAACTCTATTAAAGAGATATCTATGACCACACTACTACAAGTTCATTTTTCTTTTGAAGGTCCATTTGGCCATGACATGTCTGACGCGCTCCAAGACTTAGCGGAATCAATTAATCAAGAGCCAGGTTTTATCAGTAAAATTTGGACTGAAAATCAAGAACAAAAAGAAGCCGGCGGAATATACTTATTTGAAGATAAAGCTTCTGCACAAGCTTATTTAGATATGCACTCAGCTCGCCTAAAAAAATTTGGCGTACAAAAAGTTCACGCGAAATTTTTTAACGTAAATAAGAAGCTATCGCACATCAATAAAGGTTTATAAACCACAACCCTAAGCATCACTTCGCTACCCTAGTTAATGAAATACAACAATAGACAGCAGCGAAGTGATTTTTATTTGTAGTTGGCAATCCAAACGGTTTGATAGGGTTTTAATTCTATCGAAGCTAAAGATTCTGTGATTTCTTGTCCACTTAATAGATCTTTCCAATTATCAGTTTGGATCAAGTTCATATCAGCTAAGTTTAATATCTGAGTCTCAAGGCTAATATTACTGACACAGAAAATGCTTTGCCTTCTATCCATGCTTTGACGCCAGAAACCAAATAGCTGTCCACCTAGATGTAGTGTAAATTGCACCGCGTTGGGATGGAAAGCGGCTTGCTCAGTTCGCAGCTCGATTAAATGCATCAAGCGTTTTAATACCTGATGATGTTGAGTATGTGGTTGGGACAGTAGATCTTGCAGTTGCGAGAATTCCCAGCGATGACGGTTAATCGAGCGATTTTGATTGGTGTTCTCCACTTTATCGTAATCATTTCCCGTACCAAGCAAGCTGTGAATATAGATCCCCGGAATGCCCTCCATTGCCAACATGATCGCATGCGCGCAAATAAAGCGGTCGATACCATACTTATCAGGCCCTGCTTGCGTACCCTGCAGGGCATCAAATAAGGCGATATTAATTTCATAGGGCTTACGATCACCATTTTCTGTAGTACGCCATGACACCAAACCACCGAACGATTGCATGGTATTGACTAATACGTTAATTTCATTTTCTTGTAATAACCCTTCTGCTGGCCTAAGCCCGATTCCATCGTGTGAGGCAATAAAGTTAAAGTAAGTCGTACCTTGCTGTGCGGGAGGCATTCCCATCATCCAACGTTTAAGATGATCGCCGTTGCCGGTAATTAATGTATTCACCAGTAGCGGCGGCAACGAGAAGTTATATATGGCGTGCGCTTCATTGGCATTGCCGAAATAAGTCAGGTTTTCATGGTTAGGGATGTTGGTTTCAGTAATAATGATCGCTTGCGGGCAGGCTTGTTCAATCAAACTGCGTAATAGACGGATCACTTCATGGGTTTGATCGAGGTTGATACAGCTCGTGCCAAGTTCTTTCCATAAAAAGGCCACTGCATCGAGCCTAAAGGTGCGGATACCATGATCGATATATTGACGAATGATCTCGACAAAGGCTTTTAATACTTCTGGGTTACGGAAATCAAAATCGACTTGATCATGACTAAAAGTACACCAAACATATTGGGTACCCTGCGCGGTTTCCACTTCTTTGAGTAAATCAGAGGTTCTGGGCCGCACTACTTGTTTGGTATCAATATCGGGTGCAGCGGTATAAAAATAATCATGACCAATACCTTCGCTCTTCATGAAATTTTGAAACCAAGCACTCCTTGCTGAACAGTGGTTAATCACTAAATCTGACATCAAATTAAACTCACTGGAAATCGCTTCAATATCTACCCAGTCGCCCAAGCCTTCATTGACACTCGAATAATCAATCACCGAGAAACCATCATCTGAGCTATATGGGAAAAAAGGCAGAATATGCACGCCATTGATGTGAGGCTGACAATATTGATTGAGAAAGGATTTTAAGGTTTTCAGAGGCGTTTCACCGCTTTGCAGCAAGCTATCGCCGTAGGTGATCATGATGGTATCTTTCTCAGTCCACAGAGATTGCGATACCGCCATTGGCATAGCAGTTTCTAAATTAGGAGATAGACGCATGGTACTTATTAGTTGATTGGCTAATGTTTTATGCTCAATTGGTAATTCTATACCTTGGTAGATCACGTCTAAATGATGGCAAATTTTATCCGCTAATAGATTTGATGATGTCATACTTAGCCCCCGAATTCTTGTTGATCTAATTCTACCGCCTCTTTTAATCGTTCCATGACATCAGGCATGGCACTGACGACGCGGTTCCAACTCGGAATAAATGGCGTTTCCATAGGGTTATCTAAAAAGCTTTGCCCTGCGGTCATAATATTTTGGGCAAACATTTCAACCGCTTTCTCTTCCAGATGAACATCCAACGTTAACCCATTCATTAAGGCATCGTTGTGGTAGGCTTCAACAAAATCGAGCGCAATGCGGTAGTAAGTGGCTTTAAGTGAACGAAAGCCTTCGGTATTAAAGGTTTCGCCTTGGGTCGCCAGTTTACGAAATAGAGATTTGGTAATATCGATCGACATTTTAGATAATCCACCATCAGTGGAATCTAAAGATAAATCTTGATGCTTGTGATCGTAAGTTTTAGCGATATCAACCTGGCATAGACGATTGCTAGCATAGTTACGATGCATTTCTGACAACACACCGATTTCTAATCCCCAATCGCTTGGGATACGAATATCACTCAGTACATCTCGGCGGAATGAAAACTCACCTGCTAATGAGTATTTAAAGCTATCCATATAATCAAGATAGGCATTTTGGTCGGTCACTCGTTTAAGCGCTTTTAATAATGGCGTCACCAATAAACGTGCCACTCGGCCATTCATTTTTCCATTGGCGACTCGTGCGTAGTAGCCTTTACAAAATTCATAATTAAAACGCGGATTGGCAACGGGGTAAATCAAACGTGCCAATAAATCACGTTTATAAGTGACAATGTCACAGTCATGCAGTGCAACTGATTCAGCTTTCCCTGTAGCCAGAACATAACCCATGCAATACCAGACATTACGGCCTTTCCCTAGCTCTTTAGGGGCTAAACCTAACGCTGCTAATTCTTTATCTAGAGCTTGTAAACGAGGCCCATCATTCCACAAAACGCGGTGATGCTGAGGTAAATCTTTAAAGAAAGATAAAGCATGTTTATATTGCGCTTCATCAGCTCTATCTAGGCCAATTACTATCTGAGATAAGTATGGAACGCTCTTTAATTCTTCGACAATTTTTGGAAGCGCCTCGCCTTCTAACTCTGAAAATAAAGAAGGTAGAATCAATCCCATGGAACGTTGGTCGGCAAATGACATGAGCTCTGCTTCCAATTCTTCCACTGGCCGTTCAGACAAGTTGTGTAATGTTGTCACGATACCGTTTTGATAAAAGTCAGCCATGATGCCTCCTGCATTCCATGCGAAATTAAAGTCTGTTTATACCCGTAGTACTTGAAGCTGCAGCTTTGTTGTCGGCGTTCATTCTCCCCAATCACATAGACAAGCTATTCTCATGGGGCTTCATTCACTTGTCGCCTCACTGCAACTCCAATTGCTTTGGGTATATATTCTTCATACTTGGGTATATTTATATTACTGATTCAGTTCTAAGATTTTACTCATACACTCTGCCCAGCCCGTTGGGCCATAACTATCACTATCAATTACCCCTTGTTCACGAGAAAGAATCGGAAAGTCATGATGCTCTGAACGAATACGAACAGCGATATCCGCTGATTCGAGCATGCTGATATCATTACCGCTATCCCCTAGCGCGATACTAAACCAATCTTTCTGTTGTCCTGTTTGTTGTAAAAGATCTCTCTGATAAACATTCATAAGCCACTCCATTGCGATGCCCTTTTGAGCGCAGCCGCCGATGTGTAAAAAGCGGCCGCCTTTTAATACTGTTGCACCACACTGCTGCATAAACTCGATAAAGCACTGTTCTTGTTCAACGCTGCCATGCCAGCTAATCGGCTCACTATAGTTACGTTGCAATGCACGTTGTGCTTCTTTTTCAGTTAAGCCCGTTAGCTCCGCAACTTCAGTTGCCGACATCTCGGTCATCAAACTAAAGCATCCTTCAAATTGGCGTTTAGCTTGTTCAATAGATGCTTGCCAGTGACTACGTGGCTGAGTAAAGGATTTTTGCCAATAGTCTTGAATCGATTCAGTACCTTCAGGCTGAGACATTAGTATCGTTTTAGGAATAAACACCGCAGCTCCATTCTCAATAATGAAAGGAGTATTTAAACCTAACTTAGGCATGATGAATTGCAGTTCGGAAAAGGTTTTGCTAGTGGTTGGAATAACATCAACACTACGCTGAGTTAACTTGTTGAGAACAGGAACAACGGCATCAATACTGTAATCATTATGATCAAGTAAGGTGCCGTCTAAGTCGCTAAAGATAATGAGTTGCTGGTCGAGTTTACGCATTAAACGTCTCTGACTTTACAAGCAAGTCAACTTTAGCCCCTGCCTGCTTATTTGCATCAATATGGTGCACAACAACCGGCATACCATAAGGACTTGCACTATAAATGACCTTATGTTCATCCATTACGTCATTTAATGATGAAAAATATAATGATAACCACATAGTTGTTGCTCCTTGTGTTAAACACTTAATAAAAGTAATTCAAGAAGCGTGCCACTGGTATTTTAACCTTACAAATACAAAAATGGCCTGAACGTTTCCATTCAGGCCATTAAGTTTTTTGTAGTGCTGTTTATTTTCGAATTGCCATATCTTTGTTAGTCATTTTCACGCCCTTGATTTGTGCATATACCTTCTGCCCGATCTCAAGCTGTAAATCTTCATAGGCCCAAGCAGTAATATTGGCCCAAAGATAATGTTCAACCTCACTTTCACCTATCGCTAAACAAATCGAAACAGGCAACGCAGGGTCCGTCACTGGCGCGAGTTCTATAACTTGTGCAGGCAGGATGTTCCGAATCGATGTGTCTGTTGATTTTGATAAGGTTAACGATACATCGCTGGCGTGAATACGAATTCTAACGGATTCATCAACATTAGCGTCAATACCCGACATCCAAACACCACAACTTGGCGCAATTTCTACATACGTTAGTGCATAACGTTGGTGATGTTGCTTAATGACACCTTTAAATATCGTGCTCAAATCTGCTTCATCATGCCAAGGTTTAAATGCACTTGATGCCCACATCCTCTCTATATCGCCAGAATCAACTACTCTACCTGAATCCATTAATAGCATGTGGTCTGCTAGGTGAAGAATCTCATCCAGACTATGCGTAACATACAAAATTGGAATTTGAATCTCTTGCGCTAACGATTCTAAAAACGGCATTACTTCTTTTTTTCTCGGCAAATCTAAAGATGCTAATGGCTCATCCATCAACAATACTTTGGGCTCTGACAACAAGGCTCTCGCTATCGCACAGCGTTGTTTTTCGCCACCCGATAAATCAGCTGGATAACGATCCAATAATTCAGATAACCCTAAAAGATCAACCACTTGATTAAAGTTACGCGGTAACTCACTCTTGCCCAAATAAGCCTGATTTTTAACACCATAGAGTAAATTGCCTTTCACTTTATAGTGAGGAAATAACCGAGATTCCTGAAACACATAACCTATATCTCGTTTTTCAATGGCAAGGTTGATAGCTTGTTGTGAGTCAAACAATACTCGTTGGTTAATACTTATCGATCCAGAATCTGGATTTTTCAATCCACTAATGGCATTGATGATACTGGTTTTTCCTGCGCCTGAACGGCCAAAAATAGCGGTAATTCCAGAACTCGGTACCTGAGCTTGGATATCTAACTCAAAGTCAGGAAAACGCTGCTTAAAATTTAAATCAATCATGCTTGGCCTCCATTCTTGGAGGTACGAGTACTGTAAGCACTAGAAACGCCTAGTCTTTTCTGTGTTTTTTGAGTTAACCATTCAGAGCAAAGCAAAGATAACAACGCAATCACTATCGAAATAACACATAGACGAGCAGCTTGAAACTCCGCACCGGGCGTTTGGATAAAGTTGTACATCGCCAATGGCAAAGTTTGTGTTTGATTAGGAATGTTCGCCACAAAGCTGATCGTGGCGCCAAACTCCCCTAAACTACGAGCAAATGATAGCATCGCACCGGTGATCACCCCCGGTAATACCAACGGCAACGTGATTGTCATGAATACTCGAAATGGCGATGCTCCAAGCGTTCTAGCAGCTTGTTCGAGTTTAGGATCAACATTCATAAGACTTAATCGAATCGAGCGCACCATTAACGGTAAAGCCACGACTGCCGATGCCAATGCGGCACCTTTCCAGTTAAAACTAAACACTAAACCAAAGGTATCGAACAACCATTCCCCAATAACGCCCTTTCTACCCATGGTTAAAAGGAGCATATAACCAATCACAACCGGAGGAAGAACTAAAGGGAGGTGAATCAAACTATCGAGTAACTTTTTACCCCAAAATTCCTTGGTAACAAGCAGCCAGGAAAAGAAAACCCCAACAGGCAGTAACCAGAGAACTGCGATTGAGGAAACTTTTAAGCTAAGTAATAAGGCGCTAATTTCGTAATCAGACAAGATCACTGGTTATCCTTCTATTGATTCTGAAGTAGTTAGCTCATGGGGCCACGAATTAATGAGCGACAAGCGGCGTAAACCCGTACTTTATAAATGTGTCGCTTGCTTGCTGGCTTTTTAAAAAGTTAAAGAAAGCTTGGCTCGTCGCTTTATCATTCAACGCGACCGCTGGATAAACAATCGGTGAATGGGTACTTTCTGGGAAAGTTTGAATAATGGAAACTTTTTTACTCATCAATGCATCGGTTTTATAAACAACACCAAATGGTGCCTCCCCACGTTCAACTAATGACATCGTTAAACGAACATTGCTGCTTGGGGCGATTTTAGAAGACAAAACTGACCATAAGCCCATATTTTCAAAGCTTTCTTTTGCATACATCCCTGCTGGAACACTTTGGGTTTCCCCTACTGCTAAGCGATGTTCGCCCAATAACTTGGGTAATTCTTTAAAAGTGCCCGCATCGACTTGCGCATTTTTTACCTCTTCAGAACCAATCAAAACTAGGCTATTACCTACCAGATCCATAACTTGATCGTTGGTCGTCATGCCTTTATCTTCAAGATAAGTCATCCATTTCGGGTTTGCTGAAATAAACACATCGGCCGGTGCACCTTGCTCGATTTGACGTGCTAAGGTGGATGAGCCGGCAAACACAGGTACTAATGTATCACCAGTTTCAGCTTGATACTTTTGCCCTAACTCTTTCATGACATCCGTCATTGATGATGCCGCATAAACATTAATGTCAGCCGCAAGCACTTGGAGTGATGAACACAAAGCCGATAAGCCTAAAGTGCAAAGTGCTAACTTTTTCATGAATGGTTTTTTCGTGAATATTTTTTTCATGGCAGTCTCTACGTTGGTGTTTATACCCAAGTAACTTCAAAATGCAGAATTCACTTGAGTATATTCATTATGGCTTAAAAATCTTAACATCACTTTATCTAGAAAATAGTTCCGGCCAAAGTAAGGCGAGATTTAAATCTTGCTCAATACTATCTGCTAAACGATCCAGCGATTTGATTTGCTGATGCTCACGGCTAGTAATTGGCTGCAAATCAATTCCCCATGCCCATTCAACAATATGTGTAAAGGCTTGTGGTGCGTCAAAGATACCGTGGCAATAAGTACCAAAGATCATACCATCATCCGATATAGCACCATCATATTTTTTACCACCTGAATCAGTGTTTATTGATATAGGTTGCTGTAAATCAACAAGCGTCTCACCTGCATGAATTTCATAACCAATAATAGGAGCGACTTTTCCTTCTATTAAAGATATAGTGCCTGTTACTTGTATTAATGATTTATGGGGTTTGAGTTCTGTTGTTATATCTAAATAACCTAGTCCATCGGCAGTCCCACTGGGTCCTTCAATGCCATCAGGATCTGCTATAGTTTTCCCCAACATTTGATAACCACCACAAATACCGACTAATTTACCGCCATAACGCAAATGCTTTTCAATCTCTTTGTGCCAGCCTTGTTGCTGTAAAAAATCCAGATCGGCACGTACAGATTTACTACCCGGTAAAATAATCAGATCTGCTCCCGTCAGACTTTGACCTTGATAACGAAACTGAAAATCAATCTCCGGATGATGTTTAAACATATCAAAATCAGTGTGATTACTCATGCGAGGTAAAACTGGCACAAATACAGTGAGCTTAGTTTGCTCATTTTTTGTTTGTTGGCTATCAACAGCGTCTTCTGCATCAAGCTCTAAACCATGTAAATACGGTAATACTCCAATCACTGGCTTACCTGTTTTTTGTTCTAACCAATCTAATCCTGGGTTTAACAGTTCAATATCGCCACGAAAACGGTTGATTACAAACCCAATCACCCGGTCTTGCTCTGATTGAGATAATAACGCAAGCGTGCCATACAAGTGCGCAAACACACCACCTCGATCAATATCTGCCACAATGATCACGGGAACATCGGCTTCTTCTGCAAACCCCATATTAGCAATATCATTTTCTCGCAGATTAATTTCTGCTGGACTTCCCGCACCTTCAATCAAGATACAATCAAACTTCTGATTCAGTTGGGCGAAAGAATCTAACACGTAAGGCATGGTGTAATTTTTATAAGATAGGTTGCCCAAAATTGCTTCTGTTGGTAGCGCTTTACCTTGTACGATAATCTGCGCTTTCATATCAGTATTGGGTTTTAAGAGAATGGGATTCATGTGGACACTAGGCTCAACACCACAAGCAAAAGCTTGTAATGCTTGTGCTCGACCAATTTCCCCTCCATCTTTTGTTACCGCACTATTCAATGCCATATTTTGAGATTTAAATGGGGCAACTGAAATGCCTTTGCGCATCAACACGCGACATAGCCCTGCCACCAGCACGCTTTTTCCTGCATCGGAAGTTGTACCCTGTACCATTAACGCTTGCATCGGTTTTAACATAGTAGATCCGCCAGTGCTTAAGATTGATAAAGTTCTAGTGGTAGACCATCAGGATCTTTAAAGAAGGTAAAGTGTTTGCCGGTAAGCTCATCCATTCGGATCGGTTCACACACCACATTATGTGACTCAAGATAAGCAATACATTGCTCGATATCATCGACAGAAAAAGCTAAATGACGTAACCCACAAGCTTCAGGATAGTCAACTCGTGTTGGTGGGTTAGGAAAAGAAAACAGTTCTATTTGAGTGGTAGAAGAAACTTGTAAATCTAACTTATAAGAATCACGCGTTTCACGATAAGTTTCTTCTATGATCTTAAATTGCAAAACTTCCGAATAGAAATGCTTAGACTTTAAATAGTCAGAGCAAATAATCGCAATATGATCAATTTGATTAAACATTTCATTTCCTCATAAATAGCACAGATAGAAAAAAGCCCCCAACTCTGGAGGCTTTAGAACTCGTCATCACAAGTAATAATGAAATACAGTGATTACTTGCTCGCGTCTAATGAAACTTTAGGTTGAACAAATTCACGGCTAACATCGACAATCGCTACATCACGGAAGAAACTACGACCGAGTAACAATCCAAAATCCATGTGAGTACGATCCGCTAGCGTAAATGGGGTTTTTACTTTTAAGTCACCGACTTTGATCCAGCCTTCAACCACATAACGTTCAAACGTTTCATCTGAACTTGATTGACGAATAAATTTAGTTGATATCACTGGTAGCTCTAATTCTTTTGATTCTTTACCATCATGAGCAAGTTTGAACTTCACCCATTTTTTTCCATCACGCTCAAAAGCAACGATATCAATCGCACTGACTGAGGACGTTGTTGCACCAGTATCGATACGTGCAACCACATTGACATCTAAACCTTCAATATGAACCCACTCTTTTTGACCTAAAATTAATTTGCCGTCAGCATTTTTTTCACCAACAGAAACCGTTTCAGGTGCTTTTGGTTGCTTTGGCTTCACCGTCGGCATTGGCTTAGGTTTCACATTTGGGTGTTTCTCCATAGGCGAAAGCTCTGACTCTGGCTTTTCTGCTGGCTGAGTCGTTGCCGCATTTTCCGGTTGAGTCGTTTCAGCTTTGCTTGTATCTGGTTTATCTGCTGGTTGTTCAGGCGTTGTTGAACAACCAACCATAACAACAGACATTAGTGCAGGAAGAAAAAAGCCCCATTTTTTCATGTTTAATAACCTTTTATTTTTGTACATATGGCCTATTGAGCCAGAGTGTTTATCGCATTTGCTACATATTGTATGTCTTTTTCTTGCAAACCTGCAATATTAATACGGCCATCACCGACGCCATAAATTCCATACTCTTCACGCAATTGCGTCATTTGTTCAGGCGAAAAGCCTAACACAGTGAACATACCTTTGTGTGACTTTATAAACTCAAATTGATCATTTTTATGACTATTCAGTAATTCTTGACACAGCGCTTGCCTTAAACCAACTAAACGTTGTTGCATCTCAACTAATTCGGCCTTCCATTGCTGAGTCAGGTGCTCATTTTGCAATACCGTTTTCACTAATGCTGCTCCATGATCTGGCGGCATGGTATAAGTCGAACGAGCTAACGTCAGTAGTTTACCTTTAGCATTATTAGCTTCTTGTAAGTTTTTACCAATAACAATCGCCGCGCCAGTTCGTTCACGATATAGTCCAAAGTTTTTCGAACAAGATGTTGTAATCAACATTTCTTCTACATTATTAGCCATGTGTTGTAAGCCAACAATGTCTTGCGCTAAACCATCACCAAAACCTTGATAAGCAATATCCACAAACGGTGTGAAACCATTTCTCTGGGACAATTCTGTAATCGCTTTCCAATCATCTATGCTGATGTCTGCTCCTGTTGGGTTATGGCAGCAACCATGCAATAAAACCACATCTTTAGGCCCTGCTTGAGCAAGATCTGCAAGCATTCTAGTAGAATCCACCTGACGTGTTTCAGGATTGAAATAATGATAGAAACGCACTTTCAAACCGGCCGCTTCCATAACAGGACGGTGATTGACATAACTTGGGTTACTGATCCACACCGTAGTTTCTGGCTCTGCAATTTTCAATAGATCACCCAGCATTCTCAATGCTCCACTTGCACCTGGAGTTTGAATCGCCGAAACACGAGAATAAGCCGAAGTATCTTTAAGCAGTAGATCTACCATACATTGATTGAACTCTTCACAACCTGCTAAGCCAACATACGCTTTGGTCGTTTGTTCTTGAGCTTGTTGAGTTTGTGCCTGTTTAATAGCCGCCATTATGGGGGTTTGACCTTGGCTATTTTTATAGACACCAATGCCTAAATCTACTTTTTCTGGACGAGGATCGTTACGGTATGCCACGGATAATGACAATATAGGATCTTGCTGCGGAGCGGATAGATGAGAAAGCATGAATACACAACCCTGTGCTAATCAGTTAATAAAAATTTAAATTACCACCCACACAAAAAAAAATCGACGAGATTTTAAAACTCTCGTCGATATTCTAACTCTAATATCACTTAATGCTTGTTTTATCATCAAGTAGTGCGCTTTTCCGTCAAGTAATGCACAACTTGGTTACTGCTCCCTCGCCATTGCAAACTAGGATCAGCCAGTTCTTTTTCAAATTTACCATCTACCAAGACATCTATGTAATCCACGATTTCTTTTTGTGATTCTGTTAAATCAGCTAAGGTATAACCCGTCCACATCCAAATATCTTTGTCTGGGCACTCTAACTTCACTCGCTTAACGAGCTTTAATACCGCCGATAAATTCTGTGGATGCAGAGGGTCGCCGCCAGATAACGACAACCCACGACGAAATATTCGAGTATCCTGCAAGTCACGAATAATCGCATCTTCATTTTCTTGGGTAAACCTGATTCCAGAGTTCAACGACCATGTGCTTTGGTTATAACAGCCTTTGCATTGATGCACACATCCAGACACAAACAAAGTACAGCGAGTGCCGGGGCCATTAATAACATCAACAGAATAATACTGAGAAATGTTCATTCGCTTCCAAATTCAAAATAATACCAATCAAAGTAATTAGATGATTAGATAATTAATGCGATGGGTATAACACATCTAAAACAACAAACGCAGCTTAAGGGTTTATGCTGCGTCTTTTTGAAGTTAGTGAGTATAGTTATAAATGTTTCACGCGGCGCTTTACTTCTTCTTGCTTACCATCATTAAACGGTCTTGCATCTGGACTACCTAAATAACCACATACACGACGCGTTACTGACACTTTACTTGAATCGTGATTACCACATTTAGGACAAGTAAAGCCTTTGCTGGTACATTCAAATTCACCGGTATAACCACATTCATAACATTCATCAATTGGAGTATTGGTGCCATAGTAAGGCACGCGGCTATAGCTGTAATCCCAAACATTCTCTAGCGCTTCAATGTTGTGCTGCATATTAGGGAACTCGCCATAACAAATAAAACCACCACTTGAGATTCCAGGGTATGGCATCTCAAAATCGATTTTATCGTACGGTGTCACTTTCTTTTGTACATCTAAATGGAAGCTATTGGTGTAATAACCTTTATCCGTCACGCCTTCTATTACACCGAATTGTTTAGCATCTAAACGACAGAAACGATTACATAAGTTTTCACTTGGCGTACCATACAAACTAAATGCATATCCCGTTTCGCTTGCCCAAGCTTCAACATGCTGCTTCATAAAGTCGATGATCTTAAGTGCTTTTAAGCGCAGATTCTCATCATCGTAGACATGATTTTCGCTACCAAATAGTGCTGCAACCGTTTCATGTACACCGATATAACCTAATGAGATTGATGCACGACCATTTTTGAAAATCTCCGCAATGTTATCATCAGCATTTAAACGAACACCACATGCCCCTTCCATGTAAAGAATTGGGGCAACACGTGCTTTTACATTTTCTAAACGATGAATACGAGTATCTAATGCACGTCGAGCAAGTTTTAATTTAGTCTTCAATATTTCATAAAAACGCGTTTCATCACCTTGCGCCTCAATTGCAATACGAGGCAAGTTCAGGCTAACCACACCTAGGTTATTCCGGCCATCATGAATTAACTCACCATTTTCTTCATAAGTATTTAAGAAGCTGCGACATCCCATCGGTGTTTTGAATGAACCGGTCACTTCCACGACTTTATCGTAGTTCAGAATATCTGGGTACATACGCTTAGTCGCACACTCAAGTGCTAGCTGTTTAATGTCGTAGTTTGGATCACTTGGTTTATGGTTTAAACCATCACGAATTGCAAATACCAATTTAGGGAAAACCGCTGTTTTGCGATTTTTACCGAGACCGGCAATACGGTTACGTAAAATAGACTGTTGAATGAGTTTACTCGCCCAAGATTCCCCTAAGCCAAAACCAAAGGTAACAAATGGAGTTTGCCCATTTGCGGTATGCAAGGTGTTCACTTCATATTCCAAAGACTGAAACGCGTCATAACATTCTTTTTCTGTCTGAGTTCGAGCAAATTCTTGTGGATTAGGTATATCCCATTCTTGAGCGAGTTTTAATTGCTTTTGGTGACTTGCGAGCACGTAAGGCTCAAGAATCTCATCAATACGGTTAATCGTAGTACCACCATAAATGTGGCTAGCAACTTGCGCGATAATTTGCGCGGTAACAGCCGTGGCAGTAGAGATTGATTTCGGGGTATCAATTTCGGCATTACCCATTTTGAAACCGCGCGTTAACATACCTTCTAGGTCAATCAACATGCAGTTAAACATAGGGAAAAATGGAGCATAATCGAGATCGTGATAATGAATATCACCAGATTCGTGAGCATGAACGATATCACGTGGCAGAATATGTTGTTTCGCATAATGCTTAGCCACGATGCCCGCTAACAAATCACGCTGGGTTGGGATCACTTTGCCATCTTTATTAGCATTCTCATTGAGCAAGTCTGTGTTGTTCTGCTCAATAAGACCTTCAATTTCTTTATTTAGCGAACTGGTTTTCTCACGAGCAATATCTCTGTCATGACGATATTCAATATAATGGCGTGCTAGTGATTTGTATTCACCTTGCATCAAATAGTTTTCCACCATGGTTTGGATATCTTGAATATGAATACCATCAGGAAAGTCAGCTTGAGTCTCAGTTAAACGCTGCTCAACACAAGCGGCTAATTGCTCGGCATACTCCTTTAATTGTTCATCAGCTTTATTTGCTGCACTCAGTACTGCAGCCACGATTCTGTCTTGTTGAAACAAGGCTTGTGAGCCATCCCTTTTTATAACAATTAACTGACTCATCCTAACCTTGCCTCCTAAAAACAATCATGATATAGACAAAAATAAATCGAAAAACACAATATGTTGTGTCATTATCGATTTTCTTCGCTAAGCAATCTTGATCTAAATCAATAGATCTCGGAGGAATAAAAAGATCTTTTTTTGCAAGTCCTTTTGCTCACAAAATGAAAAATAATCTGTGCAATAAATGCTCATATTTATTTAACTATGTTAAATTTTAGGCTCATAGTGAAATGGTTATTAGAAACTTGTAAGAGACGATCTATAAATGAAAATACAATGGACATGGTTCACTTATCTTTGGCTTTTTAGTCTCGTTTCTCTACCTATTCCAGCAGCTTCATTAAAAGACGGTACTCTCAATATCGCGACATGGAACATAGAATGGCTGACCACGAACCCAAGCCACTCAATCAAAGAAAGTAAAAGAGATTCAGAAGACTTTTCTAGGCTCAACAACAAGTTTAATCAAATCTCACCAGCTATTCTTGCCTTTCAAGAAGTCGACTCTATAGAAGCAATTCAAAAAGTAGTTGGCCATGAATACCAAGTTTATTTATCCGATCGCGCTAAACCGCAATATTCCAATCTTCAGTTTCCCGATATCAACCAATATACTGGATTTGCAATATCTAAAAACTGGCTAATGGAAAACCAAGCAAACATTGTTGATCCTGAAGATATTTCACTACTACCGAATTCAAAACTGCGCTTTGCTGCCTATATTGTATTAAAACAGGCCAACCAACCTGATATACACTTATTGTCGGTACATTTAAAAAGTGGCTGCCCCACTAAGAAAAAACGTTCACGTTCTTGTCGACAATTATCTGAGCAAGCAGAGCAGCTAAATCAATGGTTAACAAGGCGAGTAAACCGTCAGGAAAGTTTCATTGTAATGGGCGATTTTAACCACAACCTAGCTTTTAAAGGCGACTGGATGTGGCAACAATTAACCTATGGATTGGATGACCAAGCAAAACTAGCAACTCAAATGACACCTGCGATCTGTCAAGTGAAATCAAACCGTAAGCCCAATCAACTCTATCGCTATCCTAGTCTAATTGACCACATCATTGTGAGCCAAGCCAACCATACACAAGGTACACAGCA
Source organism: Vibrio algivorus (assembly GCF_002218005.2). Lineage (GTDB taxonomy): Bacteria > Pseudomonadota > Gammaproteobacteria > Enterobacterales > Vibrionaceae > Vibrio > Vibrio algivorus. The sequence goes on from NZ_AP018679.1 coordinate 636,688, forward strand.
GATAACCTTTACGAGACAAGAAGCTTTGAATGATCACTTAAGTGATCATTGTCCGGTGGTGAGTGAAGTGAAATTGTAGTTAAAGCTTCATCGGTTTAATTTTATCTACATGCTTAATGTCACTACCATTCCAGACCATTTCTGTGTGAGAACATTGAATAACATCCTGCACAACATAAGGGGTAGACAAAGCCCAACAAACTCCTTTATCCGATCGAACAGAATTATATTTAATGCCGGTCGTTTCAACCCTATTCATATAGATCTCTAGGCCAAATTTCTGAGCGGCTAGATAATTATCGGGATCGTATATTAAATCAGACATAGCCTTGTCGGTTATATCAACGCAGTTTGAATCATCAAAAGTAAACTTCAAAGTTCTAAAAATAATGCGGTCATATTTGAGACCAATAACATTACTCCAGTACTTTGCTTGGTGGAATTGAACTTCTCGTGTAGCGGTTTTTTCATCATCAGCAATATAAAGCATGCCGTGTTGGCCATTAGCAAAGCGTGAGCCATCTCGATTGATATGGGTAAAGGCTGCGATGGCGTAACTGCGGCCTCTTTTACAATGAAATGGAATTTCCTTTTGATCTAAAAGCGACATATCCCCAAGCTCATTAGCAAGGCGTGGATTGGTTAATGCTTGCAGTTCATACAATGCTGCAAATTCATCCTCATTCGCAACATCATCAAAAAGGTTAATCGTTGGGTATTTAGATGGAATAAGACGAAAACCTTGAACGACAGAAGTCACGTTTACCCCCATAATCCTGAACGCAACGAATCTATACGACAAAACACCTCATAAATATGCGCAAACTTACCATCACGAATAATCGACAATGGTGATCTTCCATTGAAATATGGATTATGGTTTTCTAGCGCCATAAACCCTTTCACGTTTTCAGGGTTATCAAACACGATTCGAAGGCTAGCATGCATATTTACGATGTAGCTTAATCGTTCCAATTGATCACTATCCAAAGAAACAGTTTCAGGATTAGCCTTAAACTTATGATAAGTCGACGGTGCTATGCGCATGATCTTTTGTTTATCTTTGGTCGTGCAACCCCAGCCATCCATGATTTGCTCAGCAGCTTTAAAACCTGCCGTAGCCATCGCTTTGGTACTCGATTTCTTTTCGATTAGTTGAGTATCCATTTTGCCTCCTACAACAAATTGAATACTCTCATTGTAGATTAATTATATAAAAATATCCAAATAGAGACAAAAGATCACCTAATCCAAAAATCATCTAGTGACGTTATTTAACTCCACCCACTTTAGCCAGCGCCGTCGGATAGCTTCTTTGCTCAGCTAATGTGCAGGCTTTTTCTATAACTTGCTCAATAGTGAGTTGTGAGGAAATATTTTGTTTGGTGAGATGAAGTTCGTCATAAAATCCACACTCTCGCATCTGCTGCTCGATTTGTTGTGCAGCCTCTAGCGCAGATGAAGCCTTAACAATTTCCATACGAGCATAATTATCACCGGCAAAAGAAACACTGGCTGCACGTAACGTAATGTCGGTTCCGGGAATTTGTTGTGCGCCAAATAATGGTTTACCACCTAAAGTGGCACTCGCGAAACTGGGAATAAATTGCGCCATGTGTTTTATTGCTTTATTAGTTCGGATGGTTTGCTGCTCTTTACTCCAACCATGAATGATCTTATTAACGAGGTATTCAGGCAATTTAGGCTGAGAACTTTCATCTGTAGAATGCGCTATCCCGTCTTCAAACAACGTGATGTCTTCTGTCATACCGTGTAATTGGAAATAACCATCTGGATACGGCGTTAACTGTGCCATCCCTTGTGGTGTACCTCGCTCACCATGAAAGATCACTTCAGGCCATAACGCGTTCCCTTCTTGCCAATGAGTCACATAAGCCGCTTTAAATTCCACTAAACGTGAACGTGGCGCTTTAACCCAATCATCGACCACACCTGTTTGATAGCCAGAGGCATTGATCAAATAATCGACCGTTATCGCTTCAGGCAATTCAGTTGAATGCTTATTATTGGATTTATAATTGATGACCCATTGTTTGTCTTTCGGTTGAACACCGATAACCTGAGTATTGGTATAAATTTGGCAATTTGGAAGCTGAGCTAACGCAAGGTTCACAGTGGCCGATAAACGGAACACACTAAGCCCATATTCTTGCACTAAAACCACAGGAAATTTTAAAGTATTAAGATCTACGCTTTTAGCAAATGGGATCATCCATTCATCTAAGCTTTGGTCGGTAAGAGAGTCTACTTCTGGTACGTCACATTGCGCTAGAGCTTCTAATTCTTGCTGTGAATACAACTTAAAGTAGCGCTGCGGATCACCCAACACTTGATTACTGGCGTCTTGTTCAACCAGTGATTGATAAGCCTGTTTAATCACTTGCAAACGAGGAAGTAGATCTTCTGGTTGGCCTTTATCTTGGGTAGGAACCGCGATAACGGTTGGGCGAACATTCATCGTGTGCTTATACAACTTAACCGTTTCAATCGATTCTTTCAGAAGTTGCACACATTGCTGCTGTGAAATCTCACGATACAAGTTACCACCAGCATGCAAATGGCAAATAGGAGGGCCATCCACAAGACTTGCTCCTTGTTCAAAAATAGAGACTTGAAGCCCAAGGTCAGCAAAGTGCAGTGCGGCTGTTGCCCCTGCAATACCACCACCAATAATACCAATATGTGGAGAAGCCATAGCTAATCAATCATTCCTACAACAAACGTCTTTATGCCAGATCAAGAAGGCTAAAGAACTGAATATATTTGAGTCGAGTAATACCCTACCACTTTAGTCGGATATTTCGAGCTAAATTTTAAACATGTGCTACCAACTGGTTAAAAAATAGGAAATATCCTTATCATACAAGTAAATTGTTGATCGGTTTTACCTACACCACTTTGGTTCTAACTCTGCTAATTTTATGCGTAAAAAAATCTAAAAAATTGCTTGACCGATTCTATTCACTTTTACCAAAAATCGATGTTGTGAATAACCAAAATCCGCTAAGTAAACCCTGTCGTGGCTTACAAGCAGATTGGTTATTTTTCACAATGAAGTTATCCCAATATTTATCCACCGTTTTTGTGGATAACTGCATTTTTTATTCATAGAGCTTTATTTACAGGAATAAGTAATTGCTTAATCAACGTTTGTAGTACTAGTGCTAAAGTTAAAAATGCAAGCAATGGAAGCGTTACCCACAAAGCAAAGTGCCAATTAGGATCAAGTTCAAAGCCCCATTTCATTAAGCTTGCCACACTCGACTCTGCGCCAAAACTTGCCACCAAACCAGCAATCAAAGCCATAATCCCGTATTCATACCACACTGTTCTACTAATGCGCTTTTTACTCGCTCCAAGTGTTCGATATAAACGAATTTCATCTTGTCGCTGTGACAGGCTTAAACGCAATAATGTGAATATCAACAACAAACCGGCAATCACAGCTAAACCTGCAAGTACGGTAATCGACCACACGATTTGCGTCAGCAGAACTTGAATTTTGCCAGCCATAGTCCGAATATCCATTAAACTCACGGTTGGAAAATCGCGTGCCATTTTATTTAAGAAAGCATCGGTTTGAGCTTTATTCCCTTCTGGTGCTTTAAAACTGACGAGCCAAGTTCCTGGAATGTCTTTGAGCACATCTGATGAGAAAATGAAGTAAAAGTTTGGCTTCATTTCACGCCAATGGACTTTACGAATGGTATTCACTTTGGCGGTGACGGTTTGACTACTGATCACAAAAGTTAAGGAATCACCAATTTTTAAGCCAAGATCATTAGCCACATCAGATTCAACAGAAACTGTACCGGCTTCGCCCCATTCACCTTCTAATAAATCGTTACGTTCTGGCAGGGTTTCCGCCCATGTGAAATTCAATTCACGGCGTAGCGAATCACTTTTATCTTCACCTTCAGCATACTCTTTCGCTTCGACACCATTTATTTCACTTAAACGACCTCGAATGATTGGGTAAGCTTCTGAACGGTTTAACGCCTTAGCATCAATCTCTTGTAAATATTGTTCTTTTTCATAAGAGGCAATATTAAGCGCAAACACATTAGGTGCATCTTCAGGTAGCGTTTGCTGCCAATCACTTAATAAATCACTACGTACTAGCCAAATAATTGCAATCAGCATTAATGACAAAGCCAGTGCGCCAAATTGAATGCCACTAGCGATAGAAGAACGGTTAATGCGACTTAATGCTAATTTCAATGCCGGCGATGCAGGTAAGTGCTGCAAACCTTTAACCATAAATAAGCTAATAACACCGAGGATCGCAAATAGCACTAAAATACTCGCTAGCACTATCCAAACTAACATGTTGCTACCGTAAACCGACATCAATAAAGCAAAAGGCAATAAAATCAATAACCATGCTTTTTGAGGAATGTTACCTTGGCTCGGTTGCATGACTGATGCGGCCGAGGTGTTTAATAATCCAATCAAAGGAATACCTAACGCAGGAATACCAATCGCTAAGCAGGTTCCAACGGATAACAAAAACGGCATCAACCCATAACTAGGTAAAGGATCAGGTAAAACATCCGTTAACGGAATGCGCAATACCATTTCAAGTAATACGCCAATCAGTGAACCCAATATGATACCAATGGCGAATAAGCTACCAATTTGTAAACTTAACCAACGAATTAGCCAAGGACGTTGCGCTCCTAAACTTTTTAGCATCGCGATAGTTTGACGTCGGCTCGATACATAATGCTGACAAGTTAATACCAGTGTTATCGCCGCCATTACGACGACAATGGCAACCGTTAACGACAAGTATTGCTTGGTTTTATTAAACACTTCGGAGGTGCGGCTTTGTGAGTCTTCATCTACCCAGCGATCACTTGGAGTCAACTCAACCGATTGTTTAATTTGAGAGATTTGCTGAGCATCACCATTAATAAACAGACGAAAACTTACTCGGCTACCTAACTGAACTGCACCGGTTTTTGCTACATCTGATTGATGAATATACACACTCGGCATTTGCTGAAATGGGTTAAAGGCTAGTCCTGGCTCTTGTAAAACTTCTCCTGTCACCTCAAAATCCGCGTCGCCTATCGTGACACTGTCACCCACTTTAACTTGCAACTGTTGCATAACCCTAGGCTCAAGCCACAATTGATTTGCTTGCACATGTGAGCTTTGCGTTGATTCGTTTTGTGTAGAATTGCCTGACAGCACCATTTCTCCACGTAAAGGATATTGGCTATCCACCGCTTTCACTGTCACTAGTTGCATGCTGTTATCGCTAAATGCCATGGTGGCAAATCGTGTCAATGTCGCGGTTTCAACTTGCTGCTGGGAAGTTTGCGCAACTAAACTTTCTGGTAAAGGATTAGATGAGCGAAATACCGTATCTGCCGTGAGTGCATTCTTACCTTGGGTTTCTATTACCTGATCCATACGATCTGCTAATGCGGCTAAACCAAACACACAAGCAATAATTAAGGTCAGCGCAATCGCAATTGGCCAAAGCTGACCTTGTTTGATTTCACGCCAGCTCCACCTTAACAATTCTCGGTTAGGCAATGATTTGGATCCTTGATTCATTCCCTTTCCTCCAGCTCACCGGCTTGCATGTAAAAAATTCGATCACATCGCTTAGCTAAATCATTATCGTGAGTCACTAAAACCAACGTTGTTTTATGCGCTTTATTTAGCTCAAAAAGTTGCTCGATAATTTTCGCAGCCGTCACTTGATCTAAGTTTCCAGTCGGTTCATCAGCAAATAAAATACTCGGTTTAATCATAAAGGCGCGAGCTAAAGCCACACGTTGTTGCTCACCACCGGAAAGCTGACTTGGCGTATGAGTTAAACGATCTTTTAAGCCGACTTCAGTAAGCAATTGGGTTGCTCGTTCAATGTCTTCTTTCTCACCTTTTAACAAGCAAGGTAGTGTGACGTTCTCTAAGGCGGTTAAAGTTGGAATAAGTAGGAAGCTTTGAAACACAAAACCAATAGAATCGCTGCGTAATGCGGCGCGTTGCTCATCATCTAGAGTCGATAAAGGCTTACCGAGCAAACTCACTTCTCCTTGGCTTGGAACATCCAGACCTGCTAGTAAGGTCATCAGAGTGGATTTACCTGCCCCCGAGGTTCCGACAATTGCCACACTTTCACCAGCACGAATGGCTAGGTTAACCTCTTTTAATATGGTTAAATGTTCTTTCTCGGTAGAGACTGATTTAGACAAAGATTGAGCTTGGATCACTATCTTGTTCGAATCATGAAATTCAGGTGAGGTAGCTGACGAAGTTTGCTCTGCACTCGAGTTTACACCTTCGTTCTCTGCTAATTTGGTTATTGATGGATCTTTTATAGGTGATTGAGACATGATGAGATTGTTATCCTTACTATTAGTACTGTGCTTTTCTTCCGTCACACAAGCTGCGGTAAAAACCACTATTTTAATCTTAGGTGATAGTTTAAGTGCTGGATATCAAATGCCGATTGAACAAAGCTGGCCATCACTACTACCAAAAGAATTACAGCAAAAAGGCATTGAAGCAAAAGTAATAAACGGCAGTATTTCAGGAGATACTACTGGTAATGGTCTGCAACGCCTTCCTTCATTATTAAAACAACATCAACCTGATTGGGTATTAATAGAGCTTGGGGCTAACGATGGATTAAGAGGTTTCCCTCCTGCGACCATTCAAAGAAATTTGAACCAATTGATCGAACAAAGTAAGCAAGCCGGAAGCCAAGTTGCACTTATGCAAATTATGGTGCCACCGAATTACGGTAAACGTTACACTCAAGCTTTTTCTAATTTATACCCTGAGATAGCCAAGCAGCAAGACATTCCTTTACTACCGTTTTTTCTGGAAAATGTCATCATCAAACCAGAATGGATGATGAAAGATGGGCTTCATCCTAAAGCCGATGCTCAACCTTGGATCGCCCAGTTTATGGCGTCTCAGCTCCAATCTATTTTGTGAATATAATTCCCAACACTCTTCTCCCTCGTGAATAGTTCACAAAAAGTCAGCTAAAATACAGGCTGGCTTTGCTGTTTTTGTCGGTAATCATTCATGATCTGAAACAATTTTTTCTTATTTAGCCTTAAAAAATTCACCTTTATACCCTTTTAGCTCAATATTTCACTTCTTTGATGCCCTTATCCTAGTATTAATCCATCATCAAATAAGATTACATAGGATAACGTATGGTCATTGAACCTATCATTAAGGGCGTGGTCGCTCGCAGTGCCCATCCTTACGGGTGTGAAGCATCCATCCAACAACAAATTAATTTCGCTAAATCTGCCCCACAAATTAAAGCAGGCCCTAAACGTGTTCTCATCTTAGGTGCATCATCAGGATTTGGCTTAGCCGCTCGCATTGCTCTCACCTTTGGCGGTAGTGATGCTGATACCATCGGCGTTTCGTTTGAACGTGGCCCTTCTGAAAAAGGCGTAGGCACAGCCGGTTGGTATAACAATGTTTTCTTTGAACAAGAAGCAGAAAAAGCCGGTCGTATTGCAGTCAATATTGTTGGTGATGCATTTGCACAAGAAACACGTGACCAAGTTATTGAAGCAATAGAAACTTATTTTGAAGGTGAAGTAGACTTAATCATTTACAGCCTAGCAACGGGTATTCGTCCAAACCCAACAACAGGTGAAAAATGGCTATCGAGCATCAAACCAATTGGTGACAGCGTCACTGGTGCTACCGTGCTACTTGAAAATGATGAGTGGATTGAAACCACCATTGAACCGGCTACTGAACAAGAAATCGAATCGACTATTAAAGTGATGGGCGGATCTGATTGGGAATCATGGGTCGATACCCTGATTAATGCTGAATCGATTGCTGACGGCTGTAAAACTATCGCATTTTCATACATTGGTTCTGAGGCCAACTACCCTATCTACCGTGACGGTACACTAGGTTGGGCTAAAGTAGATTTGCATCAAGCAAGCCACTCTTTAAACCTTAAATTAGCCAACTTCAACGGTTCTGCTCATGCCACGGTATGTAAAGCGCTCGTCACTAAAGCAAGCGTGTTTATTCCAACATTCACGCCTTATATCATCGCACTATACAAAGCGATGAAAGAAGATGGTAGCCACGAAACTTGTATTGAGCAAATGCAACGTTTGTTTACCGATAAGCTTTATAACCAAAACACTATTCCTGTTGATGCGGAGCGTTTGATCCGTATGGATGATTGGGAAATGAAACCAAGTATTCAGCAGAGAGTGGCTGAACTAATGACCCAAATGAACGCTACTAACTTTAAAGAGATTGGTGATTATCAGGGCTACAAACAAGAATTTATGCAACTCAATGGTTTCGATATTAAAGATGTTGATTACCAACAAGATATCGACCTAGAAGCATTAACCGCATTACAGCCTTAATGTGTAAGCAATAGACCTAAGTAACCTCAGCTGCGGATAACTAGAAGTCACTCAATACAGCACTTTAGGCGTCTAACTTCGTTAAAATCAACGCAATAGGCCAGCTATTGACTTATGATTTTGCCTTGTTATCCATCCCAAATTGCAGCATTGAGAGAAAGTCATCAATCCTAGATGCCTGACAGATGTTTTTATCATTTTTATATCAGTGTGTTAGGTTAATTATTGTGACACTCTTATCCGAAGCTGAGGTTAAGTAACTTAAGTTTAGAATTTTTTCTGAACCGCGAACTCTGTAAGGGGAGTAATGGTTCAACGCCTCCTTTGCCGCACTAAATACTTCGTCATGGTGTAAAGGAGGCTTTTTTTCATCTAGATAGCGACATCTCTCCATCTACACCACAATTCAGTATATAATCCCCATTCGTTTTATTCTTATCAAAAGCAATACCGGAACTCTATGGATACCTTGATCTTCAAACTGAAAAATATCGAAAAGCAAAACTACCGTGCTTACCAGCAAATCAAGGGGCAGTATGATTTTACTGATTTCGATCTTTTCATCGATACCGTTCAAGGCGACCCACATGCTACCGCCTCTCGCTTACGTGCTCGCAGAGCTTGGTCTTTAACCGATTTACAATGGTTATTGGAACAATCCGAAGATTACCAACGCGCCGCACGTGATTATATTGCACGTTACTTTTCACAACTTGCGCAACCAGAAGCTTCCGTCGATATTGCCTTTAATGGCCAAAGCGTGCTTGATCACACTGCCGTTGTATTTGACCAAGAAGGTATCGAACTACGTTTCCGTGTCAATCTGCCTGCCGATGGTCGCCAAATTCTCGGTAAAAAAGCCATTAACATATTAACTTTCCACCTACCTAAATTTATCCGCCGTGCGACGATTGCACGTGAAATAAACATGGATGCATTAAAGCGCCATTGTGAAGTTGTTGAAGATCAAGTTGCCCTACGCAAACAACTGGCAGAAAACAACCTAGTGGCATTTGTTGCTGATGGTAGTGTGCTTCCTCGGGTATCTGGGGATTGCGATTTACCAATGAAAGAAGCGGTTACGTTTTCGGCTCCTGAATCTCTAGCTATTGAGTTAACCACGCCTCATAAAGGCAAAATTCGCGGTCTAGGTATTCCAAAAGGCATAACGCTAATTGTCGGCGGCGGTTTCCACGGTAAATCAACCCTATTGACGGCGATTGAGCGTTCCATCTACGATCATATTCCAACAGATGGTCGTGAATATATTGTCACGGATCCGCAAGCCATGAAGATTCGTGCAGAAGATGGTCGTAGTGTTCACCATTTAAATTTATCAAACTACATCAACCATTTGCCTATGGGTAAAGACACAACAGATTTCTCAACTCAAGATGCTTCGGGATCCACTTCTCAAGCAGCTTGGTTACAAGAATCTCTCGAATCTGGCGCAACTACGTTGTTAATCGATGAAGATACCTCTGCCACTAACTTCATGATCCGTGATGAGCGCATGCAAGCATTAGTCTGTAAAGGCGATGAGCCTATCACCCCTTTGGTTGATCGAATTGGCCAATTGCGTGATGAGCAGGGTGTTTCTTCGATTATTGTCATGGGAGGCTCAGGTGATTACTTCGATGTAGCCGATACCGTGATTCAAATGCACGACTACCAAGCATTAGATGTTACGGCTAAAGCAAAAGAAGTGGTTAAGCTACACCCTAGTCAACGACAACTAGAATCAGAAAGTGAACTTGTTCAGCACCCTGCTCGCTCATTTAATAATACTTGTCTAACCAAAATCTTAGCGGAAGGAAAATTTCGTATCCAAGGTAAAGGAACTCATACCTTACGTTTTGGTAAAGAGCACATTGATGTTTCTGCGCTTGAGCAAATTGAATCGACCAGTGAGCTTAATGCAATTGGTTGGTTATGGTTCCAACTTTCTCAACAGCCAGGATGGAGCAAAGATCCATCGAAGATCTTTGATCACGCACTAAACCAAGATTGGTATCAAGCCATGCCTAAAAATGGTGACCTAGCCAAGCCGAGAACGCTAGATGTAATGGCTGTTTTAAATCGTTTACGTAAGGCGCAATTCAAAGCTTAAATCTCATTGGACTAGCTAGCAAACTCTATTCAGGTTGGAGATTGCTAGCTAGCCTGATAATAAGCCTATCAAACTGAAAGTAATTCAATATGACGTCTATAACTCATCTCAAATATTTGCAAGGCTACCCTGATGCGGTGTTATCTCAGGTAAAAACACTAATTGAACAAGATAAGTTAGCTATGTGGGTTGAAAACAAATACCCACAAATGCACAACCTGAAAACCGAAAAATCGTTATACGACTATACGATGGCAATAAAAAACCGTTATTTAAAAAAATCATCCCCCCTTTCTAAAGTCGTTTACGATCCGAAAATTCACGTCATCAATCATGCTCTGGGTTTGCATACATTTGTTTCTCGTAACCATGGCGGAAAATTGAAAGCGAAGAATGAAATTCGGATTGCTTCTATTTTCAAAAACGCTCCTGAACCATTACTGAGAATGTTAGTCGTCCATGAATTGGCACACATCAAAGAGAAAGAACACAACAAAGCCTTTTATGCCCTCTGCTGTCATATGGAACCGAACTACCACCAATTAGAATTCGATGCGAGATTATTTTTGACTTATAAGGAGCTTTCAACCAATAAGGGCGAAATAGAGTAAAATCCATCTCTAAAACCCTGAACCAACATTAAAATAGAATGCGTTGTCATCGTCGCTAAACGCAAAATCCATCCCGATATTCAAACCAAAGCGACGGGCAATCAAATAACGAAAACCAGCACCATAAGCAACTTCAGTATCATCATATAAATCATGAGCCTCTTCTGCTGCCGACCCGGCCCCCACAAAACTTTGCAATGACCAACGCGGTGTGACTTGCCACATAAGTTGAGTCTGTGCGGTAAGAACATAGTCACCTTGATAACGATAACGAGAAATACCGCGTAAATTAATATACGGACGAGCTAGTGGTGGTAGGCTTCGATCAGCATTAGTTAATGATTGATAGTTACCCGCAACCCCGAGCGTCCAAGTTTTAGATAATGGAATAAAATACTTCCCATCTAAGGTAAAAGTATCGTATTCATAATCACTACCTAAACCATCGCGATACCATAAATACTCGGCTTTAGCCGTACCGCCACTGGTAGGATAAAACAAGTTATTACGTGAGTCGTATTGTGCGATCAAACCAAGCGCTGAAGAGGTACTATCATCACCTAATACACGTTGCAAAATATCATTTGCAATCTCTTCTTTCGCACCTATTTTGGTATGGAACCAAAGCTGAGAAAACCCTAGATATAAGTTGGTATTAGCAACTTTAAACTGCAATTTTTGCACGCCACCAAAGCCTTCTGTTTGGCTTTCAAAAGAAAGGTTTTTATCAACCGGGATTTGATCAAATTCATGATAAATATCCATATTAATATTGGCATAACCTGCAGCGCCTAGGTAACGAATACGATCATTTAACCAAGTATGACGATGTGCACCGCCCACAAACCATGTGCCATTTTCCGTCGCAGCCCCTCCGACAATAGTAAAATTAGGCGGAATGAGATTTACCCCTCCATCTACCGACTCCAAAGCTAATTTTTTTCTTTTGTCACGCGCCTCTTTTGATTCATGCAAAAACATTCCCATAAAACCACCACCATAACCAATAGCGGGTTCTGTGAGTACAATCGGAATTGGCAGGAATGCGTATGGATTCTCAGCAATCGCTTCACTCATATCAAATTCTCCATCTAATGGATCCGTGAATGAAGCGGCACTTACTGCTGAAGATAAGAAAAAAGACGATGACAAAAGTAGAGATATCGTTAGCCGTGATTTAAAACGAGGCATCGCATTTCCTTTGTAGTTCAATAGCACTTATACCCAAGATTATATACCCAAGTGACTTCAAGATGTAGAATTCAGAGCTATCATCCAAGTCTTTAAACAAGAAAGGTTCGTACAGGAATGTAATCACCTTTCAAACGAATCTGACGCAGCCTTTCTATTATAAAAAAGAAGAGGCTTGGATGAAGCTCCCGAAGGGCAAGTTAAAACAAGCTTGATGTGCTCATTTCAATTGATTTTGAGTCTCATTGTTACCTTGAATATAGCTACCAAGATGAATACTGGCGACTTTATGTGATACCAACTCTATCACCGCAGATAAATCGGTGGGAAATGTGCGAATAGTGGACAAACTCGTCACAGGCACCCAGTCCACCGATTGAATAAATTCTTCATCATTTAAGCCGGCTAAATTATCAGTGTGTGGTTGTCCTATATAGCTTTCAATATGATAAAAAAACTCAGCGTTATAGCGATTTTTCGTCGTTTCTAAGAACTCTCGTACACACAACAGATCCCCTACCTGTACTTCGAGCCCAACTTCTTCCAAACATTCTCGCTTAACACAATCTTTGGTATGCAAATCACAAGCTTCTAAGCCACCACCTGGTGGGATCCAATATTCACCAGTGAAGTCTTTTACTTTAATCAACAGAACATGTTCATCCTGAACAATGATCCCTGCTGCGCGAATGCGGTGTTTTGGTGCGTGGCTATTCTTCTTCACCCTGATACCCCTATCGTAGATTTATAGCCATGAAGATATCGAACACTCATCGGAAGGTATATTTTTATAGTCATCATGGAAGCTAACTGTGACATTGATCAATTTCACACAAAACCATCGAAACGTTTCGATGATCTATTTCACAAAATATTGAGCTATAGAATGCATTATTTCAAACAATCACTATCCTTATCGAAACGTTTCGCTGATGTCGAATTATCAATTAAACTAGGTGTATCAATATGAAAAAAAGTGCTCTTCTCAATTCTGAGCTGTCACATCTAACTGCCACATTGGGGCATACCGATGAAATTACCATCTGCGATGCTGGATTGCCTATTCCGAGCACAACCCATCGTATTGATTTAGCACTGACACTTGGCATCCCGACTTTTGCTCAAACTGTTGATGTATTTTTAAAAGAATCACAAATTGAAGGCGTCATTTTGGCAGAAGAATTTGAACAATTCAGCCCAGAGCACCATCAAGCTTTACTGCAAAGAATTGAGCAAGAAAAGAAATTAACGGGTAAAGAAATCAGCATTAGTTACATCACCCATGAGGCATTTAAATCAAGAACTCATCAAAGCAAAGCCATCGTTCGTACTGGAGAATGTACTCCTTATGCGAATGTGATTTTTCAATCTGGTGTCACTTTTTGATCTAAAAATAAAGCAGGCGAGATGTGAATATGACAAAAGCTATTTTACAGCTAAACCAAATCGAAAAGGCCTTTCCCGGCGTAAAAGCGCTAGATAAAGCAAGCCTTAACGTCTACCCCGGCCGAGTCATGGCATTAATGGGTGAAAATGGTGCAGGTAAATCTACACTAATGAAAGTGCTAACTGGCATTTATTCGCTAGATAACGGAAACATTCACTATCAAAATCAACCAGTTGCATTTAAAGGGCCAAGAGATTCACAACAAGCTGGAATCAGCATTATTCATCAAGAACTCAATCTTATTCCCGAGATTAGTATTGCTGAAAATATTTTCCTTGGTCGAGAAATAACAAATGCATTTGGTAAGATTCTATGGAATCAAATGCACGAAAAAGCAGCTGAGCTTCTTGCTCGATTAAACGTGAAACGTAGCCCCAAAACCTTATTGGGCGAATTGAGCTTAGGCGAACAACAAATGGTTGAAATAGCCAAAGCCTTATCATTTGAATCAAAAGTTATCATCATGGATGAACCGACTGATGCTCTGACGGATAAAGAAACTGAATTTCTATTTAAAGTCATTAATGAGTTGAGATCTCAAGGATGTGGCATTGTATATATCTCTCATCGTTTAAAAGAGATTTTTGAAATTTGTGACGATATTACCGTATTACGAGACGGTAAATTCATCGGTGAATGCGAAGTTAAAGATACCGATGAAGATGCACTTATTGAGATGATGGTAGGTCGTAAGCTTGAAGAACAATATCCACGCATTGCTGTGCAATCTGATGAAATTCGCCTCTCAGTCAAAGGGTTAACGGGTAAAGGTATTGAAGACATCCATTTCGAACTCAAACGAGGAGAAATATTAGGGATTTCAGGCTTAATGGGTGCAGGTCGGACTGAACTGATGAAAATGATCTATGGTGCTCTACCTTACCATTCTGGAGACATCTTACTGGAAGGTAACAAAATTCACCCTACCTCACCTCAAGAAGGGCTTGCTTGTGGTATCGCTTATATCTCAGAAGATCGTAAAGGTGATGGCTTGGTACTAGGGCTTTCCGTTAAAGATAACATGACACTTTCAGCGCTACAGCACTTTAGTTCTGGCGTCCAAATTCAGCATAAAAGTGAAGTGATGGCGGTGGATGATTTTATTGATCTTTTCAATATTAAAACGCCGAGTCGAGCACAAATCATCGGAAACTTATCCGGTGGTAACCAACAGAAAGTGGCGATTGCTAAAGGATTGATGACTCGGCCCAATGTTTTGATTTTGGATGAACCTACTCGCGGTGTTGACGTAGGTGCCAAAAAAGAAATCTACCAATTAATCAACAAATTTAAGGCTGAAGGGATGAGTATCATTCTTGTTTCTTCAGAAATGCCAGAGGTGCTGGGGATGAGTGACCGTATTTTAGTTATGCATGAAGGCAAAATCAGTGGCGAGTTTGACGCCAAGCAAGCTAACCAAGAATTACTACTGGCTTGTGCAGTCGGTAAAAACATCAGTAAGGACGTCGCATGAGCAGCAACACGATTAATAAACCTAATACACCAGAACAACCAAAAAAACCTTTATTGAGTAAAGAGTGGTTAATTGAGCAAAAATCGCTCATTGCCTTGATCTTCTTAATCGTAGTGGTTTCGTTTTTAAACCCTAACTTTTTCACCGTCGATAACATACTCAATATTTTGCGACAAACTTCCGTTAGCGCCATTATTGCGGTAGGTATGACTCTGGTTATTTTAACAGCAGGTATCGATTTAAGTGTCGGCTCTGTTCTCGCTTTGTGTGGTGCTTTTGCAGCCAGTTTAATTGCAATGGAAGTCCCTGTATTAATTGCCGTTCCAACAGCCTTATTAGCGGGTGCTATTTTAGGTGGTATCAGTGGTGTCATTATCGCCAAGGGTAAGGTTCAAGCCTTTATTGCGACATTAGTAACGATGACACTTTTACGTGGTGTCACAATGGTTTACACCGATGGCCGCCCAATTTCTACTGGCTTTACAGATGTCGCCGATAACTTTGCTTGGTTTGGTACTGGTTACACTCTAGGCATTCCTGTTCCAGTATGGCTCATGGTGTTTGTTTTTGCCGCCGCTTGGTATGTATTAAACCACACTCGCTTTGGCCGCTACGTCTACGCATTAGGTGGCAACGAATCTGCAACTCGCTTATCTGGCATTAATGTCGATCGAGTAAAGATTGGTGTATATGCAATTTGTGGCTTACTTTCTGCCCTTGCCGGCCTAATTGTGACTTCACGTTTATCTTCTGCTCAACCAACTGCGGGCATGGGATATGAACTTGATGCAATTGCTGCTGTTGTAGTTGGTGGTACGAGTTTAATGGGTGGCCGTGGCCGTATTATGGGTACCTTAATTGGCGCATTGATTATTGGTTTCTTAAATAACGCGTTAAACCTACTTGATGTATCTTCTTATTACCAGATGATTGCTAAAGCAGTCGTGATTTTACTAGCCGTATTAGTTGATAATAAAAATAAATAACCGTCATTACCGACACCAAGAGCCAGCAATAGGCTCCCCTACGATAAAGGAATAACAAAATGAAACTTAAAAAACTGACTACCCTACTTTCCGCTGCCATGTTAACCAGTACGATGTCGGTTGCAGCGCAAGCTCAAGATACAATGGCTATTGTAGTATCAACACTAAACAACCCATTTTTTGTGAGCATGAAAGACGGAGCTGAAGCGAAAGCAAAAGAACTAGGTTACGATCTGATTGTTTTAGATTCGCAAAATGACCCAAGTAAAGAGCTTTCTAATGTCGAAGATCTTTCGGTTCGAGGTGTAAAAGCAATACTCATTAACCCAACAGATTCAGACGCTGTTTCTAACGCGATTCGAATTGCTAACCGTGCAAAGATCCCGGTATTAACACTCGATCGTGGCGCAAGTCGTGGTGACGTTGTCAGCCATATTGCTTCTGATAATGTTGCAGGCGGTGAAATGGCGGGTAAATTCATTATTGAAAAGGTCGGTGAGAAAGCTAAAGTCATTCAACTTGAAGGCATTGCAGGTACTTCAGCTGCTCGTGAGCGTGGTGAAGGTTTCATGAATGCAGTTAAAAATTCACAACTTGATCTTCTTGCTAGCCAGCCTGCTGATTTTGATAGAAGTAAAGGTTTGAATGTAATGGAAAACCTACTTGCTGCCAATGGTGATGTCCAAGCCGTATTCGCACAAAATGATGAAATGGCACTTGGTGCTTTACGTGCAGTACAAGCATCAGGAAAAGATATTTTAATTGTTGGCTTTGATGGTACCGATGATGGTATTGCCGCAGTTAAACGTGGAATGTTAGGAGCAACCATTGCACAGCAACCCGCTCTAATTGGTGAGCTCGGTGTTGCAACTGCAGACAAAGTCTTAAAAGGAGAATCGGTTGAAAAAAATATTCCGGTTCCACTTAAAGTTATTACTAAATAATCACTATACCCAAAGTCATTGAAGTTGCAGTAAGACGACAAATGAATGAAGCCCTATGAGCATAGCTCGTTCTATGTGATTGGGGTGAATGAGTGCCGTCAAGCTTCAAGTACGATGGGTATAAATGTGGGGGCGGAACTGCCCCCACCTTCTTCACTATGAATGCTCATTGATATGACGTATTTGAGCCATATCAATTCGTATTTAAACGTTATCGCCATAAGGATAATATATGAACAAGCTGATCGTTTTAGGTAGTATTAATGCCGATCATGTACTTCAAGTTCCCTCTTTTCCTCGTCCAGGAGAGACCCTCATGGGACGTAACTATCAAGTTATTCCTGGTGGAAAAGGTGCCAATCAAGCGGTGGCTGCTGCACGTTTAGGTGCAGACATTGGGTTTATAGCTTGTGTAGGAAGTGATTCCTTTGGGCAAAATATCATTCAAAGTTTTGCACAAGATGGTATCAATACTGACTATATTTCTATCATTCCATCTACTCCCACAGGTGTAGCGTTGATCCAAGTCTCTGATGAGGGAGAGAATAGTATCTGTCTTTCTCCTGAGGCTAATAATGCTCTGAACCAAGAGCTTGTCTCTTCTTTTAAAGCTCCTATTCAGCAATGTAATTATTTACTGCTGCAACTTGAAACCCCTTTAGATGGCATTGAAACGGCAATTAAACTGGCTAAATATGATTCTAATTCTGATATCAAAGTTGTTTTAAACCCAGCGCCAGCCAAAGCGTTACCCGACTCAATCCTAAAAGAAATTGATATCATTACCCCAAATGAAACTGAAGCTGAAGTCTTAACCGGTATTTCAGTAACAGATGATATCTCAGCGCAAAAAGCCGCAAATAATCTTCATGAGAAAGGTATCTCAACCGTAATTATTACACTAGGCGCTAAAGGTGTATGGCTAAGTGAAAATGGCAAAGGTAAAATTATTCAAGGATTTAAAGTTAAAGCGATAGACACAACAGCTGCCGGAGATACCTTTAATGGTGCTTTTGTTACTGCACTACTGGAAGGCATGACAACAACACAAGCAATTCAATTTGCACATGCTGCTGCTGCCCTTTCTGTTACACGGTTTGGGGCACAAACCTCCATCCCGACACGACAAGAAACGGATAAGTTTTTAGTTTAATTTCATCTTTATACCCAATCAATAGGGAGTTATCACATGGCAACAATGAAAGACATAGCCCGACTTGCTCAGGTTTCAACGTCCACCGTTAGCCATGTCTTGAATAAAACACGATTTGTTAGTGAGGATATTGAAAAGCGCGTAAAGCAAGCAGCAAAAGAGCTTAATTACGCGCCATCGGCACTCGCTCGAAGTCTAAAGATGAAGTGCACTAAAACGGTTGGCATGCTAGTGACAACCTCAACCAACCCTTTCTTTGGCGAAGTGCTTAAAGGCGTTGAAAGGCGTTGTTATGAAAAAGGTTACAACTTAATACTTTGCAATACCGAAGGTGATAGCGAACGAATGAAAGCCTCTATAGATACTCTGTTACAAAAGCGTGTCGATGGCTTAATGTTAATGTGTTCCACCCTTGAGGGCGAAGAAATTGAAATTTTTGAACGTTATCCAGACCTTCCTGTCGTTGTTATGGACTGGGGCCCAATGGAATATGCGAGTGATAAAATTCAGGACAACTCTTTCAAAGGTGGGTATTTAGCGACTCAACATTTAATAGATAATGGCCATACCAACATTGGCTGTGTCACCGGCCCACTACATCGTAGCCAAGCATCACTGCGTTTTGATGGTTTTAAACAAGCGCTACAGGATAATAACCTAACTTTAAATAAAAACTGGATTGCTCAGGGCAATTTTGAATGTGACGGTGGTTATGATGCTTACCAAGCTCTGAAACACAGCGGAGCTTTACCGAGCGCTTTATTCGTATGTAATGACATGATGGCATTGGGTTTAATTAATGCTGCAAACCAAGATGGTATAAAGATCCCTCAGGATCTTTCCATTATTGGCTATGATGATATCCAATTGACTAAGTACATCACCCCATCTTTAACCACTATCCACCAGCCAAAACATCAGCTAGGAAAAACCGCGGTAGATACCTTACTCTCACGCCTTGAAAATCCAAATGCACCTCAACAAGTGATTCAATTAGAGCCAACATTGGTAGAGCGTCATTCCGTGATCAAATACCAAGTAAACTAACAGATTTACGCTAAGCAGTATCCGAGCATATTAGCTGGGAAGTTACTTGGGTATGATGCCGAAGTGAGTTATTATTCACGCCGTTTTTATTCTACCGACTTCTTGGAGCCCTCATGGCCACTGGACCTCATAACAAAAATAATCGCCACTCTCAAACAACAAAAAAAACTAATAAGTCCAGCACCCAAAAACCAAGAAATAATAAAACAGGATCACATCGTTCTAAATCATCGGTGCATAAGAAGCCAACCGGATTACATCCACGTAATCTACACAGTGGTCGTTATGATTTTGATAAATTAGAAGCCTCAAACCCGGCATTAACCGAATTTGTTATTCTAAACCCGCGTGGTGAACGTTCGATTAGTTTTAGCGATCCTAAAGCGGTGTTAGCACTCAATGAAGCGCTGTTAAAAGCCTATTATGGTTTAGAGTTCTGGCAAATCCCTCCCGGTTACTTATGCCCACCAATCCCAGGAAGAGCAGATTATATCCATTATCTTGCCGACCTATTAGCGGTAACCAAAGAGAAAACCGATACACTTGTCGTTGAGAATGACGAGCGCGATCCGAATGCTGGTTCTGCCAATCATAAGCATACGGTGCTTGATATCGGCACAGGCGCAAACTGCATCTACCCTATTTTAGGCTCAAGCCTTTATGACTGGAATTTTGTTGCCAGCGATATTGATCCGATTTCAGTTAAAACGGCACAACTGTTAATTCAGGCTAATAAGAGGTTGACGAATAAACTGAAAGTTCGTCAGCAAGCTAAACCAAGCAGCATTTTCCACGGCATCATAAAACCGAACGACGATTTCATTTTGACTATGTGTAATCCTCCATTTCACGAGTCATTGGAAAAAGCGCGTGAAGGCAGCTTACGTAAAGTGAATAACCTCAATAAAGGCAAAGCGGATCCGCTATCAAAAAATAGCCAACCAGTTTTAAACTTTGCAGGGACTGAAAATGAGCTGTGCTATGAAGGTGGTGAAATTGCTTTCTTGAAACAAATGGCCATCGAAAGTAAAGATTTTGCTAAGCAGGTATGTTGGTTTACTAGCCTAGTATCCAAGAAAGAAAATGTGCCGCTACTGCAGCAACAGTTGAAAAAATTAAGCGCAACTAATATTCGCGTTGTAGAAATGGCACAAGGGCAGAAGATAAGCCGCTTTGTAGCATGGAGCTTTTTAACCAATTTAGAGCAGAAATCGTTTTTTAGTTAAGCGAGTAGTTCTAAAGATAAAGTAAGTAACCTCAGCTTCGGATAAGAGTGTCACAATAATTAACCTAACTCACTGATATAAAAGTGATAAAAATATCTGTCAGGTATCTAGGATTGATGACTTTCTCTCAATGCTGCAATTTAGGATGGATAACAAGGCAAAATCATAAGTCAATAGCTGGCCTATTGCGTTGATTTTAACGAAGTTAGACGCCTAAAGTGCTGTATTGAGTGACTTCTAGTTATCCGCAGCTGAGGTTAAGTACCTAAAAAAACGCCCAGCAAGTTGCTGGGCATTTTATTCAATTAACTAATCTTATTTCAAATTCTGATTACTTCGCCTTACGACGATCCGCTACCGCTTTAGCAAGTTGACGCAATACTGCTTCAGTATCAGCCCAGCCAATACACGCATCCGTAATACTTTGACCGTAGTTTTCAACTTTACCATCAACCAGATCTTGACGGCCTTCATTTAAATGGCTTTCGATCATCACACCAAAGATAGCATCTTCACCACCTGCAATTTGAGTGGCGACATCCGTTGCAACTACCATTTGACGTTGGAATTGCTTAGAGCTATTTGCGTGGCTGAAGTCAATCATCACTTTTTGGCGTAACCCATTACTTGCTAATTCTGATTTCACAGCAGCAACATGTTCAGCACTATAATTTGGCTCTTTGCCACCACGTAAAATAATATGGCAATCTGGGTTACCTGCAGTTTCTACAATCGCAGAGTGACCATATTTAGTGACTGATAAAAAGTGATGTGATGCACCAGCAGAACTACAAGCATCTGTTGCAATTTTAATGTTGCCATCGGTGCCATTTTTAAAACCAACTGGACAAGATAGACCAGATGCAAGCTCACGGTGAACTTGTGATTCGGTTGTACGAGCACCAATTGCGCCCCAACTGATCAAATCCCCCACATATTGCGGTGTAATCATATCTAGAAACTCACTCGCCGTCGGCATGCCACTATCAGTTAAATCAAGAAGCAGCTTACGTCCCATACGCACGCCATCATTGATTTGGTAACTATCATTTAAGTATGGGTCATTAATAAGCCCTTTCCAGCCTACCGTTGTACGTGGCTTTTCAAAATAGACTCGCATTACCACTTCAAGGTCGTCTTTTAGCTCATCACGTAATACTTTTAGGCGTTTACCATATTCAAGAGCCGCTTCTGTGTCATGAATTGAACATGGTCCAATAACAACGAGTAAGCGGTCATCTTTATCTTCAAGAATATTATGAATACTTTGACGAGACTCAAATGTCGTATCACTAGAGGTGTCAGTAGCAGGAAACTTTTCTAAAACAGCGATTGGCGGTAAAAGTTCTTTAACTTGTTTGATTCTTACATCATCTACTTTTTGCATAACGACATTGTCCTTGTTTTGTGTGTATCTCAAGCTTTGATTCGATAAACAATTCGAATTCTTTGATGCTTAAAATATATTAATTTCTTTTCCTTCTAGTTAACTTATCCCTACAAAAACAGAACTTCAATCATTAATTGCTATATAACGCATATTTTATACATTTTTGAACTAATTGAAGTACAAGCTAAGGCCAAATAAAAAAACCACCGTATCTAATTCGATATCGGTGGTTTTCAATCATTTTGGTTTAATTATCCTTTACAGCGTAATAACAACACTTTCACCATCAACAGTAAGCTCTAAAGTATTGCCATTAAGCTTATGTGACACTTCCACTTGCTCACCTTCATTCTTATTTGGAACAAGAAGAGTCAAAATGTTGTGCTCTTTTGCTGATTTAAACTCTACCTCAACATGACGATGAATTTCTAGATCTTCATATTCCGCAGGGTCAACATCGCCGAAACCTTCCACATTTTTCACAGACAGAATATTATCACCGCTTTCATTGATGAAATTCACATCAAGATGAGCTATCTCTCCACGAATAGTGAAGCTGTTATCTGCCACTTCATTTGTAAACGTAGTGTGCATTAACCAAGTCATATCTTTTTCTTCAGAAAGTGTTGCCTTGTCTTGCATCACAAATACTTTGCCTTTCACAAACCAGATCTTACGCTTATAAGATTCGATTTCAGGAACAAAATACTTATAAGATGCTGTTGCATCACCTTCTACGAATTTAACATCAGACTCTGTATCGTAATCGGTAATATTACCACCAGCTTCAATACAGTAACGATCTTGGTGATTTTCATAGCCTGTATTTTTATTCTCGCCGTATTGGCCTTTACCACCAAATAACGGTAAGTTTTTAGAGAATGTATGACGACGCCATTTAGTGTGCATATCCACACCAAAACCACCATAGTAACCAGTAATAGAGGCTAAAGTTTCCCCAAACGCATGTAGAGTAAACGCATTTTGATCCGCATGTGAGTGACTGATTGAACCAAACGGAGAACATTTGAAGACCATGTGAATATGGTTATCACGCTCGGTCATCTTATTATGGAATGCCGCCCAACCTGTGATTGGGAAGACTTTCAATAATGGCTCATTAGATGGCGCTTTTTCTTCAGGTGCATCCCAAAGGATATTAAAACGAAGATCGTCATAGCCAAAGTCCCACCAACCGAAGTTGTAGAATTTAGTATGCGCTTCTGTATCACGACCTTTAAGTTGGTTGTAGTACCAAACATACTCAGGTTTTTGGTTTACACCAGCATAATGCTTGATGTTATAAGCGAGTTTCAAACCAGGAAAATCACCAATAGATGATTGGTCACAGAAACTAGCACGCTTAGAGTGAACCGGCATGCAATACAATGGGAAATCACCGGTATTTTCGTAGAAAGTCTTATTGAACATATCTACACCACAGTATGCTTTCAATAAATCGAATGCTTCACCGAGGAATGCAGTTTGGGTATTCCAGTAGTCAGGACCTTCAGCCCAACCGCCATCTTCACCGCCCCATGGTGGGTAGTGAACTGCATAATACTCAAGTGCGTAAGCAATGTATTCGCCTGCTTTAGGATGATCGTGATACAAAGCAATACAAGTTGGAATAATGGCAGATGAAATCGAACGTACACCGTGGCTGTTCAATGGGTTGTTCAGTAGATCAACAGTGACTTTCAAATGATGCATAATCTCATCAAGACGAACGACAAGTGCATCCTGAACTTGTTGGCGTTCTTCATCTGTAAAGTAAGCGTGTAGCCAGTCATAACCCCAAGCCATTGCAGCAATAACACGAAAAGCAGCTTCATCATTATAACCACGAGAAGTCACGCCATCTGGATCGTAAGTGGATAGCTTAAGTGTCCAAGCTTTTGCTTTGGCAATCAGATCTTCATCATCTTTTACAATACCTGCAATAGCAAGATTACGAGTTGCATTCATCGCCATTTGGCAATCAACATACATTTGACGCCAATAAGGACGCCACAGAGATGCTTTACCTACCGTTTCTTCTGGATAAGCTTGCGGTTCTTCATAAGGTTCTACATCTAAGAACTTAACTGTAGAATTGTTATAAAAGTCATTAAACATGCAATATGAGTCATCAGCTTTCACTTTCGCTTTAAACTCAGCAAGATCTTTTGCTTGCACTAAAAGACGTGGACGCTCAGCACTCAAGCTATCTAAAAATGATAAATCAAAGTCACGTTTTTGAACTTCAATAGGAAGTAAATCAACTAAGTTGCCTGCTGATGTATCGTTTTCTAGTTTGATTTTCCTGATCGCATCAAGAGATTTTTGGTCTGTCATAATCACTCTCTTTATATAAATTTTAAGATTAAGTTTATCTGAACCACTAAATTAATCTTATTGTATTACAAAAAGAGAAGGCGAGTAAAATAATACGAATAAGCTTTTGTCAAAAGTGCTTAGCTCTGTCACAAAATTAATAGCATTAGCATAATTTCTATGCCCAAGTGACTTCAAGGTTCGGATTTCAGCAGCTTGAAGTTACTTGAGTATAGTATCAATATCACTTTTCTATGATTAAAGTCACTTGCCCTACTTCAATGCCAAATTTTGAAATGCTGGTGCGATTAATCAAACGTGTCGGGGTAACCATATACATCCAATCATCAAAGTGAGTTTCGAGCGTATCGTCTTTATAAGGAATCTCGACATCATAATTCCAATGAAAGACGCTGCCGGCGCTACGTCCAGAAGCGATACCTATTACATCACTTGCTTCACCTGAAATTGAACCATCATCATTAAGGGTGACATACCAAATGCGTTTTTGAGTTTCGCCATCATCATAGACAAAATCTTCCTCGATAACGCCTTTATTTCCTTGCCAACTCGCGTCCATATCAACAACAAGCTTTCTTGTCAGTTCGCCTTTATAATCTTGTACAACGCCGTAGGCTTTTAATTTACCGGTGAAAAAACTCTTAAAATCAAACTTGGGTTGAGTGTCTTGATAAAATTGAACGTCAGGAGATGAGCAACTAGATAACATCACTGCAAAACAGATAACAAAAAATGACTTCATAAAATTCATATTCATAACGTTCTTCCTTGAGATTGACGATGATTATTGTCCAATGAGTTGCTGACGTACTTTGGGATGGGAGGTTTTTGGTGAAAGCCAGATCGCAATGAATGATTCGGTAAAACTAGCATCGCGGATCACACCAAGCTTTTTACCGTTGTAGAAAAAAGCGGAAGTCTGGTTGTTCTCGACAAGTACACTTAAAGTATCGCCTTGCTTAATATCTGGCCACAAAGACATTAAAGTTTTATCGTATTGACCGACTAAAGAGTCCTTCCCTAGATGTAACCACTGCTCATTGGTCGCCTTAACGATATCTTTCGCTTTAAAATCTCTTAGGTAAGATAATGAAAGTAATACAGGAAAACGTTGAGTACTATAGTCTCCCGATGAACTGTATAACCGAGCATCATAAATATCCCAAAACAAGTATGTCATACGAGCTTCGCCAACAAGCTGTAAATTACTCGCGTTAATTTGCGCGTTACTTACCTGACTTATTGCTAAAAACCCTATAAATAGCCACTTCCACATAACATTATCGCTAGATTAGTTAATCATTTTAATTAATACGTTATTGGATGGCTTTTAGATCAAAAAAGCACACCACTGAATCAGTGCTGTGCTTCATTTCCCTAATGGGAGAGTTGATTCCTAGAGAGAATCTATTTGTTTTTCATTTGAGACTGAGATTGATCACGTTGGTGTTGGAACCAAAAACGTTTTCTACCGTTTGAACGAATCATAGTTATTTTCCTTCTTAATTATATCCAAGCAACCTTAAGACGCAGCATTTAGAAATAGCATCTTGAAATTTCTTAGGTATATATCTATTACATCACTGAAATTACTCAATTATTTAGAGAAAAACCGTGATGCTAATCGAATACTCAAAGATGAGTACATAAGCCGGTATTAACCTATTTATTTTGACGTTAAGTTCGAGTTTCATTTTAGGAAATATCGATAAAACGACTTTTCGAAGACACTTTCTTTTATTGAAAGTACGGTGAACAGAATTACAACGGGACTTGATGCTAAAGCAGAGGGTCGAGTATTAATTTTTCACACTTCAAACAATGAAGTTTATAAATGGGTTATTTGGGCTTGCCTTGCCAGCTTGTTAAGTAATGTGCTTCGTCTGGCTTTTTATTTTTATGTTACTTCTTATAAAAACAAACGCTGACTACTAAAGCCAGCGTTTATTATATCTTCCAGTATTAGAGATAAACTCTATACTAAAAAATCAATTATTAAGCAGGAACAACGTTCGCAGCTTGAAGACCTTTTTGGCCTTGCTCTACTTCAAAAGACACTTTTTGGCCTTCAGCAAGAGTTTTGAAACCTTCAGAAGCGATAGCACGGAAATGTACGAATACGTCAGCGCCGCCGTTGTCTTGAGTAATGAAGCCGAAACCTTTTTCTTCGTTAAACCATTTAACGATACCAGTTGTTTTAGACATATTATGTCCCTTATCTTGTGTGCAATAAATGCAGTTCATAAATGATGTCGCTAAATGCGACGGGTGCTGCGTTGAACGATTTAATGGTTTATTAAGCGAAGGGAAAATCTAATAACAAAGACAAAAACGAAGCTGTATTTGAGGATTCTACTTTTACTAAATTGTTTCATCAATCACTCTTATCAACAGAGCGAGGTAGATATTACAGGGTTTGAGAGAGATGTACACCTATTTCGTACATATTATTGAAAATAAATCTTGTTTGTGTTTTTTATCACATATTTAGTAGGCTGAGTTTATATCAAAACTCAGCCTACTCTATGACAAACTTAAGCAAGCTGAACTAACAACCACTCTTTTACTTGTGCTAACTCTTCAACATTCTTTGGATACTGGGTTGATACCTCATCCAAAGCGGCCGTTATCCCTTCTGCATTATAAAGCTGCCCGATCAAAGACTTTTGCAATGCTTCAAGTGGTGCAGGTTCTAGACTGTCAGTAAACACTTGCGCTTCTGCAATGTGTGCTTTTTTAACGTTAAAATGTAGCTCTACTCCACCCCATTTGAAACGTTCATCAATATGATGACTAAATTCAGGAGTGTTTCCAAAATTCCAATGCCAATCTTGTTGCTTAGTAAAGGTCGCTTCAAAGTTAGGGAGCTCAGGCATCGATTCTTCGGAGAT
The DNA here is from genome assembly GCF_002218005.2 of Vibrio algivorus. Lineage (GTDB taxonomy): Bacteria > Pseudomonadota > Gammaproteobacteria > Enterobacterales > Vibrionaceae > Vibrio > Vibrio algivorus. The sequence goes on from NZ_AP018679.1 coordinate 663,903, forward strand.
AAACTCTGGCTCTACTGTCTCGCCGTAGTAATCAAAAAATGCTTGTTTGATCGCATCACATAAACTGTCGTGGGTTAAAGTATCATCGAGTTGGTTAAGATTAATTACACGAGAGCGTACCGAAGTAATTCCTTTCGCTTGTAGCTTTTTCGGATCTGGATTGAGGTAATCGGCTAAGCGACTCATATCCGCATTTAATAAAATCGTACCATGATGAAAACCTCGGTCCATTGTTTCTCTATAAGCTGAACCTGAGAACTTACGTTCACCTTCTTCGGTTTCAACAACAAGATCATTACGACCTGTTGCTTTGCCTTCTATGCCTAATGCTTTTAATGCATCTAATACAATTTGAGTAGATACGGTTTTATCATAACCCGGCTTACCTGCCATAAAAGTAAAGTTACTGTTACCAAGATCATGAAATACAGCCCCACCACCACTTTGTCGACGAGCTAGAGTAATGCCGTCTCTTTCCATGCGTTGAGTATTACATTCTTTCCAAGGATTCTGCGCTCGACCAATCACCACGGTATTGTCGTTACGCCACAGAAATAGCACCTTTTGATCGGCACTCATCGAACGGAAAATGGTATCTTCTACCGCTAAGTTAAATAGAGGATTTGTTGAAGTAGAAAATAGTAAACGAAGTGATGACATAAAAACTCTCAGTAGTAATGCATTAATAACTAAATATTAACCTGAATGAAAAGCATCTGTCCTTAACCAAGATGTAAAATTTTACTTTTCCAATAGCTTTCGATTAACTCATTTCACGCTTGGTGATAAGCTCAATCAATTTATTGAATTAAGGAGAATTCTAGTGCCTGTTCCTCATAAGCTTACTTCATCATTTGTTGATAATGGAATACTTTATCAAGCACATCAATTTCAAGTTCCGCTCAAGCATGATGATAAGCAAAGCCAGACTATTACCGTCTACGCTCGCGAGTTAGTTAGCTTAGATAGACAAACGCAAAATCTACCTTGGTTAGTTTATTTTCAAGGGGGGCCTGGCTTTCCTTCACCTAGAGCCGATGGACAATCAGGCTGGTTAAAAGCCGCACTCCAGCACTATCGCGTATTGTTACTCGATCAACGAGGTACAGGACTAAGCTCCCCGATTACTCACCAAACCCTAGAGAGTATGAGTAGCGATGAACAAGCAAACTACCTCTGTCATTTCAGGGCTGACAGTATCGTGAAAGATGCAGAAGCTATACGTAAACACTTCAATGTAGAAAAGTGGGCTATTCTTGGACAAAGCTTTGGCGGTTTTTGTTCATTAACTTATCTATCGCTTTATCCTAATAGTTTATTGAAATCTTATATCACTGGCGGCGTTCCCTCTTTAACTCGCCATGCCGATGAGGTTTACCAAGCAACCTACCAACGAGTAAAACAAAAAAACAACACCTTTTTCCGCCAATTCCCACAAGCACAAACTTTATGTCAACGCATCGCAGATTACTTACTCAATCACGAAACCTACTTACCTAACGGGCAGCTATTTACGGTAGAGCAGTTTCAAATGATCGGTATTAATCTAGGTCGAGGACATGCCGCGCTTCCTATGTATTACTTGCTTGAAAGTGCTTTTATCACCGTCGATAAGAAAGAAACTTTAAGCTATGCATTTTTGAATGCCATGCTAGCGGAACAGGCTTACCAGACTAACCCTATCTATGCCATTTTACATGAATCGATTTATTGCCAACCTTTTGCTAAAAATGATTCAGGAAAAACAGAATCGACTTGGTCGGCACATCGTGTTCGAGAAATGTACCCTGAATTCAATTATCAAACTGGAAAACCTTTCTTCTTTACTGGAGAGATGGTGTACCCGTGGATGTTTGAACAAATGCAATGTTTAAAACCATTAAAAGAAGCGGCAAACAAACTAGCTGAAAAACAAAATTGGCCAGCGCTTTACAACTTAGAACAGCTAAAAAATAATACGGTTCCCATTGCTTGCGCTGTTTATGTTGAAGATATGTATGTCGAATTCGATTATTCACGCGAAACATTAGCGAATATATCTAACAGTCAAGCATGGATGACCAATGAATATGAACACAATGGTATTGGTGTCGACGGTGAAAAGATCTTTAACCAACTTGATGAGATGCTAAATCAAATTAGCCAACTACCAAACCATCAATAATCGAGCACCCCATCCTAGTTTGTTATAAGGAAATAACGATGAAAACCAAAGTTTTAATAGATATCACCTCGCATTTACCAGCTCTAATTACGCTATTGCAAGATTGCGTTGCGAGCGGTGCATCTGTTGGTTTTTTGCCTCCTGTAGAATCTCAAACGGCGCAAAAATATTGGCAAGATGTGGCAACTAGTCTCACAGCAAAACCTACTACTCGATTATTAATCGCCGCATTTGAAGACGAGCAATTAGTTGGCTGCGTACAGTTGTCTCTGGCTAATAAATCAAACGCTAAACATCGAGCAGAAGTTGAAAAGTTAATGGTGCACACGAATTATAGAGGTAATGGAATCAGCAAGGCTTTGCTATCACACCTAGAAGAAGAAGCCTTGGTAGCTGGTCGTCGATTATTAATCCTCGATACCCGAGTTGGTGATATTGCCTCTGAATTATACAAACGCATGAATTATACCGAAGCAGGATATATCCCTGATTTTGCTTTAAGTGCCACCGGCGAATTAGATGGCACTACATTTTTCTATAAGATGCTGTCTTAAACCCAAGTAACTTCAAGATGCGAGTTTCAGCAAGAATAAAACAAGCTTTAGGCAAGGCAAATTGAATATGATCATAGTTATTCTATCTCTGTTCAATTTAACGCAGCATAAAGCTTATTTTAACTTTCCCTTCGGGAGCTTCATCCAAATCTCTTCTTTTTTATAAGAGATAGGCTGCGTCAGATTGGTTTGAAAGGTGTCTACATTCCTTCGCCAATCTTCCTTGCCTAAAGGTTTGGAGGATAGCTCTGAATCCTGCATCTTGAAGTCACTTGGGTATAAACCACATAAAAAACAAGAGAACATCATAACTATAATATTTTCAACAACTAATAGCTCATCATTAATGTATCACAGGCATCGGTGTTGAGTTATTACTACTCTATTTACACTGTAAAATCATTTGTGACGCCGTCACAATGTCAAGCAATAATTCTTATCAATAACTGCAATATTTCTCGTTCTTCAAAGTAATTTGAATCCTTTATACTCAAGCCAACCTACTTATTGGGTTCTATTACCATTGAATATTAAAGAGTTTATTATGCCGGACACTATCCGTATTCGCGCTTTAGAAAAAGACGACCTTAGGTTTATTCATAGTCTTAACAATAACCGCAGTGTGATGTCATATTGGTTTGAAGAACCTTATGAATCCTTCATGGAGTTAGAAAGCCTTTATGTTAAGCATATCCATGATTTGAATGAACGACGCTTTATTGCTGAGAATGGCGATCGCGAACATGTTGGCTTAGTCGAATTAGTTGAAATCAACTATATCCACCGAACGGCTGAGTTTCAGATCATCATTGCCCCTCACTTTCAAGGCAAAGGCTATGCACGAGCAATCATTGACCGCGCTGTCAATTACGCTTTTAAAATATTGAATATTAACAAGCTATACTTGCAGGTTTCAGATGAAAATGAGAAAGCTGTTTACTTGTACGAAAGCTTTGGTTTTAAGCGTGAAGGGTTATTGATTGAGGAGTTCTTCATGAATGGTCAATATAGAAATGCCATCCGCATGTACATGTTGCAGAGAGATTACATTAACTTACAGCATGAACCTAGTGCGATTAATGCCACTGAATAAATAAAATTAGCGCCACCCAATTATCGCTTTTTGGATGGCGCTTATACCCAAGCAACTATTTTTCTATTATTGATTCATTCCATCAGCCATCGCATTAACTAAAGCATGGTCTTTCGTATCGCCCGATAAATCCCATGAAAAAATTCCTGCTAAGTTATTAGCTTTAGCCCATGCAGCCTTAGCTTTTATCGATTCAGGGTTATCATAACTAATGAAAACTTTTCTTTCTGGGTTCCATAAATATGGTGCTTGAGCCGCTTTATCATAACCTTGTTCGTACCCTTGTTCGCTGGTGTAATTCTTCATCAGATCCCAATACATGAAAAACCCAGGCTCCGTTGTACCAAACGTTGCCCCTTTCTCTGAGGTTAATGTTGCACTAGGTAGCTTACCGTTAAAGTTCTTAGTACCTTCCCAGCCACGTCCAAAGAATGTCGCACCAATCACTAATTTTTCAGGGGGAATACCTTGATCGATCATTTGTTTGATAAAAACATCAGCCCCCATACCCCACCAGCTACGTTCAGTCGCATGTAGATTGGTTAAATGGCCAGTTTGTTGGCCCCAGCCGCCAAGAAAATCATAAGTCATAGCGAACATGTTCGTCAGATATTGCTCTGCGTTCTGAAAATCTATTTGGGTTGTTTTGGGACCAACACCAACTGCCATTGATAGTTCATACTCACGCTTTGTTTTTTCTTCTAACTTATCAAGATCCGCCCGAATAGTTTTTACTAAATAAGTAAAGGCTTCTTTTTCTAATTCTTTTTGCTCATCGCTTAATTTGGTGTCTGGATTCCATGGGGAAGTCGTTAAACCACCGCCCCCTGGATACTCCCAGTCTAAATCGATACCATCAAAAAAATCATATTGAGCAATAAGCTCTACGGCTGTTCGTGCAAATTGATCCATGGCTTTTTTATCCTTAGCCATCTCGTGAAAGGGTTCTGACATTGTCCAACCGCCAAAGGACGGAAGAATCTTCAAACTTGGGTGGTTAGCTTTCAGTTGTGCTAATTGAGAAAAATGGCCTTTGTAATCCACATCGACAGATACATTCCCGAAATCATGTTCAAGTGCAGCTTCTTCATCGACAATAATTGCCGTATAGGGTTCTTTTCCTTCACATTGCTGAGCGACTTGAGCTTGAACAGCTTCACCTGCACCAGTGTGTGGCCCACACATAGATAAGAATGCATAAATAATATGTGTCAATTTGTCCGCAGGAATATCTTGTACAGAGTATGGATTAATATCACTTTTATAAAACCAATCAGCAAAATAGCCAGCAACAACTGGTGTATTAACCGGCTTTTGTGCAGCAGAAGCAGCGGTGAAATTCACACAAAGAATTGAACCTATCAATGTTGATAATACTAACTTTTTCATTTCTATCTCCCAATAACTCACGATCAGTCAAAATGCACGCTTGTTCAAATGCACCTTAAGCACATGATTAGGCAACCCCAATAAATTATGCTCTTGAGTTAACTTAATCTTAATTATTAAGTTCGTAGAACCAAATATTTCAATTTATGACCTATAGTTATTTTTAGAAGAAAATTAATGTACATCGTCATGTTTGTTGCATATTTTTTCAAATTAACACGCAAAAATAGTAATGATTAAATGCAATCGTTTGGCTAAAAAGACGCTATTTTGAAAAGAGATAAGATCTAAAGTTAGCAATCGTTTCCTTAAAATAAAGTGAGATCTAGGCATCTTTTTTCACTCACTTAGTTTGACTTAGACTCGTTATATTTCGACTATGAATACCTATACCCAAGTGACTTCAAGATGCAGAATTCTGAGCTATCATCCAAACCTTTAGGCAAGGAAGATTGGCAAAGGAATGTAGGCACCTTTCAAACTTTAGCTTGCCACCTTGATGTCGCTTAGCTGAGTTATTTTTCTTCTGTTATTTCATTTCAATTATTAGATAGGGTTATACATGAGTAGTAAATTAGAACAGCTTCGTGAACTCACTACCGTTGTTGCAGACACTGGTGACATTGATGCCATTGCAAAATACCAACCACAAGATGCCACCACTAACCCATCGTTGATTTTAAAAGCTGCGCAAATTGAAGACTATTCACGCCTAATTGATCAATCTATCGCTTATGCCAAAGCGCAAAGCACCGATATAAACCAACAAGTTCAAGATACTTGTGACATGTTAGCGGTGACTATTGGTCAAGAGATCTTAAAAGTGATTCCAGGACGCATTTCAACTGAAGTAGACGCCCGTCTCTCATACGATACAGAAGGCAGTGTGAATAAGGCTCGCCAGCTAATCAAAATGTACAACGATGCTGGCATTAAAAATGACCGTATTTTAATCAAACTCGCTTCCACTTGGGAAGGCATTCGCGCAGCCGAAATTTTGGAAAGTGAAGGCATCAACTGTAACCTCACTCTACTCTTCTCTTTCGCTCAAGCTCGTGCCTGTGCAGAAGCCGGTGTTTACTTAATTTCACCTTTTGTTGGTCGTATTATGGACTGGCACAAAGCCAAAGAAGGCCGTGATTTTGAAGCAAGTGAAGATCCTGGTGTAAAATCAGTCACTAATATCTACAACTACTACAAGCAACATGGCTACGAAACCGTCGTAATGGGTGCTAGTTTCCGTAATACCGGTGAAATTTTAGAGCTTGCAGGCTGCGATCGCTTAACTATCAGCCCTCAATTGCTGCAAGAACTGGAAGATAGCCAAGGTGAAGTCGTTCAAAAACTGAAACCAGCACAAAGTATTCAAGCTCAACCAAAGAAAATGACACATGCTGAGTTTTTGTGGGAGCACAACCAAGATCCTATGGCCGTTGAAAAACTGGCTGAAGGCATCCGTGCTTTTGCTGTCGACCAAGGTAAACTAGAAGACATGATTAAAGCGAAACTTTAAGCCTACAACCTAGGTTTTACCTTGCTAATATGGTCAGTTAATCACTGGCCATTTTTTGTTTATCGGAGTTCTTATGTATCTATACCCTACTGTTTTGGTCGCCATTAACCCCAATGACTTACATGCCAAGCAACTTGTCATTAAAGCCGCAACTATTGCTAAGCAAAACCAAGCAGAGCTTCACCTTGCTTATGTTGAAAAAGGTATTTTTAATATTCATTACCTCTATCGAGATGAAGGGCTGTTTAACTTTCATCCAGGTAAAGAATTAGACCGCATTCAACAATTACATGAATTAAGCCAATCCAGCCCATATCCAGTAAAGAATATTCACTTTGCTGCGGGAGAAGTCATCAAACACTTAGAAGATTTAATTGATGAAGTTGAAGCCAAACTTGTCATCGTCGGCCATAAAAACAAGCTCACACACTTCTTTGGTGGCATTGAAAAAGATTTATCCGCCGATCTACATTGCGATGTTTTGCAAGTACATTGCTTTGATTAATATTCGAATATCTTAATTCAGGTAAACCTTACGAACTCTGCGGCAATTTTTTATTCCCTAGTTAATAAAACTGTTATATATTCCAAACACTATTTGCAATACATAAGGTAAAGTACTTTGCTTGTTACGCCGCCCTAGACGTACGCCCTCCCAAAAGTCACAACTTTTCGCGTGACACTTTTATGCCGTTTCCACGGTAGGTACTTTGGTATAAATATCAGAGTCACCACTATTACACACAAATAACATCTCAAAAAACTGTACATACTGCCATGCTCGCAGAAAGACTACTCATGTCTGTCTTTTCTCACATGCTGTATTTATACCAACTCCAACAAGCAACTGCTCATCTTAGCTTGTTAAAAAACTCGCTAACAGCGTTATAAAATTTGTATGTAGAATCGCTACTAACGGAAATTTTATGCCTTGTTATCAAGCTTTTTTCTACGCTAATTTAGACCATTTACGTATTGGATTTGGTATTACAAGTACCTAATAAGGATTTCTATGCTTGAAAAAATAAAAGTAGAATGGCTCTCGAACATTCGAGGCGATCTACTGGCTGGTATTGTTGTCGCACTAGCCTTAATTCCCGAAGCCATCGCCTTTTCAATTATTGCCGGTGTTGACCCTAAAGTCGGTTTATATGCCTCTTTTTGTATATCAGTCATTATTGCTATCGTAGGTGGTCGCCCAGGTATGATTTCTGCAGCCACCGGCGCAATGGCACTACTCATGGTCACTTTAGTTAAAGAACATGGGTTGGAATACCTACTAGCAGCAACACTTTTAACAGGTATATTGCAGATTTTTGCTGGCTATTTGAAGCTTGGTAGCTTAATGCGTTTTGTTTCCCGCTCTGTAGTAACCGGTTTTGTAAACGCGTTAGCCATTCTAATCTTTATGGCGCAATTGCCTGAACTCACTAATGTGACATGGCATGTTTATGCAATGACGGCTGCCGGCTTAGCAATTATTTACCTTTTCCCTTACCTACCTTTTGTCGGCAAAACCATTCCCTCTCCTTTAGTTTGTATTGTGGTATTAACCACGATTGCAATCTCTTTTGGAATTGATATTCGTACCGTAGGCGATATGGGGCAACTACCCGATACTTTGCCTATTTTCTTATGGCCTGATGTTCCTCTTAACCTTGATACTCTATTAATTGTTTTACCTTATTCTGTTGGTTTAGCCGTCGTTGGCTTATTAGAGTCTATGATGACCGCCACCATTGTGGATGACTTAACCGACACAAAAAGTAACCGCAATCAAGAATGTAAAGGCCAAGGTATTGCAAACATTGGTGCCGGTTTAATGGGCGGAATGGCTGGTTGTGCAATGATTGGTCAGTCTATGATCAATATAAAATCAGGTGGTCGTGGTCGTCTGTCTACATTTTCTGCTGGGGTGTTTTTGATCATCATGGTGGTTTTCTTAGATGACTGGTTAAAACAAATCCCAATGGCTGCCCTTGTCGCAGTAATGATCATGGTTTCTATCGGTACTTTCTCTTGGAGCTCGATTAAAGATCTCAAGAAGCACCCTCTATCCACCAATATTGTGATGATCGTGACGGTTATTGTGGTTGTAGCCACGCATAATTTAGCCTTGGGGGTACTAGCCGGAGTATTATTAGCGACACTCTTCTTCGCCAACAAAATCGGGCGCTTTATGGTAGTAAAGTCTGACATAACTGACGATGGCGTACGTAAGTATCAAGTCATTGGACAAGTGTTCTTCGCTTCTTCTGAACAATTAACCGAGTCATTTGATTTCAAAGAAGTGGTCGATAAAGTGGTTATAGACCTTACTCATGCTCACTTTTGGGATATTACTTCAGTCTCATCACTCGATAAAATAGTCATCAAGTTCCGTCGTGAAGGTGCTGAAGTGGAAATCATTGGCATGAGTGAAGCAACCGAAACCATTGTCGACAAGTTTGGTGTGCATAACGATCCCAAAGAAGTTGAAAAATTGATGGCTGGTCATTAAGGAGAGAAAGATGAATAAGATTATTACCTGTATTGATGGCTCAACTTATGCAAATTCCGTCTGCCAAAGTGGGATTTGGGCTGCCAATAAACTCGATAAAACGCTACTACTGTTACATGCCATTGAAAAGACGAATCAATCCAGCAGTGAAGATTTAAGTGGTGCCATCGGTCTTGGTGCACGTTCTTCATTATTAAAAGATATGGCATATCTAGATGAACAAAGAAACAAACTCGCGGTAGAAGTTGGCAAAGATATGCTAACTCATGCTTCTCAGGTTGCAGCAGAACAAGGTTGCCAAACAGTAGAACAAACCCAGCGCTACAGCCACATTGTAGAAGCCATTCTTGATCTAGAGTTCGAAGCTAGGCTAATTGTCATTGGTCGTTCTGGTGAAGATCATGATAAAGGGTTTAAAAACCTTGGTTCAAACATTGAAAGAATCATTCGCCAAGCTCACACTCCAATCCTCATTACCAATAAGGAATTTAGCGAGCCTAAAAGTTTTATGCTGGCCTATGATGGACGTGAAACCGCAGATAAAGCCGTTAAACGTATCATTGACGGCGGGTTACTGCATGGCCTTACTTGTCATTTAGTGACAGTAAAAAGCAACCAAAATGATTTAGCAGATAAATTCAAACAAACTGAAAATTTGTTAATCGAAAATGGTTTTGACGTTAAGTCTCAACTTTTAGCAGGCAATGTTTTTGATGCTTTGATGGATTATAAAAGGGACCATGAAATAGACATGTTAGTGATGGGCGCTTTTTCCCACTCAAAGCTTGCGCAAATATTTCTGGGCAGTAATACCCTAAAAATGTTGGAACATACTCATTTGCCATTGTTGATTTTGCGTTAGTGTCACCAGCTGACACAGACAAACTTCCAATATACCCAAGTGATTTCAAGGTGCAGAATTCAGAGCTATCATCCAACCCTTTAGGCAAGGAAGATTGGCGATGGAATGTGAGTACCTTTCAAACCAATCTGACGCAGTATAAAGGTTTGGATGAAGCTCCCGAAGGGCAAGTTAAACAAGCTTTATGCTGCGTTAAATTGAGCAGAGATAGAATCACTATGATCATATTCAATTTGCCTTGCCTAAAGCTTGTTTTATTCTTGCTGAAACTCGCATCTTGAAGTTACTTGGGTATATACCCAAAATAAAGAGTCGTGAATAGGCGACTCTTTATTCCTTAAATTAAACATCATATACCTAGGTGACTTTAAGAGGCAGAATTCAAAGCTATCGCACACTCCACTCTAACACTTGCCAGTTTTCTTGATCAGAATAGGCCTTTAAAGCCGGACACGGATTGACCAAATACGCATAATCGGCAAACTCACATAAGGGTAAATCATTGATCGAATCAGTATAAAAATGAATCTCAGAAAAGCATTCAGGTTGGCTTTCAATCCATTCTTTCAATCTCAGTACTTTACCTTCACGATAACTAGCAATACCTGAAATCTCAGGGGTATAGCAACCTTGCTTAGTCACCAAGTCAATACCTAAAGTATTATCAATCCCAATATGATGCCCGACAACACTAACTAAAAACGACACGCTAGCGGAAATAATCACCATCTGAACTTGTTGTTGCCTAAGCTGTTCAATTAAATCTTTCGATTGAGTAAACTGCTTAACCAAGATTTCTTCCAACACACACTCTTCCACCAGCCTATTCACCTCTTCAACCGGTAAACTCGCTAAAGGAGCAATGGAGAACTCAAGATAATCTTCCATATCCATTTTTCCTTGTGCATACAGCCTCATTAGGCGCTGATCTTGTTCAAGAAAACCTGGTTCTGCAATGATGCCTTTGCGGACTAAAAATGCATTCCACAACATAGCGCAATCGGCATCGATTAAGGTTTCATCCATATCAAAGACATACAAAGGTTGTGTCATTTTGAGCCCCCACAGGTTGAATTTCATTTAGGTTAAATAGCAGCTCAAGTGAACTACCTTCAGGTATCAATCGCTCAGATGAACGGTTCAATAGATCGACCGTCAATTCACACTCTTCCACTGCCACTTGGTAGCGAATAATATTGCCTAGCAACTGATGACTTTTAATCACACCTTGTCGTGGGGAGGAAATATGCTGAGCATACTGACGTCCTTCCTCTTTGACATAAATAGACTCAGGACGAATTGCCACTTTATTTGGTGTATCGAGATCCAACAAGGCTTTAGCACCACTCGAATCAATCAAGTTATAGTGGCCCATGAAACCTGCTACAAACTCATTAGCTGGTTGGGTATAGATTTCTTCTGGCGAACCTGCTTGCACTATCTCACCTTGGTTCATCAAAAAAATTCGGTCAGACATGATCATCGCCTCTTCTTGATCGTGAGTGACAAAAATTGTAGTAAGGTTCATCTCTTTTTGAATATCTCGAATTTGTTGGCGTAAATGCTTACGGATCTTGGCATCCAATGCCGATAACGGCTCATCCAACAATAAAATTCTCGGCTTAACCACCAAAGCGCGTGCTAATGCCACACGTTGACGCTGACCTCCAGATAATTGGTGAGGATACTGTTTCTCTTTACCTTTCAAATCTACCAGTTCAATCACATTGCTCACTAGCTTAGTAACTTCATCGGATAGCACTTTTTTCATTTTTAGCCCAAAAGCGATGTTACTTTCCACTGTCATGTTAGGAAATAAAGCATACGACTGAAACACCATGCCAATGCCACGTTCTTGTGGTGATTGATGAGTAATATTTTCACCATTGACCCAAATTTCACCTTGATCGACAGGATTCAATCCTGCAAGGCTACGCAACAAGGTCGATTTTCCACAGCCACTAGGCCCTAAAAGCGTAATAAACTCACCTTGATCAATCGTAAAATCAACATTTTCAAATACGGTATTATCACCAAATGACTTGGTTAATTGCTTTGTAGTTACATAGCTCATACAGTTGCTCCTCGGCTGAAACGACTTGCCAACCAAGTCAATACAAAAATAAAGATGAAATAGGTAATAACTAATGAAGAAGTAAAGTGACCGCTGGTTTGTCGCATATTGAAGAGATAAATTTGCAGAGTCTCATAACGTGTTCCCACCAAAATATTGGCAAAAACAAACTCACCTAATAAGAAAGAGAAAGACAAGAACAACGACGCCATTAAGCCTTTTTTCAAATTCGGTAAAATAATCAATAAAAATGCTTTTGTGGTACTTGCACCTAGCAAATGCGCAGCGTCCATCAAATCGTGTAAGTGAATCGATTCAAAGCTATTGGCAATTGCCCGATACATAAACGGCACTGCGATGGTGAAATAAGTACCTACTAAAATCCACGGCGTCCCCACTAACGACCAATCACTATCTGCATACAATTGCAACAAGCCCACTGAAGACACCACTGGCGGTACTGCAAACGGAAGCAAAATCATAATGTTCATTACCTTATCGAGCTTAGGAAAGTAATAAAACACCACAAAAATCGCCGGTAAAATCAACACCACACTCAGAAGAAGCGCTGCAATACAAATAAATAACGAACGTCCAAATGCATGAACAAAACGTGGGTCCGTCAATAGCTGAACATACCAATCGAAAGTGAAACCATCAGGCAAAATGGTCGCTCCCCAGCGGGATGAAATAGAATACACTAAGGTCGCTAAAATCGGGATCATCATGACGGTGACAATGCTAAACACCACTGCTTTATGGAATATAATCGTTTTATGAAACCGAGTATTCATATTTTGCATGACTACTTACTTCCTTTTTTCGCTGAATAACTTTTTGAAATTAGCCACTGATTAATCACCGTAATGAAAGCTAAAATACACATTAAAATGACTGAGATGGCAGCCGCTAAGTTCGGCTCTAGGAAGAGATCACCGGACACCAAACTCGCAATGCGAATCGTGATCAGATTGTAGTTACCCGAGGTTAATGCGTAGACGCTGGCGTAAGCCCCCATCGCATTGGCAACTAAAATAATAAAGGTTCCGAGCAGTGCAGGAGATAACACCGGAAGCACAATCCGACACCAATATTGAAAGGTATTAGCGCCAAGCAAAGAAGCGGCCGATTGCCAATCATCATTTAAAGCATCAAATGCGGGATAAAGCAGTAACACCGCGAGTGGAATTTGAAAGTAGATATAAATTGCTAACAATCCCCACTGTCCATACAGGTCAAAATCCCCCAGCAAGCCATATTGTTTAAGCAATAAAGTCACTGCGCCATTGGTACCTAAAATAATAATGAAAGCAAATGACAAAGGCACACCGGCAAAATTACTACTCATGTTGGTAAAAGCGATAACCGCATCACGCAACCTACCACCCACTTTTCTGAGTGAGGATACCAATAAAGCGGCAATCGAAAGTCCAATAAAACTCGACCAGATCGACAACCATAAGCTATTGCCAAACGCTTGCCTCATAAATGCAGAATCCAGAACTTCCAGATAATTATCCAATCCAAAAACTTCATCATAAATAAAGCTATTCACTAATACCCATAACATAGGTGCGAGTTGAAATAAGTAGAAAACCACTGCAAAAGGCATAAGCCAAACGACCGGTTTGGCCTTATTTAACCAAAGACGAACATACTGTTTTGTCGGTTTTGGTTGAGTCACCAGGGTTGAGCGTGAAATAGGAGAATTCATACGGCTAATAATCCTTGCGTCACATCTTTTTCGTGTTGAATACCCAATAACTGACATACGTTGCCACAAATATCCGTTTGCTTAATCCTGCACTCTTGATGGGAAAATGCATCCCCTATCACAACAAATGGAACATCTCTTTCTTCAGGTAAAATACCGCCATGAGATAAATCATTATTCATGCCGTGATCGCTGGTTATGATCAATTGATAACCATCTTGTAACCAGGTATCGATGTAGTGCGACACAATAATGTCGGCATGACGTGCTGAGTTTCTATATTGACGAGAGTCTAGGCCAAACTTATGACCGGTATCATCAATATTCATTGGATGGATCAACAAAAAATCAGGCTGATGAGTTTGTCTTAAATGCTCAGCATCCAAAAACAAAGCTTCATCTGGGTAGTTATCCCAATGATAAAAACAACCATGTTGGATATTGAGGTCCGTATCATGAGTAAATCGATCTCTTATCGGTTCATAAGGTGCACGATTATACAGCTCACTAACCCAGTGATAGGCTGCTGCTGCTGTGGTTTTTCCTTGTGAGGTTGCCAGGCTAAATATCGATTCATGGTGTGAGCGTCGAACGATTTGATTGCTAACAATTCCACTATCGACTGGACGAACCCCAGTTAAAATGCATTCATACAATGGGCGAGACATTGAAGGCAGCTCACTTTGTACGGTATAAAATGTGGCGCGTTGTTGTTCTAGTAGACCATTTAAGTAGCCCATACAATCACGGGCTACTTGGTTATTTAGGCCATCTAAAACAACAAGGATAACCTTATTGTTCATATTCATGAGCCCTACTTCTGGTTAATCAAGACACTTTCCTGCCATTGACGTGGCAACTTACGTGCTGATTTTTCCCATGCTGCAAAATCAGTCACCGGATGAACATTTTTATACTGCTCATTAGGTAATAGCTTGTCTTGCACTGATTTAGGTAAAGTAATATTGCTACGGATTGGGCGCGCATAGCCTTCTGCTAAATTAATTTGCCCTTGGTCACTAAAGATATATTCACGGGCAAGCTTAGCTGCATTGGGATTTTTCGCATATTTGTTGATCAAAGTGGTGTAACCAGAAATGATAGAACCATCTTGAGGAATGCTAACTGTAAAGCGCTCACGGTCAATTTTGTCACGATAGTTTAGGGCATTGAAATCCCATAAAATCGCCACTTCAACTTCCCCTTTCTCTAGGTTCGCAATGCTTGGATCAGTAAATGATAAACGGCCTTGTTTCGCCAGCTCACCGAAAAACTTCAATGCTGGTTTTAAATTACCTTCATCACCACCATTCGCAAACGCCGCTGCCAATACCGCATTGTTAGCTTGCGCCGCCACACCCACATCGCCTACCGTCACTTTATAGTCGCCTTTTAATAGGTCAGCCCAAGTTTTCGGTGCATCTTTTACTAGGTTATTATTTGAGATAAAAGAAATAGTACCGGTATAAGCAAGTGCCCAATGACCGTCTTTATCTTTTGCCCAATCAGGAATCTCATCCCAAGTCGTCGGCTTATAGGGTTGGGTCACGCCCTTTTTCACAGCAACACGCGCAAAAGCAAAACCGACATCACCAATATCCGCTGTAGCATTTTTCTTTTCCGCTTCAAACTTGGCAATTTCTTGCGCTGAACTCATATCTGTATCTTGGTGCTTTAAGCCATACTTCTCGTTCAAATCTTGCCAAGTATCTTTCCAGTTTGCCCAAGTATCCGGCATTCCGACGCTATATACCGCACCTTCTTTCTTTGCTGCAGCAACTAATGAATCAATGTCACTTTCTTTCGCAAATGCAGATGAAGATACCCCCACCGCGATCAATGCAGTCACAACATGTTTTATAGGAAATTGAATTGAACGACTTGTTAAGGTTTTCATGTTTTCCATCCTTCTGGACTAGGTCAGTAAATTCAGCATTTATGCTATGGATGGAAAATGACGATTCTGTGTTAATTTTTTGACAGTTTTAATGACTTTATATGACGGAATCATTTCAGGATGTCTCACCGAAACTTGTCATATTTCTGTTACATTTGGTGATTAAATTTAATAGGAATTACTCATGGACTAGGTCAACAATACAAGTGAACAATATGCCCCGCTTTACGACTCAACTCAGCAAAATCAAGTCGGAATTAAAAAATAAAATTCACTTAGGGCAATTACAACGAGGACAAAAAATCCCATCGGAAAGGGAGTTAAGTACCTTATTTGATACGACCCGAATTACGATAAAAGATGCATTAGTGGCACTAGAAACGGAAGGAGTGATTTACCGTGAAAAGCGCCGTGGTTGGTATGTTTCACCAGAGCGACTAATCTATAACCCACTCTCTCGCTGCCACTTTCATCAAATGGTGAACGACCAGAATCGTACGGCACAAACCAAATTGATAAAGGTACATGAAGAATTTGCCACCGATGATTACACACAAGCGTTAGCCTTAAATCAACCTGAACCAATTCTCATTATTGAGCGTTTGCGTTTCATTGATGGACGCGCCGTTTTGTTTGTTGAAAACGTCTTAAAAGAAAGGTTATTTGAAGGGATTTTAGAAGAGAACCTGACTTCATCGTTAACACTTCTCTATCAAAACAAGTATGGTTATCAAACTTCTAAGTCTCAGTTTGAAGTCATCCCCACCGCAGCCCCACTCCATGTAGCGCATGCCTTAAATCTAGCGGAGGGCCAACCAGTACTCAAAATTCAGCGTATCAATTACAAGCAAGATGGTGAATTGATCGATTGTGAGTTTGAATATTGGCGACCAGATGCGGTTCGGATAAAGATTAGTTAGGGGTAACTTAATGTGGTAATCATGGTTATTACTTAATTTCTCTCCGATATCCATACCTGCTATACTCTGCGCCATTAAAATGCATTTCATTATTTGCTCTCATTTTTGGTGATTTCACTTTTATGTTTGATCCCACCAGAAGTACCCCAAAAGAGCCTGATACGCAAAAAATTCAAAAACAAGGTTAATAAATTCAAATGGTTAATAACGCAATCCAGTGGTTTCCGGGCCATATGCACAAGGCTCGCAAAGAAATCGAAGAAGTCATTCCTAAAATTGATGTCATTATTGAAGTGCTAGATGCGCGTATTCCATTTTCGAGTGAAAACCCTCTAATTTCGCAATTGCGTGGTGATAAACCTTGCGTTAAAGTTCTGAATAAACGCGATTTATCTGATCCAGAACTGACTCAAATGTGGATCGAGCACTTTGAGAAAGAGCAAGGTGTAAAGGCAATGGCGATAACGACCGAAAATCCTCAAGAAGTGTTTAAGATCATGGAGCTGTGTCGTAAGTTAGCTCCACACCGTGAAGCCATTGGCAAAGATATTCGTACTATGATCATGGGCATTCCAAACGTTGGAAAGTCGACAATCATCAATACCCTAGCGGGACGCATGATCGCACAAACTGGTAACCAACCTGCAGTAACTCGTCGCCAGCAACGCATTAACTTGCAAAATGGTATAGTGCTTTCAGACACTCCGGGGATTTTATGGCCTAAGGTAGAAAACCCACACAGTGGTTTCCGTCTAGCAGCAACTGGCGCGGTAAAAGATACTGCAATGGAATACGATGAAGTCGCTTTTTATACCGTTGAGTATTTAGCTAAGCAATATCCTGAGCTACTTAAAGAACGCTACAACATTGACGAACTACCAGAAACTGAAATTGAATTAATGGAAGCAATTGGTCGAAAGCGTGGTGCTTTACGCGCTGGTGGCCGAATTGACCTACACAAAGCTTCTGAAATTCTGTTACATGAGCTTCGTAATGGCACATTAGGAAAAATCACCCTTGAGTTACCAGAGATGATTACTGAGGAATTAATTCAAGTGGAAATTGAAGCCGAACGTAAAAAAGAAATGCAAATTAAGAAAAAAGAAGAACGTCGTAAACGCTACCTGCGTAACAAGCGTTAACATTATATGTAATAGTTCAGACCTGATCTGACAGTTACCCACTTTTTCAGTTGGTGACTGTCAGATTATAACTGCGTTTTAAATGTGGATTGTAGAGCAACTACTTATCAACATTGATGCATTGTTCTCAAGGATTTTTTCTACGCAATCTCTAATCACTTAATTAATTTGATTGGTATTACTTTTGTAATCTCTTAGAACGGTTCGATTGATTGGCGGCAGGTTTTCCTACCGCCTTTTTTCTTTCTTTGTATAAATGTCGAATGGCCAATAGTGGATGAGGTAGTAACATTCTCGGACCAGAGTAACGCATCACTAAGCGCATTTTTTCTTTTTGCTCTGGTTTATAACAATGAATTGGGCATTTATTACATGTTGGTTTGCCTTCACCATACGGACAACGGTCTAAGCGCATTCTGGCATAATCAATCAAATCACAACATTTCTGGCATAAGGAGCCGTCAGCATGATGATGAGCTCGACAATAAATTTCTACCATTGCCGTCACCGTTCTCATTTCAGTACGTAACGCACCTTGTAAAATATCATCTTGCATCGTGCTCAACCTACTTTGACATTTCTATCTGTTTATTTTTCTTCAGCAATAGAAAGCAATACATCTTCTAATTGTTGCCATGGCATTAATTGGCTATCAATAACTTCAATTCGGGACTCAAAGCCATCCAAACTGATTTGATTCACTGACACCACACTATTCGATACATTAAAGGCATAACAACCTTGGTCGGTATTCATTACTGCTTTGACTCGTTCAGCAGTTAAAGCCGATAACATTGAGAAAAGTTGGTCAAAATTAAACGTGAACTCTGCGCCAAATAACCAACCACAGCTGTAATAACCCTGCCCTTTATTCTCTTTACGGACAAATTTTTCACCAGGCTTTAAACCAAACTGAGGGTCTAGATCATCATGATGGTGATGGTGTCCATGCGCGGCTTCACCTTGGTAAGTTGCAATTCTTTCTATATCGAGTAGAGAAAGATCTAACTCCCCTTGAATCGCAGTAACTAAATGCAGCTGTTCAGCGTTCTCACTATGCTTTTGCTTAAATGATTCAAACCAAATCGCCAATTGCGCTAAATCACTTTCAGCAACCTGATCGACTTTATTAGCCATGATAATTTGAGCGGAATCGAGTTGATCATTGAAGTTTTGATTTTCGGTGTATTTATCAAGTGACAAGTGCCTAGGATCCACTAGTGCTATCGTGGCTTTTAAATCCACATACGGCATAAATTGCTCAGATAGTAACTTAGCAATAACTTCTTTAGGGTGACCTAGACCAGTTGGTTCAATAAGTAAGCGATCCGGTTTTGTTCGGAGTAACGCATTAATTCCTACCGACATAGGAACCCCTGCAGTACAACACATGCATCCACCTGGAATTTCTTTAATCATCGCGCCTTGGTCAGTCATCAACGCACCATCAATTCCAACTTCTCCAAACTCATTGACTAAAACTGCCCAATTTTCATCTTTTGGCTTATTTTTAAGTAAATGCAAAATGGTGGTGGTTTTCCCTGATCCCAAAAAACCTGTAATGATGTTAGTTGGCACTCTTTGTGTCATGTCCTGCTCCGTGAACCTTACGGTTAAATTTTTTCGTATTATATCAGGATGCAATAGATAACATCAAAGCAGATAAATAAACGCAAAAAGCGCACCCAGTAGAGTGCGCTTTTCCCCTCGAGACTCAATCGTGAGTATGCGAATCATATAGCGTTATTGAGCTATGATCATTGTCGAGGATTTCAATTGGTATTTAATTTTTACATCCATATTGTTGTGTCATTATCTAAACACATAACCTTCTGTAACCGGTTACGTCGATAGAAGATGATTCCCTCCGTAATGAAATTTCACTCTCTTCTATCTAGTTATAAGAATGGCACAAAAACATCAAATAACAAGGGAGTAAATAGCATCTTCTATCACTCCTTAATTCAGTTCCTCATAACTTGGTCAAATTATTATTATTTTCAATATGTACACTTTTAATGATCTAAGTAAAATAACTTTTCGTAACAATTTGATGTAATACTGTGATTGCATCTTATAATGAGGTGGAACCTTAATTTTCAATGTATCTATTCTTCATCTAAACAGATACTCAACATTTTCTCAGCAATGGTGGAAAAATCTAACCTAATGGCCAATTCAAAATCATTTCGACACTCCCTATCACAATACAAATCTAAAAAGTTTGTTGGTGTCATTCTTACTAGAGATAAGACACCAGTATCTATCTTGTTGCTTTCTGTGGTTGTGGGGCTTTTGGCAGGCTTAGTTGGCTCTTTATTTGAAATTGGCGTTCACTGGGTCTCTGAAACGCGTACTGATTGGCTAAAACAAGAAATGAACTCCTTACTTCCTTTATGGCTTTCAGCCATCTTAGTCAGTGCTGGGTTGGCATTTATCGGTTATTACCTTGTAAGTCGATTTGCACCTGAAGCAGCAGGTTCAGGGATCCCTGAAATTGAAGGGGCAATGGATGATATCCGTCCTGTTCGTTGGTGGAGAGTTCTCCCTGTTAAATTCTTTGGCGGGCTTGGCGCTTTAGGTTCCGGTATGGTGCTGGGCCGTGAAGGTCCAACCGTACAAATGGGCGGTAATATTGGTCGGATGGTTTCTGATATTTTTCGCTTAAAAGATCCAAATGGACAACATTCACTACTCGCTTGTGGTGCAGCAGGTGGTTTGGCTGCGGCGTTTAATGCACCACTAGCTGGGATCATGTTTGTGGTTGAAGAAATGCGTCCTCACTTTAAATACAACCTACTCTCTATTAAAGCGGTTATTATCTCTTCGGTAGTGGCAACCATTGTATTTCGTTCAATTAGTGGTCAAGCAGCAGTTATCACTATGCCGCAGTATATTGCGCCAGACCTCAACACGCTGTGGTTATTTCTCGTCTTAGGTTTAATCTTCGGTATTTTTGGTGTCACTTTCAATCGCTTAGTTACGTGGTCACAAGACATGTTTGTGCTGATTCACCGTAATGATAGAAAACGTTACTTAATCACTGGGACAGTCATCGGTGGAACATTTGGCTTACTGCTACTTTATCTCCCAGAATTAACTGGTGGTGGTATTCAACTGATTCCTGGTGCAACTACTGGTGATTACAGTATCAGCTTACTGCTCATTTTATTCTTTGCTCGTGTTGCGACTACCTTAGTTTGTTTCGGCTCTGGAGCGCCAGGGGGGATTTTCGCACCCATGCTTGCTCTTGGTACTCTTTTTGGTACTTTCTTTGGGCAACTTGCGCTTTACATCGACCCAAGCTTAAACATTGACCCTGGTATGTTTGCTATTGCCGGCATGGGAGCGCTTTTTGCGGCAACCGTACGAGCCCCTATTACTGGTATTTTATTGGTAATAGAAATGACTAATAACTACCATTTGATTTTGCCTTTAATCATCACGACACTAGGTGCCACCATAATGGCTCAGCTGCTTGGTGGACAGCCAATCTACACTCAATTACTTCATAGAACTTTGAAAAAAGATAAGCTTCAACAGGGTGACCTTCCGAAACATACAGAAGACAAAACGGAACCTACTACCAACGTATAAGCGAAATGTCATCATAATACTGCACCATCTTAATCCCTCTCACACAAAATGAATCGCACCAATTTTGATCATAAGGATCGATTTTGGTGCGCTTTGTTTTCGTTTTATCACCACTTCAACCAATAAAACTAACAAAACCGCTCATTAACCATACTTTTAATAATGGCATAGTACTTGCTTAACAAAACAGTTATTGCATCAAAACGGTGCCCATTCTTCACCGTTGTGCATTGCTAGCCCCAATTAAAGTTAAATACGTTCATTTTTAGGAGATACATAGACATGGATGAATCCACCACTCAAGTATATGGCTCAGTACAAGCATTGACCCAAAGCTCTGATACTTTATTTTTATTACTCGGAGCTATAATGGTCTTTCTTATGCATGCAGGATTTGCCTTCCTTGAAGTGGGTACCGTAAGGCATAAGAACCAAGTTAATGCGTTAGTAAAAATACTTTCCGACTTCGGTGTGTCTACTATTGCTTATTTCTTTTTTGGTTATTGGGTTGCTTACGGACATTCTTTTTTCGTTGATGCTCCAAACCTTTCGGCAGGGAATGGTTACGAGCTAGTTAAGTTCTTTTTCTTACTTACCTTTGCTGCAGCAATTCCGGCAATTGTCTCTGGTGGTATCGCCGAACGAGCTCGCTTCTACCCTATTTTGGTTGGTACATTTTTTATTGTTGGCTTGGTGTACCCATTATTTGAAGGCATGATTTGGAATGGCAATTTTGGCCTACAAGCATGGTTTGAAACCACCTTTGGTACTGGCTTTCATGATTTTGCAGGCTCGGTCGTTGTACATGGCGTAGGAGGCTGGATTGCACTAGTCGCTGTGATATTCCTCGGTATGCGTAACGGACGAATTCGAGCGGGAAAACATACTAACTTTGCCCCTTCTAACATCCCATTTCTTGCACTAGGCGCATGGATACTATGTGTGGGTTGGTTTGGTTTTAATGTCATGTCGGCACAAAGCATTAACGGTATTAGCGGATTAGTGGCGATGAACTCTTTAATGGCTATGGCTGGAGGCATATTAGCCGCTATGGTTCTTGGTAAAAATGACCCAGGTTTTATCCATAACGGCCCTCTAGCAGGTTTAGTGGCGGTTTGTGCTGGATCAGATTTGATGCATCCAATCGGCGCATTAGTAACGGGTGTTGTAGCCGCCGCAGTTTTTGTATGGTTATTTACTTTCATGCAAAACAAAACCAAAATCGATGATGTATTAGGGGTTTGGCCGCTGCATGGCGTATGTGGAGCATGGGGAGGAGTTGCTGCCGGTATCTTTGGACAGACAACACTAGGTGGAATGGGTGGTGTAAGCTTAATCGTTCAAACTCTCGGTACGCTATTAGGTATTACCATAGCCGTATTAGGTTCCATACTAGTCTATGGCACCATTCATAAATTGTCAGGTTTACGTTTGAGCCAAGAAGAAGAATATAATGGCGCCGATTTATCTATCCACAAAATCAGCTCAACCAATGAAGATTAATATTCAGTAACTTCAACTGCGATTGATTCTAAAAAATAGCCACTCACTTTAACCATCTGACTCTATAAGAAAAATGAGTGGCTATTTACTGATTCCAAGTGAGTTAATGCTGGCATCAAAATTACCACTTCAAGTACAGAGCGTAAAATTCAATTAAATATTAACCTGATGCATTTTAGGCAACCAACATGCCCCTCTTACACCACTTGAATCTCCATACTTAGCTTTCACAATCTTCGTGTTACACACATCCGAAAAAACATAAGTTCCAATGGCATCGCTTATATCTGGGTACATTTCTTCTACATTCGACAGACCACCACCAAGAACAATTACATGTGGATCAAGTACATTGATCACGGATGCCAAACTACGAGCACACATATCAATAAACGATAAATAATGCTGCTCTGCATTAGTATTCCCAGCGCGTTTTAAACTCATGATTTCGGCAGAGTCATACTCTGTTCCATACTGTTGATTATAGCGTTCAGAAAAACCTGTTCCTGAAATAAAACGTTCTATGCAGTTAATTTTTCCACAGTAACATTGTTGAGCCAGTCCATCATTATCTCGATGGTATTGTGGCAATGTATTATGTCCCCATTCTCCAGCAATCGCATTTGGTCCTGAAAGTAATTGACCATTAACGACGACACCACCACCGCACCCCGTGCCAATAATGACGCCAAAGACGGTAGGATACCCTGCTCCTGCACCATCTTGAGCTTCCGATAATGTAAAACAATCGGCATCATTAGCGATAAATACTGGCTGTTTAACTATGTCGGCAATATCTTTATCCAAATGTTGGCCATTCAAAATTAAGCAATTACAGTTTTTTATGGTTTGGTTGTCAGGACTTATTGCGCCAGGTAGGCCAATACCAATAGTCATAGGCTGTTGCAGTGTTTGTTGAATGCTCTTAATAAAACTGGTGACTGTTGATAAGAATTCAGTGTAACTGTTAGTTGGCGTCGGTATTCGCTGTTGATAAATTATTTGGCCATCTTCTGCTAACACTACCGCTTCAATTTTTGTTCCACCGATATCCAAGCCTAAACTAAGCATTTCATACTCCTTATGAATCTTTATGACCTCTACCTAGATCTTGTTAAATCTACACTCTATTCTTTTACTAGGAATCAATAAATTCTCTTTTTATGCGATAGAGATCACCAAAAAATAGAGATCTACATCACAATAATTGGTTTTCATTTTTAACACAAAAAAGCAACATTTCGACAAATCAGAGTAAAAAAGTATACCACGTCAATCCAACCTCATAGTTTATCGCATCACTCAACACTCAAAAAACAACATAATGCATTGAAATTTAATAATTATATAGGGCCAAAAACAAATTCTAAAACGATGCATAGCATAATCAGTGAACCTGCTAACTTGTCATTCAACAAACCAATCATCGACACTTAAAATTTACAAAAGTTTCACACTCATAGATTGATAAACTATTCTTACAACAGTATTGTGTAGGCAGGTTTTTGATAACTTTATAGTTTTCAATTACTCACTAGCAAAATCATGGTCCAAGTTTCCTTTATCGAAGTTGTGGATCGCTTGTATGGACAAAATAACTTTATAGTTGGTGCCAATATGAATATTAAACGGATTTCTCTTTACCCTTCTGTCGCGTCGATCATTTCTCTTTCTCTTCTTATGTCGCCACAGGTCAATGCCGCTGCAGAAAATGCCGGTGAATTTTACCTTGGCGCAAAAACAGGTTGGTCTAATTTCGATTTCAGTCAGAATGACGGCGATATTGATGATGATGCTTGGGCTGGTAGTGTCTATGGTGGTTACCAGTTTAATGAGTGGTTCTCTTTAGAGGGTGGCTATAACTACTTAGGAAACTCTAAAGAACACATAGCAGGTTCAGAAGTTAATAAAACTCAAATTCAAAACGGTGAGGTCGGAGCTAAACTAGATTGGAACCTGACCAGTGCTTGGAACCTATTCGGTAAAGTAGGTACTTCTTATAATTATGTAGATCAGAAAACAGGCGCTTATAATGATAGCGATGAAAACTGGTCATTAATGTTAGGTGCTGGTGTCGAATATCAACTTAGCCATAACTGGAGAATCCGGAGCGAATACCAATGGTTTGATAACGTTGGTGAAAATAGTACTACTGGAAGATCTGACGTAAATTATTTATCTCTTGGCTTAAGTTACTACTTTGGTAGTTCCGATAATGGTGCCGCGGCAACAGCTGCAGCAGCAACGACAGCCGCAGTAGTTGCCACTCAAGAACCAGAACCAGAGCCAGTTGTAGAACCAGCCCCACCAGCTGATCCAATTCCAGCCGTTACACTTTCAAAAGGTGCATTTGAACATGATTCAACAGAACTAACACCTGAAGCAAAAAGCTCTCTTGATCAAGTAGTCACTCATCTAAAAGAAAGCCCTGAAACGCGTGTAGATGTCATTGGTTATACAGATTCAACTGGTAGTGCTGAATACAACCAAAAATTATCAGAGAAACGTGCGCAATCTGCTTCTGACTACCTAGAATCTCAAGGTATCGAAGAATCACGTATTACCACTATCGGTAAAGGTGAAGAAGATCCAATTGCAGATAATAGTACAGCAGAAGGTCGTGAGCATAACCGCCGCGTTGAAGTACTTTACGAGTAATCCAGTGATATAATATCTTAAAGAAGCCACATGACTTTGTGGCTTCTTTCTTTTATCGATAGCTAAACTAAAATTTATTTCTCTTCCTACTACAACACCACGAGATTCAAACTATCCCGCCTTTCGTTAATTTACTTGGATCGAGATATCTCTCAAGCTCTTCACGTGATAGTTTGGTTTCTTGTTCTGCCACATCAATAATCGCACGCTTTTCTTTATACGCTTTTTTGGCAATTTGAGCGGCTTTTTCATAACCAATAATAGGGTTTAATGCAGTAACTAAAATTGGGTTCTTAGCGAGGGCCAACCCCAAATTATCTTCTCTCACTACAAAACCTTTAATCGCTTTATCCGCTAAACTATGCGAACTATTAATAAGCAGTTCAATACTTTGCAGTAAATTATAAGCAATCACTGGTAGCATTACATTTAATTGAAAATTACCACTTTGCCCAGCCACCGTAACCGTTGCGTCATTACCTATCACTTGCGCCGCTGCCATGGCTACAGCTTCAGGTATAACGGGATTCACTTTACCAGGCATAATGGATGAACCCGGTTGTAAAGCTTGCAACTCGATTTCACCTATTCCCGCAAGCGGTCCTGAATTCATCCAACGTAGATCATTAGATATTTTTATTAAGGCTACTGCATAAGCTTTTAACTCACCAGATACTGCTACACTCGTATCTTGGCTGCTTAAATTGTAGAAATAATTATCACTTGGTTGGATAGCTTTTCCTGTTATTGCACTAAGGTGCTGGGTCAATAATTGGGCAAACTCTTGAGGTGCATTGACTCCTGTACCAACTGCGGTTCCGCCCTGTGCCAATTGCTTTAAATCAGGCAAGAGTTGTTCTATACGCTCACGAGCTTTATCAATTTGCATCTTCCAACCTGATAACTCCTGCCCCATAGTTACTGGCATCGCATCCATCAAGTGAGTGCGACCCGTTTTCACTATATGAGACAGTGCGGACGCCTTTTCCTCCAACACTTGACTTAGGTGCTCCATAGCCGGAATCAATTCATCTTCAATCGCCATTAATGCACTAACTTGAATAGCAGAAGGAATCACATCATTACTGCTTTGCGCCATATTGACATGATCGTTCGGACCAACACGCTGTGCTTGGCTCGTTTCTTCCGCGAGAATTTGATTAGATAAGGTCGCAATCACTTCATTTAGGTTCATATTAGTGCTGGTGCCAGAACCCGTTTGAAAAACATCAATTGGGAATTGTTCAAAATACTCACCCTCTATGATGGTCTGACAACTTGCTTGAATCGCTTTAGATATCGCACTATCAAGTAGACCTAGCTCTTCATTAGTCTTGGCAGCAGCTTGTTTAATCATGGCGATAGATTGAATAAAACGAGGCGGCATCGTCAAAGAGCTAATTGAAAAGTTATCAACCGCTCGCTGAGTTTGAGCCTGATATAAAGCATCTTTAGGGACTTTTACCTCACCCATACTGTCATGTTCGGTACGGTAAAAAGTATTGGAAGGAACTGAAGCCATAACATCATCCTTAAGTTGTGATGGGATGGCTTCAGTGTCGAACCTATTTGGTCTATATGCAAGTTATCATTGTGATAAGGAGAGGTAATTAAATGTTTACCAATTATCGATTAACGCTGTTTTTCAAATTGCTGAACACCATCTGGTATCACAACCCAATCTTGCTTTTCGCTTGTCCATACATGCATCGCTGGAACAATCATTTGGGTATCATCTAAACTCTCCGCGGCCTTAAATTTGATCAGCTCAGGCGCTGCTGGGTTTAATTGATAAATACGATTACCGCAGCCAGAACAGAAATAACCGACGTTTTCATTACCGCTATCTGCAATACGGCTGGTTTGCTTTAGTTCACCTTGAACATCAATATCCTTTGCATCGACAACACAAGTGATACTAAACGCACTGGTTGATAGTTTCTGACATTCTTTGCAGTGACAAGCAATGATCGCCTTAGGTGCAGCTTTCAATATAAAATTAACACTACCACACTGACATTGGCCTTTTACTGGATAGCTGACATTCGTCATAACGGTTCCTTATTATTTATTCAATCGGTAGATTATGGTTTGCGCCCCACTCAGCCCAAGAACCATCGTATACGGCTAGATTAGTATAGCCACAAAGGTAAGCAGCCATCAGGACAATACATGCAGTTAAACCCGATCCACAAGAAAACACTTGTTGCTTTGAAGCGCTCAGGTATTGCTCAAACAACGCATCTAAAGTCTCTACTTTTTTGAACTGCTGCCCTTCAAGTACACAAGCAAAAGGTAGATTGGTTGACGATGGAATATGCCCAGAACGCATGCCTTCTCGAGGTTCTGCTACTTTACCTAAAAAGCGATCTTGTGAGCGCACATCAATAATTTGAATATCATCATTTGAAATAGCCGCTAGCACATCATCAACATTAAATACGTTATGTGCTTGGTAACTCGCATTCACATTACCAATCGGCCTATTGATATCCGTATAAGATTCAACTAATGGATAGCCCAATGATTGCCATAATGACACTCCACCATCGAGTACATAAACGTGTTCGAAGCCCATGGTTTTGAAAATCCACCAGCCTCGAGGGGCAGAGTATAAACCTCGGGCATCATATAACACCACCACGCTATCTTGATTTATACCTAGCTGACGGGCTTTCTCTGTAAACAAGTCAGGGCTTGGCATGGTATTCGGAAGCGGATTGGCTAAATCTACAAAAACATTTTCAATATCGAAAAGCTGTGAATTAGGCAGATACTGGCGAGGCATTTCTAAAGCTTCACCTATCACAGAATGTTGAATGGTCGCATCAAGAACAACGATATTATCATCGGAAAAATGGTCGAAGAGCCAAGTTGCAGAAACTAAAGGATAATCAGAGTTCATGGTAGTAATCCTTGTTGATTCACATTACATATAAAAATTAGGGTTTTGGATCAATACTGTACCAATACAATTAAGGACAACTAATAGCCAAAATACAAACTGAAAACGAAACTTACTGGTTTTATGACGGAAAATACGTTGAGCTAACAACGCACCAGGCCAGCCACCTAAAAAAGCAAGTATATGTAATGTTTTTTCAGAGGTTCGCCAATTACCGTTGATTGACGCTCGTTTATCTTTCCAGTAAATAATAAAAGTGACAAAACTCAAGATTAAGCAGTAAATTAATCCAGCTTGCAAAGAAATCATTAAACCGTACTCTTTGTTAATTTAACTCGCTCAAATCGCTTAAGATCCAAGCGCTTTTATGTTGTTTAAAGCCAATATGTGGATAGTATTCCACAGCAAGCGGTGCTGCCAGTAAATTCATCTTACAGCCTGATTTTAAGCACTTAAATGTTTCAATAATTAACTGCTTACCAATCCCTTTCGTCTGCGTATTTTCCGACACAGCCAAATCAGACAAGTAACAACAATAATAAAAATCAGTAATTGAACGAGCTATACCAACCAAGGTTTCACCTTCCCACGCCGTCACAATCAAATCGCTATTTTCTAACATGCCTTTAATTGTCAGTTCATCATCAAGAGGCCTTCGTTCACCTAACGACGTTTGCTGTAAAAGATCAATGAACTGTGTACTGGTAATCGGCACATTTACTTTATAATTAATCATGAATTCCCTTTCATAAACTTAAACATTGGCATGATGAGCCGCAAGTTACACATTCAACAAATGTTAGCCGAATTTTAGCCAATCATAGCTAGCTTAAATTACTTCATTACCGGAAGATTTTTGTTGTGAGAACAATTTAATATTACTTAATGTCGTGTCTGCAATATTGGCTAGTGCCTCATCAGTTAAAAATGCCTGATGCCCGGTGAATAAGACATTATGACAAGCTGACAAACGACGAAAAATATCATCGGTAATAATGTCGTTAGATTTGTCTTGGAAAAACAATTCTTTTTCATTGTCATATACATCAAGCCCTAACGCGCCAATTTTTCCAGCTTTTAGCGCTTCAATGGCATCTTGTGAATCAAGTAAACCGCCTCGACTAGTATTAATAATCATCACCTTATCTTTCATTTTACTAAATGATTCAGCATTTAAAAGTCGGCGGTTTTCGGGGGTTAAAGGACAGTGTAGAGTGATCACATCCGATTGCTGATAAATATCTTCAAGCGAGGAGTAAGTGGCACCCATTTCATTTACGGCATCACTAGGGTATGGGTCGTAGCATAAAACATTCATGCCTAAGCCTTTTAAAATACGTATCGTGGCTAAACCAATTTTCCCCGTACCAATGACCCCAGCCGTTTTATTATAAAAATTAAATCCAGTTAATCCTTCCAAAGAAAAGTTAGCGTCACGAGTGCGCTGATAAGCTTTATGAAAACGACGATTCAAACACATCATCATACCAACTGCGTGCTCTGCTATCGCCTCTGGAGAATAAGCGGGAACTCTTACAACCTGTAACCCCAATTCTTTTGCTGCTTCTAAATCAACGCGATCAAAACCAGCACAGCGCATTGCAATAAGTTTAGTACCTTGCTTTGCCAACTTCTCTAGTACTGGGCGACTTAAATCGTCATTCACAAAAGCACAAACAACTTGAGAATCTTCAGCTATTGGTGCTGTTTTTAGATCAAGCTGAAAATTATAAAAGTGACATTCATAACCATAATTTTCATTTGCTTGGAGAAATGATCTTTCATCGTAAGATTTTGTGCTGAACATTGAGATTTTCATTCGTACACCTCTAATTTAAAGTTTAATCACTTGATACCCATACTATCCTTCATAAGCCTCAGTCGCACAAATAATTTAAATAACAAAAAAGCCAGCAATAGGCTGGCTTTTCAATCACTCATAAAGAGAAGCATGGCACATCAATCGTGAGCCAGTCGTTCGACATGCCATGCGTTCATTCTTTTCATCGACATTATCGTCAACAATATAATTGCCCCACCGCCCATAACACATATCACCGCATAAGGAGCCGTTAAAGAGGTTTGTTGAATCAAGCCTGCCAATAAGGACGCACCGCTCATTTGAATAAAGCCAAGCATTGCCGCCGCAGTTCCTGCTCGTTCACCAAAGCCTGATAATGCCATGCTAGTTGCAGGCCCTAGCAGCAAAGCAAAACCAATACATAGCAATGCCATTGGTAGCATGAATCCTGCAGATGCCGCCAGTGGTGATGTAAGTCCCCATTGGTGAACGACAAATTGTAAGGCTGCCGAAACGACAAATAGCGATAGAGCAAAGATAACCGTTGGACGATTACCGAGTTTCTTGATCACCCAAGGCGCACCAAAGCAAGCACCAATGTTAATCAGAGCATTGATACCAAACAAACCACTAAATGCCAATTCAGACATACCTAAATGTCCAATAAGCCAAACTGGGGAATAAGACACATACGTTAAAATGGCCCCCATACCTGTCATGCAACAAATGGCATAAAAAAGAAAATGACGATCCATTAAAACAGGCTTGTAGCGAGCCCAACGATATAACGCACCATCACTTATCGTATGAGACGGACGAGTTTCAGAAAAACGGAAAGTCACCATGCATAAAATTAAAATAGCGTAACAAGTCATAAATACAAATGTTGAACGCCAGCCAAAGTGTAAAGCTAATACCCCACCGAGGGTTGGTGCTAATGCAGGGATGACACAAATTGCACCATTAAGGTAACTGTATATTTTGGCGCTTTCTTTTACGCTGTAGCAATCTCGAACTGCGCTGAATACTACAATTGATGTCGAGCAAGCCGCTAACCCTTGTAGTACTCGGGCAATTTGTAACAGTTCAAACTCTTGTGCTACGCCCGCCAAAACACTACTCAACCCATATAGAATGACCCCAAACAATGCGACTGGTCGGCGACCAAAACGGTCTGCAAGCGGACCAATCACAATCTGGCCTAACCCCATTGCAAACAAAAATAAAATTAAAGTGGATTGAACTTCACTATTGGAAACCGAAAATTCCTCAGCCATCGTAGGAAGAGAAGGTAAATAAATATCGATAGCTAATGGGCTAAGTAGCACCATCGCCATTAACATAGGTAATAAGTTACGTTGCATCGAGTTCTCGTAAAAGTTGGCACATCAGATAAGACCGATAGTGTAGCGCTTAGATGTTATGAATAGAAATGGTATAATAGCCAAAGATAATTTCCCTAAAGGAATAACAGTGAATTTAGATAAACTAGCAAGAATCGATCTTAACTTACTTGTAATCTTACAAGTTCTCATTGAAGAACAAAGTGTTACTCGTGCGGCGAATCGTTTAAATTTAAGTCAATCGGCATTAAGTAAAAGTTTAAACCGTCTACGCGATACGCTAGAAGATCCTCTGTTTCAGCGTACTTCTCATGGGTTAAAGCCGACTGCTCATGCCCTTGCATTAGCCAAAATGTTGCCTAGCGTACTTCAAGACTTATACCAAATCACTCAGCCACCAACGTTTATCCCTGAGACGAGTCACCGTAAATTTAGTTTTTCTATGGTAGAAAGCGCCTATGAAACCTTAATTCCCTCTTTTATTGGTTCATTACTCAATCAAGCACCCGATATTCAACTTGATTCTTATCTATGGACTGGCCAATCATTTAACGACTTACAACACGGGCAAATTGATTTTGGAATCGCAGGACGGGATTTGCATCCTCAGTCAGAGTTTAGTGTTGGTAAGTTACCCGAAGGGATTGAGCACCAAACTTTATTTAGGGATAAACAAGTTTGCTTAGTACAAAATGATCACCCCATATTAAAAGTCATTGAAGATGCCGGCTGGACATTAGATCATTATTTAGCACTATCACATGTGCAGGTTCGTTGCGAAGGTAAAGAATGGTGGGCATTGGATTACTACCTCGCAGATTTAGGCCATCATCGTAAAATTAACGCTACAGTGCCTGATTTTTATGGCGCAGCGAGTGTATGCGCTCATACCAATTTGATCTTCACCCTACCCTCGAGTTTCGCTAGCCATGCGCTTAAGCTCTACCCATTAACTCAATTACCATTACCATTTGAGTTTATGCCAATGGCTTATGTGTTACTGTGGCATGAAAGAAACAATCAAGATAAAGGCCATCAATGGATACGTGAGACGATATGTCAATCAATTCAACAGGCCGGACTACCATACCAACCTGCTTCATCATCATAAACCGATGATTAAAAACAAACGTAAAAAAGGAACTCAGATCGAGCTAAGTTCCTTTTTACGTAAGAGCTATACGCAAAGCAATTGAAGTTGTATTAGAGCGATAAGTACCGTCACAAGTACACAGCATATAGGCTTATGGCACACCGTGACCTTTCGACGCAATCCATACTCGGAACCATTGCTCACGAGTTAATTCAATATTTAATGCATCAATCGCAGTTTGAACTCGTTCAATTTTACCAGAACCAATAATTGGTAAAGGCTTAGATGGCAAACGACGAACCCAAGCATAGATAACTTGATCAATACTTTCAGCACCAACTTCTTCACGTATTGCTTCTAATTCATCACGTACGCGAACATGTTGTTCTTTTAAGCCATTAAAAATAGTACCACCTGCAAGGCAAGACCAAGCCATTGGCTTAATACGTAACTGTTGAAGTAAATCTAGAGTCCCATCATCAACCACATCAAAATTTAATGGGTTAATTTCAACCTGGTTGGTCACTAACGGCGTATCTAAGCGAGATTGCAGCAACTCAAATTGACGGGGGGTGAAGTTAGATACACCAAAGTGCTTAACTTTACCAGCTTGTTTTAGCTCAGAAAATGTCTCGGCAACTTCATCCGCATCCATTAAAGCATCTGGGCGATGAATCAATAACACATCAATATTTTCAACTTGTAAGCGTGCTAATGAATTATTGACTGATTCAACAATGTGATTGTTACTGGTGTTATAGTGATTCACTTTCCAGTCAGGATTTTTATTGCCACACAATTTGATATCGCACTTAGTGACTATCTCAATTTGATCACGCATGCTTTTATCTAATGCTAAACCTTCGCCAAATAATTGCTCACACTCGTAATAGCCGTAAATATCTGCATGATCAACCGTCGTTACACCGAGTTCAACATGTTGCTTTAGAAACGTTAAACGCTCTTGTGGTGTCATTCCCCAATTAGCTAAGCGCCAATAACCCTGTATTAGATCTGAAAATTCAGGTCCTTGAGGTGCAATTTGTTGTTTTTTAACTGCAACCATATGGTTGATTCCCTGTTGTTTAACCTCCGATGAAGGTATTTAAAATTCGATGAAAGCCTATGACTACTCTCTATTTTTATCAATCCTATGGCGTTTTTCATCTAAGTACAATGCATAACTTGCAAAGCTAAAATCATAATGAAATAGATTATAGAATGTTTGATCGAGCTGACATTTTTCAATCAATAACGGTGAATGTATGAAATTATTTCGTTGTCTGTACGTTATACAAAATAACCCCACAGATCGACTCTGTGGGGTTATTAATATGGCTGCAAACCTAAATGATATTAACTATCTGTAGGTTTTATTTGGTTTGGATCAAACAAGTCATTAATGATATGCCCTGCTGAACTTGTATCATGAAGCCCTGATAAATCCATTCCCATTCCAGATACATCTGGTTGGTCAAGGGGCTGAGTAGACGCTAAATCATCCGCAGATGCTTCTTCCGGCTTACCAATATCGGCTGCCGAGGATGCCGCTGCGTCACCTAGCAATTTATCCATATCAAAATTGTCATTCTGATCGTCTTGATCAAGTAAGTCTGCTACATCGAAATCAGTATCGCTGTGAATCGTCATAAGATCATCCGCTATTTTCATGCCAGAAGCATCATCATTAAGCTCATCATCTAAACCATTAGCAGCAAGGTGATCCCAATCAAAGCTGTCATCTTCATCAAAGAATCCGTCATCTTGATTTGCATCATCGAAATCTTGTGCATCTTCATTCGTTAAAGCAATCTCATCATCTTGTTGAGATTGCTCGTAATAATTTGCACTATCCTCGTTACTTGTTAGCTCATCTGCATGGTCAGATGGGTTATCCATTAATGATAAATCTTGGCTTGATGCATCATTCATATCTTGTTGAAGTTCCGATACTTTATCTACGATAGCTTCATCAAGCTTATCTTGAGAAAGCGCTGAAACTTCATCAACAATAGCATGTAAATCATCTGATAATTGCTCAGCATTCTCGGCTAATTGCTCAACTATTTCAGGGTTTGCAGCTAATAAATCAGACACATTTTGAGCTTCTATAGCATGTTCAGCGTCACCAACTGCCGCAGCTTTTACATTCTCAGCGTTATTATCAGAGGCTGATGAATTATTTTGACTCGAAACATCGCGTTGTGAATCTAACCCCGTAGTATTAAAGCTCGCCGTAGAAACATTATGCTCACCAACAATACGATTATCCGCAGATTTTGTTACTACCGTAAATTCAGTGTGCTTTGACTCAACTTGCTGCTGTACATAAGCCTCTGCAACTTGGTCTGATGTTAATGTCACAGAACCATCATCTGAAGCCATGCCTAAAGGCTGATTATTCTCATCCACAACTTGAGCTCCACCTAAATGGTTTAGCTCTAAGGTTTCACCTTCATTTGCTACAACCTCTGCTCCTAATAGAAGTGCAGTTAAAGGTACCACTGACGCTGTATTAATTTGTGCCGCGGCTGAAGCTAAGTGACTACGAAGCTCTTGTGGATTATTTTGCCCAGTATAAACCGCATTGTAGCTGCTTGGCGGCACCTCGGAATCAGCAACCTCTTCAGGATCATAACTTACAACATCGTTGACCGTAATTTCACTGATGGTTGTCTGTTTATCATTGCCATCTGCATCACCATTATCTGTTGTGGTGATACTAATGGTTTGATCGCCTTCAGTTCCTTCATTTGGGGTATAAACAACTCCACCACTTAATGCCGCGTTGATATCATCAATCGATCCTTCAATGGTGTAATTGCCGTTTCCATCATCAGTGATATTTAAACCCGTTGTATCTGTCCCTTCTGGTAAAGCCAGTGTGCCACCTTGAGCATTAAAGCTCACTGTATAATCACCTTTACCCTCACCGGAATCCACATCACTGATTTGAATACCTTCGATCAGTGTCGGACTACCATCTTGACTTGCAGACACATTATCCGGAGCCGTATTCACCGCAGCATCATTTTCAGCTTTGATATCAATATCAACCG
Organism: Vibrio algivorus; assembly: GCF_002218005.2. Taxonomy (GTDB): domain Bacteria; phylum Pseudomonadota; class Gammaproteobacteria; order Enterobacterales; family Vibrionaceae; genus Vibrio; species Vibrio algivorus. The sequence goes on from NZ_AP018679.1 coordinate 699,684, forward strand.
TGACGTTTTCGACCGGGCCAGAGGTATCACCGTTATCATTACCTTGGATAGCAAGATCAAGGGTTCCGTCCCAATCTTCACCACCAACGGTCATGTTATCGGAATTACCATCTTCTGGTGGATAAAAGATGATGCTATCCAGATCTGAACCATCGGAAATGATCGTGACAGTGCCATCTGGATTTTGAATAATTTCACCATCTGAGCCTTCCGGGAATCCAAAAGTTGCACCATCAGGCACATTAGAAATGGTTACTTGAACTTGCTCTGGTGCACCTTCATGAACATTACTTGCCGGATCTGTTACGCTATTTTCATCATCAACTGCATGTGCATTGATATTGATCGTTATGCCATTCGCCGAATCTTCATCACCAGAAACAGAAGCATCTACATCTGTATTAACTGCATCCGCTTTAGCATCAACATGAATATTAACAGGTACGTCTTTCTCAACAGGATCACCATTATCATCTGTTGTGTAGACTTTAAGCGTTAGGTCAATATCACCACTAAAATCATTTGGTGGCAGAATACTCAAATCTGATAAATCAAAACTTTGGCCATCATCGCTGATCACATTAGGGAGAGACCAAACACCATCTCCCATATTATTAGCGCCTTCAATCACGAAGCCATCTGGTACGCCGGTAATACTGACAGAAATAATCTCTTCTGAGCCATCCATATCAGTCACATTTCCGGTGAAATCACCAAATGAAATCGATGTTCCTTCATCACCTGTAACTTGAACGGGATTCTCACCAGTGGCGACTTCACCATTGATTTCAATATCATCATTCACGGCATTGACATCAAAGCTCACATTCTGTTCAAACGAACCACTATTACTCACTTCTTCGCCATCAACCATTGCAGTATCAGTTACGTCCGTTGTCACGATAACATCAACAGTACCGCTGAAATCTGGCGCAGGTTGGAAATAAATTGGCTCATTAGGGTCAACATGAATTTCACCATTGGCATCCGGTTGAATTACATCACCATTCTCGTCGACAAATTCACCTTGTGATGGATCAACTAGTTTAATCGTCACATCTGTAATTTCTTCATCACCACCATTATTTATACCACCATTATTTTGGTCGCCTATCACGGTACTTAAATCTAGTTCAATTAGGCTATCTTCATCACCACCACCAGTAATGGTGACTTCTGGGGCATCTGCAACAGGGTTAACATTAACCGTGATATTCATTGAGCCTTCATTGGACAGGCCACTATCGTTATCAGTTTCAACAACTTTCACGGGAATATCGATATCACCAGCATAATCTGGTGGTAAGTTTAGAATCACATCTGGTGGTAACGTTATTGAACCATCAGCATTCGGGGTAACACTAATGACATATTCACCCGTTTGCTCGTTATATTCCATACCATCAATCGTGGCACCTTCAGGTAAATCATCGGCATTAATAATGATTGAAGTGGTATCGTTATCCAGATCAGGAACGCCATCACCATCAGTATCATCAGTGCTAATCACAAAGCCATCTGAAATTAAATCACCTATATTGACGCCACCTTCTTGATCTTCAGAAGCATCGACTTGTTGATCTTGAGTTGCATCATCAATATCACCGGCAGCAGGTGGAGTATAAGTACCGTCACCGCCATCATTTTCATTGGTAAAGTGAAGAGTTATATCGGTTTCTTTAATTACTGTCTCACTTTCCGAGTTAGCATCATCCCCCTGATCTTGTATGGTAACACTGACGTGTATAGTCACATCACCATCGAACCCAATAGGTGCTTTAATCACAATATCATCGAGTTTATCTTCAGTAATCGTAAACGAACCGTTACCGTTATTTATCGCGCCTTCAACTTGGAAACCATCGGGCAAGTCATCTGGGAAGGTAATGATCACTTTATTGATCACTTCATCACTTGAAGTGTCATCATTGACCCAATCCAAGCTATTACCGCCTGAACTACCATTAACTATATCGTTAACTGATAACCGAATTTCATTCGACCCCTCATCAATTGGGTCTTCATATATATCCTGAATCCCATCACCATCAGTATCTGCAATCGCATTACCGTCAGCGTCATCAATAACCAACTTACCACCATCATCTACACCATCACCATCTTCTTCAACGACAGCGGTAACATCCACATCTAAATTCCCATGGATTGTGGTTTCATCATAGTTATCATCTGGGTTTTCAGTATCTGAATCTCGAATAGTGATATCCGTGGTTAAATGTAAATCGCTATCTGCATCTTCGGGCATGCTAAGGTACAAGCCGCTTTCCTGAGCTTCCTCTAGCTGTTCTGGTGTTAAGGTAATTGAACCATTTTCATCAGGGGTGAGCACTTCATCACCAATCACTAATGCATAACCATCAGGATAATTCTCAAATCCATTAACTGTTAAGCCTACAACTTGTTCACTGCCGTCATTATCGACAAACTGCGCCGTAGGATCCCAATTCAGTTTAATTAGTTCATCTTCATTACCTTTTGATGTGGTGTTGTAATCCTCTAAGTTGCCGTTCTCATCTTTACCGACACCATCAACGACAGGATTAACATTAATATGGATATTATATTCATATTCTTGCGAATCACCGTCATCTTCTGTCACCACAACACGTACCGGAATATCAATATCATCCGCACTATTGCTATTGGTATGAATTTGAATACCGTTCAATGAATTAACATCAAATTGGTATAAGTCTGGATTGGTTGAAACGAGTGTCGGTTCTAACGGATTACCATCCGCATCGCTAAAGTACACCCCTTCTGGAATATCTTGTAATGTTGTGAACGTGACTTTTTCAGATGTGTCTGTATCTTCTGATACCGCTCCATGCCCATCGGAGTTTGTGTACTCACCAGAAATAAAGCTGAAATCTATCGTGGCTGCACCATCTTCATCCACTGTGGTTGAGATCGTTTTACCATCGTCAGAAACTTCCCAATCTCCACTTGTAACAATAGTTGGATCATCGACAACACCGTGCATATCAACATTGATTTCACTACTATCTTGACCTGCCCAAATATCTTCATCATTCAGATCTGTATCACTCAGATCGGCGTTATCAACCGACATTCCATCAACGGTAAAAGTAAAATCTTCATTACTTTGTGGCGGTGGCATGATGACAGTATCATCAATATCATCGAAAGAAATCACATAGAAACCGTCTGCATTTGGCTCTAATTCTACAGGATTCCCTTCATCATCTACGCCCCATACTGTTGCGCCTTCTGGTAAACCTGAAATACGCACAAAGTAACTTTCTGAGCCATCATCATCGACAGAAGTATTCACTTTAGTAATCACATCCGACAAGTGGATAGCAGTATCTTCATCGACTTTGATATTGTTATTCGTGCTCATGCTGACTTCATCTGCATCTGGAGTAACATCGATGATAATCGTTTGGTGAGAGGAATCGGCTGTTTCTTTGCCATCAACAGTATCGCCACTTTCGGTACTGGTTCCCCAAGCATCAATTTTCATTTCACCTGACCAGTTATCCGCAGGATCAACTTCCACTTTATCGATATCATCAGCCGAAATGGTATACACACCATTTTCATCCGGCTCTATTTTTTCTCCATCAACATAAATGTCCCCTTCACCTTCTGTTATTTGAAGGTGGTATTCTAAGGTTTCTGACCCGTCGTTATCATTCAGATCAACATCTATATTCAATTTCACATTGTCACTGTCTTCACTTGTTTCATAGTAGAGATCAGTGTTATCCATATCCCATGTTGGTGTATCGGCAATACCTTCAACAGTGATGTTGAATGAACCATTCGCAATTTCTTCGCGATGATCATCATCAGTCACTTCGACACTTACATTGAAACCTAAATCACCATCAACAGTTGAGAAGTCTTCATCGGGTACAAATGTAATCCCATTTAATTCATAGCTTAATGTGCCATCGCCATTATCAATTGGAGTAAACGCTGCATTTGGTATTGTGATCGAGCCATCTTCATTTGGCGTGATCGGCTCACCATTGAACTCAAATACACCATGAGCTTCACCTTGAGGGGTAATCGTCACTTCACCAAGTGCTTCATGTTCATCAATATCACCGACATTAACGGTCATATTGATTTCAATCCCTTCGCGGGTATTATCATCAACATTATCTGTAACATCAGTCGTGTGGCGACCATCTTCTTCTTGGCCTGTACCGCCAGAAACTTCCATGGTTGGACCTTCATCGGTCACGACTATATTTACATCAGCCGTATCAGTATCTCCATCACCATCAGTAACGATAAATTGAATGTTTTCTTTTAGATCACTACCATCATGATCTAAATCAGCTGATGGATCGAAATAAACGTCACCAGATTCTGAGACGTATAAGGTACCTAAATCTTGATGATTATCGTCAGAATCTTGAACTTCATAAACATAGTATTCATTACCATCAGGGCCGGTCTCTGTTGGTAAAGTATCTAAAGCAATCTCTTCACCATCAACTACAATGGCGGTAACTTGAGCGCCATCCGCCCCCTCACCAGCTTGAGTAAGCACATCACCAAGGTAGGTTAATCCTACGCCTTCTTCTACCGCCTCATTAATATCAGTTGCAGTTGGTACATCATCATTAACAGTGACATTGACATCAATCGTATTACTGCTATCACCATCATCATCAACACCATGAATAGGAATGATGATATTGGTCGATTGACCGCCATTGCCATTATCAAGTGGCTGATCAATCGCGCCTGTCACTTCAAAGGTATAGCTACCATTAGTGTTATCAAAGCTGATGTTAAAGACATCATCGTCCGTTGGGTTACCATTTTCATCGACCAGCACACCTGAATATGTACCATCACCATTATCAACTAAAATAACGTCGGTACCGCCCGAAGTAATGTTGCTATTACCTTCACTATCTGAATTTTTTTCATTGAAAGCATCAACATCGATTTCATAGTGATCCACATAATCACTACCTGAATCAATAGTAATCGTACCAGTTGCTGACTCGCCATTTTGTCCAGGTGTTGAGCCCGCGTGATGATCACCACCTTTATCAATATCAGATTCATTAACGCTAATACTGTCAGCACTATCGATTTCAATATCGTTACCATCGCTTATGGTGCCGTTGAAATCAATGGACTCATCCATGAAATCGCCGTCAGTATCTTGAATTTGGATTGGGATATTGATGGTGATGTTGTCACCATCATTATGGACATACCCAGTAGTATCACCAGCACCATCCACATGATCGATTGGTTGGTATTGCGTCATATCAACACTAATATCAACACCACCATTTTCAGTCGGTGTTGCAATCAAGTGAAAATCAAAAACAGGGTTACCACTAGCATCCACTCCCGTTAATGTATTGGTTTCAGGATCAAATGAGAACTTAACTGAACCACCACCTTTTGTGGTAATTTCAGAGTTGAGCTCTGTAATCAAGTCATCCATTACATTAGGATCCACTTGTACTGTGCTTGGATCTAAGTCATCAGACCCCGCATCAACATGAGTTGAACCACTCTGTGCAGTTTTCGGATACCCTTCTGATTCAGAACCTGGAGTAAGGTCTCCTTCAACCATTCCAGCATCAATCTCACCGCCACCTTGTGCGTTTACGCCATCGGTATCATGAATGGTGATCGTTCCTTTACCTACATCTCCGTCAGCATCTTCGACTTCAACATTGATCGGAATATCTGAAATATCATCATCTTCACTAATTTGGTCAATAGGCTGAGATTGGTTAACCTCATAGTCACCATTTTGGTCAATAGTCACTTCCATGACAGGATTACCATCCTCATCAACAATTGTTAATGTATGACCATCATCACTAAGCTCCACAGATGTTGTTTGACCATTTGACGTAATACCATCAAGTTGAGATTGATCTGAGGCAAAACGCACATCCTCCACATCATCACTGCCCGTATCCACATCTATATGGCCTTTACCAGAATCAATACCATCAGAACCTTCTTCAAGAGTGACTCCTGTATCCGTACCAAACGACGGATCTTGGCCATCGGCAATATTAACAGTAATGTCAACATTATTTGATGTTCCGTCGGCATCATCAATCACTAATGGCACATCAATACTGATAGTGTCACCATTGTTAGTAACATAGCCTTCACTGTCACCATTGCCATCCTCATGATCAACTGGACCATTTTGAATAACATCAGTAGTAATTGTGGCATTACCGTTTGCATCAACAGTTGGGGTCATCGTCATCGTTAAGATATCTGATCCACCCGCGGTACCCGTTATTGTAATGGTGCCATCTATATTTGTAATAATTTCAAAATCAATCGGTTGTCCATTACTGGTTAAGCCATCAAGTTCAGCTTCCAAAGCTGTAGAGACTTCTGGATCAATATGTAAGGTATCTGGACGTAGATCATCACTAGTAGAATCAATAACCACTGAACTACTACCGGAAACTGGATAAGCGTTTCCATCAGCCCAGTTTTCTTTATCACCTTCAGTGATATTGATTTCGTCAGTAGCATCGGTCCCCTCTGGATCAACAATAACAATGTTAAAGCTGCCCGAAGCGCTATCACCATCATCATCCACTGCAGTAATACTAAGATTAAGGTCAACATCCCCTGCATCTTGATCGATAGGTTCATATTGCGTAACGGTGTAATTACCTTCGGTATCAACGCTAATACTTAAGATTGGTTCATCATTTTCACCGGTGACGGTAATGGTATTGCCATCCACTTTATAGTCGGTTTCTTTACCGCCATCGTAGGTAATATCGTCTAAGCCTGAATTTTCACCTTGAGGGTCATCAAAGGTCATCGATGCTATTTCATCTGAACCCATATCAAAGCTTGGGATTTTACCTGTGGATTGACCTGGAGTTTGATTTCCTTCTCCCGTATCTGGATCAATATTATCAAAATCTGTTTCGTTAATAACAACGGGTTCACTGTCATCACTAAAGGACGGATCTTGGCCATCTTCTAGGTTAACGGTGATGTCGATATTAGAGATATCACCATCGGTGTCGGAGATTTCCAATGGAAGATCAATCGAAATCACATCACCATCATTGGTGATTAAGCCAGAAGTATCACCATCTTTATTGATATCATCCAGTGGTAAAGCTTGGTCGACAGTGGTGTTGATATAGAACTCGCCATCTTCACCTTGTACCACTTCAAAGCCTATCGTGATCGCATTTTCACCATCAACGGTTCCAACAATGCTCATGCTGCCATCAGGATTTTCTTGCAGTGCAAAATCAACAGGTTGACCACCTGAGGTGATTTCAGATAGCTCCCCTGGGTTCGCTTCGGTACCATCACCAAAGAGTATAACTTTCGCCTCATCAGTAAGTTGTAAGGTACTTGGGTCAAGATCATCATTTGGCGTTGGAATTAACTTGGATGATTCACCATGCACTGGGTATTCATTACCTGAAGCTGGGTTTTCAAGATCACCTTCTTCAATGGTAACTTCATCGCTTACATCTTCAGCATTAGCGCCATCATGAATCACGATGTCGATCGTACCGTTCGCGGTATCGCCATCGTCATCCGTCCCCGAGACATTGAGCTCGATATTGGTGATGTCGCTATCATCTTGGTCAATCGGCTGGTATTGCGTCACGGTGTAATGACCATCGGCATCGATGGTCACACTCATCACGGGATTATTATCCGCATCCAATAAGGTGAGCGTACTTGGATCGCTTGCTAGGGCCGCGGTATCAATGTGAGTCGCTTCACCATTACTGGTAATGCCTTCTAAAGACGGCTGATTGGGATCGAAGACAATTTCATCAACGTGATCACTGCCTTGGTCAAATTCAATGCTGCCATTGGCCGTTTGTTCACCGTCGTTTTCAGTGATTTCAGCAATCTCAGTGTTTTCACCAAAACTTGGATCTTCACCATCTTTAAAGTTCACCGTGATATCAATGGTCGACGTATCGCCATCGGTGTCATCGATTTCTAACGGTAAATCCACTGAAATAGTGTCACCATTATTTGTGATCAAACCGGTGGTATCACCTACGCCATCATTCTCATCGAGTGGTTGGTATTGATTCACATCCGTCACGACGGTGACATCGCCATTTTCATTCATGGTCGGTGTCATGGTGATGTCGAGGACTGGGTTACCATCGCCATCCACACCAGTGATGGTGATCACTCCATTTTCATCGGTGGTCATGTTGAAGGTGACCGGATCGCCATCGTTGATGGTGACTTCTGACATCTCGTTTTGTAGGGCTGCTTTGCCCGCTTCACTTAAGCGCAGTGAGCCGGCGACTAAGTTATCGCTTGGCGATTCAATCGTGACAGAGCCATGGCCTTCTACTGGGTAGGTCTGGACAGGGTTGCCATCACCATCGACGGCCCCCGTATCAACATCGCCTTCAATGACATCAATGGTATCAGTCACATTCTCAGCATTAGCGCCATCATGAATCACGATGTCGATCGTACCGTTCGCGGTATCGCCATCGTCATCCGTCCCCGAGACATTGAGCTCGATATTGGTGATGTCGCTGTCATCTTGGTCAATCGGCTGGTATTGCGTCACGGTGTAATGACCATCGGCATCGATGGTCACACTCATCACGGGATTATTATCCGCATCCAATAAGGTGAGCGTACTTGGATCGCTTGCTAGGGCCGCGGTATCAATGTGAGTCGCTTCACCATTACTGGTAATGCCTTCTAAAGACGGCTGATTGGGATCGAAGACAATTTCATCAACGTGATCACTGCCTTGGTCAAATTCAATGCTGCCATTGGCCGTTTGTTCACCGTCGTTTTCAGTGATTTCAGCAATCTCAGTGTTTTCACCAAAACTTGGATCTTCACCATCTTTAAAGTTCACCGTGATATCAATGGTTGACGTATCGCCATCGGTGTCATCGATTTCTAACGGTAAATCCACTGAAATAGTGTCACCATTATTTGTGATCAAACCGGTGGTATCACCTACGCCATCATTCTCATCGAGTGGTTGGTATTGATTCACATCCGTCACGACGGTGACATCGCCATTTTCATTCATGGTCGGTGTCATGGTGATGTCGAGGACTGGGTTACCATCGCCATCCACACCAGTGATGGTGATCACTCCATTTTCATCGGTGGTCATGTTGAAGGTGACCGGATCGCCATCGTTGATGGTGACTTCTGACATCTCGTTTTGTAGGGCTGCTTTGCCCGCTTCACTTAAGCGCAGTGAGCCGGCGACTAAGTTATCGCTTGGCGATTCAATCGTGACAGAGCCATGGCCTTCTACTGGGTAGGTCTGGACAGGGTTGCCATCACCATCGACGGCCCCCGTATCAACATCGCCTTCAATGACATCAATGGTATCAGTCACATTCTCAGCATTAGCGCCATCATGAATCACGATGTCGATCGTACCGTTCGCGGTATCGCCATCGTCATCCGTCCCCGAGACATTGAGCTCGATATTGGTGATGTCGCTGTCATCTTGGTCAATCGGCTGGTATTGCGTCACGGTGTAATGACCATCGGCATCGATGGTCACACTCATCACGGGATTATTATCCGCATCCAATAAGGTGAGCGTACTTGGATCGCTTGCTAGGGCCGCGGTATCAATGTGAGTCGCTTCACCATTACTGGTAATGCCTTCTAAAGACGGCTGATTGGGATCGAAGACAATTTCATCAACGTGATCACTGCCTTGGTCAAATTCAATGCTGCCATTGGCCGTTTGTTCACCGTCGTTTTCAGTGATTTCAGCAATCTCAGTGTTTTCACCAAAACTTGGATCTTCACCATCTTTAAAGTTCACCGTGATATCAATGGTTGACGTATCGCCATCGGTGTCATCGATTTCTAACGGTAAATCCACTGAAATAGTGTCACCATTATTTGTGATCAAACCGGTGGTATCACCTACGCCATCATTCTCATCGAGTGGTTGGTATTGATTCACATCCGTCACGACGGTGACATCGCCATTTTCATTCATGGTCGGTGTCATGGTGATGTCGAGGACTGGGTTACCATCGCCATCCACACCAGTGATGGTGATCACTCCATTTTCATCGGTGGTCATGTTGAAGGTGACCGGATCGCCATCGTTGATGGTGACTTCTGACATCTCGTTTTGTAGGGCTGCTTTGCCCGCTTCACTTAAGCGCAGTGAGCCGGCGACTAAGTTATCGCTTGGCGATTCAATCGTGACAGAGCCATGGCCTTCTACTGGGTAGGTCTGGACAGGGTTGCCATCACCATCGACGGCCCCCGTATCAACATCGCCTTCAATGACATCAATGGTATCAGTCACATTCTCAGCATTAGCGCCATCATGAATCACGATGTCGATCGTACCGTTCGCGGTATCGCCATCGTCATCCGTCCCCGAGACATTGAGCTCGATATTGGTGATGTCGCTGTCATCTTGGTCAATCGGCTGGTATTGCGTCACGGTGTAATGACCATCGGCATCGATGGTCACACTCATCACGGGATTATTATCCGCATCCAATAAGGTGAGCGTACTTGGATCGCTTGCTAGGGCCGCGGTATCAATGTGAGTCGCTTCACCATTACTGGTAATGCCTTCTAAAGACGGCTGATTGGGATCGAAGACAATTTCATCAACGTGATCACTGCCTTGGTCAAATTCAATGCTGCCATTGGCCGTTTGTTCACCGTCGTTTTCAGTGATTTCAGCAATCTCAGTGTTTTCACCAAAACTTGGATCTTCACCATCTTTAAAGTTCACCGTGATATCAATGGTTGACGTATCGCCATCGGTGTCATCGATTTCTAACGGTAAATCCACTGAAATAGTGTCACCATTATTTGTGATCAAACCGGTGGTATCACCTACGCCATCATTCTCATCGAGTGGTTGGTATTGATTCACATCCGTCACGACGGTGACATCGCCATTTTCATTCATGGTCGGTGTCATGGTGATGTCGAGGACTGGGTTACCATCGCCATCCACACCAGTGATGGTGATCACTCCATTTTCATCGGTGGTCATGTTGAAGGTGACCGGATCGCCATCGTTGATGGTGACTTCTGACATCTCGTTTTGTAGGGCTGCTTTGCCCGCTTCACTTAAGCGCAGTGAGCCGGCGACTAAGTTATCGCTTGGCGATTCAATCGTGACAGAGCCATGGCCTTCTACTGGGTAGGTCTGGACAGGGTTGCCATCACCATCGACGGCCCCCGTATCAACATCGCCTTCAATGACATCAATGGTATCAGTCACATTCTCAGCATTAGCGCCATCATGAATCACGATGTCGATCGTACCGTTCGCGGTATCGCCATCGTCATCCGTCCCCGAGACATTGAGCTCGATATTGGTGATGTCGCTGTCATCTTGGTCAATCGGCTGGTATTGCGTCACGGTGTAATGACCATCGGCATCGATGGTCACACTCATCACGGGATTATTATCCGCATCCAATAAGGTGAGCGTACTTGGATCGCTTGCTAGGGCCGCGGTATCAATGTGAGTCGCTTCACCATTACTGGTAATGCCTTCTAAAGACGGCTGATTGGGATCGAAGACAATTTCATCAACGTGATCACTGCCTTGGTCAAATTCAATGCTGCCATTGGCCGTTTGTTCACCGTCGTTTTCAGTGATTTCAGCAATCTCAGTGTTTTCACCAAAACTTGGATCTTCACCGTCTTTAAAGTTCACCGTGATATCAATGGTTGACGTATCGCCATCGGTGTCATCGATTTCTAACGGTAAATCCACTGAAATAGTGTCACCATTATTTGTGATCAAACCGGTGGTATCACCTACGCCATCATTCTCATCGAGTGGTTGGTATTGATTCACATCCGTCACGACGGTGACATCGCCATTTTCATTCATGGTCGGTGTCATGGTGATGTCGAGGACTGGGTTACCATCGCCATCCACACCAGTGATGGTGATCACACCATTTTCATCGGTGGTCATGTTGAAGGTGACCGGATCGCCATCGTTGATGGTGACTTCTGACATCTCATTTTGTAGGGCTGCTTTGCCCGCTTCACTTAAGCGCAGGCTAGACGGATCAATATTGTCATCTGGAGAGACTATGGTGACTGAGCTTGACCCGTGTACAGGATAGGCATTACCCACGTTTGGATTTTCTAAATCACCTTCATTGATAGTGACCTCGTCACTTACATTCGCAGCATTTTCACCATCTTCGATCTTGATAACTATCGTACCGTTGGCAGTATCACCGTCATCATCTGTCGCGGTAATACCTAAATCTAGATTTGTTATATCATCTGCATCCTGATCAAGAGGTCCTGTCACTTGAACGGTATAAGAACCATCGGTTTGAACTTCAACAGTTAAAACTGGTTCACCATTAATATCAGTAACCGTTAAAACATTACCATCAACGGTATATTCAGTTGGCTCACCATTACTGGTTAACCCTTCAAGTGATGGTTGATTTGGATCGAAAACAATAGTAGCTATTTCATCACTACCGAGATCAAGTGGTACCTGGCCATGGGTAATGGAATCAAGATCGTCCGACTCATTGACGACTGTACCAGGATCAGTACCAAATTCTTCATTGGCACCATCATTGACATCAATACCAACATTAATAGGCTCTTTGATTTCATTACCGTTGATATCCGTACCTGAAACAGGGAATTCAATATGAATATCATCCCCTTGGTTGCTCACCATACCCGCAGTGTCGCCTGAAATGTGGTCAATAGGTTGGTTAACGATTGTAGTAATAGAAACGGTTAAATCACCATTTGGTAGCGCGATGAAGTCGACATCAAACGAAACGACAATCTCACCATCTTGCATACCTGTGAAAGTATTGGTTTCTGCATCGTAACTAAATTCAACAGGTTCACCACCAGATGTGATCTCAGCATTTAATTCACTAAGTAAAGAATCTACACTTTCTTGAGGGATATAAAACGAATCAGGGTCAAGAGCATAAGTCCCTTTTTCAACGACAACAGAAGCCGTGCTTTCGGTTGGATAGCCGACACCACTGTCTAAATCCCCTTCAGTAACTTCAACATCAAGATTTATACCACCTTCAGCAATAAGAACAGCTCGTTCATCTTCTTCATCACGGTATTCACGCTCAAAACCTTCAGTATCGTATCCAGCTTTAGTTAAAACAGCGTCGTAATTATAGTCAACAGATATGAAAGAGTTATTAGCAGTGTTTCCCGCAGCTTGACCTGCAGCTGGTGCTTCTGCTTCTTGAGTTGGATCTTGTCCTGCCAAGATACTTTGTTGAATGGCTGCAATATCATCAGTTTGATTTGATTTAGAATCTTGTTCGTCCGAATTACCAAGATTCATAATATCTTGACTAGGATCTTGCTGGTTCATTACTGAGCGTTGGATATTCGCAATATCCGATTCAGTAAAATTCGCATTTTGTGCATTTTCAGCATTAATCTGAACTTGTGGTCCCAAAGTAGTCACCACAGGTCCGGTTGCATTTGGCACAATAGAAACCGTCGATTGAGAGTCATGGATATGTACTTGTTGTCCTTGCCCCGAGACAGTTGCATTCGCCCCTGGAGTCACCAATAAAACCTCATCAGGCTTCAATTGATAATTTCCGGTAACCAATACTGCTCCCTGACCAGCTTTAATGACAAAAACTGAACCATTTTCAACGTTAACGTTGGTGACATTTGAAGAAGGAATTTGATTTTCCATAGAGCACTCAATCTTATATTTATAGGAATTTGATTTTAAACCAGCAATAACAAGCTTAGACAAAGCTAAAAACATATTTCATCATATTAATGAAAAGTGCCAAATTATAGCCTTGCAATATATAGATAAAACTATTCTAAATTATATCACTCACTGTAGTTTCATTCAATTTGTTCACACTTGAGTCACTATAAAACGTGATACTTTGATGTAGAAAGAATCGTTTTAAAATCAAGTAATTCAAGAAATAATTCAACCATGAATACAGGTGACTTAAAACATAATTCCTATATGATATACTGAAACAAATACCATCAATTCATCGCAATGATTTGTCTTGCAAAATTAATGGTAAAAACAGTTAGTTATCAATATAAAATTAACTTAATACCATCTAATGGTTAACAAATTGCGCTTGCTCTTGGTAATTCAATGAAAAAAAAACTCACAACCGAACAACTCGACTTCGTCGATGACAAATCGTCAGCACTAATGCTCAGCACCACCTATACGACCAAGATTATGCTCTGGACAATCGTGGCCTTTTTCATTATTGCTGTCACCTGGGCATCTCTGACTAAACTTGATAAAGTAACCACAGGGAGCGGTAGAGTTATTCCCTCAACTCAGATGCAAGTGATACAAAACCTTGAAGGCGGCATTGTTAAACAAGTCATTGTTCGTGAAGGTCAACCAGTTAAAAAAGGCCAACGCCTACTTTTAATTGATGACACACAAGCTCGCTCTGATTTTCAAGGTAAAGCTTCTGACATTGCCAATATGCAAGCGGATCAATTTCGCTTAAAAGCACAAATTGCCGCAATTAAAATTGATAAGCAAAAAGCGAAGCAAATGAATAGTTGGGAAGATAGCGTTATTATTGATGAATCACTTGTTCCCTCTTTTGATAAAGATTTTGCCCAAAAACACCCTATCTTAGTCGCTCGCCAATTGAATGAATATCAAGGTAACGTCTCGAATCTAGAAAACCAATTATCAGTTGCAAGGCAACAAGTCACACAAAAGCAACGTGAACTAGATGAAAACCGATCTCGTTATCGCAATCTACAAAGTAGTTATAATGTAGCAAATCACGAATTTAAAATTACAGAGCCTTTAGCAAAAGATGGCGTGGTTCCTGAAATTGAATTATTAAAATTACGACGCCAGCTTATCGATACTCGCCGTGATCTGACTTCAACTAAAATGCAGATCCCTGTAGCAGAGTCAGCTGTTCATGAAGCTATATTAAAATACCTAGATATTGCTTTGAACTATCGTAGTGACAACCAAAATGAATTGAATAAGGTTAGTGCTCAATTATCTAGCCAAAGTGAATCTCAAGTTGGCTTGCAAGATAAAGTAAACCGTACCGTCGTCACTTCTCCTGTTACTGGTACTATTCAAAAGATTTATATCAATACTATCGGTGGTGTTATCCAACCAGGTATGGATCTAATCGAAATCGTACCGACAGAAGATACGTTACTGATTGAAGCGAAAATTGCTCCTCAGGATATTGGTTTCTTACACCCTGGATTACCAGCGTTAATTAAATTTACTGCCTACAATTTCTCTACCTACGGTGGTCTTGACGGTACTGTTGAAACAATCAGTGCAGACACTATACAAGATGACGAAGGTAATAGTTTCTACCAAGTTAAAATTCGAACGCATGAAAGTGTGTTAACCAGTAAAGACGGAACATCTCTACCAATTATTCCGGGTATGACAGCTTCCGCCGATATCATTACTGGCCAACGTACAGTAATGGGTTACTTATTGAAGCCAGTTTTAAAAGCCACTGATTCAGCACTAAGAGAGTAATAACTATCATCGAGTTGTCATAATGACTTCTGCAAGCTGGTTTGCACCCAAAAAATCATCCGCTCTCTCTTGGTCTATTGAAATAATTATTAAATGAGAAATGATATGACATTATATAAACAGTTATTAACTTGGAGTAGCGGAGCATTCATCGCTATATCCATAGTGTTATTTACTCTTGAATTCCAGCACACGCGTAACGATTTAATCGAGCAGCAAGCAGTTCAGTTCAATGACACATTAGATGCTGCCACTTTTGCTCTTTCACCTTATTTGCAGGGCGAGGATACAAAAGAAGCTCAGACTATTATCAAAAAGATATTTGATAACTATAACTATCAATCAGCTACTTTAGTATCAATCACATCTGGTGAATCAATTAATTTTGACTTCAAAGAGCCAAAAGATTCAGCACCTGGTTGGTTTATAACATTATCGAATATTGAACCTGCACAGAAAACGGTACAAATCACCTCTAATTGGCAGCCATTAGCCAACCTAAAAGTGATCAGTCGCCCTACTTTTGTTTATGAAAAATTGTGGAATAACACTAAATCTATTCTTTTTGCTCTAACATTTTGTGGTGTAATTCTAATTGCTGGGCTATCGCTAGTCTTTCGTCGAATTTTAATGCCATTACAGGTTATTCAAATTAGCGCTCAAAATCTTGCTAACAATAAATTTGATGAAGTGCTTGAAACCTCTAAATACCAAGAATTAAACGATGTCGTTTCAGCGTTTAATCAAATGACCAAACAACTTCGTGCACACTTTGAACAACAATCAGAAGAAGCAGACAAGCTACGTGTTCGTGCATACCAAGATCCAGTATCTGGACTTGCTAATCGAAAATACATGATGACTCAACTTGAATCTTGGATTGAAAGTGGTGCCACTGGTGGTATCGCCCTTCTCAACGTCGACCAACTGGATGAAGTGTACTCAAAAGAAGGTTATGCCCAAGGTGATGATCTGACTCGTAGTTTCGCTACATCATTAATGGAAATTTCTTCTGATGAGTTCAATATTGCTCGTCTAAACAATTCTGAGTTTATGCTATTGGCACCCAATACTTCCGATGAAGACATGTTAGAGCTTGGCCGTGCAATGCTGAATCGCGCTGCAGAACTGCAAAATGATCCGCTTGACGTTGCCCCCCTTCAAGCAGCAGTGGCTTTAGTTATGAAACATACTAACGATAGTATTTCAGAATTACTTGCTCGTGCCGATAATGGGCTTGTCCAAGCTCGTGCTAACCGTGAAGAACCAATATTCTTAGTTCCTGCAGATAGTCATGAAAACCAACCAAGTTTTGGTAAGCAACAATGGAAAGCCATTGTTGATGAAGCTATCGCAAATAAACAATTTACATTTAGTTATCAAAAAGCCATCGACAGCAATAACCAAATGATGCATCAGGAAGTTTTTGCAGCCATACAAAAAGACGATACACGATACTCAGCAGGTCAATTTCTAAGTGCACTTGAAAGCCTAGATAAAGGCCAAGACTTCGACATGCACATCATTGATGCAGTATTTGAACAAATCGATATCTACGATCCAAAATACCCAATCGCGGTTAATTTAACTCAAAGCAGTGTTAATGATACTGGCTTTATGCGCTGGCTAAACCAAAAAATGGAAGCCAACCCAGAATACGCTGATCGTGTACTCTTTGAGATTCCTGAGATTTGTTTTATAAAACAACAGGATAACACTAAGTTATTGTGTAACATTATTTCTTCACACAAGTATAGTTTTGGTATCGATAACTTTGGTCATAACTTTGGCTCAATTGGCTACCTCAATGCCTATCGCCCTGCTTATGTAAAACTGGATTTTGCCTACACAACTCAGATAGATGATAACGAAAAAGCAGATGTTGTTTTCTCCATTGCACGTACTGCGACCAATTTATCTATCACGACTATTGCTTCTCGCGTAGAAACAATGGAACAAAAAAACAAACTGATCGAGCTCGAACTTGGTGGATTCCAAGGTTTTGTTACTGAGCAAATTAATAATGTCACTGAAGGTCAGGCATAATGAATACAATAAAAGATCCGCTATTAAATTCACTCGCTTATATCAGTCGTTATTACGGCCAGGCAAACTCACCTGACGTACTCGTTGCAGGTTTACCACTTAAAGATGGCTTACTCACAGTACACTTGTTTCCTCGTGCTGCGGCAACCGCTGGCTTGAATGCTAAACTCGAACAATTACCGCTTAATGATTTACCGCCATTACTTTTACCAGTGGTTGCATTACTTAAAAATGGTGACGCATGCGTTATCCTGTCTGTCGATTACGAAAAAAACGAAGCAGAAGTCATTCTGTCACAAAACGATGACAGCACTCCAGAATGGATTCATTTAGAAGAGCTAAATAAGCAATACACTGGCCAACTGTTTTTAGTTAAAAAGAGCTTCCGTTATGACGAACGTTCACCCGAAGTTCTGAAAAATAACGATGGCCACTGGTTTTGGAGCACAATGTGGCAGTCACGTAAAATTTACCGCGACGTGTTCATTGCATCAATATTAATTAATATCTTTGCTGTAAGCGCCCCACTATTTTCACGCTTGGTATATGACAAAATTGTTCCTAACCTAGCTTACGACTCACTTTGGGTATTAGCTGTTGGTGTTTTCATCATCTTCATTTTTGATTTTATTTTGAAAATGATGCGCAGCTACTTTTTAGATGTTGCGGGGAAAAAATCAGACATCCTGATCTCTTCTAAGATCTTTAGCCATGTAATGGGAATACGCCTAGAGTCTAAACCACCTTCTGTTGGCGCTTTTGCAAGACACATGCAAGAGTTTGAATCAATTCGTGATTTTTTCACTTCAGCCAGTATCACTACCTTAATCGACCTACCCTTTGCTGTATTCTTTATGGTAGTGATTTTCCTCATTGCAGGCCCACTTGCAATTGTGCCACTAATCGGTGTTCTAATTTTAATTGGATACAGCTTTATGGTACAAAAGCCTCTACGCCGTACCATTGAAGAGGGCTCTCGCCTTGCTTCGCAAAAAAACTCAAATCTAGTTGAAAGCTTATCAGGGCTAGAAACACTAAAAATGTTCGGCGCAGAAAGCCAATATCAATACCGTTGGGAAGAAGCCGTTGCCCACATGGCAAACTGGAGCCTGAAGTCTCGCCGTTTAACAGACTCATTACAAAATGCTGCGGGTTTTGTTCAACAATTTTTGAATGTGGCCATGATCGTTGTCGGTGTTTATCTTATTGGCAATGGTGATTTAACCATGGGTGGTTTGATTGCCGCTACCATGCTAAGTGGTCGTGCCGTTAGTCCTATGATTCAAGTCGCCATGTTATCAACGCGCTATAACCAAGCAAAATCTGCGATGGGTATTATCGACAATTTAATGCAAATGCCAACTGAACAAGAATCTGGTAAGCGTTATATCCACCGCCCTATTATCAAAGGCAAGATCCAGTTTGATAATGTAAACTTCACCTACCCGAACGCAACCTCGCCTTCGTTGAAAAATATCAATCTAACAATTAATCCAGGTGAGCGCGTAGGTATTATCGGTCGTATCGGTTCAGGTAAAACGACACTAGAGCGTATATTGATGGGATTATACCAGCCGACTTCAGGCACGGTTTTAATTGATGATACTGATATTAAACAGTTACATCAGATTGATATTCGCCGTAATCTAGGTTGTGTACCACAAGATATCACTTTGTTTTACGGTAGCATCCGAGACAACATAGCACTTGGCCGCCCTCTTGCTAGTGATAAAGATATTATTCTTGCCGCTGAGCGGGCAGGCGTAACAAGCTTTACGCAAAAAGACAGTGCTGGCTTAGAAAAACAAGTAGGTGAAGGTGGTGCTGCGTTATCTGGTGGTCAGCGTCAAGCAATTGCGATTGCTCGTGCACTATTAGGTAAGCCACCCGTTATGATCATGGATGAGCCAACCAGTAGTATGGACAATCGCACTGAAATGTTCATCAAGCGACAATTACGTAACTTTAGTAAAGATGAGACACTGCTCTTAATTACTCATAAAACAAGCATGCTAGACTTAGTAGACCGTTTAATAGTAATGGAACAAGGCCAAATTATTGCCGATGGCCCTCGAGATAAAGTTTTGCAAGCGCTCCGCTCTGGGAAGTCACAAAAACCAGCACCAGCTACTGCTAAAAGAGCAGCAGCTCAAACAGGTAATAACGCACCTTCAACTTCCGAACAGGAGTCAAGCGCTGCGAAACCAAAAACACCAGGCAATATTGATGTTAAACCGACATCAAGCGCGGCTTCCAGACACACAACGGCAACGGTTCAGAAAAAGACTACGGTTCAAACAAGACCTATTTAACAAATATACAACTAATTTATTCGCATGATTTCGTCTAGACTGATAAGATTCAAACAAAATCATGCGTTTAAATTGATATATTTAACACCATCACTCAGTTAAACGGTATATAATTTGTTATAAATACCCTGTAAGATCGTGTGAATAAAAATTTTGTCCGTTTTCGGCTTTATGTAACCCTTTCCTTAGCGCTTAATTATTTAGCATTAAGAGGATGATGATGATAAAAACTCCAAAGATAAATAAATTAACCGTTTTCCTTGGTTGCCAATTAATCGCTCTGCCAACTTTCGCGCAATCTCTTGAGCAAGCGATTGCAACGGCATTAGCAACGAACCCAAACATCCAGTCAACCTACAATGAATTTATCAGCCAAAAAGAAACAAGCCGAGCATCAACAGGTAAATACTTACCATCTGTCGATCTTGAAGCTGGTGTAGGCTATGAAGATTATGACAATAGCGCTGGCTCTCAAGGCGAATATAACCCTCGTTACGCTCAAATTAGTATCCGCCAATTAATTTGGGATGGTTCTAGCACCTATAACGATATTAAAAGAACAAAAGCTGAAGCTGAATCTCAACGTTACCAACTGCTTGCCGATGCTCAGGATATGGCACTATCTACGGTTGAAGCTTATATCGATGTCATTCAAGCTCAAGAAGTGGTTACCTTATCCCAAGCCAACCATGATGTGCATATGCGCATCTATCGTGATATCAAAAGACGTACTGATTCAGGTTTAAGTTCAACTGCTGATCTCATTCAGGTTGAGGGTCGTGTAGCAAAGGCCAATACCAACCTGCTTTCCGCTCAAAGTAACCTTAATGACAAAATTACGGCATTTGTAAAAGTGGTTGGCTCTTATCCTCAAGATTTAAGAAAACCTAAAATTGATGAGACTTACGTAGCTAAGTCGTTAAATGATGCTCTTGAAAAAGCTAAAGCCAATAACCCAACGATGTATTTGGCTTACCATGATGTACAAGCAGCTCAATATCAATACGAACAAACTAAAGGCACGATGTTACCAACATTTACTGTAGAAGGTTCACAAAAATATGGTGATGAGCTAGACGCATCAGATGGTGACACAGATGAACTCAAAGTAATGCTAAAAATGAACTACAACCTATACAATGGTGGTAGTGATGCGGCAGACAGCCGTTCAGCTGCTAGCCAAATAAGCAAAGCAAAAAACATTCGTGATAACGCCTACCGCCTATTAGAAGAAAGTACTCGCTTATCATGGAGTGCGAAAGAACTGGCAGGATCGCAAGAAAAATTCCTTCAACAGCACGTAGATTCTGCAGCAAAAACCATCATTGCCTATGAAAAGCAATACAAAATCGGTAAACGAACCTTATTGGATTTATTAAACACCGAGAATGAATTATTTGAATCTCGTAAGGCTTATTTAGCCGCGCATTATTCTGGCATTGTTGCCGATTATCGCTTATTGAATTCAACAGGCTTACTTCTGAATGAATTACGTGTTGCCATCCCTGATGAATGGGCTCGTTCGTCTAAATAAGGAAATATTATGAAAGCATTGACTCTTTCTTTATTGGTTTTACTCTTGGGTGCATGTTCAAACCTAGAATCTGATCCACCGCCAATCGCCTTTCATTCAAAAGACCTGAGCGATTCTGATAATGACGGTGTGATTAACGCACGCGATTTATGTGCTAATACTCGTAAAAATGCCGTGATTGATAACAATGGTTGTCCTACAGTTGTCCATTCAGAAGAAGAAAATAAACTACACATTTTATTTGCTAATGACTCAACCGTCATTCCTGCCGCTTACGATAAGCACATTAAAAGTATGAGTAGCTTCTTGGACAAATATCCACAAACTCATATTGTCCTTAACGGTTATGCTAGCCCAGTAGGCCCAGCAGAGCACAACAAATATCTCTCTATACATAGAGCAGCGAATGTCTATAAAGCCTTGGTTGCTGCCGGCGTCAGCCCTAAGCGCATTCAAACCGTAGGTTACGGTGACAGTGATCCAATTCAAGCAACATCGAGAGAAGAAACTATGACATTAAGCCGTCGTGTTACCGCCTCAGTGGTAGGGATGGATAGCAGCGTGGTAGAAAGCTGGACTATCTATGACCAACGTAAAGACTAAGAGCGCTTTTCTCTCTTTTTCACTTACCGCGTGTCTTTTCTTCATTTTGTTAATCATTTCAGTGAGGGCTTCGGCTCTCACTGATGTTGAGCAAAAAATCATCACCTTCAGTCATGAGCATTTTGGACAACGTGCTGGCTTACGAATAAAAGCATGGTTAGAGCTCACCCATCACTTACAGAATCAATCCCTACCCCTCCAGTTATCCGAAGTAAATAACTTTTTTAATCAACTAGTGTTTATTGATGATATAAAATTATGGGGTGAAGACGATTATTGGGCAACACCGGTACAATTTCTTAATGCCGGCGGTGGTGATTGTGAAGATTTTAGTATCGCCAAATATTATACCCTGCGAGAATTAGGGGTAGATGATGAAAAATTGCGCTTAATCTATGTAAAATCGCTGACATTAAACCAATTTCATATGGTCCTTGCCTATTATGAAACACCAAGTTCAATGCCTTTAATTTTAGATAACATTGATGGCGAGATAAAACCAGCCAGTCAAAGAAGCGATCTCGTTCCTGTCTATAGTTTTAACGCAACCAACTTATGGATCACAAAGGGAGGCGTAACCGGAAGCCAATCAGTACCGGCCGGTAATGTCTCTAACTTAAGTATGTGGCAAAAATTACGTAAGCGAAGCCAGCATGACACTCATCACCCTATTATAAACTTGGATCAATGATGCTATGAGTCTATATAATAAATTTCAAATTTGGTTATCAATAACCTTCTTAATATTGACGACATCGGTTTTTGGCCTACTACTCCACTCTAGCCATACTTACCTGAAAACTCAGCAAAAGATTGAGATGACGAACATGATCAGTGCATTAAATATTGCGCTAACACCATTCATTCATAACAAAGATAAAGTGGGATTAGAGTCCGTCATTAATGCCTCTTTCGATAGTGGGTTCTACGGCTCTATCACACTTAAAATAAATGATAACAATAGCCAAATTCAACGTAAAACTCTCAACCAACAATCTGACTCACCAGAATGGTTTCAACAAATCGCACCTTTTGAAGAGCTAACAGAATCTCGCGTATTAATGGATGGTTGGATGCAAGCAGCAACCTTAACCGTCACAAATAATACGGCAACAGCTTATGACCAACTATGGGCGCTGACTTTACGCTTGCTCACCGCATTTATCATTAATTCATTACTCGCTGCAATTTCGATGATTATCATACTTAGAGTAATGTTCAAACCATTGAAAAAAATACAAAAAAGAGCTAACGAGATTAGTTTACATAAGTTTGGAGACCCGATTCCTCAAGTAAATACTCGTGAACTATCAGATGTGATACAAGCGATTAATTACATGAGTAAACACATTGAGTCTCATTATTTGCAGTCTGCAGATGAATTAAAACGCCTGCGTATGCGAGCTTATCAAGATCCAGTTACTGAGTTAAGTAATCGTGAATTTTTCATCACTAAACTTGAGCCATGGCTAACTTCTAGCACTCATGATCACTGTGGTTTGTGGTTAATGAAAGTCGATGTAATAGAAGATGCGTATAAAAACAAAGAATTTGATAAAGCCGATAGTATGGTTAAAAAACTTGCTCAGAAGTTGAATTCACTTGTTGATGAAAGAAGTACTTTTTCTCGTTTTAGTCGCTCTGAGTTTATTTTACTCGTCCCTCATTGCAATTATGAATACTTACAACAAGTATCTGAAATGGCGCTCAACCTAACTAATGAATGGCTGCCAAGTGGCTCAATAAATCACAGTTCGGCATCCATCGGTATGATGATTTTGCACGATCAAACCGATATGAAAACCGTTTTTACCCAACTTGATAATGCATTAACCCAAGCTCGACAACAAAGTGGTTTACAAACCTTCTTATTCAATAAAGATGCCATCTTACCTGAATTTACAAAGGGCAAAATTGAATGGCAGGACTTTGTTAAACAAGGAATTAAAAATCAGCAGGTAAAAATTCGACTTCAACCTGCTATTAATAAAGA
Organism: Vibrio algivorus; assembly: GCF_002218005.2. Lineage (GTDB taxonomy): Bacteria > Pseudomonadota > Gammaproteobacteria > Enterobacterales > Vibrionaceae > Vibrio > Vibrio algivorus. Next base: position 723,710 of record NZ_AP018679.1, read on the forward strand.
GCAAGTTATCTTGCACTACGAGGCCTTTGCTTATCTTGAAGTCGACAATATTATATATACAGCCAATCATTTTATTACAGCATTAGAAGATAGTGATGTGGCCTATCAATTCGACAATCATGTATTAAAACTTGTAAGTGAACAATTGGCTTCTAACCCAAGTAAGTCACCTATTACGGTTAATATCAGTAAAGATAGTCTCCATAATGGCCAATTCGTTGTTTTCTTAACTCAAATGCTAAAAGCTAATCCTCACCTTAGTGATACCTTAGTATTTGAATTTCCGGAAATTTGCTTCACTAGGCATCTTGAAAAAACCAAAGTCATTACTCAATTACTAGTTCAACATTCGTTCAAATTTGGTATTGATAACTTCGGTCATAGTTTCAGCGCTATCGATTATCTACATCAAGTTCAGCCGACCTATGTCAAATTGGATTTTTCATATACCAACCAATTAGATGATCCGGCTAACTATGATGTTCTAGCCTCCATGACTCGTATCGCAAAAAGTTTAGAGGTTGGCATGATTGCAACTCATGTAGAAAGTTTAAAGCAAATTGAACAATTAGCTGAACTTGATATTCAATGTTTCCAAGGATTTATCACCGATAAGCTAGAGTTAAAAAGTAATTAAAAATCTAACAAATAGCAGTAAAAATAAAACTCCCTGATAAAAATATCAGGGAGTTTTAGATTTTCATGATTAAAGCTTTAGATATTAAGCGCAATTAATCATCAGCTTTTAAAACGACATCATCAATAAACACTTCTGTTTGAAGAGCAACATCGCCATTCATATCGATGTTTTCAGTGCTGCTTAGATGAGTAAGCGCATAAACTTCCAGCGTTGTATTACTGCCAGAATTAAAGGCTAATTCCACTTTACGGAAATCATTCGTATCATCACCATCAGAGTCGATATCATCATTCGTAAATGTCTTCGTTCTTACGATGTTACCAGCTAAAGAACCAACCCCCATATCTTTAACACCCAACTCAAGTACGTTTGGCGACTCATCGCCTTTCTCATCACGGTAGTAAACCGTCAAAAGATACTCGGTGTCTGGTTCAATATTTGGAATAATTTGGCTTACACCAGGTCCTGCTTGTAACGTTGAGGTTTCATTGATTGAAGGATAAAATAAACGAAGAGAACCTGGATCACCAGAAGCAGTAATATTCGTCGCTTCAACCGCCCCTAAACCTAGATCTGGCTTAGCATGCACTAACCAAGCACCACTGCTGTTACCATTTAAAGCAAAACGAGTAAATGCACCATCAGCCACTTTTCCCATAGCCGGCACTGGCGTAGTATTGACAGGTGCTTTATCCGAGTTAGAAGAACATCCGGCAAGTACCCCTGCAATAGCTAAAGCTAAGTAAATTTTTCTCATATTACATTCCCTTTCACACTAGATGAAATTGTTAACAAACCAGTCGTTTAAGCCAAATTATAGTTAACTAAAATACATTGTTCATAATTCCTGCCATTCTAGCGAAGTTTATAGAAAATATCTTCCATTATTAAACAGTTAAATTTAAATAGAAAAATATTTAACGAGTGTCCACCAAACTGACCTTGTCACCACTACAGATAAAGAACTAGGATATCTGTGATACCCTAATTACTCCAAAATATTCTTACAAGCGTTTTGAAACATAGCCACATAATTTACTTTACGGTTTTCATCAAAACCAATTGTAAGAAACGAAATAGATAAATCCACAATATAGGAAATAATTATGATTCTGAATGCATTTAACCTGGAAGGTAAAGTCGCTATTGTAACCGGATCGAATACTGGTTTAGGTCAAGCTATCGCGTTAGGTCTAGCACAAGCTGGTTGCAATATAGTTGGTGTCAATCGTAGTGCGCCAGAAAAAACAATCGATCTAATGAACGACGGTAACCATATTTTCCTTGATATCCGAGCGGATCTTCTAAAACAAGATGGCATTCCCAAAATTATTGAAAAAGCACTTGCTGAATTCGGAAAAATTGACATTTTAGTTAACAATGCGGGAATCATTCGTCGTGAAGATGCTATCGAGTTCTCAGAGCAAAATTGGGATGACGTTATGAGCGTCAATTCTAAAACAGCCTTCTTTATGTCTCAAGCAGTTGCTAAGCAGTTTATAACTCAAGGTACCGGTGGCAAGATTATCAACATCGCTTCTATGCTGTCTTTTCAAGGTGGTATCCGAGTACCTTCTTATACTGCTTCCAAAAGTGCACTTATGGGAATTACACGTGCAATGGCAAATGAATGGGCAAAATACAACATCAATGTAAACGCAATTGCCCCAGGCTACATGGCCACTAACAATACTGCTGCGCTACGTGACGACGAAAAACGCAATACCGCTATTCTTGAGCGTATTCCCGCGAATCGCTGGGGCAAGCCAGAAGATATAGCTGGGCCTTGTGTATTTTTAGCATCTGATGCTGCAAATTACATCAATGGCTATACGGTTGCTGTTGATGGAGGTTGGTTAGCTCGTTAATAACATTAAAATAATTTACTCAGTTCCTATCGGAGAATCCCCATGAAAATCGCACTAATGATGGAAAACAGCCAAGCTGGCAAAAACGCAACTATTCTTAACGAACTAACAAGTGTTGTTGAGCCTCTCGGACACACGGTCGCTAACGTAGGAATGAGAGATGAAAATGATCATCACTTAACGTATATTCACCTTGGTATTCAAGCTAGCATCCTACTTAACTCGAAAGCGGTTGATTTTGTTATTGCCGGTTGTGGTACTGGTCAAGGAGCAATGATGTCACTTAACCTACATCCAGGCGTGGTTTGTGGTTACTGTCTAGATCCATCAGATGCTTTCCTATTCAACCAAATCAACAATGGTAATGCACTTGCCTTAGCATTCGCGAAAAACTTTGGTTGGGCTGCTGAGCTTAATGCTCGTTATATCTTTGAAAAAGCATTTATGGGCCCACGTGGCGAAGGCTACCCGGTAGAGCGTAAAGAACCTCAAGTTCGTAACGCCGCTATTCTAAATGAAGTGAAAGCTGCAGTTTACAAAGAAAAATACCTCGATACATTACGTGCTATCGATCCAGAATTGGTGAAAACTGCCGTAACCGGTGAGCGCTTCCAACAATGTTTCTTTGACAACTGCCAAAATGATGAAATCAAAGCATTCGTTAAAGAGGTTTTGCATAATTAGTAGAAGCCCCTTTCTAAGAGATCTTGAATGTTCACCATCAACACATCGTTATATACGGGCTTTAATTTTCTGATATATCTAGACATAAATAACCCCCAATGTTGGTGTCCAACTATTGGGGGTCAGTTCATACTGCCTGCTGGGGCTTATTTCATTATTTGGGCGGGTGTCTACCAGATTAAATACCCAACGCTTGACCACCGCCAATTTGAACAGTTTCAGCAGTAATGAATGATGCATCTTCGCTTACTAGGAATGAAATAACAGAAGCTACTTCTTCAGGCTGGCCTAAACGACCAAGCATAATGCTGTCTTTCCAAGAAGCGAAAACTTCTGGCTTAGTGGCTTTAATTTGAGCATGGAATGGCGTATCAATAGTACCTGGAGAAACTGCATTGACACGAATACCAGCAGGAGCAAGCTCTTTAGCCAGTGCGCGAGTTAAAGTATGAACCGCGCCTTTAGAAACACCGTAGATACCAGCACCAGGGCCACCAGCATTCCAACCAGCATTTGAAGTGAAGTTGATGATTGAACCGCCTTCTGCTTTCTTCAAGAACGGAATTGCCGCACGAGAAACAAAGAATGCGCTATCAAGGTTAAGTGCCATAACAAAACGGTAGAAATCAGTTGTCATTTCTTCCATTGGACTACGACCACCAAGGCCACCAGCATTGTTAACAACAACGTCAAGTTTGCCGTATTTTTCACCAATTGCAGTAATATTTTCAGTAACCGCTTTATCATCGGTTACATCAAAACCATAGTACTCAGCTTCAATGCCTAGTTCTTTTAATTCAGCTACGCGCTCAGCGCCTTTGTCATCTTCAATACCGTTAAGAACGACAGTGTAGCCATCAGTACCAAGACGTTTTGCAACTTGAAAACCAATACCGCCTGTTGCACCAGAAATAAAAGCAATTTTTTTAGACATAGTCATACTCTCTTTAATCATCCATTTATAAATGTTGCTTGGTGAACGACAATTATCACCAAAACAGTTAATCTTATTGTATGACAAATAATGCTATTTTCAATTTTATTTATCATTGAAAGATCAAAAATGAGATCTCAGCCAAGTATACGGTTTACTAGAAAATCTCCATGATTAACTTAAAAACGTCATTCAAGTATCACTACATTGAAACGTAATACTGGCAAGCCTTACTAGTATTACACAAGGTTTATTCATAGTAACAAAGGTGATATTGAGTGAATCCCACTCCATTATTAATGTCAATTTCGTGATCTATGTTGTTTAAGTCACAGAAAGCAACTTTATCTTCCTTCATTTGATTGCTAAACCAAATCCATACCTATAGAATTACCTCACTTAGCTATATAATAATACAATTGGAGAGATATGATGACTAAACCTGTTATTGGTTTTATCGGCCTAGGCCTTATGGGCGGCAACATGGTAGAGAACCTACAAACTCGTGGCTACCAAGTAAATGTAATGGATCTTAATAAAGACGCTGTTGCAGCTGTTCTAGCTCGTGGTAACGCGGCAGAAGCATCATCTGGTAAAGAACTTGCTGAAAAAAGCGACATCGTAATGCTTTGCCTAACAACGTCTGAAGTTGTAGAAAAAGTAGTATACGGTGAAACAGGTATCCTAGCGGGTATGTCTGAAGGCAAAACGCTAATCGACTTTGGTACTTCTATTCCTGCTTCTACTAAGAAGATTGGTGCTGATCTTGCGGCTAAAGGCGCAGGTATGATCGATGCTCCTCTTGGTCGTACTCCAGCTCACGCTAAAGATGGTCTACTAAACATCATGGCAGCTGGCGATATGGAAACATTCAACAAAGTGAAACCTGTTCTTGATGATCAAGGTGAAAACGTATTCCACTTAGGTGCTCTAGGTTCTGGCCACGTTACTAAGCTTGTGAACAACTTCATGGGTATGACTACTGTTGCAACTATGTCTCAAGCATTCGCAGTGGCAAAACAAGCCGGTGTTGACGGTCAGCAATTATTCGACATCATGTCAGCTGGCCCATCTAACTCTCCATTCATGCAATTCTGTAAGTTCTACGCAGTAGACGGCGAAGAAAAACTAGGTTTCTCTGTTGCAAACGCAAACAAAGACCTTGGTTACTTCCTTGCACTATGTGAAGAGTTAGGTACTGAGTCTCTAATCGCTCAAGGTACTTCTACAAGCCTACAAGCAGCTGTTGATGCTGGTCTTGGCCAAAATGATGTGCCAGTTATCTTTGATTACTTCATGGGTTTGAAAAAGTAATCAATTCATAACGCAATAGCTTGATAACACATTTAAGCTGCAATATAAGCGATTATATTGCAGCTTTTTTATGCACCAAGTAACGGTAGGTGCTTACGTTGTTGATAGGTTAACGCTAACTCGAAACAATGCTTAATGGCTGGCTCGGGTAATGGTTTTAATAATGACAACACTATTGCTCGGTTTCCTTGAAACTCCAGTACTTCACCATACAACTCTCGAAATGTATCAATTAACTTAGTTTGGCAATGAAAGAAAAGGTAATAATGATTGGGTGATTTTAGTTTCCAATCCATTCTTATCGGCGTTCCCATTTCGGTACAGTAGCTTGGCTCACCCCATTTAAGAGACTCCTCCACCTCACCTAACTCGAGTTCAGAAGCCACTTTAAAGACAAGTGTTCTCAACTCCTCTAACCGAAATCGAGCACTCTCAGGATACTCTTCAAAACATTCTTTAATTAGTTTGTTCACTTGTTTCCCTAAATATCCAAATAACTTCACGGTGCGAGTTTCAGATTTACCACCCGATCTTTAAGTAAGAAGAGTCTATACCTAAGTAACTTGAGTATATACCCAAGTTACTTCAAGATGCAGAATTCAGAGCTATCATCCAAGCTCTTAGACAAGGAAGACTTATGCGGAATGTAAACACCTTTCAATTAAATCTAACACTGGCTAAGAGCTTGGATGAAGCTCCCAAAAGGCAAGTTTAAACAAGTTTTATGCGGCGTTAAATTGAACAGAGATAGAATCACTATGATCATATTCAATTTGCCTTGCCTAAAACTTGTTTTAATCTTGCTGAAACTCGCATCTTGAGGTTACTGGGGTATAGACGTAAAAAAGCACTGAACGGTAAACCGAACAGTGCCCTTCTTTCTAATGGGTATTAATCAGCTAGTAGCTAAATTATTTACCTGTGTATGTACCGTGCGATTTTTCTAGTTTATAGAATGTTGCTTGAACATAATCATCTAAATCGCCAGAGATGTTTTGATTATATACGCCAGCTTTAAAGTACATGTACTTACCACCCACATCATAACCACTTTCACTCATGTCAACGACTTGTTGTACGTCTTCTTTACCGTCACGCTTAACAGTAACCGTTAGAGTATTACCTTTAACTTCAATGCGGTAAGTGAATTTTTCACCTAAAGCAATACCATCATCACCAATTTCGCCCGTCATGCCACCTACAAGGTCATAGAACGCATCAGTACCTTTTAATGTATTTTCATGAGCAAAGTAAACTGTACCTGTGTTGTGGTTTGGTAGTTTACGGTAGTACAAACGAATTGGCTCATCATCTTGGTCATGGATCTGACCAATGATAAAGCGCCCTACTTGGCCTGCTTCACCTGTAGTGGTTGTGTGATCGACTTTTAATGTTGCTTCAAGTACACCATCAACGCCGCCGGCTGCTTTTTGATCTTCAACCGGTGCTGAGCTAAATACCCAGTTATTTTTGTTTACACCTTTAGTTGAAATTGATTGATCACCTTTACGTAGCATTTCGCGCATTTCAGTACGTGCGTACTTAGTATTCTTCGAAGTACGTACACCTTTAATGAAGGTTTTAAATACTAAACCACCATCATCCGCTGTGTAGAATACATCTGGGTGTTCATAACCGTTGGCTAAGTTCCACTCTGAAACATCATCAGGGCGACCGTTGCCATCATGGTCAAATGGTTGAGATAGGTACCATTCGGTTAAGTCAAAGTTTTGGCTTGGCTTATTGCCCGCTTTTGGCGTTGCTGGCAAACCTGTAGGCGCAGATAGTGCACTTCTTGTGTCACATTTAACCGTAGTGTCACATGGGTAAACCGCCGGCGCACCGAAGTTTCCTTTACGTAAATCTTTACGTGCTTCTTTCTGTGCCGCTGCATCTGCCGCCATTTGAGCGATCATTGCTTGTTCTGCTTTAACTACATCATCTGTAATTACTTCTGACGTAGGGCAAGAGTTCAATGAACAGTTGACTGCTGCAAATTCTGTTACACTGTTCCAGTCATTGCTACTGTTACCGTGACCAACATATTTAACATAGCGAGCTTTTACAGGTTCAAAATCAAAACGTTCTAAACCAACTACACGGCCTGAACTTTCTTGACCTTCCAAAACTGGTGACCAAGTTTTTCCATCAACACTGACAAGAACATCAAATTTGGTTACACGCTCGTTACCTTTACTGAAAGCCGCGCGCACAGCATCAAATTCATGTACCGAGCCGTAATCAAACATCGCCCACTCACCGTCACCATTTGCAGACCAACGAGTCGTAATATCTTGGTCAAAAAGACGATCAGGACCATTACCATCATGGCTACTTGCTTCAATGGCAGTAGGCGTCAAAATTGCAACACGCGGGCCTTCTTGTTTTGCTGCCATTTCCGCGGCTTTTTGAGCATCGGCGCCATTAGATGAACAGCCCATTGCTAATACAACAGATGAAGCTAGCAAGCTTTTTAGAAAAATATGTTTCATCTCTATATCACCTATAAAATGAGGTTAAAAAATCAAAGGTTTATCAATTAAATTTTTATTTACTAAATGAATCAAACAACACCATTCTTTCATAATCTTATAATACAAATAAGCGGGTAAATATAAAAACGAGACCAAGATCAGCTATTGCAAACGATTTAAACTTAAAATTTTGGATTAGATCTTAAAATTGATAAACGAAGGAAAAAATCACTCCTAAGCAAGCTCAAGATACAAACGTCAGCAAGAGTAAAACAAGCTTTAAGCCAGGAAGATTTGAGTAGGAATGGTATACACCTTTCAAACAAATCTGACGTAGTGTAAAGACTTGGATGAAGCTCCAGAAGGACAAGTTAAAGTAACTTGGGTATAAGCTGATATGTTATCCAAATGCATTGCCTCCCACTGGCACCGTTTGCTTATTAAAAATTTCTTCAAGTTTAATTTCATGCTCTCGATGACCAAAAATGTTCACTATTTGAGCAAGATAAAGTTCCGCACAAGATATCGCATCTATTAATGCATTGTGAGCAGGGTAAGCCGGTAAATGATGCTTTAACCTAACATCCGTTAACTGATAGCTGCATGTTTCAGGGTGCTGAATATAAGTTAAACATTTCTCGATTTTTAGGGTATCAATCCACACAATTGGTAGCTGAGCAATACCAAACTTTTGTTGTACATAGTGATCAATAAATTGCTTTTCCACCACCGCACCATGAACCAACACTACTTTGCCGCGCATCATTTCAAAAAGCTTATCCATGGTTTGGTCGAGTTCATGCCCACCTTCGAGCATTTCAGGCACAATATGATTGATGACGGCACTTTCTGAACTAATACCATCTGAACGGTTTAGGTAAACATGCCTTGCCATTTCGACATCAATTTTTGACTTATACAGTGGAACCGTACCAATACTCAGAATCGAGCTTTTCAAAGGATTCAACCCTGTTGTTTCAAAATCAAGCGCCAAATAATGCAAAGAATCAATCGGGGTGCCCAGTTTAGGAACTGGATAAGAAAGTAGCTGACGTAAACCATCTGGCCATTGCTCATTAATAGAAATACGTTTGCGAGCATCTTCAATTTTGGTCAAAGGGTGACCAAATAACTGCGACTTTATATTCTCAAACATCTATTTGCCTTATTGGATTATAAAAACATTCATCTTCATTAAACGAACAAAAAGCCAGCGGGTCAATTCGCTGGCTTTCGATTGTTATAAAGAAATATGACTTTCTTTATCGCTTAGAGTAGTAACTTACGATTTAGAATCTGCTTCAATTTGAGCATCTTCTACTTTGTTGTCTACAGCTTTCACAAGCAATAGACCAACACCTAGTACAATCGCACCACAAAGAACAAACACGAAGCGTCCCCATAGTGGGTTTGGAATAACGAACATTGCCATGACACCGATACCTGCAACACTGATTAGTGTGCCTAGCATACGACGCTGTTTGTTATCTAGGTTTTGTTGTTCTGCACTTTCGTTTACTAACGGTGTTGCAAGGTTAGTAAAGAATAGGTCAACGTCTTTCTCACGGTGTGGAGCCAGTTTCTTATAAAACAGCGTTGATAGCATGAAGAAACCACCCGTGAATACAATGTGACCAATCAAGCCAATTGCAACTTTCAAGTCAGACCATTCACGCTTAGTTAGCTCTTCTAGACCGAACCATGCTGATACGTGGTCTGCAGTGATAACGAAACCTACGTAGTAAGAAACGAAGCCACCGACAACTAGCGTACCCCAACCTGCCCAGTCTGGAGTCTTACGGATGAAGAAGCCAAGGAATGCTGGAATCGTCATTGGGAAGCCGATTAACGCACCAACATACATCATTGTGTCAAATAAGCTTAGACCTTTCAGCGAGTTGATGAAAAGTGCAACCATAATAATCGCTAGACCAAAGAAAGTAGACGTGATTTTAGAAACCAATACTAATTCTTTTTCTGATGCACCTTTACGCAGTACTGCTTGGTAGAAGTTTTTAACAAAGATACCAGAGTTACGGTTCAGACCTGAATCCATAGAAGACATGGTCGCAGCAAACATTGCAGCAATCAGTAGGCCAACCATACCGATAGGCATGTATTCTTGTACGAAATACAGGTAAGCGAAGTCAGCCGCTTTACTACCTGCTTCAGGGTATTGTGCAGCTAAGTCTACACCTTGACCTGCGATGAACCAGCTAGGCATGAACCAAATAATTGGTCCCATAGTCATCAAGATACACGCTAGAAGCGCCGCTTTACGTGCGTTTTTAGAATCTTTTGCCGCAAGGTAACGGTAAGAGTTAAGCATGTTGTTAGTAATGCTGAACTGCTTCACGAAGATGAAGAATGCCCAGATACCAAAGATGCTTACATAGTTAAGGTCACCACCTGTCATGAAAGAATCGGTTGGGAAGTTGTTCACGATGTTAGTCACACCGCCACCTTGAATCATTGCAACAACCGCAGCAGTAACTGTTACCGCCATGATAATAACCATTTGCATGAAGTCAGATGCGATAACCGCCCAAGAACCACCAGTTACTGACATGATAAGTACTACCAGACCAGTTAGGATGATTGTTGTATTCATATCAAAGCCGAAGATACCAGAAGCAATGATTGCTAGACCATTCAACCAGATACCTGCCGAGATAACACTGTTCGGCATGCTTGACCAAGTAAACACTTGCTCATTACCACGACCAAAGCGCATACGAATGGCTTCAATTACCGTAATAACGCGTAATTGACGGAATTTCGGAGCGAAGTAAACGTAGTTCATTAAGTAGCCAAATGCGTTGGCAATAAAGATAATTGCTACTGCAAAACCATCGTTATAAGCTTTACCTGCTGCACCCGTAAAGGTCCATGCACTAAACTGTGTCATAAATGCCGTAGCACCAACCATCCACCAGAGCATGTTACCACCCCCACGGAAGTAGTCACTGGTGTTGCTAGTAAATGTACGGAACATCCATCCAATTGCGATTAAGAAGAGGAAGTAGATTCCGACAATGGCAGTATTTAAATCAAGTTCCATCGTGATATCCTTTTTTTGTAATTTTGATTTCCAGAACAATATAACCAACAAAAAATCTATTTGTAGTACAATATTGCCATTGCGTGACCTTCATCGACTTTCGCCCCTCCGATTTTGTATGACAAGTGATCTAAGTCAATAAAATCATTTCATCCTTACTTACAAATCCTTACTTTTAAATAGGCATATCTCACGAACCTATTTGATATAACCACTTATATAAGAACCCTTCCATCTCTCTCATAACCTTATGAAATATGAGCCTTTAAATATAATTATTCCTAATCATTAGAGCGATTATTTAGAAATACTAGCGTTCAAATATCATGCAAGATTTTTAAAATGATCAAGGACACACTTTTTTAAATTGGATAACCAAGGACGTTATTGAATAGTAAAAATTTCTACCGCCTCACATTAAGTAATACAATAATAAATTAAGTTATCTACATATTGATTTGAAAGGTACTTCCATTCCTTCGTCAATTTTCCTTATCTGAAGGCTTGGATGATAGTTCTAAATTCTGCATCTTGAGGTCACTTAGATATAAAATGAATAAAGGAGTCTTAACATGAAAAAGATAGTATTAGGTTTAGCCGTGAGTTCATTATTAATGGGTTGTGCATCGACTTCTGATGACACCGCATCAAGCGCAACAACCTCCGCTCAAACTGGCAGCTTAATTCAAGATGGTCAACTTACAGACTTTAGAGCAAATAGTGGCAGTAGTGATATTTGGGTAAAACATGCAGACAAAAGCGCTGGCCTTGGTGATGTTGGTAGCTCAAAAGACACAGCCTTTGATGATGAAGGCTCAGCTCGCATACGTTTTGTGAGTGCTAATGATGACTTCACTGCAACTCCTGGCTTAACACAACAAATATCAGGCTTAGCTAAAAACACGGACTACACCCTTTCTTTCTATTATTACGACAACAAAGGTAATAACTCTCCAAGTGAAGTTGAAGTGGGTTTAAAAGATTCAACTGGAAAAATTATTGCCTCTAAAACCGTACATGCACGTGATGTAGCACAAAACCCTTCTGGCAGCGTAAAGAGTGGTTTTAAGTTAACTACCCTAGATTTCAATTCTGGTAGTAATACAAATGCACAAGTCTTCTTATATATGTCCATCACCGATCCAAGCCAAATTGATAAAAATGGTGATATAGGTAAACAAACTGAAGTTCGTGTGGATGAATTCAAAATCACCAAAAAATAAGTATTTCATTAAATTCTTAATGAAGAATCTTCCATAAATCCTTATAGAATCAAGGCCATACAACTGGAAAGTAAAATTGTAGAGCCTTATTTTCATCAAAATAAAACCATTAATTTGTTTATTTAGATCACACTTTTCGATCTAACCACCTTAAAAATATGAACTATTTAAAATAAGTCGATCTGTTTCACATACACCAGCTTATAACTTATTTATATTGTATTTGTATTATTTAAGTTCAATAACACAAATAAAGAAATGAGAATGTTCTTCCTTTTGCGATAACTTTGTTGGCTCATTTCACAGTGACACAATTAAAAACCATAACTACACAGGACGTTGGATATGTTCAAATTAAATAAAGTTTTACTTGCCACTACTGCCGCTCTACTTGCTACGACAGCAGTTAATGTAAATGCTGCTTCTGTTGATATTCGCCATGAATACAAACATGACACTGAATCGAATAACAACCGTATCAAAATTGGTGGTAGTACTAAGACTGACCTAGGTACTCACTACTATAGTGTTGAAATGAAATTCAATGGCCGTGATGGTACTTATGGTTTTGATGATTTAGAGCGTGGCGATTCAGAAGTTGTTTATGAATTTAAACACTATGTAACAGACAAGTTCTACGTACAACCAGGTATGCCGATCACTATGGGTGAAGAGCGTGTCACCTATAAACCACAGCTACGTATTGGCTATGATTTTGATTCTGGTATCACAACTAAATTACGCTACCGCCATGAGTTCCGCGACTTTACTTCATCAAAAGAGAATGGTGAAACATGGCAGAAAAGTAAAGTGACTGCAAACCTAGATTACACATGGAACAATATGATCCAATTTGGTTTTGAAGCTAACTATGAAAAAGCGCATGAAGGCGATAACTGGATTTTGTACGATAACAAAACTTGGAACTACGATTACAACCTAAAAATCGGTTACAAAAACGAAAGCAACTGGCGTCCGTATGTTGAGTTCGGTAACGTAAGTGAAAGTAGTAAAACAGATGCTCGTCAGCTACGTAGCCGTGTAGGTCTTACTTATAGCTTCTAATCATTCTTAGAGACTGCACAATATTTAAAGCCAGACATTGAGTCTGGCTTTTTAGTATCTAATAACATGCTAAGTTTATTGTTTAATAAATGACATTAGAGAAACAACCCTATCCCACTTCCTCTTCATTAGCCCTCGACCCATGAACTTAACGGTCAAGGGAAAGTTGCGTGGGTAACTAAATAATATATACCCAAGTAACTTCAAGATGCGAGTTTCAGCAAGAATAAAACAAGCTGTAGGCAAGGCAAATTGAATATGATCATAGTGATTCTATCTCTGTTCAATTTAACGCAGCATAAAGCTTGTTTTAACTTGCCCTTCGGGAGCTTCATTCAAACCTTTATGCCGCGTCAGATTGGTTTGAAAGGTGTTTACATTCCTTCGCCAATCTTCCTTGCCTAAAGGGTTGAATGGTAGCTCTGAATCCTGCATCTTGAAGTCACTTGGGTATAAGGCGGGTATAAATTAAGCGTACGAATAAAATAGCGTACGCTTAATTTGAGGTATTATTTTTAATTATGATCAGTAGATAACGAATAGAAAGTTGCTTGAACGTAATCACTATCATCACTGGTATTATTTTGGTTGTACACGCCTGCTTTAAAATACATATATTGCTCTGCATCATCATAGCCGCTACCGTGCATATCAATGGTTTTGCTCACATAAGTCTTATCTAAGCGAACAATAGTGACCGTTAACTTATCCCCAACCACTTTAATTTGATAACTAAATTTCTCGTTTAATTCGATACCATTAGACGGATTACTTGCAGAATCACTTCTACTACCGATGATTTCATACCAATATTCACTACCATTTCGAGTTTCGTGAGCAAAATATATCGAGCCTTTAGAATTATTAGGTAATTTGCGGTAATACAAACGAATAGGTTCATCATCATTGGCATGTATTTGACCAACAATTACTCGACCAATTTGATATTTATCACCTGCCGTAGTGACATGGTTAACGGCTAAGGTTGCGTTTAAAACGCCATCTACCCCACCTGCTTTAGCTTGCGCTGAGCTTGGCGCAGATGAAAATACCCAATTATTTTTATTGACACCTTGAGTCTTAATACTCGTATCACCGGCGCGAAGCATACCTCGTAACTCTGTTCGAGTGTAACTAGTGTTAGTTGAAGTTTTGGGTGCATTAACCCCAACTTTAAATACCATACCGCCATCATCTGCGGTATAGAATATATCTTCTACTTGATAACCATTTTGTAGTTCTTTTTCATAAATACTGTCAGATTTACCATTATTATCTAAGTCAATCGGCACGCCTAGATACCACCGACTTAAATCAAAGTTATTGGATGGTGGTAACATTGGATTTAAATTAAAACTACTCGATGGTAGTACTAATGAATCAAAATCAGGCTTCCCTTCATTGCTATCGTTTTCTTCATCGGTAACGTTACTATCTGAAGAACTATTACTAGAGTCGGATGAAGAAGAGCCCCCACCACACCCAGCTAAAATAGCGGATATAGATAACATTAACGCTGTTTGTCTCAACCATGGCTTCATTGGTATTTCCTTTATGAAAGATCACACTAAAATGCCTCTACGGGCAATAGCGAATCTATTTAATAACATTCAATAATAATCTTTCAAAACCAGAATTTATCATACAAAAAGATCACCATAATGTGATATTAATAACATAAATCTCAATATTAACCTTGTTCAGATCATAACTAATTAATATTTGACACAGATCACCAAAAAAACAAAATAATCATTAAAAATCAACCACTTGATAATTAAATACCATCCTCACATTTATATTATTTCATCTTGTAAATTTATTTATCTTCAATGTAGATCACGAATTCAACATCAATATCAAGAAACATTTGTATTATTAAATTATAACATTCAAAATTATAAACACATTAATCAATAAGTGATGAAATCAAAGATAGAAAAAACATTTTTGACACAAGCATGACTTAACGCATTACGTAAACGATTCCGAAAAAACTATTTTAAAGGACCAGGAAAACAGAAAGGTTCGACTAACTATTAGGATGATAATTATGAAATTAAAACCAATTGTACCTCTAATGTCATTGATATTTGCTGCCACACTTACAGGTTGTAACCTTGATGGTTCTAGTAGAGATTCAGACAGCTCTAGTGGCGGTGATAGCTCTGGTGGTGGTTCTGTCGTTGAAACATCCCCTTTAGCTGGCGGTTATTGGGAGATTGGATCTGATGGTACTGCTACCCTTAGCAATAAGGCAACAACATACGCGGCTGGTGACGATTTACCTAATGTTTATACATTTATAAATGGTGCACAATTTTATTATGATGATGATGCGACTCCAGGTACATATACAGTAATCGAAGGTAAGTATACTGATGACCTTGATGCCGGCACATTTTCATTCACTTATTACGGTACAGCGCCAAGCGGTGAAGATGTAACAGGTTCGTATACTGTTACTGATGGAGTATTAACCATTGATGGTGGTAATGCAGGTATTTTAACAGGCTCTAATCATAAAGATGATACTACAGTTACTACAGCCGTTACTGCAGCAAACGAAAGTCAAGGGATTGTTGTACCAAATCAATCGGCTCGAATTATAGATACAAACCTCGGTGGTACAACGGATGATAATGGAGAATTGAGGGTTAAGTTTTCTGATAGCGCAATTGATATAAACCCAATATCAGAAGGCGCTGTAAAGGTTGATATTTTACAAAAACTACAAACTGTTGATATTGGAACCAATGACGTTGATAATTCAATAAATATTGTAATGTACGGCTCAAATACATCTAATGGTAATCAACGTGGTGAGATAATTCTAACCAGTGGTGGCGACGTTAAATATCGTAAAAAGGACAAAAATCAAGAAACTGTCGGTACATATACTCGTGGGGAAAAATTAAGCATTGAAGCAACTTGGTCTGCTGGTGATTTTTCCTTTACCATTAATGGCGTAGATTATACAGCAGGTACAGACACACCTGAGTCAGGAGAAGTTACTGTCGTAACAATTAAACTCGGTAATTCATCAAAATACTCAGAAGATGAAGTGTTGATTGATAATTTACAAATTTTATCTGGTAGCACCGTTGAATTTTCTGATGATTTTGAATCATACAGTTCTGGTGAAGTCTTAGGTGACGGTGAGAATGACCCATATAGTAGTTCTAGTGCTGAAGCAACCGTTGTTGCTGAATAATAAACACTTATTATAAATAATATCTTAACTAAAAGGACGCTCCCGCGTCCTTTTTAATACCTTATAAAAACTCTAAAATTAACAACCTCAACTACTGATAATTAAAACCAATTTTATCCGCAGTTGAGGCTAACGATTCTTGATTTAATACCCCACCGAACCAAAGCGAAGTTTCGCTGCGTCTTGCAAATCAGCAATAATCCTAAACGCATCTTTTAAGTGCTGGCGTTCAAAGCTACCGAAGTTATTCGGGTCAATGTAACTATCTGGAGCTAAACCATGTTTTAGCTGCTGTAATTGGTGGTTATAACGAAACTGAGCGATAAAATGATATGAACCTATAATATTCTTATAGGCATCCTCACTTAAGATACCTGCCTCTTTCGCTGCTGCAAAACGACTTTCAGTATTCGATGAATCACACTCAACGGCTAAACCATAAATACGCGCTAAATCGATAATTAAATTAATTGCGTACTTTTTAATATTCAGAACTTTGGTTTGTTCACCATTCTTTTCTAATACAAAGCTATTAAAAATCCCTAACGGCGGATTGGTATTCACTGCATCTCGAACCAATGCTGGCAAGAAACTATTATTTTGTTTAATATTTTTATGCATTTCATCGCGTAGTATTTTGGTAAATTCGCCATTACCATAAATCGAACGAATTTCTAAAAATACACTAATATTCAATAAGCATTCATATTCAGGGTTACTCACCCACTTCTTATAGTATTCTTTCCATACTGATAATGGTTGGCACCACTTCGGCGTAGCTGCCATATATTTACCAGTACACAGAGGGTAACCACAGCGATCTAGACCATTTGATACATAAGCACCTAAATGTCTGAAATAAATTTTATCGCTATCGGTCGCGTCATCTGAAAGCACTAACGCAGTATCTTGATCTGACGTGATATTCAACTCATTACGAGCATGAGATCCCGCACTAATCCAGTTGAAATCACAAGGCGGCTCACCAAGCTTATCAATAGCAATTTGAATTAAACGGCGCGTATAAGCATCCATGATCATCGACATCACTTTGCCAATGATTTCAGAGGATACTTTGCCTTCCACTAGGGCTTCAAAAATGGCTTGGCGTTCCAATGTGAGTTGGGATAACTCAGACACACTGTTGGTATATTTAATCTTTTCGATTAAAAATATGGCTTGCATACGGTGATTTTGTACCAAGTGAGTAGTGGTCAATAACCCCACAGCTTGACCATCTTTCACCACAGGAATATTACGAATGTTGTATTCCATCATCATAGAGGCTGCTTCTAGAATCAAAGCATCTGGGCTTAACACCAATGGATTCGGTGTCATTACCGTTTTGATAGGATCTTGCAACGGTGCTTCTAGTGCAATCACGCGCTTGGTCATATCACGATCGGTAATCAAACCGACAATATTGCCATTTTCATACACAACCGCACACGAACAACGTTTTACAATTCGCATTTCATGAGCCACATCTTTAATCGACATGTTGGCATTAACGACGGCAATCACACCACTTGCGACATCCCCCACTCGTTTTATAAACAAACCTTTATCTTTATTCGACCACACCACATCATGAGCGGTAGTTAAACGGACATCGGCTTGAGAGGCAAAGTACTCTGCATATTCAGGCTTACGTTCAAACAAACGTAGTAGTGCCGAATGAGGAATTAAGTAAAGTAATGAATTTTCTAGTGCGGCGGCAGTATAACGATTATCTTCGCTTGTCGTTTCGCCAAGGAAAGTAAAACCAAAGATGTCGTCTCGGCCTAAGCGAGAGCGCAATTGACCATCTAACTTTCTTTGCTCCATTGCACCTGTTCGCACAATGTAGAGGTATTTTTCAGATGGGTCACCACATGGGTCAATGACTTCACCACAGCTGACATAAGTAATTTGAACAATACTCGCAAGCTCTCTAATAACATCCGCAGATAGGTTATTAAAAGGCTCTATGGTCGATATATATTGTTCTATATTGGCAAGAAGTGAGTCATTCATAGATACCCTCTATTTTATATTATTGTAGTATTTAACTAATTACTGAATTATATACCTATAAAAAAAGCAGCGGAATCAACTTCCACTGCTTAAATGACAAAAGTTTGAACTAGAAACTTTTATACCCGTCGTACTTGAAGCTGCAACTTTGTTAGCAGCCTTAATCCCCTATCTTTTTATAAAGAAAGCCATCGATCAGCCATGCTCATAGGGTCTTATTACAACTCCAATTGCTTTGGATATTGATAAAAATACGAATTTCTTAGTTTAACTCTGGCAAACGGTGTTTAGATTCTTGCAAGTGGTTTGCTGAACAAGCTCTCGCTTTATCCGCATTACCCGCCATGATAGCTTCGTAGATATCACGGTGTTCTTGCAAACATAGCCCACCTTTTTGCGATGAGTGTACAATGAAGTTTTTGTACATCGTCATCAAAATATTACCAAATGGTAGGTAGAAATCATTACCCGTTGAGTTAAAAATCAAGTTATGAAAATGCATATCTACTGCTGTCCATTCTGCCTGATCAAAAAACTCTTCTTCTGCTTTAGCTGCGACATCACACATTCTTTGGAAGGTTTCAGATAACTCAATTCGTTGTTCAACAGTAGCATTTTGCGCAGCAAGCGCGCAGGCTTCTGGCTCAATCGCACGGCGTAAACCTAAGAACTGATGAAAGAAGATCTCACTATCAATAATGCCATCCATCCACTCAATTAGCTGTGGATCAAGAAAGTTCCAATTAGCACGAGCGACGACACGAGTACCAATCTTAGGGCGCGACTCTAATAAGCATTTTGAAGTAAGTAGCTTAACCGCTTCACGAAGTGCGGTGCGGCTTACGCCAAACTGCTCACACAAAGCCATTTCACCAGGAATAATTGAACCTTGTGGTAATTTCCCAGACAAAATGCCACGTGCGATTTCACGTGCAACTTGCACATGCAAACTACGCTTAGAGCCTGAAATTGAATTAAATTCATTCGTCATCATAATTCTTCTTATATAGATTCTTGTCTTATTTATGGACATTGTATCACTATAACGCCCCTGCTCCAGTATTTAAAAACAAGCTTTAGGTGATATACGTCACTTATTTATAGATAGTCACCTTATTCTCAAAATATTGTCCTTTCATCACTTTCGATCAAGCTCACATTATTCGCCAATAATAAGCAAATAAGTACCTCATAAATTGACGCAATTTAGTAATATTGTATTATTAATACTCTTGGGGTACTAAATATTCGCTTTATCTGTAGTGTTCTCAAGATGCCTACTTTATTTGTCTTTTACTTTTAAAGTGGTGATATTTTATCGCTCGAGTAATTTGACACGTTGGAATTCGTTATATTGCCAGTGCTTTACTGGCTTTTTTCCATTTTGAGAGAGACCTAATGACCGAAGAAAGTTTCAGTTTCACCCCTATGACCTATCGGCTTAATGTCTATATCGCTCAACAAATTGCTAGCCAAATTATCTGTGGCCAACTGCCTGTCGGGTCAAAGTTGCCTAATGAATTAGATTTATGCCAACGATTTGGTGTCAGTCGTACCGCGTTAAGAGAGTCGATCAAATTATTAGCGTCTAAAGGTTTAATTACTTCTAAACCTAAAGTGGGAACTTTTATCCAACCACGTAAATACTGGCAGTTTTTAGATCGCCAATTACTTGAATGGCTCAAAGACAGTGAAGATCCTCAACATTTTTTAAAACAATTCTTAGGCTTACGTAAATCGATTGAACCTGCTGCTTGTGCATTTAGTGCTGAATTTGCGACTGAAGAACAGCGTGATCGTTTAACGACACACTTCAATGCAATGGAAAAAGCGAGTAAAAATAAAGATGCCGATGCTTGGACGTTAGCCGATCTGAATTTTCACGCTTTGATTTTCCAATCAACCTCCAATGACTTTTTTACCCCTTTTGGTAATGTGTTAACCACGGTTTATCAATGTTTCTTTAACCATACCTCGGTAAGAGGACATTTTTGTATTAAAGAGCATCGTGCGGTTTATCAAGCCATTATGGACAAAGACCCAGAAGCTGCCAGAATGGCTTCTAATATCTTATTGAAAAATAACCACGAGTTGCTGTCGCTCAACCCTGCGTAGCCGACTCTTTGCCGTTTAAGCATCTAGTTTAAGCGTCCATTAAAAAAGCTCATTTCATACTGACATGAAATGAGCTTTTTAGTATTTGAAACCTCTCGTTTTTAAGAGCTAACTTCCCAACAGAAATTTATTGTCCATTCGAAATAATAGTCTCCTCCGTCACTTGTCTTATCGCCAAACGGCTTTTATACAGGTGATTGCCTGCCCACAAGATCAAGCCGCCTATCACAATGAAAGTTAGCATATCGTAACCGGTTTCAAATATGACACCGACTAAAATAATCAGCGCACCTAATACTTGCGATAATCGCCCTAAATAAGCACCTTGTTTACCGTCAACCAATGCTTCTTCTTGCGCACTAATGGGTGTAGCAAGGTTATGATAAAACAGTTGTAATTCTTGCTTACGCACACCTTGAGGCTCTTTATAGAACAGAGAAGATAAAGCAAAGAAACCACCGGAAATTACAATTTGTGCCACCAGCATCGCCACAACCGTTAAATCAACACTTTCACGATGAGTAAAGGCATCTGCACTAAATAACGGCAACAACCAATTCACATCGAACACAAACTGCATAAAGCATGATACTAGCAGTCCTACAACCAAGGTTGCCCAAGCAGACCAATCAGGGGTTTTAACAAACACTAATGCCAACAATGATGGAATCACCAAAGGCATTTGCAGTAATGCGCCAAATAGCATCATTAAATCAAAGAAGCTGTATTCTTTTATCGAAGCAAACAACAAGGCTGCCCCAATTGAGATTACCCCATTAAATAAGGTAGAAATCTTACTCATACGCATTTGCTGAGTTTCGGTTGCCTCAGGATTAATCACCGATTGATACACATTACGGACAAAGATCCCTGCATTCCGGTTCAATGCAGTGGTCATTGGCGCAATCGTCGCGGCAATCATCGCGGCGAGCACTAAGCCAAGTACTCCTTGCGGCATATAGTTTTGGATAAAGAACAAATACGCAGCATTGTTAGCGCTTGCACCTAGATTAGGATAAAAAGTTTGTAAATCGACGTGCATGGTTGCCGTCACCCAAGGTGGAATAAACCACATGATTGGGCCAATCACAAACATTAAACCTGCCACCCAAGCTGCTTTTCTAGCTTCTTTTTCATTAACGGTGACGAGGAAACGGTAGCACGACATCGCATTGTTAGTACCCATGGTTTGTTTGGCCATAATAAATACCACCCACACCACAAATATCTGCCAGTAATTGATATCGGTTCCCATAAAAGATGGAATTTCAGATTTCTCAATTAATTCAACCGGACCACCAATATAAATTAACGCGTAAGCACCTACGGTTAAGGTAATTGCCATGAGCAAAACCAATTGGATAACATTGGTTGCAGACACTGTCCAAGAGCCACCACTCACGGCAATAAAGGTCACTAATATACCAACGCCAATAATAGTGATATATAAATCGATATGAAAAACTGCGGCAACAAAGATAGCTAAACCATTAAGCCAAATTGCTGCTGAAATGGTGGTTAAAGGAAATTGCAACCAGGTAAATACTTGTTCCGATGTTTTACCAAAACGTTTACGGATCACTTCCATTGCAGTATCAACACGTAATTTTCGATAACGGGATGCAAAGTACATGGCCGCCACAAAGAAGCCTAAGGCATTACCCCAGAATAGAAACAGTACTGCTAAGCCATCTTCATACGCTTTAGCTGCTGCTCCTGTGAATGTCCAAGCAGAAAATTGCGTCATAAAGGCGGTAGCCCCTGCCATCCACCACATCATGGCACCACCACCGCGAATAAAGCCAGAAGAGGTTTTAGCAAAACGTTTAAATATAAAAGCGGCAACGATAATAAAAACAAAATAGCCTGCAATGATCGAAATATCTAAACTATCCATTGTCGAAAAATACCTCATAGTAAACAGAAAAAACCGGAATACCCAATACCTAGAGACCAAGGTATATAGACATTCCGGCTTAAGTAAGTTGATTTAGAGCTCCGTTGCCCTTAAGAACAACTTATAACTGAGCCGTTGCTCCCGTCCATTGGTATTGTACGCCGTTGAATTCAACTTTGTGCTCACCTTCTGGATTCGGCTTATTAGAAATCGCAAATACGTACTTCTTACCGGTCGTCAAACTGATTTCAACGACAGTCCCCGTCGCGTTATGGCCAATAACCTGAACGGCTTCAACCAATCCGCGAGCACCAACAGAAGCTTCGATGGATTCATTAAAGTAACCATGCGTTTCGAGTACTGAAGCAAACACATGATCTTTGGCTTTTTGACGCAAGATCAAAGTAGGCTCTGAGCGTAAGTTGAAATCAGGGTCATTAGCACCAGTGCGTGCAAAGATCACTTGACTGCCTGTTGGTGCTGCAGAGACTAGGCTGTAGTAGCTAGAATCATGTAACCAACTAACTAATGAGCTACCTTCCACATTACCTGAAGCCACGTTCCACAGGTGCTGATAACCATCTGAATCACCTAATGGACGCAACTTGCTTTCCGTTTGGTAGTCAAAATCGGTTCGAATGATTTGTCCTTTATGGTGGTAAGGCAGATCGTATTCATGTTCCGTCTCTGCAGTAATACGGTATACGTCAATCACAAGTGGTTTTTCAAATTCTTCTAGCTCAGGCAGTAATACGCTACGTTGCATATCAACACCTTCGTAGTACTCAGAAATAGTACCGCTCATCGCTTGGAATTTTTGATCTTCGGTTAAGAAAAAGTGCTTCTGACCGAATTTAGATTCCGCTAAAGCCGTATTGAAGTTATTTTGCGTTTTTTGGTCAACGACAACTGTGTTATGTGCCACAGTTTGCTTACAGTAAGACTTATTTTCTGGAATATAACGACCACCAAATTTTGGCTCAACGTTTACCCAACGACCAAACCCATAATCATGCAGCACTTCATTACCACGGTTAAACACACTTAGATGTAAGCCATCGTAATGACCATGATCTAATGCTGAATGATATTGGTGATCGGAACCATGTTGACCAAACCAAATTAGTGCCATGGTGTCATCATCTTTAACATCACGATGACGAAGAATACTCACACCGCCTTTCTCACCTTGTGGGCCATCTGTCATAAACAAGCTGCCCCAGTTGAAAGGTTTGATGTCATCTGCTGCTTCAACGGCTTGAGATAGAGTAAGACCTGCTTTATGTACCCAGACATTTTGTTGGTGACTGGCCATACCCAACAATACTTCAGTTTGCTCATAGCGGTGGTAACACACAGACGTTGCCATGATCACACCTTCATCATTAATACTGATGGTTTTTGATGAATCATTAAGCGCAGGTAGAGTGCCATCTGGAAAAGCGGTTTTAAATACTGCGTATGACGTCGTTTTGATCACTGAATCGTTAAATTCATAAATGCCCAACTCTGGCTGACGACGCTCAATTGCTTCGGCAAACAAGTAAATTGGACGCAATGAGAAGCGGTGATAGTACGGACCTTCCATATAGTAGCCATCTGGCGAGAACAACTGATCCAGTTGAGCCAAGAAGCCACCGCTCACTTTATCAAGCTTCAAACCGTATAGTGCTTTATCAACAGATTCTTGGTCATTGATGGCGTAACCACAAATACCTACTGCCGCAACGGCCCATAGACCGTGGTTGTGCACAATGTCAAAGTCATGACCGTAAGTCACTACAAACATGTGGATCATGTGTTTGAACAGGTCATCTTCAATCTGACGTTTTTGCGACTCTTCAAGCGTGTGGTAAACACAGCTATATGCACATGATGAGTACAGCATCCACATATTTTCATTCAATGTTTGGTGGAACAGTTTACCTGGAGGGTTACTGTCGCGGCTTACATTGCTTTCAAGTGTTGGATACACAGTAGCGTAAGCTGTTAGTAGTTCAACAATGTAGTCACGGTATTTTTGCTCACCAGTAATCAGAAATAAGCGGCCTGCTAAGTCCATATGAATATAGTTTTGCTTGTGACGATTATGCTCATAACCACCACCTTCACCATGTCCTGGCACTTCAATACCCACATTTGCCATATATGCATCTGTTTGAGCAATATCGCGAGCCAGTGCATTACCTAGCAGAGTATCTTTACCTAACTCTTTTGCCAGTTCAGCCGCTTCTTCAAAATTCATTAATAATGGTTGGTAATTCATGATTCTTTCCTACTTCTTAAATCTGGATGGATGATTTGGCTTATTTCACTTGTACTTCTAATGAATAGAAGCCATTCCATTGATAAGTTTTGTCATCGACTGAAATTTGATGCACAGTGGTATCTGTCGCGGCTAATTGATTGCTTACCATAAAAGTAACCACCGATTGTTGCGTTTCAATTTGAATCACAGATCCAACCTCATTATGGGCAATCACACGTACGTCTTGAACTTGACCACGAGCATTCACTGATTGTTCAAACTCTTCGTTAAAGTAACCATGCGTTTCTAAGACTGATGCAAATAAGCTTGATTGGCCTTTAGCACGTAAGATAAAGGCAGGCTCACTACGTAAGTTAAAACTTGGATCATTAGCGCCAGTACGTGTGAAAATGACTTCACCATCATTGTTCGAACTCGTACCTAACCAAGTGTAGTAAGTATTATTTTGTAGCCAACTGACTAAAGCACTGCCTTTAACTTCTCCACTTGCCACATTCCATAGATGTTGATAACCGAAGTTGTCACCTAGTGTGTCAAGCTCTTGGTGGGCTTGATAATCAAAATTAGTACGAACAATTTGACCTTGATATTGGTGTGAGTAGTCAAACTGATGTGTTTTGTTATCTTCTGCCGTTAAGCGGTATAAATCGAGCAGCAATGGTGCTTCTAGTTCATCCAGTTTTAGCATGAACACACTACGCTGCATGTCGAAATCTTGGTAATGATCATTGGCAAAAGCGCTCATACCATTCACTTTTGCATCTTCTACTTTAAAGAAATGCGGCAAGCCATGAACCGTATCTGCTTCATCAATTGAGAAGTTATTTTGGCATTTCTCATCAATCGTCACAGCGTTATGTGCAATGGTTTGACGGGCATAAGATTTATTCTCATCAAGGTAGCGGCCACCGAACTTAGGTTCAACATTAACCCAACGGCAGAAACCATATTCACGTAACACTTCTTGACCACGGTTAAAATAACTAATACCTAAAGTATCAAAGTGACCATGATCCATACCATGTTGGCCATAGTTCATCACTAATTGGAAGACATCTTTGGTTTCATCTTGCATACGGATAAAACCTTGTGCACCGTTATGACCCGCTGGGCCTTCATTTAACTCCACACTTGGGAAAAATGGTAAACCAATATCATCAGGACGCTCATTTTGTGCTTTTTCAAACGCACGAGATAACTCTAGACCACACGCATGCATCCATACTTGGTTTTGAATTTTCGCCATACCAAGCAAGTTATCATCTAAACCGTAGTGCTTGCTGTATAAGCTCACCGCGACTTGTACGCCCATATCGGTAATGCCCATTGTATGAGATGAATCATTTAACGCTGGAAACTCACCATTTGGATAAGCGGTAGCTAAAAGTGTTTGAACCGTATTACCAATCACTTTGTCTTTAAAGTTATAAATATCTAGCTCAGGCATGTGACGGTGTAAAACTTCTGCAAACACACATAGAGGACGAATCGCAAAGCGGTGGTAGTAAGGACCTTCCATGTAGTAACCAGAAGGGGCAAATAATTTAGAGATTTGCGCTAAGAAACCACACTCACCCATTTCTTTTTTGCCAGCGTTAAAGTTATCTAGACCAAATACGGCCATTTCTAGATACTCACGTTTATCAATAGCTAAACCACAAATACCTACCGCGGCAACGGCCCACATACCGTGGTTATGAATACGGTCAAAATCATGGCCATATTTCACGGTAAACATATCAAGCATAGGTAGGAATAAATTGCTTTCTACATGATTACGCTCAGTAAGCGACATAAATCCTTTCACACAAGAATACGCCAAGCTCGAATACATTAGCCACATGTGTTCATTTAAGATCTGGTGGAATAAACGACCCGTTGGGTTGGTGTTTTTTTGAATATGGAAATCGAATTGCAAGTATTTGTCAGCATAGATAGTTAATAGTTCAGCTACAAAACGAGCGTATTTTTCTTCTTTAGTTACTAGATAAAGACGACCAGCAAGGTTCATAAAGTTATAGTTTTGCTTATGGCGATTGTGTTCATAACCACCCGCTTCACCATGCCCAGGTACGTCGTAGCCCAGTGTCATAAAGGCATCAACATCTTTTTTAATGGTCGCAATAGTGTTACCCATCAAACTGTCACGGCCGACTTCTTTCTGTAACGCTTTCACTTCTGCAGTGTTAAGCAATACAGCTGATACTTCATTTTTCATCTTAAACCTCAAGCGACAATACAAATCTAATTAAATCAATTACACCAAAAGTAATACAATAAGGCTTGAATTTCATCTTTGTTTTTACTAAACGAAGATATGAGTCACATTTATAAACAACGATAACCCTGTGGTTTATCTAGCCTCAAACCTTGATAATTCATGCGTAATCCTATTTTTAATCGTAGCGTTATAAGAATTTATTTGACTTAGGTCACGAACATTTAGGCTTATTGTATTACAAATTGATTTTTGCGCTATGATGTACCCATTAATTGAAATCGAAATGAATAAAAAAATTATATTGGAGAGGACACATGAGCATATTCTCAAGCAACTTTTTTAAGTTTGACGAAAACGAGTGGGAAGTTTTAGGTGGCGGTATTAAGCGTAAGATTGTTGGCTATACTGATGACCTTATGGCCGTTTATGTTCACTTCGAAAAAGGTGCCGTTGGTGAACCTCATAGCCATGAAATCCATGACCAAATTGGTTATGTTGCTGAAGGCAGCTTTGAAGCAGAAATTGATGGTGTTAAACAAGTGCTGAAAAAAGGTGATGCATACCTTGCTCGCAAACACTTTATGCACGGTGCCGTTGCTCTTGAAGAGGGCAGCGTATTACTGGATGTATTCTCTCCAGTACGTGAAGATTTCTTAAAATAACAGCTTGGATTAGGTGAACAAATGACAACATTCAATATTGCAGTCATTGGCGAATGTATGATTGAACTGCAAAAATCAGGCGAATTCCTAACGCAAAAATTTGGTGGTGATACGCTTAATACTGCGTTGTATCTTGCTCGCCTAACCAAACACACTGCGATTAAAACAAGCTACATTACCGCGCTTGGTCGTGAAGGCTTTAGCCAAAACATGATTGATAGCTGGTCAGAAGAAGCGATTAATACGCAACACATTCTTCGTTTTGAAAACAAGCAACCCGGTATGTACTACATCGAAACCGATGACACTGGTGAGCGTAGTTTCTATTACTGGCGTAATGATGCCGCGGCAAAATACATGTTTGACCAAGCGGAGAGCGCTCAACTGATCGAAACATTATCAACCTTCGATGCAGTCTATTTAAGTGGGATCACACTCGCTATTTTGACTGAGCAAGGTCGTGAGCAGTTATTCACATTACTTAGCAAATTGAAAGCTAATGGCAGCAAAGTTATTTTTGATAATAACTTCCGTCCAAAATTGTGGGCATCGGTTGAAGAAGCTCAACAAGCGTATCTTAAAACACTATCGTTCTGTGATATTGCCTTATTAACATTCGATGATGAACAAGATCTCTTTGGTGACGACAATATCGAACAATGTATTGCTCGTACTCAAGGTCAAGGCGTTAAAGAGATTGCGATTAAACGTGGCAGCAAAGATTGTGTTGTTGTAGAAGAAGATAGCATTCAATACGTTGCGACAAAACCGGTTGATAACGTGGTGGACACGACTGCCGCAGGTGACTCATTCAGTGCTGGCTATTTAGCTAAGCGTTTAAATGGTTACAGCGCAAAAGACTCTGCCCTATCAGGTCATAAAGTAGCAGGCACCGTTATCCAACATCAAGGCGCGATTATTCCAAGTGAGGCAATGCCTGATATCGGCTTATAAATATACTCTTCGTATTTGAAGCTGCAACGTCAATTATTTTGAGTATATAAGAACGCTATTTATAAAAGATCGGTTGAATAAAAAACCAATCTATAAAATTTAAGGATTTGAAAATGTCTAAATTAGATCAACAACTTGCTGACTTAAAAGTCATTCCAGTGATTGCATTGAACAAAGTTGAACATGCCCTTCCTCTGGCGAAAGCATTAATGGAAAACGGCATGCCTTGCGCAGAAATTACTTTTCGTACTGAAGCCGCAGTCGGCGCAATTAAAGCCATGCGTGAAGCCTACCCTGAAATGCTAATTGGTGCAGGTACGATTTTAACACCTGAACAAGTTGACCAAGCAATAGATGCTGGTGTTGATTTCATTGTAAGCCCAGGCTTAAACCCAACAACGGTTAAATACTGTCAACAAAAGAACATGCCAATCGTTCCGGGTGTTAACAACCCAAGCCTAGTTGAGCAAGCAATGGAACTGGGTCTTAAAACCGTTAAGTTCTTCCCAGCTGAGCCATCTGGTGGCGTTGGTATGTTGAAAGCATTAACTGCGGTTTACCCAGTGAAATTTATGCCAACTGGCGGTGTTAGTTTATCAAACATTGATGACTACCTATCTATTCCAGCTGTACTGGCATGTGGCGGTACTTGGATGGTTCCTACATCTCTTATTGATAACGAGCAATGGGATGAACTAGGTGCATTAGTTAAAGATGCTGTAGCCAAAGTTAACTAGTTTAAATATACCCAAATAACTGGGTATAAAAGTAATTGTATTTCCTAAGTACTAGAAGCTTATCATTCTCACCCCGAATGATTTTTTGCCCTGACTCCCCTGTCGGGGCTTTTTTTATCCACTTTATTATAATTCATTCATTCGAATCGACGATCTTTTTACCAACTGACATGGTACCACGACTTTCTTATACTCCATCGAGTCGGATGATTTATCTAATCGATTTAGTAACAAGGTTGCTGATTCAACACCGAGTTGATAAGAGTTTTGTTGGATAACACTAATTGGCACTTTAAACATATCTACCATTGGAATTTCATCAAATCCCAAAATAGAAACCTGTTGGGGGATCTCAATTTGATATTCACCGAGTACTTTAAGTAAATCTACGGTAATTGCCAGATGTTGGGTAAAGAATGCGGTTGGCGGATTCTTTACATGTAGCTGCTCAATAGGAGAAATCTCAAAGCCGGCTTTACGGTCCCAAATATTAAGGAGTTCCTTTTCGAAAGGAATCTGATGTGCCTTCAAGGCTTCCAGATAGCCTAAATAACGCTCTTTTCTTGATACACTTGATTCAAAATCTTGAGTCATAAAGCCAATACGTTTATGGCCTAATTTAATTAAATGCTCTGTAGCTTGTCTAGCCGCTTGTTTAAAATCCGATAACACTATATCTGTTTGGCAATGTTGATACTCTAATTGGAATTGAACAACAGGGTAACCACTGGATGTGTACTGATTAATTAAATCGGAATTTTTACCGGTTGAAGTAATAATAATACCATCAACACACATTTGTCTTAATGCCAACAATGACCGCTTTTCAATTTCTTCATCAAAATCAGTGTTATAAATTAAAACGTTGTAACCCGCTTGCTTACAGAAATCATCAATCCCACGCAAAACTCGACTGGTATTAAAGCCCGTAATATCTCGTACAATCACACCGATCGTTTTGGTTTTATCGCTTTTTAAACTTCGTGCAATTGGATTCGGCACATAATTGAGTTCTTCCACCGCCATACGGATCTTTTCTTTTGTCTTTTCAGACATATGGCTATAGCGACCATTTAAGTATTGGGAAACCGTACTTTTCGATACCTTGGCCTGATTTGCCACATCAATCATTCTAATTTTAGTCATTATTATTTTTTGTTAACTGGATCAACTTGGTTATTTGACATCCTATCTGGATCCTTTACCCTAATCAAGTAAACCGGTTTACCAAATCGATTTGGTAAATTAAAAGATATCTTCTATTATCATCACAGCTCACGAGGTAAGTAATGAATATTCAAGACATTAAAGTATTTGTTTGCAGTCCAGGAAGAAACTTCGTTACCGTAAAAGTCATCACTGAAGATGGCACTTACGGTTTAGGCGATGCAACAGTCAATGGACGCGAGTTAGCGGTTGCCACCTATCTAGAAGAACACGTTGTTCCTTGCCTAATTGGCCGTGATGCACACAGTATTGAAGATATTTGGCAATACCTATATCAAGGTGTGTATTGGCGGCGAGGTCCGATTACTATGGCTGCAATTGCTGCGATTGATATGGCATTGTGGGATATAAAAGGCAAAGTCTCTGGCTTACCTGTTTATCAATTATTGGGTGGTAAATGCCGTACTGGTGTCAATTTGTATGCCCATGCCAATGGCGAAAATATTGACGACACATTAGATAAGGTCCAAGAGTGTATCGACCAAGGCTTTAAAGCGGTCAGACTTCAATCCGCCATTCCTGGATTGTCTGAAACCTACGGGGTACTAGGCGATAAAAAAGATTATTTCGAACTGCAAGGCAATCGCCCTTTACCACCAGAACAAGAATGGTCAACAGCAAAATATTTCAAACTCATTCCTGAATTATTCAAAAAAGCTCGCGAGCGTTTTGGGAATCAAGTTCACTTCTTACACGATGTCCATAGCCGACTCACGCCTATCGAATCTGCTAAATTAGGTAAGATGCTAGAAAAATATAACCTGTTATTTTTGGAAGATGCTTCGATTGCCGAAAACCAAGAAAACTACAAACTTATCCGCCATCACACCACAACACCTCTGGCTTTAGGTGAGACTTATAACACCATTTGGGACTGTAAAGACTTACTGCAAAATCAATTGATTGATTATATCCGTGTCGCCGCAACACATGCTGGAGGAATTACTGGTGTGAAAAAGATCTCTGACTTTGCAGCAGTTTACAATGTTCGTACCGCTCCCCATGGTGCCCCGGATCTTTCTCCGATTTGTTTTGCAGCACACATGCACTTAAATATTTCAACCCATAACTTTGGTATTCAAGAATTCGTTGGGTTTGGTAATGAAGAATCAAAAACCATTTTTAAGCATGGAATGACTCTCGAAAATGGCATGGTCTTAATTGATGATGCTCCAGGATTAGGTGTTGATTTTGATGAAACCAAAGCCTCAGAGTTTCCTTATAAACGTTCATATTTGCCTGTCAGCCGTTTAGAAGATGGCACTTTATGGCATTGGTAATTTTTAACCTGCATTGTAATCAAACTAAATACATCTATTACGTAGAATATTAGAGGGCACCATGAGAAAAAAACTGAAAGTATTGGTATTCGGTACCGGATTTGCTGGACAAGGTCATGCGCAAGCTTTTCGTGATGCTGGTGCTGAAGTAGTAGGCATTGTTGGCCGCACCCCAAAAATTGTTGAAGACGTCGCGAAAAAAATTAACGTGCCTTACTTTGGTACCGATTGGAAACAAGCATTAGAAACTTGCCAACCGGATATTGTGTCGATTGCAACGCCAGGTGGCGCTCATGTGGAGCCTATCAAGCAAGCTATCCAATTTGGCTGCCATGTCTTTTGCGATAAGCCATTAACGGAAGGCGGTGATTCGGCGCAAGAGTTGTATCGATTGGCCGAAGAAAAACAAGTGAAAACGGCTTTTGCGGCAAGCTTCCGTTATATGCCACACATCATGCAAGCTAAAGAATTAGTGGCTCAAGGCTACATTGGTGAGCCTCGTGAAGTTGAGTGTATTTCGCACTTTAATCTCGACCCTTACATTCCTTTTGGCTGGTCACATACCATCGAAAATGGCGGTGGTCGTTTAAATAATAACTTCACTCACTTAATGTCGATTGTCACCTCGGTAGTTGGTGAAAACATTTTAGCGGTACAAGGCGAAGTCCGTAACGATATGCCGAAAGCGCCAGTGGTTTCAGGGGTACATAATTTTACCGAACGTCGTAACTTCATTCCAAAAGACATCAATGATCCAAACCTAGAATGGAAAGACTGTAATGTAGAGTGGTCTTATACGATATTAATGAAGATTGAAAGCCGACTCCCTGCTGCTCAACCGGTTTCTGTTCTATTCAAACATGGAGGCTTAACTCCACGCTTTAATGAAGACCATATTGTTTTCCACGGCAGCAAAGGATCGATTTACATCAAAGGTCACTATGGTAATGGCCCACTGTATCTATGGGGTGAAAACAAAGAATGGGTAGAAGTTGAATTGCCACAACATATTGCGGATGAACTGCCTAAAATCGAAGATGATACCCAAAGAAGTTGGACTCACTTAGCGAAACAATTAGTGCAGGATTTACAAGGCGAAAACGTAGAACCGTATCAAGGTTTTAAAGAAGGCGCGGAGTACCAACAAATCATCGACCACATTCGTAAAAATGATCGTTGGTTAGATTTGAACTAAAATCCATTTCTTAAGATAAATCATAAGCAAAAAAAGCCCCACGATAATGTGGGGCAAAGTACTTCAACCTATAAGAGCAAATCAGTGGAGCATAGGATTAAAAATCTTCTATTGATCAAGCGTTAACTTGTAGAAACTTACTTTTGTGTAATCACCAGCCTCTATACCATTATTAGTACATTGAGATGAGCCTGTATTACATTGATTGTATGCACCTGCTTTAAAGTACATCCAATCTTGCGCGTAGCTAGTGTCTTTCGCTTCACCTGGGTATGGCTTGCTTAAATCAACATCAAAAGTTTTAACGATTTCAGTTGGCTCACCAATATTCTTTTTGAAGGTTAAGTGCATAACATTGTTTTCAACATTAACATCGTAAGAGAAGACTTCTCCTAATGCGATACCATCTTCTGGTGATGGATCAGACTGTTTTAAACGATTATGACCAAATACATCGTGTTTGATGTCTTTACGGTCCGCTTTACTTTCTGGATTTGTTTCATAATTCCAAGAAAGTGAGCCTAGATCATGGTTCGGCAATTTACGGTAAATAATCTTTAATGGTTCATTATTTGAGCCATGAATTTGGCCAATAACTACCGCATGTGCGCCAGATTTTGAATCATTACCACTGGTGCTCACCCAATCCACTTTTAACACTGCTGATAAATGACCACCAATGGCGCCGTACTCTTTGGCATTATCATTAGCAGCAATCGCAAAGTTATTGTCTGGTGCTTTATACTCTTCTCCTAGCATCGCACGCAATTCCGTACGAGCATTCTTACTATTTGGAGTTGTTACAGCATGGTTTGGCACGCTAAATACCATCGCGCCAGATTCTGGATCAGTAAAGAACCAATCTGGATGTGAAAATGGTGGAACATGGTTATTTAATTGTTCTTTTGATAATTCCATCGTCTTACCTTGACGCTCTGGCTTATCATCTGGGTACGGTAAGTTAATCTTCCACTTAGATAAGTCAAAGTTTTCAGCTGGCGCTTTATTTACATCAAGCTGCTTAATTAATTCTGCTTGGGTTGCAGTCGGAACAGCCATGGTTGCCGATGTAGAATTGGATTGTTCCGCCGTCGAACAGCCCGCCAATAAACCTGCAACAACCAATCCTAAATATACTTTTTTCATTTTAGATACATTCCCCTGAATTTTTAGATAATAAATGCGTCACTAATGCAAAAACTATAACCTAATATTGTATTACTTAATGTGAGGTAAGTAGATTTCTAACACCTTCTTCCTGCTACAAGCGACTGAAAAAGCAAGGGAGTTTATCTAAAATAATCGCTAAAGCCTTAATTTATCTAACATCGACACAACTAACACCGCACCAATTAATCATACAAATAAGTTCATTTTTGTGATCTTTCTCAGAAATTAGACGAGTAAAAAATAAGAGCTTACCCGTAAGTAAGCTCTTAATTACTTAATTTCCTACAGCCTAATAGCTTTCATTTTAATCACTATTATTAGTGGCTATAATTATCATGAGTATTGTTTAGCTCATAGAAAGTAGCTTTCGCATAATCATCATCATCACTCGTGTTATCTTGTAAGTAAATGCCAGCTTTAAAGTACATGTAGTTACTTGCATCATCATAACCACTACCACTCATATCAACCGTTTCCTTAGCTAATTGAGTACCATTTTGGCTGATAGTCACAATTAATGAGTCACCGGTAACTTTAATAGAATAAGAGAACTGCTCATTTAATTCGATACCACTCGATGGATTACTGGTGGAATTCAAGTCACCGTTTGAACTCACCATTGAACCTAATAAGTTGTACCATGTTTCATCCCCCCCATCAGATTTTGAGGTTTCATGTGCAAAGTAAATAGCACCTTTGCTGTTACCTGGAAGTTTATGATAGTAAAGGCGAATTGGTTCATTACTTTTCGCATGAATTTGCCCTACGACTAAACGGCCAACTTGCTTATCATCAGATGATGTTGTGGTAACATGATTTACGGCTAATGTTGCTTTCAACTCACCATCAATTCCACCAAAATCAGATTGCTCACTCGAAGAAATACTTGAGAACGCCCAATTATTCTCTGTACCACTGGTCGATTTTGAAGTATCACCACGACGTAACATTTCACGCAGTTCAGTGCGAACATATTTAGTGTTTTCTGAAGTTTTATAACCTTTCACAGGCGTGTAGAAGACCATTCCACCATCTGACCCAGTATAGAAAAAATCATCTTCATAACTTGCGGCTAATTCATTTTCTTTAATGGATGTCGCGTAGCCATCACCTTCATCTAAAGGAATACTTAGATACCAGTCTAATAAATCAAAATTGCTTGAAGGTGCTTTACTTGCATCTAAGTCAAAATTCGAACCTGAATCAGTACCAGAATCCGTTCCAGAGCCAGATCCAGTATCATCACCAAATGCTTGAACTTCCATGATGTTAGTCCAATCACTACCAGCCGTATTATCAAACACTTTAATTCGAACCCAACGAGCTTGAACCTCATCAAAGTCATACGTTTCTAATTGTGCAGACGTTCCTGAACTATTTCCTGAATACACTTTAGTCCAAGAATTACTTGAATCATCAGCGAGCGTACGAATTTCAAATCGGTTACTTAATTGATCGCCTCTGCCCCAAGCAATTTTTACATAGTTAAGGCTCTTAACTTCCCCAAGATCAAGCACCAAATTAACCTCGCTGCCAGAATCATAAGCCGCCCACCGCGACTCCCATTGGGTTGTACCATCAATCGCTTTAGATGCAGGGTAATTACTATGAGCACCTCCCCAATCTGAAGCTTCCACAATATTGAGTTTTGCTGCATTGGCAGCTGAGCTAAGCGTAATTAATGCTGCTAATGAACTTATTTTTGCTATTTTTCCAAATGACTTCATTCTATTCACCATTTATAAATATTATTGTGAATATTGATATTTCAATTACAACTTAAATATTGGTCCATCAATATTTATCCTTTGCTATATCTATCGAGCAAAGAAGCAACCAATTTTGATACATACTCATTTTGGCTTGCTCAAATAAAATAGCAGCCAATAATTTACTTGCTCACATCAAGATCACAGTTTAAATAATTTAATACTACAAAATAGAACTATCAGTAATAATGAATATTAGGTTTGAGATATAAAAAAACCATCACAACCATTACTTACATAGTGTATTCAACCCAATAAAAAACAATAAAACCATTGTGGAATAATTCATTTCAGTACTAATTTAACCCAGATCACAAATGTGACTAAATGTAAGATGCCGGTCAAATTCTGAACTCTTATTTATTGTATTACAAAATTACATAACTAAACTGAATATCAAACTACAACATAATAAGGACGTTACATGAAAAAGCTGATTTTACCTCTTGCTATCGCGGCCCTCTTTACTAACTTTTCTGCTTCAGCAAAAACCTTAACTCTTGGCCATGCAATGTCACTAGACAATGCAGCCCATAAAGGCATGGTTATCTTTGCAGATAAAGTAAAAGAGAAATCGAACGGAGATCTTACCGTCAAAATCTTCCCAAATGCGCAGCTTGGTTCAGAGCGTGATCAAGCAGAACAAGTTGTGACGGGTGCGATAGATATGGCAAAGATCAATGGTTCACTAGCGGAGTCATTCGAGCCAACATTTAAAGTTATCTCTATTCCATTCCTATTTAATAGTCCAGAACACATGCGTTCGTTCATGCGTAGTGACTCTGCCGAAGAATTACTTCAATCAAGTAAAGGTAAGGGTTTCATTGGCTTAACGTTTTATGATTCAGGTTCACGTAGCTTCTATGCAAAAAAACCCATTAAAACTCCTGAAGACCTTGCTGGTTTAAAAATTCGCGTCCCTGAGTCTCCAACCATGATGAAAATGATCAGCTTACTTGGTGCTAAGGCTACGCCACTTCCATTTACAGAAGTGTATACCGGCTTACAACAAGGTGTTATTGATGCGGCGGAAAACAACGTTTCTAGCTTAGTTGAAATGCGTCACAGTGAAGTTGCCAAATTCTACTCAATGGACCAACACACCATGAGCCCTGATTTGATCATTATCTCTGAAAACACTTGGGCAAATCTAAGTGAAGAAGAGCGTAAAATCATGAAAGAAGCGGCGGCTGAATCTCTAGAAGAAGAAATTAAAATCTGGGATCAAACAGAAAATGCCAACGTTGAAAAAGCCAAAAAAATGGGCGTAACGTTTGTTGAAGTCGATAAAGCAAAATTCCAAGAGAAAGTAAAACCTATGCTGGATGATGCGAAGAAAGATCCAAAACTTAGTTACTTCATCGATAAAATCCAAGCGATTAAATAACTCAACATCGTACTTTTATCATGTTTGCTCAATTGAAACGTTAATTTCAATCGAGCAAACAGCTTTTGATAGCATTAAGGAACGCATATGTTTGTTCTGCTTAAAAACTTAAGATCCTACCTAGATAAATCCATATTAATCTTTTGCGGTTTTGCATTACTGGCTTTAGTTGTAACGGTGACTTGGCAAGTATTTAGTCGATATATATTAAATGATCCAAGTTCATTTACTGATGAATTATCCCGATATTTAATGATTTGGTTAGGTCTCCTGGGTGCCAGTTATTTATTTGGTAAAAGAGGACATTTAGCAATCACATTGTTAGCGGATAATATTCCACCAAAAATGAACACCGCTCTTCAACTTTTTATTAATCTTCTTGCTTTATCTTTTGTTTCCCTTGCCATGTTAAAAGGTGGCTGGGCGTTAATTGGCCGTACTATGCAGCAATTTTCTCCTGCTTTACAAATCCCAATGGCCTATGTGTATTTTATTTTACCCTTGTCCGGCGTTCTAATTGTTTTCTATTTAATACTCAACATTTTAGAACCTTTTATTAAAGAATCTCACTAAGGTCACGTGAATATGGATATTTCTGTTGGTTTTTGGCTGTTATGCCTGTTTTTAACCATGATTGCGCTCAGTGTGCCGATTGCGATTGCAATTGCGATGTCTTCACTGGTGATCATGTACACCATTCTTCCTTTTGATGTTGCTTCAATGACCGCAGGGCAAAAGATTGTCACAGGGGTCGATAGCTTTAGTTTACTTGCTATTCCATTCTTTATTCTGGCAGGCAATATAATGAACCGAGGTGGTATTGCTGGCCGGTTAATAAATTTTGCTAAATTGTTAGTTGGCCGCCTTCCTGGCTCTCTTGCTCATGTTAATATTTTATCCAATATGATGTTCGGTGCAGTATCTGGTTCAGCGGTTGCGGCAGCTGCAGCGGTAGGTAAAACACTTGCACCTGAAATGAAAAAAGAAGGTTATGACAAGGCTTATTCGACAGCTGTTAACGTGGCCTCTTGTCCTGCGGGTCTACTCATTCCACCAAGTAATTCATTAATTGTCTTTTCAGTGGTCAGTGGTGGTACTTCAGTTGCCGCTTTATTTATTGCCGGTTACGTTCCAGGCATATTAATGGGATTAAGCTGCATGATTGTTGCTTACATTATTGCTAAGCGTAAAGGTTATGACAAACATGCTGTCGAGCGTCACACCTTAAAACAAATCGCATCAATTGTGTGGCAAGCAATACCTAGTTTAGGTCTAATCTTCGTGGTTATCGGCGGCATCATTGGGGGGGTATTTACAGCAACTGAAGGCGCGTGTATCGCCGTTCTTTACTCTTTTATTCTATCATTGTGTTATCGCACGATCAGTTGGCAAGATATTAAGCAAATCAGCATTGAGACCACAGAAATCACAGGCATCATGTTGTTTATTATCGGTGCTTCTACCATCATGTCTTGGGCAATGGCGTTCACTGGCTTACCTGGAATGATCAGTGATTGGATGTTATCGATTTCTGACAATCCGATCATCATATTCTTACTGATGAATTTGATTCTATTGATTGTTGGTATGTTTATGGATTTAACACCCGCACTATTAATTTTTACCCCGATCTTTATGCCAATCGCAGCACAACTTGGTATGGACCCGATTCATTTTGCCATGATGATTATCTTTAACTTATGTATTGGTATTGCCACCCCACCTGTTGGCACCGCTTTATTCGTCGGTTGCAGTGTCAGTGGTGTCAAAATTGAAAAAGTGATTCGAGCCATTCTTCCATTCTGTGGCGTGCTAATTATCACCTTATTGCTGATTACATTTATTCCAGCATTAAGCTTATTCTTACCTAAATTCTTTGGATTAATTCATTAATAATTAAAGTGTTATTAAAATTATCCCTAATGAAATATATGCCTAAGTAACTTCAAGATACGAGTTTCAGGATCTTGACGTTACTTGGGTATAAGCCCGGGAGAATAAAAAGTTTTAAAAAGTGATCTTGCGCTTCTTTCCCCTCTGTAATATGTGACAAAACTCACCATGATTTCTTTTGTATTATTATAAGATTTTAATGTCTAGTCATTCATTAGATATCAATACTCAAGAACAAAAAACAATTAAAAACATAACGTTAAATAAGGATAGAAAATGTTAAAAAAATTCCTCTGCATGTCGGTTATCCTAGGCTGCTCAGCAAACGCAATGGCGCAAGCCGCTCCAGTACCAGCTGACAAGTTTGACATGATGAACTGGAAAATTACCGTTCCAGAAGATAGAGATAAAAACGGTAAGATTGATGAAATTGAAGGTGTAGCGATGTTCAGCTACTCAAACCCGGACTATTTCTTTTTAGATGACGATGGCAACATGGTTTTCCAAGTTCAAAATAAAGCTATCACAACATCTGGCTCATCAAACGCTCGTTCAGAACTACGCCAAATGCTACGTGGCACCGATCTTACTATCGATGTCAAAGCTCCAGCAAATAACTTCGCTTTAGCATCTCATCCCAAAGCAAAAGAATATGGTGCTGTTGGTGGTAAATTAGAAGCAACCTTAAAAGTAAACCATGTTGCTACTCATGCTAATCAACCAAATAAACTTCCTGCCTATTCAGTGGTTGTTGGACAAATTCATGCCAACAAAGATCCTAAACTAATGGAAGCAAACACTGGCTTTGGCTATGGTAATGAACCTTTAAAAATCTTCTACAAAAAATGGCCAGATCATGATAAAGGTTCTGTATTCTTTAACTACGAGCGCAACTTAGCAAAAGATGATCCAAACCGTATCGATATTGCCTACCCAGTTTGGGGCAATACTTGGGAAAACAAAGATGATCCTAAAGATGCTGGTGTAGCACTTGGGGAAGAGTTTAGTTATGTAGTGGATGTTGAAGGTAACATCATGCACTTAACTTTCACTTCGAAAAACCACAAGACCGTTGAATATAAAATCGACCTATCTAAAAACCTGAAGCCTGACGGCACAGTTGATGAGAAAGATAATCCACGTGGTTACGCAGAAGATTCTTTCTACTTTAAAGCCGGTGCTTATGGCCAATGTAGTGTGAAAGATGATGAAGGTTTCTGGTCTCCAGGTTGTGCAGGTACAGGTGACTTCGCAACTGACGTGAAGAATGGCGACTACAACAGTGTGACATTCTCTAAGTTAGAATTAACATCGCATAAAAAATAGCGACTATTAACAAACTTAAGTAGTCAATAATCAATACAAAAATGGCAAAGACTCATCACGTGTCTTTGCCATTTTTTATGGTGATACATTCACTATTGCTGAACTATTCTAAACGAGGTAAGCCAATTTTACCCTCTTCATTTCAACTAAAAAGCACCGATATTTAACATATTAAACATCGATACTTTTTTGAATGTTTAACTTTCATTACCTTTCTGGTTAATGATTATATTGATCTGGGGAATGATGATTTCCGTCAATCAATTGATCATCAACCTGTGGGCTATCCATACCATGCTCCATCCCCTTACCACCATGGTCATCAAATACCGCATGTTTATCATGCTTATCATGTGCTTCATCTGCTAATGGATTAGCGAAATGATCTAAGCCTTCATGGGCAAGCACATCATGGACATGATCCGCCAACGGGTTATGGTCAAACTTTTGGTCTAGTAAGGATGCATCATGCTCGGCCTTAACCTCCGCTTTATCAGCATGATTT
Source organism: Vibrio algivorus (assembly GCF_002218005.2). GTDB lineage: Bacteria > Pseudomonadota > Gammaproteobacteria > Enterobacterales > Vibrionaceae > Vibrio > Vibrio algivorus. Next base: position 764,810 of record NZ_AP018679.1, read on the forward strand.
GCACCTACCATTTTAAGATAACTATCCACTGGCGTATTAACATGTCCATGTGCCTCATCAGCATTATGTTGAGGGTTATGAACCATCGAATCATCTACATTTTCCACGACTAAGTGCTGTGGTTGACTGTGATCATTTAATGTGTGTTTATCTTCCGTCACATGGTGTTTAGGCTGTAATAAGTCCATATATAAGCTTGCTGCATCACTTATTCCTTCATGAGAACTGGCTGGATGATCAGCTGGCGCATCAGTGGAATCTAATGTCGCAGTAAACGATGATGTTTCTGTGGTATCTGGAACATCATGACTCGTTGATGATGGTGGCGTAAATGCTAGCTCATGTTCACGAGGATCACCTGAAATTGTATATTTTACATCATGTGATTTCAGATCGAATTGTTGATAAATAACACGACCAGCAAGCACATCATCATAGGTAAATGAACCTTTATCGTGAATTGGTGTTTCATGACCTTGAGCATCTTGTAATACAAACTGCCCCCCATCATCTTTATTACTCCCATCATGTGCTGGAGCGGTAACTAAAGTAATGGTTGTACCTTTATCAGTACTCGTCAAACCAAAATCAGCTAATGCCATTATATGCTCAACAGGCTGAGTGGCATCTACCGTAGAAGCTAAATGAACCCCTCCCTGTGCAGATTCATGTACAACTGTTGGGACACCACTTTCATCTGCACCATGAATAGTAACAGTGATCTTATGCGGTGTACCATCTGCCGAATGGACGGTCACAGAGTCGGTTCGAGTCTCTCCTGCACTCAACTTCTGGATTTCAGGGTTATCATTGTCTGCAATATACATCCACTCCCCTTGATCTAAAATCATGAATGAACCAAAACCATGATCACCTTTAATATCGATTTGTGATTGGAAGTGAGCTTCACCAGTATCTGCATCAGCAACATCTAAATGTCCGTGTGCGGATAAGGTGTTAGATACTGCTGCGGCATTAATGTTAAGATCTTCTGTGATGGAACCACTATCCGTACCTGTAATTATCGCCGCATCATTAGTCCCAGTCAGATGGAAGGTAATCGCATGCGTTTGTGTACGACTTTCCCCAGAAGAATCAGTACAAGTAATAGGTATAACAATATCCAGTTTCTCACCTGCCGCTAAATAATTATAAGCTGGATCTGAAGGATCAAATGTATAGGAACCATCAGTAGGGTCAAATGTAAAACCAGCAACTTGAGGCTGTGCTGGGTCTAACGATAAGGTAACCGTATCACCATCATCCGCATCCAAAGCATGTAACTGACCAGAAGCAATATTGTCACTTTCATCTAGAGTATAACTGTCTGTACCAAGCAAATAAGGATGGTCATTCGTTCCCGTAATATCAATGGTTAATGTGCTATGACTCGTGCCACCTTCTCCATCCGTTACCGATACAGGAATGGAAATAGTTTCTGATACGCCTTTTGCTAAATGCTGATAACTAGCATGACTCGGGTCAAAACTCCATGAGCCATCGGAATTTAATGTAAAGCCATCTACTGCTTGTGATGCTGTGTAAGTTAAATGCTGGTTAGCACCTGTATCAAAATCATTAGCTTGTAGATGCCCAGTAACCATGGCTGCATCTTCAGTAACTGAAATCGACGGTATCGCAGTAAAAACAGGGATATCATTAGTACCGGTAATGGTAATGGTTAAAATTTGTTGTGCGGTATTACCAGCAGCATCGGTGACTTCATAAGTATACGAGTCAGTCACCGTTTGGCCTGTAGGTATTGCTTGTACTGCTGGATTAAGATTATTTAAATCAAAGGTATACGAACCATCTGCTTGCAAATGCAAAGTACCGTAAGTGCCAATTTTATCACCCGCATTAGTGACCGTTAGCCCTTGCTCATCATTGGTTAATACATTGCCATGAGTAACCCCTGCCGCTTGGTCCTCAGTGGCGGTATCGGTATCTGAAGCAGTCGTAGCATCAGTATCTACCGCGTAACTCGTACTTAATCTATTAACACCACTAGCATTGCCTGCATTATCATGTGCAGCGAAACTCGCACTGTATGCATGATTTGCCGCTAACTCACTGCCAGGGATATCAATACTAAATGCACCACTCGAATCCACCGAGCCTTGATAATCTTTACCACCTAAGTGAATTGTCATCAAGTCTCCTGAAACAAAGTCTTGGCCAAGCACACCTCCAACACGACCTGTAACCGCAACAGTACCGGTGGATTCTGCGGCATTAATCACATTATCAGAAGTAATCTGATCAAACATCAACGGAGGCATTGGACGATCTGTGTCTAAGCTAATTGTTAAAGGTGAGGAAGTAACACTATTACCCTGCGTATCGGTTACCACCGCGGTGATGTCATGGTGACCATTTGCAGTCAATTCATGCGCAGCATCCGTAGTTAACGTCCAAGTGCTACCCGATACTTTAGTTGCCATCCCTAATGAGGTAGAGCCATCAAACACTTCAACTTGTGTTACATCAGAATCAATCCCTGTTAAAGTGAAGGTTGGTGTCGTGTCGCTCGTTAAGTTATCACTATGGTTACTACCCGAATCACTAGCATCAACTAAATCAACCGTTGGGACGGTAATGCCCGTATCCACTGTCACAACCATGCCAGAAGAATCTATCCCTGTTGCCGCTGAAGGTGCTGTCGCCGTTGCCGTCAACGAATGCGCATCACCGCTATTGCTACCACTTAATGCAGATGTAGTGACTGAATAATCTCCATTTACATCACTGGTTGTGGTCGCAACCACTGTTGTGCCATCTTTAATTTCCACCACCGAAAACGGTATATCAGTATGTCCTGTAATCGTTGGCGTGGTATCACTGGTAATTAAATCAGTTTTATCACCGCTGTTACTTGCAGGATCGAGTGATATGGTCACTGCATTGGTAGGTGGCGTTATCGTTGGTAACGTTGGCATTGCATCAGTTACAGTTGGTGGAGTCTGTACTTGTGCAGCCACTACGGGTGGATTACCTGATGTAGTCGCCGCTGTCACCGTTGCTGTTGGGTCAAATTGAATGAACTGACTCATCGCCGCACCACTAGAATCCGTGACGACCACTTCAAAAACTTCATGCCCAGAATAAATACCCGTTGCGGGATCGAATGCCATGCCCACCGCACTACTATGAGGGGCATAGGTATAAGCACCGCTTACTGTATCAATGGTTAAATCCCCAAATTGGCCATGTACAACGGTGGTATGCGCAGTACTGTCAACAACACCATTTGGTGAAGAGTATGTCAGTACATCACCCACATCCACATCTGAACCGACAAGTGTGCCCGTAATATGTGTCGTTTGAGTGATAGTTAATGTTGGCGCATCATTGGTATTATCCACTGTTAGCGCAAAGCTGGTGCTAACCCGTGCCCCCTGACTATCCGTCGCGGTAACGGTAATCGGGAGTTTGCCCACATCGGCATTGCTTGGTGTGCCACTAAAGGTGCCCGTTGCCGCATCAAAATGCAGCCAACTTGGTAACCCTGTCGCTGACAGCGTTAAGTGATCACCATTATCCAAATCGTTAAAAGTATCCGATGGCAGTGCAAAACTAAAGGCCGTATCTTCCGTGGCACTTTGGGCGGTAACCGTATGCGTGATCGTTGGCGCATCATTGGTACCGACAACATGAACCGTGACCACTTGTTGCACCACACCACCGTGACCATCTGAAGCTTGAACAGTAAAAGGTAAATCAACCGTCTCATGCTCTGCTAATGATCTAGCTATACCTCCGCTACCGCCTCCACGGAAAAACCATCGCCCATCATCACTGATAATAAAAGTACCATAAGTACTCTTACCTGGATTAAGCGATCCTGTTGGATTCACTATTTCCCATTTAGGTTGATCATTAGTGTCAATATCTGTCGCCACTAATTGCCCTTGAATCAGAGTAGAGCCATGAAGCCTCGCTAATAGCGTGTTTTCAATAACTCCACCAGGAGCGATAACCGGCGCATCATTGGTGCCGGTAATATCAATCACTAACTGTTGAGTATCGGTTCCACCATGTCCATCACTGACCGTGATAGGAATTGATACCATTTCTGAAGCACCTGCTGCAATATGTTGATACGCAGCATGGCTAGGGTCAAAATCCCAAGTACCGTCACTGTTTAACGTAAAACCATCAACAGCATTCGCAACCGAATACGTTAAATGTTGAGCATCGCCCACATCTGGGTCCGTTGCTTGCAATTGCCCACTCGCATGGGCACCATCTTCGGTGACGGCTACTGTCGATATTGGCGTTAACACCGGCGCATCATTGGTATTATTGACCGTCAGAGCAAAACTGGTACTGACTTGTGCACCGTGGCTATCCGTCGCAATAACAGTAATCGGGAGCTTACCCACATCAGCATTGGTTGGCGTGCCACTAAAGGTGCTCGTTGCCGCATCAAAATGCAACCAGCTTGGCAACCCTGTCGCTGACAGCGTTAAGTGGTCACCATTATCAACATCTTTAAAGGTATCTAATGGAAGTGCAAAACTAAAGGCCGTATCTTCCGTGGCAGTTTGTGATACAACAGTGTGAGTAAGCGTTGGTGCGTCATTAGTATTATTGACCGTCAGAGCAAAACTAGTACTGACTTGCGCACCATGACTATCCGTCGCGGTAACGGTAATCGGGAGTTTGCCCACATCGGCATTGCTTGGTGTGCCACTAAAGGTGCTCGTTGCCGCATCAAAATGAAGCCAGCTTGGCAACCCTGTCGCTGACAGCGTTAAGTGATCACCATTATCGATATCATTAAAGGTATCCGATGGAAGTGCAAAACTAAAGGCCGTATCTTCCGTTGCAGTTTGTGAAACAACAGTGTGAGTAAGCGTTGGCGCATCATTGGCGCCATGAATTGTCACGACAATTTTATGACTCGTACCATCCACAGTTGTCACAGTAATAGAATCGGTATGGGAATCGTTTGCACCCAACTCTTGAATTTTAGGATCATCATTATTTGCTGTGTAAATCCAGAACCCTGAAGGAGTGATTGAAAAATCACCAAAACCATTGTCGCCGACTACACCAGTTTGATCCTGAAAATGAGCTTCATTTGAATCCACATCAGTAACCGCTAAACGCCCTTGTATCGTTAACTCATGGATACTTGGGTCTGTAGCGTTTGGGGTGACATGTTGATCTTCTGTTATAGAGCCATGCTCAGTTCCACTGATCACCGGTGCATCATTGGTGCCGGTAATATTAATCACTAACTGTTGAGTATCGGTTCCTCCATATCCATCACTGACCGTGATAGGAATAGATATCGTTTCTGAAGCACCTGCTGCAATATGTTGATAAGCAGCATGGCTAGGGTCAAAATCCCAAGTGCCGTCATTATTTAACGTAAAACCATCAACAGCATTCGCAACCGAATACATTAAATGTTGAGCATCGCCCACATCTGGGTCCGTTGCTTGCAATTGCCCACTCGCATGGGCACCATCCTCTGTAACGGTCACTATAGATATTGGAGATATAATCGGAGCATCATTGATATTGTTAACCGTCAAAGCAAAACTTGCCTCTACGTGCGCACCATAACTATCGGTTGCGGTAACCGTAATCGGAAGTTTACCAGCAACATCTGAATTGGTTGGCGTGCCACTAAAAGTGCCCGTTGCCGCATCAAAATGCAACCAACTTGGCATGCCTGTTGCAGAAAGCGTTAAGTGATCGCCATGATCGACATCAATGAATGTGTCTGCCGGCAAAGTGAAAGTGAACGGCGAATCTTGATTCGTCGTTTGCTCAGCAATCGGCAGAACCCCCTGGCTATGGCTAACAACGGTTGGAGCATTATTAACCCCCGTAATATGGATGGTTAGTGTTTGTGTTGTGCTTCCACCATGACCATCGCTTACTTTAAAATGGAAGGTTTCTGTTGCCTGCTCACCTTCCGATAATGCTGTCGCATCAGTACTACCAATACGATATACCCATTGGCCTGACGGAGATAAAGCAATATGTCCGTACTCACCTATATTTGGAGCAGAATGTGTTGATATGATTTCCCATTTAAGAGCATCACCAGTATCCACATCCGTCGCTGTCAACTGACCTCTCACTAAAGATAGTGAAGTAAGCCCTGTATCTTCATCAAAACCATGACCACCATCAACCATTGTTGAGCTCACCACAGGATTGTCATTGGTGCCGGTAATATTAATCACTAACTGTTGAGTATCGGTTCCACCATGTCCATCACTGACCATCACAGGAATCGACACGGTTTCTGAAATACCAGCGGCAATATGTTGATACGCAGCATGACTAGGATCAAAATCCCAAGTGCCGTCATTATTTAACGTAAAACCATCAACAGCATTCGCAACGGAATACGTTAAATGTTGAGCATCGCCCACATCTGGGTCCGTTGATTGCAATTGTCCACTCGCATGAGCACCATCTTCAGTGACCGCCACTGTCGATAGGGGCGTTAACACCGGCGCATCATTAGTATTATTGACCGTCAGAACAAAACTGGTACTGACTTGTGCACCGTGGCTATCCGTCGCAGTAACCGTAATCGGGAGCTTACCCACATCAGCATTGGTTGGCGTGCCACTAAAGGTGCCCGTTGCGGCATCAAAATGCAGCCAGTTTGGTAACCCAGTCGCAGAAAGCGTTAAGTGATCACCATTATCGATATCATTAAAGGTATCCGATGAAAGTGCAAAACTAAAAGCCGTATCTTCCGTGGCGCTTTGGGCTACAACCGTGTGAGTGACCGTTGGAACATCATTGGTGCCCGTCACATGAATGACTAAGTCTTGGGTGCTGCTTGCCCCCTGATCGTCGGTGACCGTCACCGGGATGGTCACATCTTGCGACGATCCTGCCGCTAAATGGGCATAACTGGCGTGGTTTGCATCAAAACTATAACTGCCATCGGCATGTAAACTAAAGCCATCCACTGGCTGCGCAATACTGAAGGTCGCGGTGGCATGATCATCCACATCGCTGGAAGTAATGGTGCCGCTGACCGTACTGCCTTCCGCCACGGTTTTGGCACTGATGTTGGTAATAACCGGTGCATCATTGGTGCCGGTAATCGTGATGGTCAAGGTTTGGGTGGCCGTGCCCCCCGCGCCATCGGTCACCGTCACTGGAACCGTCACAACTTGCGTATCGCCGGCAGCAATATGCTGATACGCCTGAACGCTCGCATCTAATGTGTAGCGGCCATCGGCCTGTAAGGTAAAGCCGGCCGGCAGCGTCCCCGTGGCCGCGTAGGTCGCACTGTCACCGGTATCGATATCGGTTGAACCTAATTGACCCGTTACCTTGGTGTCTTCATTACCGTGGTTAACCAAAGTTGCTGAGGTAAAGGTTGGGTCATCATTAGTACCATGTATTGTCACAATAATTTTATGAGTCGTACCATCCGCAGCTTTAACATCAATAGAATCAGTTCTCGTATCAGTGACACCCAACTCTTGGAGTTTAGGATCATCATTATTCGCAGAATACCCCCAATGCCCTTGCTGTGTAATGAAAAATGTACCAAAACCATTATCACCAAGTATAGGTCTTTGAAATACAAAATGATCTTCACCTGAATCAATATCTGTTATGTCTAAATGTCCTTGTATTTTTAGCTCATGAATACTTGGATCTTTAGGATTCGAAAATACATTTTGATCTTCCGTTATAGAGCCATGATCGGTGCCCGCAATCACGGGCGCGTCATTGGTGCCCGTCACATGAATGATTAAATCTTGGGTGCTGCTCGCCCCCTGATCGTCGGTGACCGTCACCGGAATCGTCACATCTTGCGACGATCCTGCCGCTAAATGGGCATAACTGGCGTGGTTTGCATCAAAGGTATAACTGCCATCGGCATGTAAACTAAAGCCATCCACTGGCTGCGCAATACTGAAGGTTGCGGTGGCATGATCATCCACATCGCTGGAAGTAATGATGCCGCTGACCGTACTGCCTTCTGCCACGGTTTTGGCACTGATGTCGGTAATAACCGGTGCATCATTGGTGCCGGTAATCGTAATGGTCAAGGTTTGGGTGGCCGTGCCCCCCGCACCATCGGTCACGGTCACTGGAATGGTGATGTCTTGGGAATGGCCTGCCTCTAGGTGCTGATACGCCTGAACGCTCGCATCTAATGTGTAGCGGCCATCGGCCTGTAAGGTAAAGCCGGCCGGCAGTGTCCCCGTGGCCGCGTAGGTCGCACTGTCACCGATATCGGTGTCCGTTGAGCCCAATTGCCCCGTCACACTCGTGTCTTCGTCGCCACTTTGTGTCAACGTCGCAGTGGTAAAGACGGGCGCGTCATTGGTGCCATTGACGGTGACGGTAATGGTGTGCGCGGTGCCATCGGCTGAGGTGACCGTAAAGGTATCGGTCAGTGAGTTCGTGGTGCCGCTTGGGCTTTCGCCCAACGCTTGCACCTCGGCATTGCTGTTATCTAAATGGTAGGTCCACGCGCCGCTGGCATCAATGTCTAACTGGCCGTGATTTCCTGTCCCCGTGATGCCACTGGCGGCGGTAAAGTGAGCTTCACCCGCATCCGCATCGCGGATGGTTAAGGTGCCCGACGCCGTTTGTTGACTCTCTTCTTGCGCCGTACCCGTATCGGTGCCCGCAATCACGGGCGCGTCATTGGTGCCCGTCACATGAATAACTAAGTCTTGTGTACTGCTCGCCCCCTGATCATCGGTGACCGTCACCGGGATGGTCACATCTTGCGACGACCCTGCCGCTAAATGGGCATAACTGGCGTGGTTTGCATCAAAGCTATAACTGCCATCGGCATTTAAACTAAAGCCATCCACTGGTTGCGCAATACTGAAGGTTGCGGTGGCATGATCATCCACATCACTGGAAGTAATGGTGCCGCTGACCGTACTGCCTTCCGCCACGGTTTTGGCACTGATGTCGGTAATAACCGGTGCATCATTGGTGCCGGTAATCGTGATGGTCAAGGTTTGGGTGGCCGTGCCCCCCGCACCATCGGTCACGGTCACTGGAATGGTGATGTCTTGGGAATGGCCTGCCTCTAGGTGCTGATACGCCTGAACGCTCGCATCTAATGTGTAGCGGCCATCGGCCTGTAAGGTAAAGCCGGCCGGCAGTGTCCCCGTGGCCGCGTAGGTCGCACTGTCACCGATATCGGTGTCCGTTGAGCCCAATTGCCCCGTCACACTCGCGTCTTCGTCGCCACTTTGTGTCAACGTCGCGGTGGTAAAGACGGGCGCGTCATTGGTGCCATTGACGGTGACGGTAATGGTGTGCGCGGTGCCATCGGTTGAGGTGACCGTAAAGGTATCGGTCAGTGAGTTCGTGGTGCCGCTTGGGCTTTCGCCCAACGCTTGCACCTCGGCATTGCTGTTATCTAAATGGTAGGTCCACGCGCCGCTGGCATCAATGTCTAAGGTTCCATGATTACCGCTGCCTGTGGTACCACTTACCGCAATAAAGTGATCTTCGCCCGCATCGGCATCACTGATAGTCAAAGTGCCGCTGGCGGTTAATTGACTCTCTTCTTGCACGCTGCCGCTATCAACGCCACTGATCACAGGCACATCATTGGTGCCGGTAATATTAATCACTAACTGCTGAGTATCGGTTCCACCATGCCCATCACTCACCGTCACAGGAATCGACACTGTTTCTGAAATACCAGCGGCAATATGTTGATACGCAGCATGGCTAGGATCAAAATCCCAAGTGCCGTCACTGTTTAACCTAAAACCATCAACGGCATTCGCAATTGAATACGTTAAATGCTGAGCATCGCCTACATCTGGATCTGTCGCTTGTAATTGTCCTGCCGCATGTGCGCCATCTTCTGTAACAGTCACTATAGATATTGGAGATATAACCGGCGCATCATTGATATTGTTTACCGTCAAAGCAAAACTTGCCTCTACGTGCGCACCATGAGTATCGGTTGCTGTAACCGTAATCGGAAGTTTGCCGGCAACATCTGAATTAGTTGGCGTACCACTAAAGGTGCCCGTTGTGGCATCAAAGTGTAGCCAGCTTGGCAACCCTGTTGCTGAAAGGGTTAAATGATCTCCATGATCGACATCATTGAATGTACCTGGTGGTAAAGTGAAAGTGAACGACGAGTCTTGAGTCGTCGTTTGCTCAGCAATCGGTAGCCCTCCCTGGCTATGGGTAACAACAATTGGAGCATTATTTATACCCGTGACATGAATAATAAGTGTTTGTATAGTGCTTCCACCATGGCCATCACTTACTTTTAAATGAAAGGTTTCCGTTACTTGTTCACCTTCCTCTAATGCTGTCGCAGCAGCACTACCAACACGATATACCCATTGACCTGACGGAGCTAAAGCAATATGTCCATAATCACCATAATGAGGATCTGAATGAGTGCTTGATGGCATAAGTTCCCAACTCAGTTTATCTCCCGTATCTATATCAGTTGCAGTTAGCTGCCCTTTCACTAAAGAGGCCGGTAAGTTTCTTAGAATAGTATCAGTGCCATGACCTCCATCTACTATTGCTGAGCTCACCACAGGATTATCATTGGTGCCGGTAATCGTAATCTCTAATGTTTCTGTCGACGTATTACCTGCTACATCCGTTACTTCATAAGTGTATATATCGGTTGTTGTTTGACCATCAGGCAATGCTTGAATACTTGGATGTTGATTATTTAAATCATACGTATAAGTGCCGTCAGCATGCATGTGCACTGTACCGAAAGCTCCTTGTAAATCCCCAGCCTTTACAACCATTCCTGATTCATCATTGCCCAATACATTACCAATGCTCGCAACACCAGCAGTTTGATCTTCTGTCGCCGTACCAGTATCCGCTACCGTTGTCGCGCCGGTATCAATTGTCACATCTAATGTTGGGGATAATATAGGAGTTGCACCCGCGACACCGGGAGCGGTCGCTTCTGCGTGTAGGTGATGTAGTTGCCCTGCTTCTGTACCACCAAGCACTGAAGTAGCAACAGCGTAATCGCCTTTATCATCGGCAATCACAGTGCCGACTTTGGTGGTACCGTCAAAAATATTCACTGTTGAGAACGGAATATCCACATGTCCGGTGATCATTGGAGTCGTTACCGATGTGATGTCATCACTATTCGTTCCCGTACCTCCATACGTATCACTGGTACTTGCCAAGTCAATAGTGAGAGAAGCCGTTGGTGGCGCTGTTAATATTAGCGGGGTCGTTGATGGTGTGGTTAGTGTAATAGTCGGGGGAGTTGGTGCTCCTAGTATTATCGTAACCGGTGCATTAGGCGTTGTCACCGTAGGTCCGGCTACCGTTGCACTCACATCAAAGGTAATATATTTAGTATCCGTACCACCATGGCCATCAGTTACTTGTACTTCAAACACGTCGTGACCAGTGTATTGACCAGTATTATGGTTATACGACATCCCTTTAACTGTACCTGGCGTTTGCGTATAAGTGTAATCACCCGTCGATGGATCGATACTCAAATGACCATACAATCCTATACTTTGTGTTGTGGAAAAAGTATGTGTATCGGTCGTATCAACGTCAGTTTCAGTTAACTTACCTGTCACCAAATTAGCCGCATTCGGTGTCACTGTTAGCACAGGAGCATCATTGGTACCTGTAATACTCACAACGACATCATGAGTCGTGGCACCATCTTTCGATAAAACATGAACTGTATCGGTAATTTTCTCACCAGAAGCTAATGATTGGATGCTTTGCAGGGTGTCATCAACACTATAATGCCAATGCCCTTGCTCATCGATTGTAAACTCACCATATTTACCCATTGCTGTCTGAGCATGGAAATACGCATCCCCTTGGTCAACATCAATAATATCTAGTTTGCCTTGAGCATTAAGGTGATGGGCCGTATCAATGTGTTGGTCTTCAGTTAATGGCTGGCTATCAACACCAGAAATAATTGCCTTATCTTCATCACCTTTAATAGTGATAGAGATTTGATGAGAGTCACCATTAACTAGATGAATGGTAAAAGACTCATGTAAAGTTGTCGTACTCTTAAGCGCTTGAACCGCTTGTTGACCATTATTAACACTGTACTCCCAGTGACCATTAGCATCTATTTCTAAAGTGCCATATTGGCCAGATAATGTTTCAACCACAACTCGGGTATCCGTTGGAGCTGTCGCAGCAATGTTCAAATTACCTGTCGCGTGTAACTCACCCGCTTGAACATTATGGTCTTCTATAAGAATGGCATTATCGGCACCAGAAATCGTAACTTTTGCAATCTGGTTATGACCTTGAGTAATGGTTAATTGCTGTTGATGTACTTCACCTTTATGGGTCGCATGAATGGTAAATTGTTGAGATTGGCCCGCAAGCGAATTAACTGAAGGAATAAAGGTAAATGCACCTGTAGGCGCTAATCTAAATACTCCAAAACTACTGACATGGTTCTCAGCTATACTATAAGTAACATCAGGTTCACCCGTTGTTGGAATTATTTTCCCTACCAAAGGCTGTGGTTCTTGCGTTAGATTTGTTTCATTTCCTGCCACTGGGGTATTGATTTGCTCTTTACTAACAACAGTATCTACTTCAACTTCTACCTCAGTGTTTGGCGACAAATTATTCACAAAAGCCGCTTGTGACCATGATTTATCAGCTACATCATCATTTTTAGTCTTACTAGCAATTCTATCATCTGCATTACCACGCAATGCTTCTGCTTTTAACCGTTGAGCATTTTTATCTAATTTCTTTATTGCCTCTTTACTCGGCTGCTCTTTTTTATTTTCTGATTTATTCTTTTTGCGATCTTCCATGATGTACCTCTATAAATCTCAGTCACGATCTTTTAAACATCGATAACTGGTTATCTTTCACCAAAAGCAGTAGTTATATTTGTATATACAGGCTTCCATAAATATTCAAATACTGTTTTTTCACCTGTCACAATATCTGCTTCACCGGTCATCCCAGGAATCAATTTAAATTTATCAGGATTATCAAAATAATATGGATGAGCAATTGAAATTCGGACTTTGTAGTACACCCCTCCACGTTCATCAGCATCAGTCGTTGGAGAGACTTTTTCTACAATACCTTCAAGAGAACCATATCGACTGTAATCAAATGCATCAATTTTAATCCGTACTGTTTGACCAATATGAATAAAACCTACATCTCTAGGGGATAATTTCGATTCCATAATGGCTGTTTTAGTCGTCGGTACAATGATAGCAACCGTTCCGCCCGGCTGAATAACACTACCTTCATTGGTAGTTGGAATGGATTGAACAATACCATCGACGGGTGCTCTAACAGTATTGTCCTCTAGATCAAAATTAGATGACCGTAGGCGCGCTTCTGTTGTAATTAACTCAGTTTGAGCTTCGGTACGTCTTTCACTTACATCTGATTTATAATCCGTTTTCTTCTCTTTAAGTTGCTCATCTAAATGAACCAATGTTTTTTCTAAAACAGATTTTTTCCCTAATAACGATGTCAATTCTCGCGTATAAGAAGCTAATTTTTGTTCCTGATTATTCCTTTCCATTTCAGAAATTGCTTGTCGGCTAGTTGTTGAGGCCATCAAATTCAACATATGACGTGAGTGAGCAATTTGAGAGCGTAATGTGGGTAATTCATTATTAATACTGTTGATCTCTTCTTGAGTTTTCCGGATTTCAGCTTGAGAAACAGACACTAATGATGCTTCTTTTTCTAACATTTCCTGAAAAGCTTGCTCATGAGTTTTAACTAGGCTAGGAAATACCTCAACGAAGGCCGAGAAATCAGGTTGTCTTTCTGATAAAAAAGCATTGTAACGCTCAATTCTTAAAATAAAGTTGGCTCGCTTCGCTTCTAATTCATCTTTTAGTGACTGACTATCAACCGATACAAAATTCACCAAAGCCTGACCTTTATTGACAACATCCCCTTCTGCAACCAAAACAGATGAAATCGTACCACCATGTTTATTTTGGATGACTTGCTTATGTCCAAGAGGGACAATTTGACCATGGGTTTTGGCTATTTCATTGACATTAGTAAAGATAGACCAAATGAAAAGACTAAAAGTGGCTAAGCAAATAACCAATATGGTGGCTTTAATAATTTTACGTTCTGTTGGTGCTTCTATAGCACTAGAAAATTCAAAATCAGGCCAGATTTCCGGTGCACTGTTTTTCTTCTCATTCATGAGTAACATCCATATCAATTTCCGTTGCGGATTCAGGCTTTATTGCAGGGCCCGCGTACACTAAATTTCCTTTATCTAACACGACGACTTTATCTGCCATCGAAATCAATTCCGGATCATGAGTCGTAAATACCATCGTTTTACTACCTTTAAGTGTAGTAATTAATTCTTTAAAATAGTTTTTAGTTCCAGCCGGGCAACTCGATAGTGGCTCATCCATAAGCCAATAATTAGCATCTTTTAATATTAAGCGTGCCAAACTAATAGTACTCGCATCTATGGAACGCATCAGAAGATCATAATCACTAAAATATGGTGCATTTATATCGCCATTAACACTATAAAGTAGGGGTTGAGCGCCTGCTTTTAATAAGGCTTGTTTCACCTCTTCATCTGTCGCCTCTGGTTTCACAGTACGAACATTATCCGCTAAGCTTCCAACCACTAAGTCAGTCTCAGCTGGTGAATAAGAAACCCAACGACGAAACACCTGTGGGTCATATTGTCGAATGTTTTTACCATTAACCGTAATATATCCACCTTGTGGCTCTAATACGCCAAGCAAAGAAAGTAATGCACTTGTTTTTCCACATCCATTAGGACCAATAATCGCAACAACTTCACCTGCTTCAATATCAAAACTTACACCAGATAAAGCCGGTTGAGCTTCAGCGTTATAACGTAAAGTAAGTTGCTTAATACTCACAGAAGGAGAAACATCGACATTAGGAATATCAAGCCTTAATTCATTATTCTCCGTATTCACCATCATAAAACTATCAAATTGACGGATGGCATTTCCCAACATGGTAAATTTCAAAGAAGATGAAAAAACCATTTGAGCAGGGCCTGTAATTCGCCAAATTAACATCACACAGGCAATTAGTGCTCCTGGTGAAATGTCTTGTTCAAGGACCAAAAAAACCCCTACAAAAATCGTAATAAGTGCAGTTAGCATACTCATCATTTGACCAACAGCTGCATTCAAACCATTCCGTTTTGCAAATAAAAAGTTTTGTCGACTATTCTCTTGATTCATACGTTGAAGCCCTTTCACCCAACCATGAATACTGCCACCTGATTTTAATAACAACACATTCTTAGATAACTCAATCATCACATCTTGATATTGATTCGATACCGTTGGCAAAGCATTATTGGTATAACGAGTCACCAGTTTCATGATGATAAAATTTAATAACAACATACAAATTGGTACGAGCACTAACCAACCACTTAATAGTGCAATGGCGATTAAAACAACCAGCGTAAAGGGTAAGTCGATTAAAGCTGTCCCCGTAGGACCAATTAAAATTGAACGTACTTTTTCAGCATTTTTCATGCGGTTAATATGGTTAACCATGCCAACACGGCTCAGTAGCATTAATGACATCGACATCAAACGATGGAAGGTTAAGTTTGATAAATCCCTTGAGAATCGGTTTCCTACTGAAGTTAAGATATAAGCTCGGTATAACTGACAGATGAGATAAATAATAACCGCTAAAGCAGCACCAACGGCAATTGGGATAATAATATTTGAATTTTGAGCACCAATAACACGGTCATAAACTGCCATGGTAAACAGAGGAATACTCAGACCTGTCAGTGAAATAAATAAACTTAAGAAAAAAACGGGACGATACCATTTAGAGCGTTTACTCATTTCTCTCGAAAATGCTTTTAAATTTAACTGTTTTGATGGCAATCGCTCAATAAATACAGCCATCGCATTTACATCCAGATCAGCCAGCTCACATTTTATCCACTTTTGAGTATTTACAGAAAAGCATTGCAAATCATCATTACGGCGCCGATATAACTGAGTTCCACCCGAGCGCCCAATCAAAATAAATGGGTATGGCGTATCTTGGACATTTTGTCGAGTAACATGGTCTGTCACATATCCCACATCATACTTTTTCAGCTGTTCAACAAGCCCTAACGCATCCAAAGTATCTAATTCTGGGTTAGCTTTGACATTCTTCTCTTGAGCATTTAATCCTAATTCTTTAAGCCAAAACTGCAGGACCACTTTAAGATTCTCACTTGAATCTCTACCACCTAATGATGACTTGGAATGATTTGACATAGTTGCATCAGCCATTGCATTCACTTCTATTTTGTTATCTTTAGATTCCATCGGCATCTTACTGATCCTCTGTCCGTTCTATAGTGCAATGTCCATCCCAATCAATTGAAATATGACAGTTACATGCCTCAATCAGCTTTTCAGAATAAGAAGCTACAATAATCGTCATGAATTGACGTTGCTCTAATAACACTTGAATCATTCGTTGCTGGCAATCCAAATCTAACGACAATTGAGGTTGCTCTAATAACAAAATTGATGGTTTTTGAACTAAGGCTCTCACCATAGCAATTAACTTAATGGTTCCTTTGTTAAATATCTCAGTACCACTTTCCGTTATTTCAGTTTGATAACCCGCGGCTAAGTCACCTATAGAAGCAGATAAACCCAGTTGCTCTGCTAAAACAACTGCCTCATTCTCTAATTCTGGGTGAAATAGCGTTAAGTTATCTAACACGGTACCTGCAAATAATGTGGGCCATGACGGTACATAAATGACAGCAGAGCTATAATCTTGGTAATGATATTCATGGATATCCTTTCCACCAATGAATAGTTGCCCTTCTTCGGCTTGCTTTAGCCCCCCAATAGAAGCCACAAACAAACTTGCAAAAGTTAAAGGATCAGAATGCAAAGAAACGAGATCATTGGCTTTAATTTCAAGTTCATCAATATCAAGTTTTGCAACGGTCTCATACGATTTATAATTCTTAAAACAAATTGGACCTGAAGGGAAAGATTGATCATCCAGTAAATCAACATTTCCTTTGAATGGTACTTCTGGAAGATCCATTAATTCTTGAACTTCTTTTCTTGCTACATCTGTTACCGCTAAACGGTTATATAACCCAATTAAAGAACTAAGCGGAGCAACAGCTCTACCCGCTAAAATGGAACATGCTGTTAACCCACCAGTCGTTAAATCACCTGCTAATACTGACAAACTCCCCACCAAAATAAGCGTTAATGTCGTACCTTGAGAAGCAAGCCCAATAAAAAGTTGCAACTTGGCGGCTAACCAATCCGCATGTTGTTGAGCTTGAGCATATTGATAATTAGATTGACGATAAGATGAAGATATTTGGCTTTCTTGTGCTAATGCTTTCTCTGTAGTTAAACCTGAAAACACTTTGATAAACACACGAGAGCGCTGACTTTCTGTTAATGACAAACCATAAGTGACTGTTTTTAGTTGGCGACCTATGTATAAAACGATCAGGCCAACGATCAACCACACCATAATAGGGATAAGAACTAAGCTTCCGCCGATATAGGCAATTAAGCCGATAAAAACCAGCGCAAATGGAAGGTCAACTAACGAAATCATGAACTGACCAGAATAAGCATCCCGCATATGACCAATTGCGGTAAATCCATTATAGATGCGGCCAATACCCATCTGAGCTATATGCTTATAGTCTCCTTTAAAGAGAGCATAAACACTTTTCTCTACCGTTTTTTGTTCAAAATTTGCAGCCGAAGAAGCTAATAACCAACTGCGCATATAACGTAAAAATGCTTCCACAATAATGGCAAGAGCCACACCAATTGCAAGTACCATAGCCGTCCCATAACTTTGATTAGGGAGAATGCGGTCATAGATTTGTAGCAACGCGAAAGGTAAAGCCAGTGATAATAAGTTAATAAACGTTGAACTTAACACTAGCTCAGAAAAATGAGGTACTTTGATGAATGACTTATTAATCTGCACGGTATTATTTGACCTTCTGTCTATACCCTAAAACAAGCATGGTATTGGTATCGTCCCTGAATAAGTTAATATTATTCCAACTTATAGAAAATGTTAAACTTTTTGTACGATAAAAGCCCCCTACATTTAAGCAATGTGATGTCTAACCTCTGAAATAGTCTACACTTTTTATAATCAACCTCCATTTAACTCTTCATCCTCGTTAACAAATAGACCAAGAACTATTGACCCAATAAATCTGAATTTAATAACCAATTAAGTCACAAATAACAACTAACATAGATAAATCCAGTTAAACGAGCTTTAAAATCGATGTTTATAAACATTTAATGAAGGGGGAAATAGAATCATTGCATGGCTCATTTAGAAGTATCTGGCAGACAAATCTAACACTTTCATAGCTTCAAACGAAAATACCCACTTTGATAACTAAACATCAAAATGGGCATTATTTTTACTAAATCAGCTTTATAGATTAATTGTACGCACCACTTGCATAGTGCAACTCATAACTGTGGCTGTAAATTTCAAGAATATTACCAAACGGATCTTCCATGTAGATCATGCGGTAAGGCTTTTCACCAGGGTAGTAGTAACGTGGTGCTTTCATACGTTTTTTACCACCAGCAGCAACAATTCGTTCCGCTAAACCTTCCACATCTGGGTCTTGTACACAGAAATGGAATACGCCGGTTTTCCAATATTCAAAATTATCTTCAGGATTTTCTTGGTTTTTAAACTCAAAAAGCTCAACTCCCACTCGGTCACCCGTTGACATATGTGCTATACGAAAACGCTCCCAACCTGCGCCAAATACATCAGTACACATCTCACCGATAGCAGAGTCATCTTCAACCACATCCGTTGGCTCCATAATCAAATACCAACCCAGTACTTCGGTATAGAATTTAACCGCAGCTTCAATGTCTGGTACAGAAATCCCAATGTGAGAAAACGTTCTTGGGTATGTTTTATTTTCCATTGTATTACCTCATTTATTTCATCGTGTGTGCTTGCTTAAGGTAAAGATTAATCAAGTCGGTTTACTTTTAAAAATTATCAATTATTCTTATTTTAATAATTATTTGTTATTGAAGGCTCAGCATCATGTTAAACCCAGTATGGCTACACACTTTTAAAACCTTAGTCGATGTTGGTCACTTTACTAAAACCAGTGACAAACTTTTTATGACACAGCCAGGTGTGAGCCAACATATTCAAAAGCTTGAAGCGGCATGTGGACATAACCTACTGATCCGATACAACAAAACATTTGAATTAACCGAACAAGGACGACAAGTTTACAATTATGCTCAACAGTTACTTATCAATGAAAATGCATTATTAGATTCTCTAAATATCGATGACCCATACCAAGGAGAAATCAAATTGGCATGTTCTGGCTCTTTAGCACTGTCTTTATTTCCAAAGCTGCTCGAACTCCAAAAACAAAATCCAACACTTGTCGTGCATTTAGAAGTAGCTCCTAACCATAAAATTTTGAATGAGGTACAAAGCAGCAATATTGATTTAGGTATCGTCACTCACAAGCCACAAGAAAGCTTCTTTGAGATAGATAAACTCGGTGTTGAGTCATTGTGCCTTGTATTACCGAAGGATCACCAAAACAAACCGATTACCGCAGCACAACTGAGCTCATTAGGTATGATACGCCACCCAGATGCGGATCATTACTTATCACTCTATTTGCATCGATGTGGTGAGAAAAATTGGCAAGATATTGAAATTGAAAAAATTAAGACCGTAAGCTACATCAATCAACTTAGCCAAATTTTACTCCCTATCGCTAAAGGAATGGGATTCACTGTGTTACCCCAAAGTGCTGTAGACAGCTTCTATTTAGCCGATGAGGTTACGATACATAATCCAACAAACAGAGTAACTGAATCTCTATATTGCATAGGAAAACGGCACAAACAAAAACCAAAGCGAATCACTATGATTCTTGAACATTTACAGCAATGGATAAGTGACTAACGCAAAAATAGGCTTAATAGTTGGTTACCTATTCACTACCTTTGTTGATCTGCTCAACTTCAAGCTCATTTTTAGTTTGGGAGACATTTGATCTCTAGCCCAGGGATCGCCCCGTTAACGATTGGGGGGGGGGGGACACTAAAAGATTATTTCATCGAAGAAAGTATATTATGGATTTCTGATAAAGAATATATAAAAGGCGATAATAGCCGATTGATAATATTGCCAAGCATAGCAATAGATATTTTGAAGCAATACATTCAATACCTTGAAAACCTCAATAAAAACTCAGTCCCTGAACAACATAATACTAAGACCAAAATTAAGAGCATTTTAGATGGAGATGAGCATCTATTTTTCTTTTTTACTCATGTCGACCAACTAGAAAGCTTTAAACCTAAGTACATTTGGAATGTGCAAATGCCACTCGGTGAAGTAAAATTACTTCAGGCAAACTGGGGAAAACACCAAATCAAGACATATCTCCACACTTATGGCATTCCTACCGAATACATTGCAGCTTGGATGGGACATTCTCTAGGTAAGTTACTCTTACACGGCCATTTTAGATCATTATCTAATGACGGCCCTCAATTGATAGTAAAAACATTACTACCATTTTTTATCATTATATTTGGCGTCTTAATGCTAGTAATATACATACCTGAAATTTCAATGTCTCTTCCACAACTCATGGGATTGATAAAATAAAATCCCACATAATGGGAATAATAAGAACCAAATATATAGATTCATCACAATATTATATTTTACTTTTTGTTACCTTTCACATAAATGTAAGAGGTAACTATGTCTAATAACCAAGCATTAAATAAAGCTATAGCTGTCATTGATGCAGTAGCAAATGGTAACTGCCAATTAAAATCTATTTGTACAGAAACTGGGCTTCCCAAATCAACCGTTCATCGAATCTTACAAGGATTAATTGAAGCAAGGTATATTCGGGAAGTCAAAGGTATAGGCATAGTTCTTGGTACTAAAATGATTCAACTAGGAAACCGGGCTCAAAAAGACATGCCCTTAAAAGAAATCGCTCACCCTATTTTGTGTAAGTTAGCTGAAGAAACCAAGGATACAGTCCATCTTGGCATCAAGGATGAAGATCATATTTTTTACCTAGACAAAATTTCTGGCTATCGCGCCATTGAGTTAAGGTCGAGAATTGGAGATCGTCTACCTCTTGCTGCTACAGGTATTGGTAAGTCGCTGATGATTGACATGCCAAAGACTGAGTGGTTACGCCTGATAAGAAAAGAAACACACTTAGATGTAAATGCTATGATTGAACGTATGGAGTCTTATTCAAAATATGACTATAGCTTTGACTTAGAAGACAATGAAGAACTGGTTCGATGTGTCGCAGTTCCTGTTCGTAATAAATACCAAAATATAATAGCGGCTATATCTGTCACTAGCATTAAACCTTATATGCCTGATGAACGCATGGAAGAATTAATCCCTCTTCTGCAACAGTACAGTCAGCTTATTTCTCAGAAGTTAAACTAAAAAAGGTTAATGAAAAGTCCAAAAATTTTTGGACTTTTCACGATTCTATATTACTTACATTTTTTAAATTCAGCTACGAATTTCTTAGCCCGTTGCCTGATTTCATCGTCACTTAAATCAGGCGTATAAAGTGAAGAGCCTAAACCGAAACCTTGAGCACCAATTTTTATTAGTGGCCTCATGCTTTCCTCAGTTGGATTAATGCCTCCTACAGGAAAACATAATGTTTCCGGTGGAAGTACCGATTTGAGCGCTTTAAATCCATCTATTCCTACTTGACTAATAGGAAAAAGTTTCAATCCTGTAGCCCCTGAAGCTAACGCTGCAAAGGCTTCGGTCGGCGTAACCACACCAGGAAAAGTTACACAATTTGCCGCAGTAGAGAGTTTAACGACTTCTTCATTATAGTTTGGTGTTACAATCAAATTTGCGCCTGTTTCAATTACTGCTTCGGCTTTCTCTAGCGTCGTAACAGTTCCTGCTCCTATTAAATAATGCGGTCCAAATTTTTCAACTAAACTTGCAATACTCACTAATGCATCAGGGCTATTAAGTGGTACTTCAATCATGGTAAAACCTTCATCGATTAAAATTTGCGTTACTCGTACTGCATCTTGAGGTTTAACCCCACGAATAATTGCCATCAAAGGTAGGTGTTCATCTAGATTAAATTTACTCTTTCCCATTTTCTACTTCCTGTTTAATATTTAACATACCTGCTAAAAATGTTTCATCTCCATTTATCATTTCACTATTTATCGATAATATTTTACAGGCTTGATAATAGCATTCGCATAATTTATCACTACCGACCAAGTAAACACTTGAATTTGAAATATTGTTAAACTCCTGACCAATAAGTATTCCTGATAAATAATCAAAAACTTCATTTTCTTCAATATTGTTGAACAATCGATGCGTCCTTGCATTGAAGAGTTTATTGGTTAAATTACCATTTTGGCTTTCTAAAACTCCACGCTTAAAAGCTGCTTCTGATTCTATTTGCGTAGGGAGTCCTCGTCCTAATATTGAATGCTGACTCAGCAATGAGAATAACTCTCCAGTCATATAAGTTTTAAATTCTTGAATGCATCCTTGTTTTATTTTTACATGCTTGCTATGAGTACCAGGGAAAATAGCAAAAGATTCAGTGTCATTAAGCAAAATATCCAAACCAAAAATTTGGACTTCTTCTCCTCGCATCACATCGTAATTATCCAGATCGCTCACGATATTTACACCTGGGATCACAGTTGCCATAGCTCCCCAAGGGAGTCTAAAAGACTTACTCCCCTCAACTAAATCATCTAAACTAGCAGGAGCTTGAACATAAGGTACTTCAATCCACCCTTGTGCCGAACCGACCATTCCCGCCATGAAAATAGGTAACTGTTGGTACTGACCTATCCACTGTAGCAGTACCTGCTCTAGTTCTTGCGCAAAGTTTCCTTTCTCAACTTGTAGTAAACCTAGTTTTTTCTCAATTTTATCGACTAATTTCCCTTCTTCATTCATCGCAAAGGCACGAAAATTTGTAGTTCCCCAATCAATAATTAACCAATTCACATCTTTCATTACCAAGCTCCCGTAAACTAATTAACTTTATATTGATTTAGAATTTCACGATTAACTTCAACACCAATTCCAGGTTGTGAAGGTATCTGAACTTTACCTTCAATCATTTTAATCCCATCGAAGATTAAATCTTTGCGGAATGGGTGTGAAGATTGGTCGAACTCCAACATAGGTTCAATAGGATTTAGTGATAGAGGAGTTGGTGGTAAAGATGCCATAAATTGTAAAGAAGCCGCAATACCAATTCCAGAACCCCAGACATGGGGAATCATCATGGTTTGACTTGCTTGTGCCAGAGCCGCTATTTTCTTTCCTTCAGTTATACCGCCCGAAGAACATAAATCTGGTTGAATAATATCCAACGCTCGATCTTGCAACCAAGGTTGATACCCCATTTTGCCAAAGACTTGCTCACCAGCTGCAATATAGGTTGCTGACATGTTTTTTATTTGTTGATAACCAACAAGATCTTCAGGTGCAAGTAATTCTTCCAGAAAATATAGGTTCAAATCTTCAGTGTGTTTTATAATACGGCGGGCAACTGCAGTATTATAAGCAGCATTCGCATCTGCCATAATTCTAACGTTATCACCGACTGCCTCTCGAATTGCACGCATGAATTTAATGTCTTCTTCGGCACCAAAACCTATTTTAAGTTTAAAGGCACTAAATCCAGACTCTACATAGCGATGCGCTTCTTCGATACTAGCCTCTGGATATTTTGCATTGGCAACACGGTAAAACCCCGTTGCATATGGCATAACTTCATTTCGGAATGCCCCACCAATTAATTTATGAATTGGTTGATTTAATGCTTTACCTAATATGTCCCATAGCGCGATATCCACACCACTAATAGCATTAACCGCGGCCCCTCCTTGTCCATAAGGACGAGTTATGTTGTACATTTCCTCCCATAGCACCTCGACATCAAATGGATCACGACCAAGTAGTATTGGCTTGAATACCTTTTCAATGAAAGCCGCGGCAATATGAGGTGATTGAAGCCCATGGCATAAAGATTCTCCCCAACCACTGATTCCATCATCTGTAATAATTTCAACAATTAAAGAACTTCGATTTGTGACCCAACCTTGTGAAAAGTAAAAGGGTTTATCTAAAGAAACAGAAATTGGATAAACAACTACATTTTTAATGTTCAAAATTTACCCTTAATATCTTTCAACCATTATTTAATAACTAACTCTAATCCTCCTCCTTTTTAATAAGAGAAACAATCTAGTCGAAGAAAGTTCCCATAAGATGGAACTTTAATTATCTAGAACAAAAAATAGATCATTATCACAAAAATAATTTTCACTTTTAATAATACTTAATCCACTTTCTACTAAATGGAATTTTCTATGTCCCCATATTTGTATATTAATGGCCAGTTAGTTAATAGCCACCAACAAAAGACAATATTTAATCCAGCTACTGATGAAAAAATATCATCTATTTATATCGCTGATAAAACCATTGCAGATCAAGCTTTAAATTGTGCTAAAGATGCAGAGTTTAATTGGGGGAGATTATCCATAAACAAACGTATAATTTGGATGAGAAAACTAAGATCTGAGTTTATTAAACAAGAGGAGTATTTAAGAAATTGTGTCCACCAAGAAACAGGGAAAACCTGGAAAGATACATTAGAAGATTTTCAATTATTAATCGACAGCATGGAATTTTATTCCAAAATATCCTCAGATTATTTAGCAACGGAGACTGTTATAGATGATACACATTCACATGCTATTATCAAAATACCTGTTGGGACCTGTATTGCTTATTTAGCTTGGAATTTTCCTTTGCTTAATATTGGCTATAAACTGGCACCAGCAATGGCAAGTGGATGCCCAATAATCATTAAGCCATCAATCCAAACCCCTCTGTCAGCTTATGCTGTAGGAGAAATATGTCATTCAATAGGGTTACCTAAAGGCGCGGTACAAATTCTTGCTGGTGATGATATAGAACTAGGAAATCATATGTCATCTTCAACTATTCCAGCGATGCTGACATTGATCGGCTCTACCAATACAGGTTTAAAAGTCATTGAAAAAAGTACAACTTCAATTAAACACTTTTCAATGGAGCTAGGTGGTGATGCACCATTTATTATTCTTGATGATGCCAACCAAGAACTTGCTGCAGATATTTTACACAGCATAAAATTTACCAATGCTGGTCAAACTTGTGTTTCAGCAAATAGAGTTTTTGTCGCAGACTCTATCTTAGAGAGTTTTATAGAAAAAGTTTTACAACGACTCAATACTATTAAATTAGGTTGGCATAGAGATAGCGATGCAACTATGGGGGCTCTTATTAATAAAACAGCAAGAAATCGCATTCATGAACTTGTTGTTGATGCTTTAAATAAGGGGGCAACATGCCTATCTGGGGGGGATTTTTCACCAGAAGAAACAGGATCTTTTTACCCTCCAACTTTATTAGTAAACGTGACAGCTGACATGAAAATTTACCAACAAGAAATTTTCGGTCCTGTTATTGCTATATCTTCTTTTAAGAACATACAAGAAGCCATTAATAAAGCTAACATGACCAAATCTGGCCTAGCCTCTTATATATTTACAAATGATAGTTCAATTCAAAAAGTAATGACTGATGAATTAGACTTTGGTGAAGTTCATGTAAATGGGATTAAATATTCTATTGAACTTCCTCATACAGGAATAAAACAATCAGGCATAGGTTGTGATTGTTCTAAATATTCTTTAAACGATTTTACTGCTCTAAAAAGAATTAGTACCCCTTTATAATAAAATATTAACTTGAGGTCTTACAATGTTAACCAACAATACATCTAGTCTCCAAAATCGGAGTAAAACGACTAAAAAACGATATTTCATCGTGTTCTTACTCTTTATCACTGTCATTATTAATTATCTAGATCGTGCCAACCTTTCTATTGCAGCTCCTGAAATGATGAAAGAACTAGGCATCACAAATCAAGAATTAGGTTGGATATTTTCAGCTTGGGGTTGGGCTTATGCTGCTTTGCAAGTTCCGTGTGGCTGGCTAGTTGATCGCTATAAACCCAAAGTATTATTAACCATTTTCCTTGGATTATGGTCGATAGCAACGTTTGCCATAGGATCTGCACATACATTCTTTGTGATCGCTGGCCTTCGCTTCATTGTTGGTATGCTAGAAGCCCCTAGTTACCCAATTAATAATCGCGTAGTCACCGCTTGGGTACCTGAGAGTGAAAGAGCATCTTCGATTGCCATATATACATCAGGCCAATTTATTGGGCTTGCATTACTGACTCCTGTATTAGCCTGGATTATGACACACTGGGGCTGGTCCGCTGTATTTGAAGTTACAGGGGGCATTGGTCTTATTTGGGCAGTAGTCTGGTACTTCAAATATGATGAACCTACTGATTATAAAGGTATATCGGAAGCAGAACTAAAACTTCTAAAAGATAATGGAGCGGAACCAGAATTAGGCAATAATGTTGATAGCAGCTCAAACGATTTCTTTAAAGACTTTCTGTTTCTGATTACCCGAAGAAAATTCATCGGTGTGTGCATCGGTCAATTTGCCCTTGGTAACGCAACCATATTCTTCCTCACATGGTTCCCTACTTACCTCGTCGAGTACCATGGAATGGACTTTATTAAAGCAGGGTTCATGGCTTCACTACCCTTCCTATGTGGCTGTATCGGGGTATTATCTTCAGGTTTCTTCTCTGATTACTTATTACGCAAAGGGTGTTCGTTAGCAACTTCCAGAAAGACTCCTATTATCTCTGGCTTGATTTTAACATCTGCCATTATTGGTGCTGAGTTCTTCCAAGATCCACTAGCTGTAACAGTTTTTATGTCTATTGCTTTCTTTGCTACTGGCTTAGCATCCATTACTTGGTCATTAGTTTCTTCTATCGCGCCAAAACGTTTGATAGGTTTAACTGGTGGTACGTTTAATCTAGTTGGAGGAATATCGGCAATCGTTGGCCCAGTGGTAATTGGTTACTTATCAGCTGGATCCGACAGCTTTATGGCCCCTCTCATCTATATTTCCAGTGTCAGTATTATCGGTGCTCTCTCTTACATACTTATTGTGGGGAAAGTTGAACGTATTGAAGATTATAAATAGTTAATAAGTGGTATATAAAATGAAAATTTCAGACATTAAAACTTATATAGTTCAATCCGGTATTCGTGATTTTTTAATTGTTAAAATTGAAACCGATGAAGGCATCTTTGGCTGGGGTGAATCAGGCTTTTCAAGCCGAGAAAGAGTCGTCGTCGAAATGGTGAAATCTTTGGCAAAAAGCCTTATCGGACAAGATCCTATGAATATTGGCCGAATTTGGCAAGAGTGCTATCGTTCACATTACTTTGAAGGGAGTAGAGTAACAACAGCCGCTATCTCCGCTATAGATATTGCTTTACATGATATCAAAGGAAAAGCTCTTGGGGTTCCTGTCTATCAATTACTAGGTGGAAAACAAAGAAATCAAGTTAAAGCATTTGCCACCGTTCCTAATTGTGACACCGAAAAAGATGCCATTCAGATGGCATTAAAGTTCAAAGAATTAGGATGGGACTGCATTCGCTTTGTTGCTGCTGGCATAGATCATGCTATTCAGAAGAACTGTATGGTCTGGGAGCCAAGAAAATCTATTGCAGAAACAATTTCTTTGCTTATCAATGCTCGTGAACAACTGGGGAATGAGATTATTATTGGTCTAGAATATCATTCTCGCCTCAGCGTTGCAGAAGCCGCTAGCTTCTGTCAAAAATTACCACAAGGTACATTAGACTTCGTTGAAGAAATTATTCGTGATGAAACGCCCGAAGCCTATCAAGCATTACGTCAATTAACTGACATCCCTTTTGCTATAGGGGAAGAATTTTCATCTAAGTGGCAATTTTTACCTTATATTGAAAATGATATTCTGCAATTTAACCGACTAGATATTTGTAATGTAGGAGGCTTCACTGAAGCACTAAAAGTTGCCGGTTGGAGTGAAGCTCATTATATAGATTTGCTATTGCATAACCCACTAGGCCCAATATGCACTGCCGCATCTATTCACTTAGCCGCAGCTATACCTAACTTCAGTCATATTGAATGTAGCGCCTCACCATTAAATAATAGTGTTTATGGCTATAAAGACTCTGACATCTTCACCTTACAGCCTAAGTTAATTACAAATGCTTACGAAGTTCCTGAACAGCCCGGGTTAGGCATTGAAGTTAACGAGGACAAGTTAATGTCAGCCAGCATTGCTGACTGGGAAGCTCCTCATATTTATCGTACTGATGGAAGCGTACAAAACTGGTAACTATTACTCAAGAAGTGGTATGCATTAATAACTAATTCATTTGTCCTTATTGTTATATGTAGTCGTCTATCGCGACCTTTTTCTAAGTTAGTTTGTACTAGTTTTACTCAATCAATTTTTTGGTGTTTCAATCTGCATAGTGAAAATGCCATGATCTGGAACGGTAAGATCAATGAAATTGGATATAGTTTACAAACTGGTGATCTAGTGATTATTCTGAATTTGGTAAACCAATTATTTCGTCACTGTAGTGACATCAATATTTAATTAATGGGAATGTTGTATGAAATGTTATCAGATGTACGTTGATGGGCAATGGATCAACGCGAAAAACGGTAAACTTGATCAAGTATTAAACCCGTCAACGGAAGAAATCATAGCACAAATTCAAGATGGTGATGCAAACGATGCTGAGTTTGTACTATCAGTGGCTAAGAAAGCCCAAGACAGTTGGAAGCGTAGACCTGCTCGTGAACGTGCAGAACTTTTACGCAAGTTTGCACAAGAAATCCGCAATCAACGTGAATTTTTAGCTGAATTGTTAGTTAAAGAACAAGGTAAGTTGTATAAAGTTGCTTTAAGCGAAGTCAATGTAGCTGCTTCATTCATTGACTATGCTTGTGATTGGGCACGCCAAATGGATGGTGACATTGTCCAGTCTGATAATGCAAATGAGCATATTTGGATTCAAAAAATCCCTCGAGGTGTGGTGGTTGCAATTACAGCTTGGAACTTTCCATTGGCTTTAGCAGGTCGCAAGATTGGTCCTGCTTTAGTAGCAGGTAATTCTATAGTCGTAAAACCGACGTCTGAAACGCCTTTAGCTACTTTGGAACTTGGCTACATTGCTGAAAAAGTGGGCATTCCTGCTGGTGTTTTAAACATAGTCACTGGTGGTGGAGCTAGTCTTGGCGGAGCTTTAACTGCGAACCCTATCACCAATATGGTGACGATGACGGGTAGTACACCAGTTGGTCAACAAATTATCAAGGCCTCAGCAAACAACATGGCCCATGTTCAGTTAGAGCTGGGTGGTAAAGCGCCATTTATTGTGATGGATGATGCAG
Organism: Vibrio algivorus; assembly: GCF_002218005.2. GTDB lineage: Bacteria > Pseudomonadota > Gammaproteobacteria > Enterobacterales > Vibrionaceae > Vibrio > Vibrio algivorus. The sequence goes on from NZ_AP018679.1 coordinate 794,270, forward strand.
ATCTTGAGCAAGCTGCGGCTGCGGCATTACATTCACGCTTTGATAACTGTGGTCAAGTTTGTACTTGTAATGAACGCATGTATGTTCATAACAGTATTTATGATGATTTTATGTATATTTTTATGGAAAAAGTGAAAGCGATTAAAGTGGGTTGCCCAATGCTTGCAGATTCAGATATGGGTCCTAAAGTTAATGCTCGTGAGCTTGAACACATGGAAAAACTAGTTGGTCAGGCCCTAGAAGAGGGAGCAACGCTGGCCCATGGCGGTAAACGTTTAACTGAGGGAAAATTTGAGCGTGGTTATTGGTTTGAACCAACGGTTTTAACTAATGTTAAACAAAATATGACAATTGTGCATGAAGAAGCTTTTGGCCCGATTTTACCCGTGATTAAATTTGACACTTTCGAAGAAGTGATTGGTTATGCTAATGATAGTGAATACGGCCTAGCAACCATGATTTTTACGCAAAATATTAAAAATGTGCACCGCTTAACTCATGAACTTGAGTGTGGTGAAATCTACGTAAACCGAGGACATGGAGAACAACATCAAGGTTTCCACAATGGTTATAAGCTAAGTGGCACAGGTGGGGAAGATGGTAAGTATGGCTTTGAGCAATACTTAGAAAAGAAAACTTTCTATGTGAATTTTGGTTAGCCATCACTAAGCTCTAATTAACCTGAGCTGCGGATAAGAAATGAACTAAATGCCCAAGTCGCGATCAGATCGTTTGTCGAGAACTATCAATCGCAAGGACTTGGGCATGATTAATTTAGAAGCTATTTATACTGATGTCGATGATTTTTGTTTACTTTTTATTCCTCAATGGGAAGCCCACTTAATTGAATCAGGGCTTAAGCAACGAAGAAGGCCTTCTAAGTTAAGCGAAGTGATGACGATTGTCATCAGTCTGGATACCGTGATTTCAAAACTTCTATATAAATCATGTCATTAAATATTGGAATAAATATTTTCCCTCCCTCGTAAGCTACACAAGAATGCTCAAATTACTGCAATCTGTACTTGTGCCGTTAAGCTCTTTTCTTACTCAAAGGAAATCAAAACCGACTGGTATCGCCTTTATTGATTCAACAAAACTACAAGTTTGTCATAACTTACGAATCCCTCGACATCAGGTTTTTGACGGCATTGCTGAACGAGGACATGGAAGTATGGGATGGTTTTATGGATTCAAATTACACCTCATCATTAATGATGAAGGTGGCATTCTCGCAGTTAAAGTTACTGCAGGTAATGTTGATGATAGAACTCCTGTCAGTGATATGTGCAGAGATTTATGGGGAAATCTCTACGGAGATAAGGGCTATGTATCTGCAAAGTTGCATAATGAATTAGCTCAAAAGGATATTAATTTTATCACTGGCTCTAGGAAAAACATGAAACCCAAAGCTATGAAACTATGGGATAAGTTAATGTTACGAAAGCGCTTTATTATTGAAACCGTGTTTGACCAATTAAAAAACATCTCCCAGATAGAGCATACTAGGCACAGAAGCTGTATTAGCTTTATGGTAAATTTAATCGCAGGATTAATTGCTTATAGTTTTCAAGAAAAAAGCCGAGTATTAAAGTTACTCGGCTAGAAAAGCAATTTCTTATGCAGATCTGAGGTTAATTAATTTATAGCGACCGGAAGCCTAATTGGTTTCCGTTTTTTTGCTTTAAGCATTGGCTTAAGTAAGACAAACTCTTTTGATGGTGCTAATACTGTGGCATTATGTTCAATAAAGTACTGTCTAGTTTTTTGATTATCCGCAATCTCTATTTATCCTTATAATTGTTAATATGTTAATAATAATTGTAAATGACTCTAACAGAACACCGCCTATAGAACCGACCCAAAAATTATTAATTAGCCATACGATTGACCCCAACATTAAACCAAAGCGCATCATAATCCCGGTAAAGAAAAATAAAGCGACTGTACTAATCACCGTTGATAAAATAGGTAACCAGTCCATTAGTGATTCTGCAACGAAAAACCCAACAAAAACTGATACAACAATAAAGAACAGCGCTACATATTTCGATAATATTTTTAAGGAAATTAAAGTTCTAACTGTTGAAATAGCAGCCATTAGACATGCAGTATAAGAATCTAACATTATATAATGAACAGACCTAAAAGCAGTAGAAGTAGCCATTAATACTTTAAGAGAAACATCCTTTTTTTGGTAGAAACTAAACAACCCAAAGAACAAACTACAGTAGCCAAGAATTTGTGCAATATTAAAAATCTCAGTCATAAGGTCGTATGTCCTTTATAATTATAGCTCTCAATACAGATAGAGTGTCTAAACTGCATTGTAAAAATTAGTAAGATTACACCTACTACCATAGAAGTATTATGAAACACTATTATAATACAATAAAGGTTTTAAATTGGATCAATTTAAAACCTTTATACATTCATTAATCAATTACTTTATCGTAAAATACTTGATACACCCTTAACCAAACTGGCAAGTTCATCCCATTGATTATTATCAATTAAGTCATTCGGAACCATCCAGGTACCACCACATGCGAAAACTTTAGGAATAGACAGATAATCATGAATATTTTTAGGTGTTACACCACCAGTTGGCATGAATGTCACAGGATAAACTGCGGTTAAGGCCTTTAACATATTAACTCCACCAGATGGTTCTGCAGGGAAAAACTTCAATGTTTTTAACCCTAACTCCATTGCTTCCTCAACTAAACTAGGGTTATTAACACCAGGTATAATCTCAATACCACGTTGTTGGCAATATTTTACAATCGTAGGATTCAATCCTGGACTCACAATAAAATCAACACCAGCATCAATTGCAAGATCCACTTGTTTTTTATTTAAAACAGTACCTGCACCAATCAGCATTGAGGGAAAAGCATCTCGCATATTTTTCATTGCTAATGCGGCATCTTCAGTTCTAAATGTAACTTCAGCACAAGGTAAGCCGTTATCAATTAAAATCTCTGCTAATTTTACAGCTTTAGTAGCATCTTTTATAGCAATAACAGGAATCACTTTAATTTCTGATAATTGCTTACATAAATTAATCATTGCTCGTGTCCTTATAATAATGGCATAGCATTCGTAGGAATAATTGCACCAGGATATTGAATAACAGTTCCTGCTAGTAAATGGCCTGCAAGCGCTGATTCTTGTGGTGTTCCCCCGGTTAAACGCTTAGCTAAATACCCTGCACTAAAAGAATCTCCCGCGGCTGTAGTATCAACGACAGACAATATTAGATTTGCAGGAACTTCAATAAAATCTTCATCCTGTGTAACAACAAAGCAAGCTTCTGCACCACGTTTCACTACAATTTCACCAACCCCTAATTGCTGAGTCCGTTCTATTGATTGTTGTTCATTAGTATCACCATAAAGTGACTCTTCATCATCATAAGTCAAAAATGCAATATCAGTTAATGAAAGAATTCTTTCATAAACTTCTTGAGTTTGTAATTTAGATACCCATAGTGTTGGTCGATAATTATTATCAAAAGCAATTTTTCCATCGCCTTTTTTATATATAGTTAAAGCTTCAAATAAAATATCTAAGCAATCTTCCGGCAAGATCGCTAAACTTATCCCACTTAAATATAAGAAATCTGATTGCGATAATAAGTTTGCTAGCTTTTCAGGTGTATACTCTCTGATCCAAAATCTAGCAGCCGCATCATTACGCCAATAATAGAAGCTTCTTTCTCCATCTGGTGATGTTTCTATTGCATACATACCGGGCAATTTTGTATCAGAAATATAAATAGATGACGTTGTTATTCCTTCTTTTTTCCACGAATCAATCATACTACGACTAAATGGGTCTCTTCCCATACCTGTTAAATAATTAATATTCACATTTAAGTCTTTAGTCTGACGAGCAAGATACAAAGCTGTATTCAAGGTATCTCCTCCAAAACTTTGTTTATAGAGTTCACCTGATTTTTGTAACTCGACCATACACTCACCAATGACCGCAACACTTTTAACTTTCATAATTATCTCACTTTTTAACCATAATAATTTACATTCAACTTTATCGACGTTCTTGATTAATACTTAATTAAAATAAAAAAAGCACCTGAATTTCAAAGTATAACGAAATCACAAGGTGCTTATTGATAGGTTATTACCCCCTGAAAATTAATTAATTGGGACTTTAACAATTGCTTTTTTAATCTTCAACGTGTCATTAACTTTACATAATGGGCGGTGTAATTCTCTTGGTGGGAAAATTGCGAACTCATTAGAAGAAAGTTCAATAAAGTTTTCAGAACTTACCTCATCAATAAAAGCAACATCATTTTTTAATTTATGATCAGTCTCTGGTTTTTGTAGCGAGTGACCAATGATTTCTTTGCCTTCTAACAATATTTGAACATCCATATATTTATCATGGTATTCACATTTACAATCACTTAATGGCTTCGTTTCAGCATAAGTGATAATCACAAATGATTCTGGCATTGATAATTCAATTTTACCCATTTCACCTTTATCAGCCAAAGCCATAGCTTCTTCAATTAAAGCCACAATAGGTTGATCAACACATTGTAATAATTCTAAACGCTCTACACTTCCACTAATCATATTAACTCACCAAATAATCGTAAACACCAGGGGCAACTGGAATACCATTTTCATCACAATCTTTAGCATATTGTACTTGAGGATCATTCGGAGCTAACACGCTTTCTCGACCAGGAACAGGTTTTACCGCTCTTAGCTCGGTCACCATCTGTAACATCATAGTTGCAAATAAAGCATTACCTAATTTATTCGGATCAATAACAATAACAAGAGAGGCAAGTTTACGCATTTTATCGTAATCGCCGTACATACGAACGATATGATTTGAGAAGTTTGCTCCCATTAATACACCAGTTAAAGCATCGATAGACAAGGCAATACCAGAACCTTTATGCCCACCAAATGGCAAAAGATTTTCCACTTTATTAGGATCTGTTGTCTCATTCCCATCTTTATCAATTGCTAAGCCAGTACCAATTTTGGAACCTGTTTCTTTTGCATGTAATAGCTTGCCAAATGCTGTAGCACTTGTGGCAAAGTCAACAATCATCGGCTCCGAGCCTTCAACAGGAAAACCAAATGCAAGTGGGTTGGTGCCCAAGAAGCGCTCTGCACCACCATATGGTGCAACACATGTGTCTGTTTGTGTCATGGCAATGGCAATCAGACCTTGAGATGTAGCTTGCTCTACAAAGTAAGAAAGAGCTCCACAATGTGATGTATTCTTTACACTAACAAAGCCAACACCAGTTTCTTTTGCTAATTCGATACCGTGATCAGTAGCGGCAATTAAAGCTGAATGCCCCATTCCATCATCAGAATCAAATATAGCAACAGACGGTGAAATTTGTTCAATAAAGAAATTTGGGGCTTTATTTAATCCACCTGCATTCAATCGTGTACAGTAATGCTCTACTCGCATCACACCATGTGAATGTACTCCTGTACGGTCAGCATGAATCAGCACATCCGCTACTTCATCGCACGTTTTTTCATCTAAACCTGCATTGCTTAATTTTGAAATTACCAGTGATTTTAAGCGGATTGCATCTATACGTTTCATTGACATTTTATTATCCTCTTAAAAATTAATTACGCCTTTAATCATTTCTTTATTATTTACAACTTCAGTGCTATAAATATTACCAATCGTTTCGAAATCAAAGGATTTATTAATCATCATATCTGCGGATATTTTTTTATCAGCCATTAGGCCCAACACAGTTTCAAAATCATCAATGGTTGCATTTCGACTACTTAGTAATGTTGTTTCTTTTTTATGGAACGTTGGATCATCTAACTCTAAATTACCAATATATAAACCAATGAAAACAATCTTTCCACCATGTCTAATCAATTCAACCGATTTAGACATTGAGTGTTTATTACCCGTTGCATCCATTACCGTATCAGCAAGAACACCACCAAACATTTCACTTAAATTATCAACGTAATTATCTTCCATTGGGTTAATCGATTTAACTCCAACACTTGTTTCAATATGAGCTCTACGAGAAGCATCAATATCAGCCACGACTACATTTGCGCCTTCAGCCTTTGCAATGGCAGCTGCGGCTAAACCAATAGGACCAGCACCAACAACAAGTACATTTTCATCGTTTTTAATATCTGCACGACGCGATGCATGTGCACTAATTGCAAAACACTCGACTACTGAAGCAGCTGAAGAATCAACACCTTTTGGAACTTTCACTAAGTTGTTTTCTTTTACTGCAAGATATTCTGAAAACCCACCATCTTGGTGTACACCATAAAGAGAAACACTTTCACAACAATTCGTTCTGCCATCATGACAGGCAGGGCATTCGCCACAAGGTACACAAGGAATCACAACATAACGTTCACCTTGTTCAATCTTTGAACATTCCTCACCTAAATGCGCTGCAGTACCGCAAATCTCGTGCCCTAAAACGCGCGGATAGCTAAAGAATGGTTGATTACCTGTGTATGCATGAATATCAGTTCCGCAAATGCCAACAGAGTTAATTTTTAGCAAGACCTCATCAGGAGCTGCTTTTGGTTGACTACGTTCTACATATTCAATTTTATTTGGCTCAGTTAAGATAAGTGTTTTCATTATTTTGTCTCCAATAAAGTATTTAATAAGCCTTCCGCACCACTTTCTTCAATAGTCATAAACATATTACGGATGACTTCCAACAACTCATTATTTTCAATTAAAGATTTAGGGAAAATATCTTCTAAATTAATCAATTTATTAAACTTTTCCTCTGCACTTTGCGCATCATTTAATGTCAATTTTATTTTTTCTTGTAATGGATCAATAAATTTTTCATTTTGGGAAACATATTGCATCCAAGCCGCAATCATTGCTGGTGTATATTTGGCTATTTTCCCACGATTAAATAATTCAAGAATTGGTTCAATTCCTCTCTGTACTATTTTTTGAGAGCTATCTTGAATAATCTGTGCTGTCATATGACGTACATTTTCATTACTAAAACGATGCAGCAATAAATCAGCGTATTTTTCCAAATTCTCATTTAATTTTGGAGATAAAGATGCAGCTTGATCTTCAATCATCATTTTTCTTACAACTGCCCGCAATTTGGAATGCTGCATTGTTTCGAAAATATAAGTAATTCCCATCAATTGACTCATGCATGAAAGAAACGTATGAGAACCATTAAGCATCCTTAGTTTCATTTCTTCGTAAATAGCAACATCATTCGTAAATGTCGCACCAGCTAAGTGCCAGTCTGGTTTTTCACCTACAAATTGATCTTCAATAACCCATTGACGAAACTCTTCACAAACAATACCAGTCAAATCTCTTCTACCCGTTTCTGATTCAATTAAATCTAATGATTCTTCAGTAATAGCGGGAACAATACGGTCAACCATACTTGATGGGAATTTGACTTCATCTCTTATAAATTTAGCTAACTCAGGGTCTAATTCCGTCGAGAAATCCATAATAGCATCAGCTAATAAAACGCCATTTTCAGAAATATTGTCACACGATAGAATAGTAAATGGCTTTAAGCCCAATTCCCTTCTACGCTTAATTGCAAGCGTCAACAGACCAATAGCTGATTTTGGTGTATCAATGCTATTCAAATCATATTGAATCAACTCATTCTGCATATCTAGCTTTCTAGTTTGCATGTTGGCACAATAACCTTTTTCAGTAATAGTTAACGTAACCACATTAACTGAGCTTTGACATAACATATCAATTGCAGGTTGAATACCCTCTTTCGGTGCATGAACTGCTTCCGTAATAGTTCTAACAAGACGAGAAGTAGTTTGTTCAGCACTCGTTTCAACGACTGTAAAATTATTCGAATAATCAATCATGTAATCAGTTATAGTGGAATCACCAAATAAATTAATTTCACCAATACCCCAAGTCGCTTTACCATCTTGAGCAAGTTTTTCATTCATTAAATCGTTATAAACTGCTTGATGCCCACGATGAAATGCACCGAATCCAATATGGACAATCCGAGTATCCATTTCACTTTTGTCATACGTTGTTTGTAAAATCATTTTCAAGCCTTCATTATCAATGACCAATGCATAATTTATACACCTGTGGAGCACAAATTTCCACACAAAAACCAACCAAAATATATAAATTGGTAAACCAAAAAACTCAACGCAAGTCAAGGCACTGATTTTTAAGTGAAAAATAAAAAAACAAGTTATCAGGAATTATGAAGTTTGTGATCAAACACTAACAATCATTGGTTTTTTGGTTGACCGAAAATAAAGGTAAGAGTAAATTCCAACTATTAAAGTTACCATTTGATAAAAGTTTCTCTTGCTTGCCTTTTGTTTCTGTTCTTCATGAAAAGGTCAACCAATTAATCACTTATGAACAAAATACATTATTTAAAAGGGTAATAAATGAATACTCACATTAAACGTATTGATACCAAGCTCTTTCATGTTCCTTTAGCAGAAGTTTTAACTGATGCTAAACATGGAGATCACACTCACTTCGAATTAATCACCACAACCATCACATTAGAAGACGGCTCTCAAGGTACCGGTTATACCTATACTGGTGGAAAAGGCGGATTTGCGATAAAAGCGATGATCGATCATGATTTAGCTGAAATATTAAAAGGTAAAGATGCATGCAATATTGAAGATATCTTTGATTTTATGGAATGGCATTTACATTATGTTGGTCGTGGGGGAGTAGCATCATTTGCAGTCTCAGCTATCGATATTGCTTTATGGGACTTAAAAGGCAAGAGAGAAAATCTACCTTTATGGAAAATGGCGGGAGGTAAGGACAATACTTGTAAAGCATACTGTGGAGGGATTGACCTTGCCTTCCCGTTACCTAAATTATTAAACAGCATTCAAGGCTATCTAGATTCAGGCTTTAATGCAGTTAAAATAAAAATTGGTCAAAAAGATCTCAATGCAGACATTGCTCGTATTAAAGCAGTACGCGAGTTAATTGGTCCCGACATTACTTTTATGATAGATGCCAACTATTCATTAAGCGTCAAAGATGCTATTTGGTTATCTAAACAAGTTGAGCAATATGATATCACTTGGTTTGAAGAGCCAACTCTTCCTGATAACTATAAAGGCTTTGCTGAAATTGCAGACAATACTTCAATCCCACTCGCAATGGGGGAAAATTTACATACCATTCATGAATTCGGATACGCTGTTGAACAAGCAAAACTTGGATATTGCCAACCAGATGCTTCAAATTGCTGTGGTATCACGGGTTGGTTGCAAGCAGCAGACCTTTTAACTCAACATAAAATTCCAGTTTGTAGCCATGGAATGCAAGAGTTACATGTTAGCTTAGTATCCGCTTACGAGAAAGGCTGGCTAGAAGTTCATAGCTTTCCAATTGACCAATACACAACTCGTCCTTTAGTTGTAAATAACTTTAGAGCAGTCGCATCTGATGAGCCTGGAATTGGCGTCACTTTTGATTGGGGTAAGCTCAACGAATATGAAGTTAAATAATTGATGAACACAATGCCGAAACTCATTATATTTCGGCATTACCATCCTCAAAAACCCACCTATTTCACACCTTTAAACAAAAAAAAGTGTAGAATACTAATTTAATATCCACCCAAAAAAGCCACGAAAACTATGTCTACAATTAAAGACGTCGCAAAAGAAGCAAATGTTTCAATTGCAACCGTTTCTCGAGTCATCAATAAATCGCCTAAAGCAAGTAAAGCTTCGATTGAATCTGTTACATTAGCGATGAAGAAATTGGGTTATAGACCGAATGCGGCTGCGAGAGCTTTAGTCAGTCAATCAACTCAAACCATGGGTGTTCTGGTTGGTGATGTATCAGATCCTTTCTTTGGTTCAATGGTAAAAGCAATTGATACCATTGCATGCCAAAAAGGCAAACATTTACTCATTGGTAATGGGTATCACTCCGCAAAAAAAGAAAGAGAAGTTATTGAGTTACTGATAAATAATCGTTGTGAATCTCTTGTAATACATAGCAAAAGCTTAAGTAGTGAAGAATTACTAAGTTTTGCAAGGGAAGCGCCTGGCATGGTTCTAATTAATCGATTTATTCCAGAAATATCAGACCGATGTATTGCCTTAGATAACCACCGTGGCTCATACCTTGCGACTGAGCTATTGGTTAAGAATGGTCATAAACATATCGGTTATATTTGTTCTAATCATGACATAGAAGATACCCACCAACGTAAAGCTGGCTATCTACAAGCGTTACAAGATAACGACCTCATTGCTTCAGAAACTTATATTGAATATGGGAGTCCCGATGAAGAAGGTGGTGAGCGTGCAATGACGAACCTTTTAGCAAAAGGGTTACCCATAACAGCAATTGCTGCATATAATGATCACATGGCTGCTGGTACATTGTCTGTATTAGAAGAAAATAATTTCACCATTCCAACTGATATATCAATAATTGGTTTTGATAACAGTCTAATTTCTAAATATTTAAACCCTAAACTGACCACCGTTCGATATCCCATTCAAATGATGGCAGAAAAAGCTGCTTGTTTAGCATTAAAATTAGCCAATAACATAGAAGCCAAACCTGATACAACAATTTTTGCTCCCACACTTGTTAAGCGATCATCCGTTAGAAATATCACGTAACCATTTACCCTGACTAATCAGCCTTTATATTCTTACTATAAAGGCGATCACATCGTTTAATGTCTATTTAAAGTCCAACATTTGTTCACAAAAACTAAATGTCATTACTACCGCTTGTATGTGCCTTCCATTAGATCAAAGTCACACGTTGAATTGTAAACGTATTCATCGATCACATAAATAGATTCTATTTTAGAACATCATTTTATATGTATATACATTAAAATTGTTTAAAATATATTCAGGATTAAATATTATGAAGAGATCGTTTACACTATCAGTTATCACATTAGCTTTACTAGGCTGTAATGGCTCAGGAGAAAGTAATAACAAGGATTCCTCAGGAGCAACCACTAACAACAAAAAGGTATCTACTAGTTCTCCTGGCTCGCAAGCGATGACCAGAATTACCGATATTTCTCGTTTCGGTTATGAAAGTCAAAGCTATGATCCTACTAACCTTGCTGACTTACCTGTTCCGGCATATGCTGGTGAAAATATGGAATGGCAACAAAAGAATGATCTATCCGATGATTTTGAATATACCTTTCCTGCAACCACAAATCGCTCTAATTTTGGTGGGGAAGAAAATAACAAATGGTATAATTTTTATCATCAGGAATGGGATGGTCCAGGCGCAACATATTGGCAAGAAGATCATGTCGCAGTTCAAAATGGAAATCTAGAAATAAGTGTCTCTCGCAATAGTCGAACGGATAAGCAAAATAAACCCGGCGTCACTGCTGGTTGCATATCTTCCCATCAACAAGTTCAATATCCTGTCTTTGTAGAAGCAAGTGTTAGCTTAGCTGATATCTCACTAGCTTCTGCTGTATGGCTATTAAGTCCCGATGACACGCAAGAAATTGATATTCTGGAAGCTTATGCCGGTGCAGCTAATGGGAACGATTACTTCTCTAAAATGATTCACTTGAGTCATCACTCTTTTATTCGTTCACCATTCCAGGATTATCAACCAAGAGATGAAAACAGTTGGTGGAAAAGTGACATAAGTGGTTATAACACCTGGGGAGAATATGGCTGGAACGGCGGCGCTCGCCAATACATTCAAATTGGTGTTAACTGGGTTAATCCTTTCCATTTTGAATACTATATTAATGGTGAATTAGTCAGGGTTGTTTACAATAATGCCTTTGCAACTAAGCAATATGGTGAATGGGTATACTCATACCCTAAAGTTGATAGTAATAATGAATTAATTATAGACGGTTATCAAAGTGTCGATGTCTATGCAACAAGTACCAATGATTTTGACTTTGATACATTAAAGTCAGCAAGTGACCTATCACCTGCATCAGTCATTGATCCACTCAACTATCAAGATGGTAAAGGTTTCTATAAACCAGCCGATATTATAATCAATATGGAACTGCAATCTTGGTGGATTAATGATCCAACTGATGCAGAACTAGCTGATACTAGTGGTAAAAATAAAACATTAGTCGACTGGGTTCGAGTATTTAAACCTATCGAAACATAGTTTATAGCATTGCCCTCAATGTACTTGAGGGCTGCTTATTATAAAGAGTAAATTTATAAAAGTTCTTCTTTTTATTTTAGTGATAGAGACAATTTGTAGTTATCAATAAAAGATCTTGCGTTTCTACAAATCTCTTCATCAGTAAGTTCCGGCTTGTATAAAGAATCACCTGACGCACCAAGTCCAAGATATGGTTTCATACTTTCTACCGTTGGATTAATCCCACCAACAGGAAAACAAGCTGTTTCATTTGGAATCACTGATTTCAATGCCTTAAAACCATTTAACCCTATAATAGATATGGGTAAAAACTTTAATCCTGTAGCTCCAGCCGCCAAAGCTGAAAACGCTTCTGTGGGTGTCACAACACTGGGAAGAGTTACACACCCCGCTTCTACGCAAATCTTAATAACTTCTTCATTGACATTAGGAGTCACAACCAAACTTGCACCAACTTGAATGACATCCTTCGCTAAGGACGCCGTAGTCACAGTACCAGCTCCAACTAAATAATCTTCACCGAATTCATTAACTAAAAGTTTTATACTTTCTAATGCATCAGGGCTATTTAATGTGTAAACATCCCTTTTTTAGTGACACTCAAAATTAGAGTTTTCTCGTTGCTGTGATTTGACCAAGTATTCCCACGAGGTTAAATCATCCAATGGGTCATGTGGCCGTTCATGGTTATATTCGTTTAACCAATTTTCTGTTAATTCACGAACTTCATTTAATGTTTTAAAGACATACATATTCAAAATGGCATCACGGTATGTTCTGTTAAAGCGTTCTATATATGAGTTCTGTGTTGGTTTCCCTGGTTTAATAAACTCGAGCTCAACACCGTTGAGCTCAGCCCAATCAGCTAATTGGGAATACCCTCATTTGATTCGCATGGACGGTAGTGTTCAAAATTGGTAAATCTATTATTCACCAGCTCTGGAGAGCTATACTTCCAGAGCTCTTTTTCTCCCTATAAATTCATATATAAATATAAAACTCACAACAATTCGGAATTAAACTACAAAAACCCTACACTCACCCAACAGATCACACATAATTGGATTACCAAAATACATAAAAATATCACTAATGATCAACTCTTTATAAAGAATAAATTGAAACTAAGAAAGTGAAAAAATCCTACCGCCTCTCATTACGTGCAAAAACAGAATGTGATCCAGCAAACAAAAAGCAACACTCCATACCAAAATAATAAATTGGTATTATAAGTGTGATTGTAATCACGACACGTATGAGTGTTTGTTTGCTAACTTCTAGAACCATTCATTTATTAAATAATTTAACTGGCCATACATAGATTTAGTGATACATAAAGGGGCAATATGAAAGTCAATTATAATAACAACCCTAGAGACTCTAGGACATATGATACCGAGCGATTACGAGATGAGTACCTAACGGAAACGATGTTCAAAGAGGATGATATTGTTTCTGTATATAGTCATATTGACCGAATTGTTATTTTAGGTGTATTACCAAAAAATGAAGATTTAGAACTTGACAGGTTTATAAATAGTAAAGATTTTGGCGTGGATTTCTTTCTACAGCGTCGTGAGTTCGGACTAATAAACTTAGGTGGAAAAGCGCAAATAAAAACTAAAAGCGAATCTTATGATTTAGATTACTTAGATGGACTATATTTAGGAATGTCTACTGAAAATGTGGAGTTTTGTTCATTAGATATTAACAATCCGGCACTACTCTATTGCATTAGCGCACCAGCCCATCATAAATATCCTTCTCGCATCATTAAACAATCGGAAGCTAATTATATTGTTCTTGGCGTTCAAGTGCATTCAAATGAACGTATTATCCGTCAATACCTTCATCCAGAGGTATTACCAACATGTCAATTATCAATGGGTGTCACTTGCTTAAAAGAAGGCAGTGTATGGAATACGATGCCTCCACATACTCATGAGCGTCGCATGGAAGCTTACTTCTATTTTGACGTAAAACCTCAACAAGTTGTATTTCATATGATGGGAGAACCAGAAGAAACACGTCACGTTGTCATGAGAAATCATCAAATGATTTTATCACCAAGTTGGTCTATTCACTCAGGCTGTGGTACTCAAAATTATAGTTTTATTTGGGGTATGTTGGGTGAAAATCAAACTTTCGATGATATGGATTTTGTTGATATGAATACCATTAAATAAATCAAATTTCATACCATAACGGAGTATATCAATGAAACATTTAAAATTATTACCTCTTACTATCGCTTTAACCGGAGCGCTTGGCTTTCTATCATCAGCCCAAGCAGCAACTGAAATTAAAGCCGCATTTAACCAGTCTGATAAACATCCTCAATATCGCGCGCTTGCAGAATTTGGTAAGAAATTTGAATCTGAAACTGATGGCCGCTATAAAGTGTCTATTTTTCCTAATGAACTTTTAGGTGATCAACGTGCATCTTTAGAATTAGTTCAAAATGGTGCGATCCAAATGGCAATTGTCGCTAATCCATTGGTTGAAAACTACAACAAAAATTTCAGCGTCATTGGTTTACCTTATGTATACACCGGCTATAACCATCAAGAAAAAGTATTCACATCGGGCGTTTTAGACGATCTATTCCAAGAAACAACCAAAATGGGTTTCGAAATTGTCGCAGCCTACACTGGTGGCGCACGCTCAGTCTATTCAAAAGCCGGTCCCGTAAATACAATTGCTGACATGAAAGGTAAAAAGATTCGGGTCATGCAGTCAGACACTATGATCAAAACTTTAGAGTGTATGGGTGGCCAAGGCGTTCCGATGGGTCAAGGTGAAGTTTACTCAGCTATTCAACAAGGTGTTCTTGATGGCGCTGAAAATAGTGAAATTACTTATTACGATTTAAAACAATATGAAGTGGCAGGTTATTACTCTGCAACACAGCATTTAATGGTTCCTGATTTGGTAGTAGCAAGCACGACATTTTTAGACAGTATGCCAAAAGAAGATCGCGACCTATTTAAAAAGCTAGCAAAAGATAGCGTGAAGTCAGAATTTAAATTATGGAAAGATCAGATCAAGGTGTCGATAGAAGCAGCCAAAGCAAAAGGCGCTAAATTTAATACCGTGGATATCCAACCGTTTGTAGACAGTTGTAAACCATTACAAAATGAGCTGATCAAAACACCTCAACAAAAACAAATATTCGAAAAAATCACATCTTTACAATAAGTCCATCATTAGGGTCAGGACATAACTGACCCTCTTTTTCTGGGACAACAACATGAACAAAAATTTCAACACTTTGATTCAGCGATTAGATAGGCTCAAAAACACCATTGATCAGTGCGTCTCATGGTTCCTGATCTCTATAGTGGGTAGCATGACGATACTTGTAACCTATCAAGTCATTGTTCGATACATTTTCAATAGTCCAAGTGCATTTAGTGAAGTACTGTCTCGCTATCTTTTTATTTGGCTTATTTTATTTGGAGCTGCTTATGTTTTTGGTCTAAGAGAGCATATGGCAATCACTTTCATCAAAGAAAAATTTAATAAAAAAACTCGAATAATTATTGAAATGGTCATCGAACTCGTCACTGTTATTTTTGCTTATACCGTAATGATATCCGGCGGCTATAGCAGCGCAGCTCGCCAAATGTGGCAAATTGACTCAGCTCTACAGATCCCAATGGGGACTATTTATTCTGCAATCCCCATATCCGGTGGTTTGATCTTTTTTTATTTTATATTCAATGAAATGAAATTACTGAATACTCTGCTTAATGATAAGGAAGTAGTATAATGGATTTAACATTGATGGCCTCACTGGTCATGTTCATCGGAGTATTTTTGTTACTGGTCTTAGGCGCGCCCATTGCCATTGCCGTCGGAATATCCTCATTTGCAGCTATGACTTGTATTTTGCCTTACCAGGGAGCATTGACAACTTCCGCACAACGTATGTTTGTTGGATTAGACTCATTTGCCTTATTAGCAATTCCATTTTTTATATTAGCGGGCAATATTATGAATAATGGCGGGATCGCTATACGTCTCATTAATTTTTCTAAAATAATTAGTAATTTTTTTCCGGCTCCCCTAGCTCAAACCAATGTAGTATCAAACATGTTATTTGGCTCCATCAGTGGTTCCGGAGTAGCTTCTTGTGCTGCTGTTGGCGGTGTTATGGCACCCATTCAAAAAAAAGAAGGTTACGATCCAAAATTTACTACCGCAGTAAATATTGCCTCTGCCCCAACAGGGATGTTAATCCCTCCATCTAACGCTTTAATTGTTTATGCAACGGTAGCTGGTTCTGTATCCGTTTCTGCGTTATTTATCGGTGGTTATGTTCCTGGAATTTTATGGGGGCTAGGAATTATGGTTGTCGCCGCTATTATGGGTAAACGTCTTGGCTATGTGGGTAAAAGCTCGCTATCACTCAAAGAGTGTGTCGAAATTACAATAGCAGCATTACCTAGTTTATCTCTAATTGTAGTTGTCATTGGTGGCATTCTTGGTGGAATATTTACTGCAACCGAAGCTTCAGCAATTGCAGTAATGTACTCAATGATGCTCGGCTTTGGTTATCGACAACTAAAATTAAGCGATTTGCCTATTATTTTTTTAAATACAGCCAAAATGACTGCTATTGTCATCTTTATGATTGGCACCTCTTCAATCATGTCTTGGGTGATGGCCTTCACCCAAATACCAAGCATGATCGCTGATGGCTTATTACTACTCACTGATAACCCTATTTTGATATTACTCATTATCAATGTTGTTTTATTGTTTATCGGTACATTTATGGATCCCACACCTGCGGTATTAATTTTCACCCCTATATTTTTACCTATTTGTATGGATTTAGGAATGGATCCAATTCAGTTTGGTATTTTAATGATCTTCAACTTATCGTTGGGCACCATTACTCCACCTGTCGGTCCAATACTTTTTACTGGCTGTAAAGTTAGTGGCATTGGGATTGATTCCATTATTAAACCGCTAATCCCATTCTTCATCGTTATTTTTATGATTTTAATGCTAGTGACGTACGTCCCCGCTATTTCGATGGCTCTTCCTACCGCATTTGGGCTAGTTATGTGAAATTGTTGCCTGAAAAGTAAGAATGTCGCTGTTATTATCTAAAGTTAGGATTATAAATTTAATAATTAATCTCAGCACAAATAAACAATAAACTAAATGCCCAGGCCGCAATTTGATCGTTTATCTAGAACTATCAATTGCAAAAACTTGGGCATGATTAATTTAAAAGCTATCAAGAACGGCAATCTCTGCTAGAGCAATATGAATCGGCGCATTTATCACAGAAGTTATCCTGCTAACGCTACGGCCCCTGAAAGCCAAGATATCACTGATATGCAGCGATGGTTAGTAAGCGCATCATTGTAATGATCCAGTTTTTGTGGAGACTTTCTAAGCCACTTTTTGCATTTTTTGGTATTTTTCATGCGGTGTTAAGTAGTTCATGCCGCTATGTATTCGTTTATAGCTGTAAAAGCGTATGTAACTCTCAACTTCAGTGACAATTGACTGGTGATTAATAAAGCTTAATCCATTCAAATGTTCTGATTTTAAAGAACGGAAAAACGTTTCATTACTGCATTATCCCAACAACACCCGCGTCTGCTCATGCTTTGTGTGATATTCAACGCCTGTAGCCGCTGCCGATAAACTCGCCAACTAAAATGAACCCTTGATCCGAATGCACAAGTAAATGACTTGTGTTGGTCTGCCGTTTTTGGATTGCGGAATTCAAAGCCGCTAAGGTTAAGTTAGTATCAGGTGAGCGTGATAATGAATACCCAACCACCTCTTTTGTCGCGAGATCTAATACGCAAGCCAGATAATCTAGCGAGTTGTTTTTCCAAATCTTGTATACGTTGCTGCTCTGGCGTTAATGCCGTTTTATTTGTAGGTGTTATGCTTAACATTTCTTCTTTACATTGTCGCTTCCATCGAACAACTGCCGATGAGTAAGCACCATTGATTTCTTGAATTTGTTGGCTGGAGTAACCATCTTCAACCATCACCTTGGCATACTCAAGCTTTTGCTGAGTTGTGATTTGCACTCGTTGTTTTGATGACATATTTGTTCCCCTATAAGGGGGAATCATTATAAGGCCTAAATACTCTCCAAGTGAACCGTATCACTACAGAAAAAGGAACCGCAGTGTCAACAATAGTGACTCCTTTCAAGAGTCCCTAAAAGAAAATGGTGTTAAAGATTGTATGAGCAGTGTAGATAATGTTATCACAAAACGATTTTTTAGAAGTTTAAAATCTGAGCGAGTCAATTATCGGCATTATAACACTCAACATCAAGCCATACGCAGCATCAAGTCATAAGTGACATTATTGATAGATTTACGGCAATAGTTCTATCAATAAACACAAATAATTTATAGTAGTATTAATTCACACTAGAGATGATCATGCTTACAAGAAAATAGGGAAATTCAACCAATACCAATAAGTGTCAACTTGATAGGTAAATTTACCAGACCAAATGGCGCGATTTTATTGTGAGTAAAATATTAACTGTGGACAATTCCAATTGACCACAGTTAGTATTTATAAATTGCTTTAATATCATATACTAATACAAAAAATAACTTTCTATTTATATTAGTAATTACATTTCTCGTATTTCATCAACATAATCTTTAGCCCAAGAATATTTCTTATACATATTTTCGTATAAAGGTTCCATTGCTTTCTGATTCCACGCAGTGAATTCTTTAGATGGAGTTAACACTTCAACACCATGGTCAATAAAATATTGTTTTGTTTTTTCATTATCCTGCACCACTAAATCCCATGATTCTTGGCTATAATGCGCCGCTGCATCAAGAACAATTTTCTTTTGCTCCTCATTAAGGTTGTCAAAGAATTTTTTATTCATCCCTAAGTTTAAGGCTGTAAACATGTGATTAGATTCAATAATATACTTTTGAACCTCATAAAAACCTTGCGCCTTAATTAAACTCATTGGATTTTCCTGAGCGTCAACAACACCTTGTTCAAGAGCTGTAAAAACTTCTGTGAACGCCATTGTTTGAGCATTAACACCTAATAATTTAGACATTTCGACAAATGTAGATACATTCGGAATTCGCATACGAACTCCTTTATAATCTTCTGGTTTCTCAATTTTTTTATTTGAAGAAATAACTCGGAATCCAGATGCTGAGTAAGCCAAATGCTTCACCCCATAATCACTAAATACATCTGCTATTTCCATACCCACATTGGAGTCTAAAACCTTTCGAGCATGATCATAATCACGAATTAAAAAAGGTGTTTCAGTGAAACCAAGTCTAGGATCCAAATTCTGCATCAAAGAACCAAATAAAATAACTTCGATGGTTCCATTTCTTACGCCATTAATCATTTGTTCTTCGGAGCCTAACTGAGCATTAGGAAATATTTTAACGTCAATTTTCCCTTGTGATTTTTCTTCAATTTCTTTTTCAAAATGCTGTAATGCTATGTGTTGTGGATGTTGTTCATTAAAGTAATGCGCCACTTTAATAGTTGTTGTGTCATCCCCCCAGAATGCTTGTGCAGATATAGAGGATAAAGCAACACTTGAAGCTATAAATGTTTTTTTTAAAAGTTTCATATTGATTTCCTTGTTTAACCTAATAACTCTATTGGGTAAGTTATAATTTTAGGGAATAAAATTAGCAGTAACATAACTATTACATGCACTAATAAAAATGGTGCAATTCCTTTTGCTAGCTCTCCTATTTTAATATTTGAAATACTTGCTCCAACATAAAGAACGGTTCCAATTGGTGGGGTTATTAAACCAATACTTAGATTGATAACCATTAATACACCAAAATAAATAGGGTCAATACCATAAGATATGACAACCGGTAATAATACTGGAGCAAATATTAGAATAGCTGGGATTAAGTCCATCACGCAGCCAACGAGTAGTAAGAAGATCATAATAATTAAGAGAATTATCATTGGTGATGATGAAATATCTCTTAAAATTGCAACTAATTCTTGAGGGATTTGTGCTATCGTAATGGCATATGCAGATACCATTGCAGAAGCTGCAATAAACATCACAATACCTGTCGTTTTAGTAGTTGAAATGAAAATGCTCATCAAATCTTTCAGTTTTAATTCTTTATAAAAGAAAGAAATTATTGTGGCATAAATTGCAGCAACAACACCGGCTTCTGTTGGTGTGAAAATGCCACCTCTCAAACCCACAATGATAATGACCGGTAACATTAAAGCCCAGAATGCACTCAGAAAGGCTTTACCACGCTCGCCCCATGTTTTTCTATCAAAAACAGCAATCTCTGTATCACGGTATAAGTATCGCCACATAAACCATAAGCCTAGGCACATTAGTAAGCCTGCTGGAGCACCTCCGATAAACATTTTAGTGATACTGACACCACCAATAACACCAAATACAATCATTGGAATTGATGGTGGAATTACCATCGCAATAATACCTACAGCACAAATAATTCCGGTAGAAGAACGCGCTGAATACCCTTTCGACATCATCATTGGAATTAAGATAGCACCTAATGCTGCTGTATCAGCGACAGCAGATCCCGACAAGCCAGCAAAAATTAAGCCCGCGATGATAGCAACATAACCTAAACCACCTTTAATGTGGCCAACCAAAGATAAAGAAAAATCAACAATACGCTTGGAGACTCCTCCTTGCTTCATAATTTCGCCAGTTAAAATAAAGAAAGGTATCGCCATCAATGAGAAGTTATTTGCACCATTAATAAAATACTCGGCCATAATTTGATGGTCGTACAATCCCATAGTCGCAAGCATAATTGCAGCAGAGCCTAACATGGCAATTGCAACGGGCGTTCCACTAAATAAAAGTAGAAATAAAGAGATTAAGAAAAGCCAAATCATGAGTTGACTCCTTTTTTAGAAAATATAGATGCAATAATTGTTAATAAAAGAATTGAACATGCAACAACCCCAGCAATATAGATAATAGGCGTAGGAATGCCGGTAGAAGGGAGACCCTGATCTTTAGTTAAAATAATCAGCTTTGAACCACCTATAATCACTGAAATCAAAACAAATACTGTTATTAGTCTTTGAAATAAAAAGACAACATTACCTATTACACCACTTAACCTTGAAGTCACAATATCAACTTGTAAATGATCCCTATCTCTATTTGCAATCATAATTCCTAAAAAAACGACCCACACGAACGCGATTCTTGCGATCTCTTCAGACCATGGAAGGCCAGAATCAAAAAAGTATCTTAATAAGACATTCATAAAAACTAAGGTAACCATAATTAACATTGAGATTATGGAAATACCATTTATTAACCTGTTTATTATATTTTTCATATCACACTATCCATCCTAAGCAGTGAAGTTATGGCAAGTTCAGCTACAATATTCGGACCAGTCTAATAGCCCTATAGATTGTTAATCAATAAACCCAAACCATACTAAGGCATCACACCTATGAATAATAATTACACCTTTAATTTTCCTGAGCAATAGGTCAACATGCACGGTGTATTAATTCTGTTACCTGTACATCAATAAAACAAAATTGGACAACCAATTTAGTGACTTAGATCAACCTAAATGGTTCGGGGAGGGATGAAAGAAATGTATGGATCAAGAATTTAATAGACGATATCAGAGAGCATAAAGTTCCTCTCTTTAATTTGCATATTAAAGAGAGGAACTTTACATATTGATAACTATTTATTTTTACGACGTAATAAGCCCATTATTGTCAACATTAATAATCCAATCCCACCCAAGCTACCGCCGCCTGTACGAAGATTGGACTCAAAAGTACCACCAGCATCTGTGTCACCAGCATCTGTGTCACCAGCATCTGTGTCACCAGCATCTGTGTCACCAGAATCTGTGTCACCAGTATCGCCTAGATTACAACCAGACCCCACTGTTGAACTTCCATCAGACAAACGCAGGTTATCAATAAAAACTTCGACATCATTCACTGTTCCGGCATTACCAAAGTCAATAACTGATATATCAGATAAATCTATTGAGCCTGTATTATTTCCATCTACATATGAAAGATCGATGGAATAAACATCTGTTGTATTGGCGTTAATTGTCATCCAATGCCACGCATCGTTATCATTACTATCTATCAGTTTTATAAGCAGTTCAGCTGTTTCAGATGAAGTATTAATCGCATCAAAAGAAATATGAGTTACTTGGCTAGCATCTATTGGCGATGATAACGTCAGCTTCATAGGATTCCATTGATTAGTAGAGTCATAATTGACTTTGAGCGACTTTTCTCCATTTGTACATTGATCCAGACTAATAATATTGGATATATTACTGGTTGAATCAACAACATCACCAGCACTAAAAACTTCAAATGATTCGAATGGAGACTGTGCCAAAGCCTGCCCGCTAATAATACTTAAACCTATCGCGAATGATAAAGTTTGCTTTTTCATAAAACCGTCCTTATGTTTTATATCTATATGAGAATTCAGCCCTTTCTATCAAAAGGGCTGGTTTAATATTTATTTTGAAAAGCGTTGTTGATATAAATTAATATTCACCTGTTTGGCTGCTTCAACTAACTCTTCATATGGTTGATCGGCAATAGTGACAAAACCAATGTTATAGTTTTCACCGTCCCAAGCTCGACCTGTTGCTGGTGAGTCAAGATATTGGAACCAATGTGCGCCAACAAAATATGGGTTATCAATTACAGACTCCATATAATGGGTATACATATTGGCTCGCTCAGACTGGCTAGCAGCACTGACAATGCCACCATGATATAATCCAGAATCAGTTGAACCAAAGTGGAACTCACCAATCATGCTAGGCATATCCAATTCAGCTAAGAACTGTTGGAAATGTGCTTTTGTATTATCTGTAATATCGTTGGCATAAAGGTTATAACTCATTACATCAACGTATTTAGCTGCTGCTCTTGCTATTTCAGGTGTTAGCCCCCAATCAGAAAAGCGTGCGCCTAAGTATAAGTGGTGAGGTAATACTCTTTTGATTTCTTTTTTTACAATAGAGAAATATCGCTCACCTAATATTTGTAGAAGTTCAGAATAATCTGTTTTCATACCAGGTTTTAATTTTTCTCTATAATCAAAAGACTTTTCAAACTCTCCCCAAGAACCAATATCAGTCGACCAAGCATTATTTAAAGCCGCAATGGTTTTATATTTAGATTTCAAATGTGTCGTAAACGCTTTTTTGACATAGCTTTCCTTGGCATCGTAGCTCAATGCATTAATGATTAACCCATAATGGTTAGCTTCATTCATGACATTTCCCCAGCTGATTTCATTGTCGACAAACGTTCCAACTAACCAAGGATCATTATCACTGACTTTACTTGCAACCCGTTCTGCCATTTTTCGAGTACTTTCTTGAAACTTTGGATCAAATGGATCATGAATAGGCCCCCAGTAGTCATTGCCAGTGCTAATTCTTTGATAATCACCCGTAATCCAACCATGGGCTTCATAAGCAACTTTCCCATTGTCGTAAAACATTGGATCAATCCAATTGCCCAATGTTGTAAAGCCCCAATCTCGCATTCTTTCTAATGTGACATCTTTCCATATTCTCATCGTTTCTTCTTTCGAAATGTCATATTTACGCATTAAATTTGCTCGATAAAAGCTGAAAACCTCTCCTTTTTTTAACGCACCCGAATGCACATAGGTCGCATAATCGTAATTACTAGCTAACGGATCATCCTCTTCTGGTAACCAAGTAAACATAGAATGTCGCAGTTCAGATGGTACAAAACGGCCACTACGCTCATCAGGATTCTCATAATCAACGCCTGTAATCGTCACAGTGTCATCCATTCGAACATTATCTAAGCCTGTCATAAAAAATAAATGCCCTTCAGGATCAACGAGTGACCATTTTCCATCGACTTTTTCTGTTCGGAAAAAGCCAGTTGCCTCTAATTTTGGTCCATCTTTCCATCCACCAAATTTACTTCGGTCGGCCAGTAGTTTGGCGGTTTTCAGGCTTTCTAAGTCCTTTTTTCCTTGTTTTTTCAACTCATCTATTGAATGAATTTTTTCGGGCCAATCTGCATGGGTAGACTGACCAAATTCATCAACGAGACCTGCATATCGAGTAGCATCCGCATTTAAATTAGGAATTAGGCGGACAGAATCTAGAATAATACGAGTGTCTTTTGTTGGATTTTGTAAATAAAGTTGGATTGATTTGATATTAGAAAGGTTTAACTCTGTTTCACCCCACCCATAGCTAATTTTTTGGGCATTATAGGATTTTTTAGGCGGCTCACTTCTCATACCCGAAACTAACTTTCCGCTTAACTGAGACAATGACATATAGTAGGTATTCATTTCGTGGGGTGCGAGAGTCATATATGCTGACATACTATCTGTCACACCATCCGCCGTGCCACCCCAGTTTTTATTTTCAGCCTGATCTACACGAACAAACATTTGAATAGGTTCATTCGTCGGATTTTCAATATCAAATGCTAGGTTAAAATCTTGTTCTTTTGACCAATCCCATTTATCTTTTGGTGCTAACGTAAGGTTTGGATACGCATTCTCTGATGAATATTGCACCTCTATTCCTTGTCCTTCCGCTGTATCTACTGTTTTAACACTGGTTGACACACTGCGTTCAGATATATAACTCGCTTCACCACTATCAAAATCAGTAATGACTTTCACTGTAGGCACAGGGCCAACATCAATGATTTGTTCTTTAGCTGAAATAAAGTCACCCGTTGCATCAATTAATTCAAAATTATCAAGCACAACTGTTTGTGCATCTATTGGGCCTTGAACAAACACTTGCAATTCAACTAATTTCCGTAAATCTAGCTGGTCTCCATCCCAATAGTTATTTAATTTTCGCTTTCCACCGTTAAATAACATCTCAACGGTTTCCGTTTCGCCCGCAGGGATACTGATAGCATAATTTAACTGATTAGTTTGTGCTCCCAATGAGCCAATATTATCTACAACTTTAAATATAATATTTGCTGAAGTATCACTTGGATTTGTTACATCTACCTTAAAACTACCTTTGGAATTCCAATTCCAAATACCTTCACTAGGTACTATTTTTATATTAGGCCAAAACTTAAATTTATTAACTTCAGAGACTTCATCAAAACTAATTTTTAAAGCATTTGAACCTGCGGTAACACCTTGATCCATTATTTTTTCTACTTTGGCATGAGAAACGGCAATATTGTTAAAAAAAGAATCCGATTCAAAGTCAGGGAGTGAGACAGGGATATTATCACCATCAACGGTTTGTGTTTCTGGCGCTTTAGTGTGTTGACATCCATAAGTTGTCATTAACACACTAGCCAACATAATAGCTATATATGATTTTTTCATTATGGGCTACCTCTATTAGTTATAAATATCAGCAACCTACAAACCTCATGTCAAAGGTTGCTGATCTACATCAAAATGGGAAAACGTTACCACCAAGCTTCGAATTGAACGCCAAATGATAAAGCATCGGAGCTCCCCATTGGAATATCACCATCAATAGCCCAACGGTCATAGACTTTTGATTCAACATTCATATCTGCATAGGTTGCATATAAACGAATGACAGGTCGATCCCAAAAACTGCCTCCAATGTGTAAATTTTGAGCCAAAGTCACTTTATAACCATCATTGGTGCCATCATCTGATTTATTAACTCCTTTTAAATCAACAAATTCATAACCAGTTTCAATTTCTGTTGACGTTCTCTCATTCCAAACATATGTCCCACGGACAACAAATGTATTCCAATTTGATTCATATAGTTGTGTCCCTGCACGCGCTCGAGCTTCTTCATCAAATTTTGCATTTTCATGTTGTGCAATATAGTTTAATCGAACAGAGTCTGTGAGCTCTTTATAACCTTGGAAAAACGCACCGAATTGGTCAGTCGCAAGCGCTTCCCATGAGCCTCGTGTTAATGATCCTGTAGCATTACGACTATACCGAACAAATAACTCGTCCCAATTTGTCCAATCACCATAACGTAACTTAGCCGCAGCTTGGTAGCCATCAGGGTTCATATCTTTATAAGTACCATTACCTGATGGATGTTCTTCATCTCGATTCGGCCCCATATATGTTCCGTAATTAGCATAAAGGTTAAGTGATAGATTTTCGGCTAATACGATGTCACGTAATGAAGTACTAAATGCGATCATTTCACCAGAGTCATCATCACCACCAGCTGGACCTGCTCCATTGGCACCTTCATCATATAAATTACGAGTCACCCCTAAATAAAGGTTACCAATTCCTATATCAATGTTATCTATACCAAAACCAGCACCATCGCTTGATAACGGCTGTGAGTCAGTTAAAAAGGTTTCTACACGCCCATAATAGCGCTTACCAGCCCAAAATGTTGCAGAAGGATTAGTTGAAATAACACCATCTGCAACCACATAGAACTCATCTAAAGCCAATTCTGTACCATAAACAATGTTAGCGTTTACACCCCAGTTCATATCATTTTTAGCTGCGTAACCATAATCAAAATGCATCTCGACCCAATTTGATTCATTCCCTAAACGACCAGCTGAAGTATCAGTATAAGTATTACCTGGTAAACGAAATACATTACTTCCTGTATTTGCCCAGTCATATGCCGTTTTATTTAAAACAGGATCATTTGTAATACCAATACCTGCTTTAGCATAACCATGGTAATTCATTCCTTCTTCAATTGCCGCGTTAGCCGAAAGCGATAATAATAAAGAGGCACTCAATATAGAGTATCTAAACTGCTTGTTCATTATATTTCCTTATTTAAATGTGGTTATTTATTATTCATTGCCAATATATTCATTTAAAAAATAACAAATTGTTCATATTAAATTAGTGATATATTTAACATTTTGATTAAGGTTAACCAGGACAGGTGTAAACGTTTAACATAAAAAGGAGAAAGAAACCAATAAGTACTTAATAAACAATAATTTGCATAAAAAACGTAAACATAATGAATTTTCATAAATGTGCGGCAAATCACCAATTGGTTAATAAATGATAATTAACATGTAAATCAATTTGCAGATTGGCCGTTCTTAGTTTACGTTGACTTAATCTTTTGTAGAGGTGTGTAAAGATGTCAGAAATTAAAAAACTCAGTTTAGCTTCGCAACGTGCAATTGACCGCGGTTATGATAACCGTGGCCCAGAGTGGCTAATAGAATTTGAGGTCGAAGAATTAAAAGGTGATTTCGCTTTTGAGGAAGGCGTCATTCGTCGTGATCCTTCTGCCGTCATTCAAGTTGATGAGCATTACCACTGTTGGTATACCAAAGGTAAAGGGGAAACCAAAGGTTTTACTGGTAACCCTGATGATAAAGTTTTTCCATGGGATCAAACCGAAGTATGGCATGCAACATCATCAGATGGGTACGTATGGAAAGAGCAAGGATCCGCAATTCAACCAGGTCAACCCGGTCGTTATGATGATCGAGCTGTTTTCACACCAGAGGTACTTGCTCATGATGGTAAATATTATTTAGTTTATCAAACAGTGCAAGCACCATATACCAATCGTCAATTTGAAGAAATTGCTATCGCTTGGGCTGATTCTCCATATGGACCTTGGAATACATCTGATGCGCCAATTTTAAGCCCTGAAAAAGATGGAGAATGGGAAGGCGATGAAGACAACCGATTCCATATAAAATCGAAAGGCAGTTTTGATAGCCACAAAGTACATGATCCTTGCCTCATGTATTTTAACAATAAATTTTATCTTTATTATAAAGGTGAAACCATGGGTGAAGAAATGAACATGGGTGGCCGTGAAATTAAGCATGGCGTAGCTATTGCAGATAATATACTCGGCCCTTATATCAAGTCAGAGTTCAACCCAATTTCAAACTCTGGTCACGAAGTCGCAATATGGCATCAAAACAACGGTATAGCGTCATTGATCACGACAGATGGGCCTGAAAAAAACACCATTCAATGGGCATCAGATGGTATCAATTTTCAAATTATGGCCCATATCAAAGGCGCACCTGAAGCTTTAGGTATCTTTCGCAACCTAGAAGAAGGCAAGTTGCCTGATCCAGGTCTGGAATGGGGTCTCTGCCATAAATATGATAACTCTTGGAATTGGAACTTTATTTGTCGCTATCGCATCAAACGCCAAATTTTAAATGCGGGTACCTTCCAAAACAGTAATTAATTGGTTAGTTAAAACCTCACTGTTTGTTCACCACCTAGGTATATCAGTGAGGTTATCTTCTCCACATTGAAAAGGTTTTCATATTAATCATGAGAACCTTTTTTATTTATAGCTCTTTCGCTTCTTAGAGGATTTAACGATGAACTCACTAGATCAGCAAGCCAGCCGCTATCAGTCATTATTTAATCATAATTGGCAATTTCAACTCAATGAGATTCCACAAGAATCTGCATGGGAAGAAATTCAACTACCTCACGACTGGAGCATTAAGCAGGACTTTAATCCAGAGTGTGATGGTGCAACTGGTTATTTACCGGGAGGAATAGGCTGGTATAGAAAAGACTTTGATAACCCTCTTTTTAATATGCAGCGCAAGGCTTTTTTAGTGTTTGATGGCATTTATAATCATGCCACAATTAGGCTCAACCAACAGGAATTACACTATCAGGCTTATGGATATGCCCCTTTTGTACTCGATATTACCGACTATTTACAAGCTAATAACCAATTAGAAATCCAAGTCGATCGTCGTCGATTTATTGATAGTCGTTGGTATACCGGTTCTGGTATTTATCGTAATGTTGAACTAATTACAACCCAAGATATCTATATCCCAATTTGGGAAAACCAGTTATGCTCAACAGTCATTGATGCAAATACAGCCTTAATACAGCAAAGCTTACAACTCCAGAATGATCAGCCAGGAAATGTAGCACTCAAGATAGATACTAGTGTCTTTTGGGAGAACAATTTAGTAGCTAATAAGCAACAACAAGTAACTTTAGCCCAAGGTTCCCACTCCATTATGTTAGACCTACTACTCAACACACCTAAACTTTGGTCCCCAAGTTCACCCTCTCTGTACCAAGTCCAAACTCGTGTGTATCAAGGCAATATAATAGTTGATGAGGTTCAAACCAATATCGGTATTCGAGATATTCATTTTTGTGCTGATACTGGTTTTTATCTCAATGGCCAATCAATGAAGATCAAAGGAGTGTGTTTACACCATGATGGTGGACTTGTCGGGGCCGCAGTCCCTAGAGAAGTTTGGATACGCCGACTAACCAAACTCAAGAAAGCTGGTGTTAATGCAATTCGTATCGCACATAATCCAGCCTCTGTTGAACTTCTAGAACTCTGTGATCAACTTGGTTTCTTAGTCCAAGATGAATTTTTTGATGAATGGGATTACCCTAAAGATAAACGTTTCAATATGGGTAATCAGCATGACGATTTTGAATCACAAGGCTATAGCTTTGATTTTCAAATTAATGCTGAACGAGATTTGAAAAATACATTAAAAAGTCACTTCAACCATCCTTGTATTTTTATGTGGAGTATCGGTAATGAGGTTGAATGGACATATCCAAGAAATGTACAAGCAACAGGATTTTTTGATGCTAAATGGGATGGTAACTACTTCTGGAGCCTACCCCCTCATACTCCACAAGAAATCAAACAAGCTCTGAGTGACTTACCTCAGCATCAATACGATATTGGTCAAACCGCAAACAAGCTGTCTCAGTGGGTTAAAGAATTGGACACCACTCGGCCTGTCACCGCCAACTGTATTCTTCCTTCCGCCAGCTACTTATCCGGTTATGCAGATGCACTTGATGTTATTGGTTTTAGCTACCGTCGTGTTATATATGACTACGGTCATGAGAACTACCCTAAGCTGCCTATTATCGGGAACGAAAACCTACCTCAATGGCATGAATGGAAAGCAGTATTAGATCGTCCACATGTCGCAGGGCTATTTTTATGGACAGGCATTAATTATATGGGAGAAAGCCATAATCAATGGCCAATGCGCACCACAAACAGTGGTTTACTGGACGCAGCAGGCTTTGAAAAGCAATCCTACTACTTATTCCAATCATTATGGACTGAACAACCTATGGTGCATATTTCAACCCAACAAGCGAGTAAAACTGACTTCATTATTGATCCTTCCACTTGTAGCGCTAAAGCTACTGATCCCAACGCATGGAAACAAGCCCTTTGGGTATGGGAAGAACGAAATCAACATTGGAATTACTCACAAGATGAATGGATAATTGTTGAAGTTCTGTCTAACTGCGAACAAGTGGAACTGTGGTTGAACAATCGCTGTATTGGTCAACAGTATCTGCCTGAACAAGAAGACCGTTTTTTCCGTTGGGCTCTTCCTTTCCATAATGGACAATTAATCGCAAAAGGCTTCAATGAGGGACAAATCGTTACTCAAGAATTTATTTCAACCAGTAATGAGGCAACTCAAATACAAATTATAGATGAATCCACTCATAACTCTAATCTGAAACAACTGGTTATACAGTTAGCAGATCAAGATAATAACCCTGTTAGACATCAAGAAAAAAACATCAAAGTAAGCACAACATGCGGCAAGATCATAGGGGTAGATAACGGCTCAGCCTCAAGTATTCAACCTCATAAGATTCATACATCGAAAGAACAATGCATCACGACTCACCAAGGAAGAGCCTTAATCATTATAGAAATGGAGGCCACACACTCCAATCTTGAACTTACCGTTGAACTTGATGGTACAAAAAAAGTACTCTTTTTGTAGTTCAAATCCACCGGTCATTCATCCCCAAAAAAGCATCACCATTTCTGGTGATGCTCTATATTTTTGCATTATGAATCGATATTTTACGAACGACTTAACGCTAGTTCAATTTCTTCAATACTCTTGTTCTTAGTCTCAGGTAATAAGAAGAACAAGACCACTAAACCTATCAATGAAAAGCCTGCATAAGATAAAAATGTATTTGCTGCCCCCATATTCGCCAGTTGCCATGGGAAGAATTGTTGAATTAAGTAACTTGCAATACTAGTCACTAATGCACACATAGGAATCGCAGCACTACGTACTGAATTCGGGAATATTTCAGAAAACAACACCCACATAATTGGACCAATAGAAATATGGAAAGCGGCAATAAACGCTAATATACCGATTAGTACTAATACAGGGCTTATATGGATAGAAGCCTCAATAATAGTTGCTTCGACTTTCTTCAACGTTGACGTATCTAAAACACTTGAAAGTGCCTGTTTAAATTCAGTATCTTTCTCAAAAGACTGATTGATTAATGGCTCTAATGGTGCCGTATCCATAACTGTAGATAAACTTTGTACTGATTTTTCTGTCACCATATAACTTGCATTATTAAAACCATACCAACACATCGTATGACTAATCACTGCTGCAGTTAACCCAAGAACAATAAGTGGTTTTCTACCTACTTTATCAATGAACAAGATAGCAAATAGTGTAAAAATAAAGCTGACAATACCAACGTATGTCGCTTGCTGGAATGCAGCATTACCACTGAAACCAATTTGTTCGAACACTGTAGGTGCATAGAACAAAATTGCATTCATCCCTGTAATCCCCTGCACAATTGCGATTGTCACTCCAATTAAGACCATTTTACGCATACGTGTAGAGAACAAAGCATGAATCTGATGTAAATACTTTGGTTGAGAAAAGTTTTCAATACGAGAACGAATATCTCTATATATAGCACTGCTCTCTTCTTCGTTTTGGTAAAGCTCAACTAGAATAGCTTTAGCTTTTGCATCTTGATCTTTGGAAATCAACCAACGAGGGGACTGCGGAACTTTAAACAATAAGATAAACCAAATTAGTGCGGGAATAATTTCTGTCGCAAACATTGTACGCCAAATATTCGCCTCAGAAAAAAACAAGCTTCCTTCCGAAAGATTTGAGACTAAAAAATAATTGATAAAGTATGTAGAAGATAACCCCAACACAATACTTAGTTGATTGGCTGAAACTAACTTACCACGAACTCTATCTGGAGAAATTTCACCAATATACATAGAAGCAATAGATAATGAACAGAATGCTAAACCACCAATAAACCGTGCAGCAGTAAGCATTTCAAAAGAAGTAGAAAGCGCTGAGCCAATAGCTGAAAATAAATACAATCCAGCAATACCTATCAATGTATGTTTGCGACCAAATTTATCACTCAACTTACCTGCAATTAAAAGAGCGATAATCGCCCCTAAACTTGGTGCACTAACGACAACACCTAGTTGCATATTAGTTAAATCAAACTCAGCACTGATATACCGAACAGTTCCCGAAACCACTGCTGCATCTAAACCAAAAACAAAACCGCCTAATGCGACAATTAACGCATAAGTTACTGCTTTCGAATATTGTGTATTCATTTTATTTACCATTTAGTTAAACGATTACACTAACAATACCCTAATTGGAAAACCAATTTGTAAATTTGGATCACACATTAATGAAGGCAATCAAATTTCATCAACTTATTTAAAGAATTATAAATTGTTTGTTAATTTCATACCTTAGAAATAAAAATAGAGACCGAAGCCCCTATTTACAACAAATTCAATGGCTTATTGTTCACCTCAAATTACCATACCGTCTTTGGTATAAGCTTCTATTTACTTCTTTTGCCGCTTCCACCAATGGTTTATAAGGTGTGTCGGTAACTGTCACAAAACCAACATTATAATTTTCACCATCCCATGCACGTCCAGTTACAGGCGAATCCATGTATTGGAACCAATGGGCTCCTATAAAGTACGGATTTGCGATAATACTTTCCATATAATGCTTATATGCATCAGCACGACCTTGTTGATCATCTGCACTCACAATCCCTGGATGGAATAAGCCTGAATCAAGCGCTCCAAAATGGAATTCACCAATAATACTTGGTTTATCTAACTCCTCTAAACGACTCCAATCTCCTTTTGATTCCAAGTCCTTGGCATAAAGATTATATGACATTACATCAACATATTTAGCGGCAGCTTTAGCTGCTTCAGGAGTGATACCCCAATCAGAAAAACGAGAGCCTAAGTTCAAATGGTGTGGCATGACTTTTCGCATCTCTCCATTCACAACTTTAAAATATTGATCAGCAAGAACAAAGAGCAGTTGACTGAGATCTTCTTTTACTGAAGAAGTATAATCGCCTGTAAAATTAAACCCTTGTGAAAACTCATCCCAAGATTTAACTTGTATCCCCCATGATTTGTTCAATTTATCAATTGAACCATATTTATCTTTTAATACCTTATCGAATGCTTTTTTAGCTGAGCTTTCGCTTTCTTTCATTTTTAGCCCAGAGACTGCAAGTGAATAATGGTTTGCATCTACCTCGGTATTCCCCCAACTTAATTCGTTATCGACAAAATAACCGATACACCACGGGTCATTTTTTACTTCATCAGCTACATTCTTTGCCATTTCTGCTACTGATTTTCGGAAGTCTGGATCAAACGGGTCATGCAATGGTCCCCAGTAA
Source organism: Vibrio algivorus (assembly GCF_002218005.2). GTDB lineage: Bacteria > Pseudomonadota > Gammaproteobacteria > Enterobacterales > Vibrionaceae > Vibrio > Vibrio algivorus. The sequence goes on from NZ_AP018679.1 coordinate 827,976, forward strand.
TCATTACCAGTACTAATCTTTTGGTGTTTTCCTGTAATCCAACCGTGTGCCGTGTAAGGTACTTTTTTATTGCCATAGAAAGCGCTAGGCTCTGACCAATTCCCCAAAGAGGTAAAGCCCCAATCTTGCATGCGAGCTAAGGTCACATCACGCCACACATCATGAGTTTGAACTTGTGTATCAGTTCCATATTTACGTTGTAAATTCGCAGCATAAAAACTGAACACTTCACCATGTTTCAATGGTCCAGCATGTACCATTGGGTTAAAGCTATAGTTATCAGCAAGTTTGTCTTTATAATCGGGTAACCAAGTAAACATTCCATGTCGTAAATCTGATTTCACAACACGTTTATCGGTATTTTCTATATACCCACCTGTAGAAATTTCACTTGGGCGGATGATACTCGTATCAATATCTTTTGCATCAGCAAAGTCCACACCAGTAACGGTATAGCTATCATCAAGACGAATATTATCTAAACCTGTAACAAAATATAAGTAACCTTCAGGATCGACAAGAGCCCACTTATCTTCTATTTTTTCAGTACGGAAATATCCAGTCCCTTTTAATTTTGGCCCTTCTTTCCACCCTCCAAACTTACTGCGGTCAGGCATTAATGTGGCAGATTTAGCTAATGCAAGGTCTTCTTTGCCATGTTCTTTTAATTCTTGTTCGTCATAAACTTTTAATGGCCAATCTTCTTGTGTGTATTGTCCAAATTTATCAACTAAACCTACGTAGCGCTCTGTATCAGTGCTTAAATTTGGTATTAAGCGGAAGTTATCAAATTCTAACTCCGACGTCGTTGTAGGGTTCATCATGTAAAGCTGAAAACTAACGATATTAGATGGGTTTAATTGCCCTTCTCCCCAACCAAAAACAACTTGAGTCGCAGCAAAAGATTTCTTAGGTGGTTCACCTCGCATACCCGAGCTTAAACCCTCAGCTAAGTCTTTGAGTGTAAAATAATAGGTTCCATCCGAGTTCGGTGCAATTTGTACATATCCAGTTCGGCTATGTGCTGAACCATTTGATTGACCACCTAGTTTCTCATCAAGATCATCGTCAACTCGTACAAATAGTTGAACACCACTCTCACCTAAGTTTTTTGCATCAAAAGCCAATGCAGCATCACCATGATGAGACCAATCCCATACTTGACCTTTTTTATTTCCTGCTGAAAATTTAACTGTAGGATATGCATCATCGGTTGTATAAGTAACTCGCAATGCTCGCCCTGAATGGGAAGATATTGATTTGATTTTAGTCCCCGTATGTCGCTCAATCTTGGCCATATCTTCAGAATTTTCAAAATTTGCGACAGTCAATAAACTAGGGATCTCGGTTTGAATAACAGTATTTGTACGTGCTTGAGATTTAACAAAGTCTCCAGTCCCTTCAATATAATCGATTGAATGGATAATGACTTCTTGTTGTTCTATTGGACCCACTGCATAAAATTGAAATTCAGCAATATTTTTCAAGTCAAGCTCACTACCACCGCGGTAACCCTCTAATCCTCGCGCTGTACCATTAAAAAGAAAGTCAACTGTTTTAGTTTCACCAGCATCTAAATAAATAGGCAAATCTAATTGATGTGCTTCTGCCCCCATAATTCCAATACTATCTGCGACTTTCAATTCAAATCGCACCTTACGATCTCCTGGGTTTTCTAATTTAAGTTTCAGACCACCTTTATTAAGCCAATCATATGTCCCTGCAATTGGGTGAAGCTTGATATTAGGCCATTTTGAATTTGCTTCATCTTTAGAAACAGCATCAAAATGTACTTTTAAAGCATTCCCTTGCTTAGCATAAGAAGTAAACGATGTTTCTGTTTTATCCAAAAAAGCATCATCCGTTAATTCGATTGGTACACTAATACTACTTAAATCTTCTTGTTTCTCAGCTTTTGTCTCAGCATAAACTGGTGTTGAGGTCGCCGTATAACTTGTTATCAATACCCCTGATAAAACAGCTAAGGCGATAGAATCTATCTTAAAGTTCACGATAATATCCTTTTGTTTCAATAGTTATTATAGGCTTACCAATCCCAGCCCTAGAAAGGTAAACGTTTACATTATGAGTAAATAAATGAAATATTTTTGTGATCAAGTTAAAGTAATTTATTGAAAATATAGAAACTGATTTTTTTAAAAATTTTAGTTAGTATAAAAAATTTGTAATCAAGTTTTATGAACACTTAATCTTATTTATTTTTTTGAGTGAACGTGTAAACATCCCTTTTTTAGTGACACTCAAAATTAGAGTTTTCTCGTTGTTGTGATTTGACCAAGTATTCCCACGGGGTTAAATCATCCAATGAGTCACGTGGCCGTTCATGGTTATATTCGTTTAACCAATTTTCTGTTAATTCACGAACTTCATTTAATGTTTTAAAGACATACATATTCAAAATGGCATCACGGTATGTTCTGTTAAAGCGTTCTGTATATGAGTTCTATGTTGGTTTCCCTGGTTTAATAAACTCGAGCTCAACACCGCTGAGCTCAGCCCAATCAGCTAATTGGACTGAAATAAATTCAGGTCCGTTATCCATTCTTATCTTTTCTGGATAACCCCGTCACGCAATAACGCGATCAAGCACTCGAAGTACGCGAGCTGTAGGTAAGCTCAAATCGCTCTCTATTGCGAGTACTTCACGATTAAAATCATCCAATAGATTAAAAGTACGAAAACGTCGACCGCACATTAATGAATCACTCATAAAATCCATAGACCAGCACACATTAGCTTTTTCTGGTACGCAAAGTGGTTCAGGGTTTCTGTTTGGTAATCGTTTCTTACATCAACGGCGCATATTTAAATTTAATAAACGATACACGCGATGCACACGTTTATGATTCCATTTATATTGCCAACGTCTCAGCGTTTTAAATAGCTTACTAAAACCATAAGCAGGATAACGTTCAACAGCCTTTTGAAGAGCACAAATGAGTCCATCATCTCGATGAGGATTTGATTGATACCGATAAACTGAGTCGCTAATGCCAACAACTCGGCAAGCTCTGCGTAAGCTAACATTATGTGCTTTTCGCACATAATCAACGAGCTCACGGCGAACCGATGGTTTTACAGCTTTTTTCAATCACATCTTTGAGAATAGAATGGTCTAAACTCAAACCGGCATACATCTGTTTTAATCTACAGTTCTCTTCCTCAAGCTCTTTTAGCCGCTTGATATCTGAGCTTTCCATGCCACCGTATTTCGATTTCCAATTATATAATAAGTGGCGTCAGCAATACCGTATTCACGGCAAACATCCGATACTTTCCGACCTGCTTCCACTTCTTTTAAGGTCTTAACGATTTGTGATTCTGTATAACGTGACTTTTTCATAATGGTTCTCCGTTTAAGTCAGTTTAAACGCGAGAACTCTAAATGGAAATGCACCTATTTTAGGGGATGTTTACAATGTTAACTGTGGCCAAATAACTAATTTAGCAGATAGAAATAGAGAACTCTTTGACAAGGATTCCTGAAGGTTTGCTGTCACACAACATTGTACAATGCTGTGTTTCAATTCTCTGATGTATTTAGACATAAATAACCCCCAATGTTGGTTGTCCAACTATTGAGGGCCAGTTTTAAGTTTGAGATTTTTGTTTAAAATAGCGTGAATAAATACAAATAAATTAACCGAAATTCACATAGAAGGTTTTCTTCTCTAAGTATTGCTCAAAACCGTACTTACCATCCTCACCACCAGTACCACTCAATTTATAACCATTATGGAAGCCTTGATGTTGTTCGCCATGGCCACGGTTAACATAAATTTCACCACATTCAAGTTCATGAGTTAAACGATGGATATTTTTAATATTTTGAGTACAAATCATAGTCGCTAATCCATAGTCACTATCATTAGCGTATCCAATAGCTTCTTCAAAAGTATCAAACTTGATCACAGGCAGAATAGGTCCAAAAGCCTCTTCATGTACAATCGTCATCTCTTGTTTAACATTGGTAAGCACGGTTGGCTCAAACCAATAGCCTTGCGAAAACTCACCACCAGTTAAACGCTTACCGCCATAAGCTAAAGTAGCACCTTCTTCAATTGCTTGAGCAACAAGTTGCTCCATATGCTCAAGTTCTCGTGCGTTAACTTTTGGCCCCATATCAGAATCCGAATTCATGGGATTTCCCACCTTAATGCCTTTTACTTTTTCCATAAAAATCGACATGAAATCTTCATAAACGGCGGAATGAACATACATACGTTCATTACATGTACAAACTTGACCACAGTTATCAAAGCGAGAATGTAATGCTGCAGCAGCGGCTTGTTCTAAGTCAGCATCATCCATCACAATGAAAGGGGCTTTTCCACCTAACTCCAATTGCACATGAGCCATATTATTAGAAGATGCTTTAATAATTTGCTGACCAACAGGTGTACTACCTGTCATTGTCACCATATTAGTCATAGGATTGGAAGTTAACGCACCACCAAGGCTTGCCCCACCACCTGTCACAATATTAAGAACACCAGCAGGAATGCCAACTTTTTCTGCGATATAGCCCAACTCTAATGTGGCTAATGGTGTCTCAGATGTTGGCTTAACAACAATCGTATTACCAGCGACTAATGCTGGGCCAATTTTTCGGCCCGCAAGAGCTAAGGGGAAATTCCAAGCAGTGATAGCCACAACGACACCGCGTGGGATTTTCTGAATCCAGATGTGTTCATTTTCATTATCAGATTGAACAATATCACCGTCCATTTGACGAGCCCAGTCACAAGCATAATCAATAAAAGAAGCGGCAACATCAACTTCACCTAGAGCTACTTTTAACAATTTACCTTGTTCTTTAACTAAAAGATCCGCTAGAAACTCACGTTGATTACGAATTTCTTGAGCAAACTTTCTCATTAATTCCGACCTTTCACGAGCGGGCTTTCGTTTCCAACCTTGTTGAGCAGTTTTAGCCACAGATAACACAAATTCTGCATCATCAGCATCACCATCTTGTATTTGAGCGATGATTTCTTCTGTCGAAGGATTAAGAACTTGATCTAATTTGCCATTCTTTGCATTGATCCACTGACCATCAACGTACATTTGATAACATTTCATATATAGCTTCCATTAACTAATAAATCACATCACACCAATGGTGGACTAAATAAAATTGGTTTAATATATTTTACATAATTACCATACCAATTTTTCGTGAGCAACATCAAACTTTCTCCTTTATTAGGATATTATTATGATTCAAAAAAAGACTAGGCTTAACATTGATATTATTTCAAAATAATAATTAAATAGAATTATGAAAGGGAAGTAGATAATAAGGTCGCAAAGACATGCGACCTATAATCGTTGATTTTTCAATTAGTTGCTAATACATTGCCCATCTTGATTAAAGATATGGCACTTCCTAAGTTCAAACCAAAGTGGAATAGTTTCATATGCATTCACTTCTTTATCACTTGGAAGATGTACTACGAAACCTTCTTGGTATACATATTGACCAAATAAATAAGTACTATTACCTAATCGCTCAACCACCTCAGAAGTAAATTTAATGCAAACTTCTCCTTTTTCTTTCATATTTAAGTGCTCAGGACGAATACCTAACTTCAAAGTTTGACCAGCAAGCTCATCACCTAAACCAGCGAAAGGCATATCAATAACCTGATCATCTGGTAACTTAACAACCAAACTGTCAACCGTTACTCGTTGGACATTTACGTCAATAAAATTCATTTTTGGTGAACCAATAAAGCCGGCCACAAACATGTTGGTTGGTTTTTTATAAAGATCTAAAGGCGAACCGACCTGCTCAATCCTTCCATCTTTCAATACAACAATCTTATCAGCTAACGTCATAGCTTCTACCTGATCATGCGTAACATAAATCATTGTCGTATCTAATTCTTGGTGTAAGCGAGCAATTTGTAAACGCATTTCAACTCTTAACTCTGCATCTAGGTTTGATAGTGGCTCATCAAATAAAAATGCTTTAGGGTTACGAACAATCGCTCGTCCAATTGCAACACGTTGACGTTGACCACCAGATAACTCTTTAGGTCTACGTTTTAACAATTCTTCTAGCTGCAATGTTCTTGCAGCAATCTCAACTTGAGATTTAACTTTATCTTTAGCTACACCATTCATTTTCAAGCCAAAACCCATATTTTGCTCAACCGTCATATGTGGATATAACGCATAAGATTGGAATACCATTGATATTCCCCTCTCTGCAGGCTCAACATCATTAACTAAAGTGTCGCCAATATATACATCACCATCAGATATCGTTTCTAATCCCGCAATTAAGCGCAATAATGTCGATTTACCACAGCCTGATGGGCCAACGAATACCACAAACTCACCATGGTTTATTTCTAAATCAACACCATGGATTGTTTGTACTTTACCAAAGCGTTTTTTTACATTTGATAACTTTATGTCTGCCATAACTACAAGCCTTTAAAATTCAATTCCAGATAAAACTAACAACCAAAAAACAAAAACACAAGGCTATTGGTTAACCTATTAACACTATTTATATCCTATTTGTGATTTGCCGCATATAAACAAGAAATGAATAAAGACAAACTGTGTAAACGTTTTACTAGTTTGAGTTTTGTCACATTTACTAACCCAAACAACTGCTAGTCTAAATTCAAAGTTTGATAGGTTTTGTAAGAGTTCATTTTCTTATATCCATTTATCAAGCAAAAAATAAAGAGGATGAGATTGTGAGAATAGACAAACGACTATATTTTTTAATACCAGCATTATTTTTATATTTAACATTTACAATATACCCAGTTATGCAAGGTGTTTCCCTATCCATGACACAATATGCGGGTATAGGTGAGGCTAAGTGGATTGGTTTGGAAAATTATCAAGCTATATTTCAAGATCATAGATATCTACAAGTACTTAAAAATACTTTAGTTTATGGCATCACTGTGGTTATTTTTCAAAATGGTTTAGGTCTGATCTTTGCCTCTATTCTCTATAATATACCTAAAGTTCGAAATATGTTAAGAACGGCCCTTCTTGTACCATCAATGCTCTCTCTTGTGATTGCTGGTTACATTTGGCAGTACTTATACTCACCTTTAGGTGGGGGATTAAACGAATTACTCGCTTCTATTGGTCTTGGTAACTTCCAACAAGTTTGGTTAGGTGATTCACAAATAGCCATTTTTTCTGTTGCAGCTGTACACGTATGGATGTTTGTTGGTTACTCAACAGCAATATTCCTTGCAGGATACGCTGGCATTTCTTCCGAAGTAAAAGATGCGGCTCGAGTTGATGGGGTATCTCCAATCAAATCATTCTTTTATATTGATATTCCTCTACTTGCCCCTGCAATTACAGTAAATATTACCTTAGCAACTATTGGTACATTAAAGTCATTTGAATACCCATTTATTATGACTGGTGGGGGGCCAGATTATTCAACCATGACATTAGGCTTACGTATTTTTATGCTTATCTTCCAAGAGTTTAAATATGGTATGGCTGCTGCACTTTCCGTTGTAATGATTGTATTTGTTGCACTTATTACTATATTGCAAAACAGCTACTTACGCTCAAGAGAGGATAAAATATAATGAACAACATTACCTCAACTGATACTCAAAATATGGTGGGCACTACTGTGGAAAGAACTCACAAAAAGAAATTATTAACGCCGCGTAATATTAAGCAAGGTTCGTTAATTGGGCTTATGTGCCTCATTACTACAGTTATTCTATCGCCAGTTGTCTATATGATCTTTATGTCTTTCCGTAGCCGTAAAGAAATAATGTTAGAGCCTTTAGGCTTACCAACAGAATTACATTTTTCTAATTATGTAAATGTCATATCAGACATGAACTATTTTGGAACAGTAATGAATACGATTGGAATTACCGTTACGACAATTATTGCAGTAGCTATTCTTTCATCTTTAGCTGCTTATCCATTAGCTAGGATTAAAGGTAAATTAACTAATACTGCGTATATTTTCTTTATGTTAGGTATGGTGATACCACCCTTTGCTGCTCTAACTCCGTTATATTTATTTATGCGCGACCTTGGCTTATTAGATACCTATATAGGCTTAGTTATCGTCTATACTGTGGGTCATTTACCATTAGGTGTATTCTTTTACACTAGCTTTATGAAAGCTATCCCTAAAGAATTAGAAGAAGCCGCAACTTTAGATGGAGCAACATTCTTAAAGACTTATTGGTACATAATTTTTCCAATGTTGAAACCAATTACCGGCACCCTAGCGATTTTTGTCACTCTTGGTGTTTGGAATGATGTTGTAAACCCACTGTTATTTATTACTTCCGAAAGCAAATTAACCATTATGCCAGCGGTATTACGTTTCTTAGGGACCTATTCTGTTGACCCTACACAGCTATTCCCAGCAGCAGTTTTAGCCTCTTTACCGTTGCTTATCGTATTCTTTGCTCTCTCTAAACAGATCGTAAATGGCATGACTGCAGGGGCAGTTAAATAAATTAATGAAGATAACAGCAAAGTGATTTGCATATAACAATAGGACAAAAAAGATATGAATTTAAAAACTCTCTCTTTGTGTTGCGGGTTAGCGCTAACGCTAGGAACAAGCACTCTTACTTCAGCTGCCACAACTCTAGAAGTATCCAGTTGGAAAGGCGCAGGAACAGAAGTCGCTGGATTTCCGGATATTATTGCTAAATTTGAAAAAGAAAATCCTGACATAAAAGTAAAGCTTAATTACATGGCTCGTAACGATATGATCACAAGTATTCCCGCTCGTTTTCAAGCAGGAAATCCACCGGATGTTGTAATGGTCGATCGTGAATTTATCCAGCATTGGGGGGGGAATGGTCAACTTATGAAACTTAATGACCAACCCTTTATTAATCGCATAGAACCAAGCTTAAAACCCTATCTTGGTTTAGGTGACTCTGCATATTATGCCATGATGCAAGTTTCCGGTATGGGCGTTTATGTCAATGACGATTTGTTTAAAAAAGCGGGCATAACTCAATACCCTCAAACAATTGATGAGTTAACTAAGGTTTGTGGTCAATTAAAACAAAATGGAATTAAACCAATGTTATTGGCTGCCAACAATGGTAGTTGGACTCCATATGTTTATTTCTTAGCTATGGGATTAGCGAACTCTGATACACCGGATCCAGAAATGATTAATCGTTTAGTCTCTGGTGAAGAAAAATTTGCGGATAACGCTTCTTTCAAGCAGGCCTTTGAAGGGATGAAAAAGATTGTAGAAGCGGAATGTATTCAACCTAAGATCAGTGCAGGTACTGACCCTTGGTCTGTCGCACTTACGACTTTCCAATCTGGGCGAGTTGCAATGTTACCACAAGGGTTATGGAATATAGCTCCATTCCAAAAAGATGGATTACCAGAAAACTTTAGCTTGCATCCATTCCCTAGTATTAATGGCCAAAAAGCAATTGTAATGGACTATACCGGAACCGGCTGGGCTATTCCAAAAGATTCAAAGCATAAAGATGCCGCTAAAAAGTGGGTAGATTTTTGGATGCAAGATGCCAACTTATCAACTTATGTAAAAGCAGACACATCAATTACAACTCTAAAAAATGGAACCAATGGTGTGCCTTCTCTTGCCAAACCATACCTTGATGCTCGAAATGCGGGACACAAAGTAACCTTCCCTGTTGGTACCGTTGGTGTTGATTTAGGTGCAGAAATGCCAAATGACATCACTTCATTTATGTTAAATCCAAATCAAGATTACAACAAAATTCTACAGCGCTGGGATGCTCTAGCAGCGAAAGATCGTCTAAATCAAGCGCGTAAGAATAATTAGTTTAAACCCAAATAAAAAGCGGGCTTGAGAGTTCGCTTTTTATTACCTACTTGCCTATCGCTTTGCGTGTAGTTGGGCAAGTTTCTCTACAACCATATCTCACAACTTAGAATCAATTTTTTTAAACCGCACATACTTGTTTTTCTTCAGTGGTGTTAAACACTTTTTCGTGCTTATTCAAATATTGATGCCAAGTGAATTAATACAACAAAAGGATGTGTATAGATGAAACTCAAAAAACTATCGCTCTATTGTGGACTAGCTTTATCTTTCAGTAGCCCTACTTATGCTGATATAACCACTCTTGAAGTTTCAAGTTGGAAAGGAGCTGGTGCTGAAGTGGCTAACTTCCCAACAATTATTGAACGGTTTGAAAAAGCTAATCCTGACATTAAAATTAAACTTAACTACATGGCCCGCAACGATATGGTTACGAGTATCCCTGCTCGGTTCCAAGCAAGAAACCCACCAGATGTCGTCATGGTTGACCGCGAATTTATTCAGCATTGGGGAGGGAATGGCCAGTTAATACCACTTAATGATCAACCATTTCTCAATAGAATAAAACCTGAGCTTATCCCATATCTTGGTATCGATGATAAAACTTATTACGCTATGCTACAAATTTCTGGTATGGGTGTTTTTGTCAATAATACATTATTTAAAGAAGCTGGTATTTCACAATATCCACAAACTATAGAAGAGTTAACTCAAGCGTGTACAAAGTTGGATTCTCATGGTGTTCAACCTATGTTGTTAGCTGCTAATAATGGTGGATGGACTCCTTTTATTTATTTCTTGGCAATGGGCTTAGCAAACAACGATAAACCTGACCATACTCTGATTAATGATTTAATGAGTGGGAAGAAAAAGTTTTCTGAAACCCAATCATTGAAGAATGCTTTTGAAGCATTCCGAAAAATGATCGATGCCAAATGTTTCGATCCTAAAATCAGTGCAGGAACGGATCCTTGGTCAGTTGCATTAACCTCCTTTCAATCAGGCAAAGTAGCAATGCTTCCTCAAGGCTTGTGGAATATTGGCCCATTCCAAAAAGATCAATTGCCCGAAAATTTTAGCTTGCACCCATTCCCTAGCATCAATGGCACTAAGGCTATTTCATTAGATTATAATGGTCCTGGCTGGGCAATTCCAAAAGATGCAAAACACAAAGAAGCAGCAAAAAAATGGATCGATTATTGGATGCATGATAAAAACCTAAGCTTATATGTGAAAGCCGATACTTCTATTTCTACCTTGAAAAATGGCACATCTGGTATACCTCCATTAGCAAAACCTTATGAAGATGCTCGTGATGCTGGAAATTTTGTCACTTTTCCAGTAGGAACACTTTCTGTAGAGTTAGGTGCTGATATGCCAAATGATATTACTTCTTTCATGCTTAACCCAAAGCAAGATTATATGAAGATAATGCAACGTTGGGATAAAATGGTAGAAGATAAATAAGAAAATATTAAGTTATTCTCGAGCGTCAGCGCTCGAGAATAACTGAGTTAATAAATAAACTGATAAATTGTTTTATGTCTATATGGCTGACCCGGCTGTAGAAGTGTATTACTTGTTAACCACTCAGGGTGATTAGGTGAATCTGGTAAACACTGGGTCTCTAGGGCAAATCCCGAATAATTTTCATACACCGTTTCTTTTCGTCCTGGGCAATTATTTAAGAAGTTTCCCGAGTAAAACTGTAAAGCTGGTTGGGTTGTTTTAACCTTCATCACAATAGAATAATCCGATGAAGCTGCTTTGGCGACTACATTAGGGTTTATATTATTACAAAAATCAAGCAAGTATGAATGGTCATAACCACCGACTATTCTTTGTTCTGGATCAGTTAAAAAGTCTTGCCCTATTTGTTTACAGCTTCGAAAGTCTAAGCCTTTATTCTCAACAGTATCAATATAATTTAATGGTATTCCATACTCATCAGTTGGAAGAAACTTTTCAGCAAGAATCAATAATTCATGCTGGCGACAATCCATTTTCTCATTGTGCCCATCTAGGTTAAAGTAGGCATGATTCGTTAAATTAACTGGTGTAGTTTTCGTTGTAAATGCACGGTAAGCAATTTCGACTTCATTTTGTTCCGTTAGCCTATAACTTACAGATACGTCAAGCTCTCCAGGAAAACCTTGGTCCCCGTCAGGAGAAATTAACGAATAAATTACTTGAGTGGCACTTTGAAATTCAACAGACCACCTACGTTGATCAAATCCTTCTACCCCTCCATGTAGACAATATCGTTCATGGTTTTTATTTACATGATACTCAACGCCATCTATTGAAAATTTGCCATTATTGATTCTATTAGCAAACCTTCCAACAGTGGCTCCTAAATAACATTTTTGTTGATAGAATTTATCTAAAGTATCAATACCTAATAGAACTTCCCTATTGCTGTCTTCTAACGGTACTGTACAGCTGAGCCAAGTGGCACCAATATCCATGAAGGTTGCTGTCATTCCCTTATTATTTGTTAAAGTAACAAGGTTACTGACCGCTCCATCTTTTGCCTTACCTTCTTGCATTGTTTTATATAACGAATAAACTGATTTGGGGTAATTAAGTGATTTTTGTTTCATTACAACCATCTCAATTGATTAGCACCATCCATTGCTTTACAAACATAGATAGTTTCTTTTAAACCTGTCAATTTTTCATATTGAGATTCAACAGCTTGTTTCACCGCATCCACAAGAAATGGTGGAACTAAGGCGACCACACAACCACCAAAACCACCTCCAGTCATTCGAACACCACCTTGATCATTAATAACCGTTTTTACAATATCAACAATCGTATCCACTTCTGGACAAGTAATTTCAAAGTCATCTCGCATAGATACGTGTGATAACTCCATTAATGTAGATAGTCGTTGCATATCATGTGACTTAAGCGATTCAGCAGCTTCAAGCGTACGTGTATTTTCCGTAATAACATGCTTTGCGCGCTTTGCAACAACTGGATCAAGTTCGGCTTGACGCTCTATAAACTGTTCAATCGTTACATCACGTAGAGCTTTCACTCCGAAGAACTCAGCCGCTTCTTCACATTGCTGGCGGCGAGTATTGTATTCACTATCAACTAAGCCACGTTTCTTATTGGAGTTAATGATCACTATTGCCATGTCTTCAGGCATTGATACAGCTTGTGTTTTTAATGTTCGACAATCAATCAACAACGAATGGTTACGTTTACCTTCCGCAGAAATTAATTGATCCATAATCCCACAATTACAACCAACAAATTCATTTTCAGCTTGCTGACCATTCAATGCGATTTCTTGTTGAGTAATATTTAAATTATAAAGGACTTTAAATGTCTGTCCGATCACAACTTCTAAAGCTGCAGATGAGCTAAGCCCAGCACCTTGTGGAACGTTACCCGATACTGCAATATCTGCCCCCCCAAATGTATAACCTCGTTTTTGTAAGCAGTCTATGACACCACGAATATAATTGACCCACATTGTATCTTGATCAAAAACCAAAGGTTCAGAAATATCAAATTCATTAACTTGATTGTTATAATCAACAGCGATGACTCGAACAATTGTATCCTCTCGATTATTAGCCGCTACAATCGCTTGATAATCAATTGCGCATGGTAGAACAAACCCATCGTTGTAATCTGTATGTTCACCAATTAAATTCACTCGTCCAGGAGCTTGGATAATATTTCCAGCGGAATAACCAAATACGCTTTCAAAAGCACTTGATACAGCTTCAATCAGTTGTTTTGAACGTTCTGTCATACTTAAACCTTTATTTTATGGGTCAGCTTAAAAGCAACCTTTACAATTTATTAATTAAAGAGTTTTGATATCTGAGGATACTCACTCTACTTCATATTCCATTATGCTTCTTTATAGTGCTTATCACTTACTTCACGTAAACGTTCAGCGGCTTGCTCTGCCGTCAAATCACGTTGACTTTCTGCGAGCATTTCATAGCCAACCATAAATTTTTTCACTGTGGCAGAGCGCAATAATGGTGGATAGAACAAAGCATGAAGTAGCCAATGCTCGGTACTCTTATCGTCTTTTTCTAAATCATTATCGAAAAATGGTGCATAGTGCCACCCCATTGAATATGGGAATGAACATCGAAATAAATTATCATAACGAGAGGTTAATTTTTTAATCGCTATTGCTAAATCATCCCTCTGCTCATCAGTAAGATCACCCATTCTTTGAGCAGGAACTTTTGGTAATAACATCGTTTCAAAAGGCCAAGCAGCCCAATATGGAACAACCGCTATCCAAAAATCGGTCTCTAAAACCGTTCTAGAGCCATCTTTTAACTCGGCTTGGACATAATCAATCAATAAGTTTGATCCATATTGCTCATAATATTCACGTAAGTATTTATCTTTACGTTCAATCTCATTGGGTAAAAAGCTATTTGCCCAAATTTGGCCATGTGGATGTGGTTGAGAACACCCCATAACCTCACCTTTATTTTCAAAAGCCTGAACCCATAAGTAAGATTTACCTAGCTCCTCTATTTGTTCATTCCATGTATCTATAACATTTCGTATTTGTACTACTTTAAGTTCTGGTAATGTTTTACTATGATCAGGAGAAAAGCAGATAACACGGCTCAATCCTCGCACTCCTTGAGTTTTAAACAAAGGGTTATTAGACTCTGGTGCATTTGGTGAGTCAGGCATTAGTGCCGCAAAGTCATTTTGAAAAACATAAGTTCCTTTATAGTCAGGATTAGCATCCCCAGAAATTCGTGTATTAGTAGGGCATAGAAAACAGCGCTCTTCATACGGCTTAATCGAATCAATTACTGGCACTTCATCCTGACCACTCCACGGCCGCTTTGCTCTATGTGGCGAAACTAATATCCATTGACCTGTTAATGGATTATATCGGCGATGCGGGTGATCAACTGGATTAAATTCAATATTTGACGTCATGTTTTTACACCTTTAATTATTAGTCTTCATAACCATTTGGATTGCTCGATTGCCAGCGCCATGTATCAACTGTCATTTCTGCTATCGTTCGCTTTGCTACCCATCCGAGCTCTTTTTCTGCCTTTTGAGTACTTGCCCAGCACTCAGCTATGTCACCAGCACGGCGTGGTTTAACTTCATAACCTATATCATGGCCACAAGCATCAGAGAAAGCATTAACAACATCCAATACACTACTGCCGGTACCTGTCCCTAAATTGTATATATGTAAACCAGATTTATTTGATAAGTAGTTTAATGCTGCTAAGTGCCCATCAGCCAAATCTACAACGTGTATATAATCCCTAACACCAGTACCATCTTGAGTTGGGTAGTCATCACCAAAGATCGCTAACTTATCTCTGCGCCCAACCGCAACTTGCGCAATAAATGGCATTAAATTATTGGGAATACCTTGAGGATCTTCTCCCATAATTCCACTGCTATGAGCTCCTACTGGGTTGAAGTATCGTAATAACGTAATACTCCACGTACCATCCGATACAAATAGATCGCTCAAACATTGCTCAACCATGTGTTTACTACTTCCATAAGGGTTTGTTGTATTCCCAGTAGGGAAGTCTTCTGTAATCGGAACGGTTTCTGGATCACCATAAACCGTTGCAGAAGAGCTAAAAATTATCGTTTTTACATTTGCTTTTTTCATACAACGAGCAAGAACCAATGAACCATTCACATTGTTATCATAATATTCAAGGGGCTTCACTACTGATTCCCCAACAGCTTTTAAACCAGCAAAATGAATTACCGCATCAATATCATGTTTTGAAAATATTGAATCTAAAAATGCTTCATCTCGGATATCCCCATGAAAGAATAAGGGCTTACAACCTGTTAATAGTTCAATGCGATTTAAGACTTCTTGTTTACTGTTTGATTGATTATCAATAATCACGGGTTCATAACCATTTTCAATCAATTGCACACAAGTATGACTACCGATATAACCTAATCCCCCAGTCACTAAAACTTTCATTGCAATGTCCTCAATTAAGAATTTCTGAACCACAATAATAACAACCTTCATTTACTCACTTCTGTGATCTCCTCCAAATATATGTAATCGTTTCCACAGAAAATGGATAATTTAAATAATACCTTCTATAGAATTAATAAAAAACAAACAAATATTTTTCTTGATTTAAAAATAATTACTTATAATTCAAAGGTATATAATTTATGTTTTTGGAGTGTGATCTAAAGCTAATCTCATAAATCAAGGACGTAATACTATATAGGGAATGTGTAAAACGCTTACAAACATTCAAGTTATACCATATCTTAGTGAATTCAAAATAAATAAGGGATATTAAGGAGGTAGTAATGGCATTGGACAAAACACACTTTATTGAAAGAAATGGTGAAAATTACATTCCTCTTTTTGAAAAAAACATGGAAACGTTTCCAGATGGATTTAAATTTAAAAATGTCATAGCGAAAAAGAGAGATAAAGCTGTAGAAATTCACTCAAAAAGTAAAGAACATATGTATACCAGTATGGATATCATCCCAACTATGGATGAAGTCTGGGATTGGAGTCAATTAGCAAACTTTTGTTTTGCTTTTAATGCTCACAACATAGGGCGTCGCTCAAGTCAGGTGTTTATTAATATTTTTGATCATAAGGGCCAAATGCACAGCAGAAGTATAAATATTGCAGGACAGTCAAATCATACATACCTAATTGAATTAAAAGGAGAATATTTAAACGGAAAGACCAACTATTATTCTGGTTTTCGTTCCAATCCAGCGCCTTGGAAGCATGACAGTATTTACGCTACATGGATGTGGGGGGAAATGAATTTAGATCTCACTAACATCCAAAGAATAGAATTCAGTATCAATGGTAGCTTAATTGACCATACTTTACTGCTGAGCCACTTCCGACTCTTAGAAAGCCCTAAATGTAACGCTAAGTATTTAACGAATATTATTGACCAATATGGTCAAAACGCCCACTTCGAATATCCAGAAAAAATTCATTCAGACCAAGAATTAGCGCATAAAACACAAGAAGAATTAAAAGAACTATCTAAAGGATCCCTCCCCAATCGTTCACGTTTTAGTGGTTTTACAGGTAAAGGACAATATAAAGCTACAGGTTTCTTTAGAACTGAGAAAATTGATGGTAAATGGTCATTAATTGATCCTGATGGTTATCCATATTTTGCAACAGGCTTAGATATTATACGTTTAGCAAACTCATACACCATGACTGGTGTTGATTATGACCATAATACTATTCAACAACGTAATGCAGACGACCTCACACCAGAAGATTCACTTGAAAAACTTGAAGTTTCAATGGATTCTAAATCAACGGCAAAAGTTCTCAGTGCAATAAGAAGAGATTGTTTTCAATGGTTACCTAAATACGATGAACCTTTAGGGCAACATTATGCCTATATGAGAGAGTTATTTGAAGGCGCTTTAGATCAAGGTGAAACATACAGCTTTTATGCGGCTAACCTTCACCGTAAATATGGTAATAATTTCATGCAAAAATGGCGTGATGTTACTATCGATCGCATGCTCAACTGGGGCTTTTCTTCTTTGGGAAACTGGACTGCACCCGATTTTTATTCAAACAAAAAACTCCCTTTTTTCGCAAATGGATGGATTATCGGTGATTTCAAAACAGTAAGTAGTGGCGATGATTTCTGGTCTCCATTACCAGACCCTTTTGATCCATTATTCAAAGTTAGAGCTGAAGCAACAGCTAAACAAATAGAAAATGAAATCAATCAATCACCTTGGTGTGTTGGTATATTTATTGATAATGAAAAAAGTTGGGGGCGTATGGGTACCATTACTGGTCAACATGGTATTGCTATTCATACATTAACCCGTGATGCATGTGATAGCCCTACAAAAGCAGTATTTGTTAAACTGCTTCAAGATAAATATGGAAAAATTGAGGCATTAAATAAGGCTTGGTTAACCAATATTTCAAGTTGGGAATCTTTAGCAAGTGGCGTTAACAACCTTCTGCATAATGAAGCACAACTAGATGATTATGGGATGCTATTGGAAGCATATGCCACAGAATATTTCCGTATAGTTAATGACTCGTTAAAAAGAAGATTGCCAAATCACTTATACTTAGGATGTCGATTTGCCGATTGGGGTATGACTCCTGATGTAGTACGTGCTGCAGCGAAGCATTGTGATGTAATTAGTTATAATTATTATAAAGAAGGCCTACACCCAGAAGCTTGGGCATTTTTATCTGACATTGATATGCCAAGCATTATTGGTGAGTTTCATATAGGCGCAAAAGATACTGGTCTGTTTCATCCAGGATTAGTTACTGCAGATAACCAAAAAGAAAGGGGAGAAATGTACCAAGCTTATATGAACTCTGTTATTGATAATCCATACTTTGTTGGTGCACATTGGTTTCAATATATAGATTCACCGATTACAGGCCGTTCATACGATGGCGAAAACTATAACGTAGGTTTTGTTTCTATTACGGATACACCTTATGAAGATATGGTAAAAGCAGCAAAAGATGTTCACAACTCACTCTATAAACGCCGTTTTTCATGAACAGATTCAGATACTTTATGAAGTTTTCCAATTAAATTGATCATAATCAATAGTGGCTAACAAAATTAATCTTTTGTTAGCCACTTTAAATCTCACATATAATGTTAATATCGCTATATCGAATGTTAGATAGCCATATCCATAGAGAAAAAATAGTCATCTAAATCAGCTTCTACGCCATTATCTGAACTTGCAATTTTTAGTAACTCTTGTTTAGAGTTCTCAATATGTTGCCACACAGCTTGCTTTGCTTCTTCCGGTGACTTTCTTTGTAGAGCCATAAAGATTGTTTTATGATCTTGTAACCAACTCTCTTTTAATCGAGGTTCATGCAAATATTTATCATTTAACGCTTTCCAAAGGGGGTTCTCTACACGGACATTTCGCCACATTTCTGCTGCTTGATTAATTAACACTCTATTTTGTGTAGATTCAGCGATTAAACAATGAAACATACGATCCAATTCTTCAAATTTCTCACTATCACCGTTCAATTCTTGAACTTGCATATCCAGCACTCTTTTCAATTCACGTAATTCGTTAATTTTAATTTGAGAAGCAGCAAATGCAGCAATGTTAGATTCAATAATTTGACGAGCTTGCAACAATTCAAAAGGGCCAACATCGTTGTATGGAATGACCGTACGCTGCGTAATTTTTTCAGGAGAATCGATAAAGTATATCCCTGCACCTTGTTTAACAACAACTAGCCCCTTTAATTCAAGCATAATGATTGCTTCACGAATTGTCGCACGACTACTATCAAATCGTTCACTTAACTCTCTTTCAGAAGGTAGTCTTTCCCCTGCCTTAAAAACACCAGAGTATAGTAAATCTTCAATTTGTAACCCGACTTCATAGTATCTGCGTTTTGTTTTCTTTTTATCCATATCACACCTATTTAAATCAACCAATTTTGAAAAAATTGTTAAGTAGATTAATCATATCAGCAAACCAATATACACACACAAAGAAAAACAGCAAAGTTGTAACTCATTCTATAAACTTTGAAGAACATCAAATAATCATACAAATAGAAAAACTTAATATTCACAGCAGTCGTAGTTCAAACTTCACCTTGATTACAGCCGTAAAAATCACGATACACGACATAAGCAATGCTTCATTTTTGTCTCATCTGTGGCCTTGATTTCTGTAGTAAAAGCTCCGTTTTTAGTTCAACTAAAGTAGTTTGATACTAATTATAACCATCCGTCGTTGAACATCTTACAAAATATTTAGAATAAAGTTCCTAGTATTCTTGAGAGCAATATTGTTAGCCTTTATTTGAATGATGAATAAGAGGCTTGTCTTCTTGACACTTAGCTCAAGCAAGCTTAAAGCGTACTTCATCGAACTTATTTTCATCAGCATCACTCCTCAAATAAGCATCTGTTACAATGCGGCCAACATCAGTTGACCACTTACGTTTAATTAACTAATTTACAAGAGAATAAATGATTTTCTCTATACTCTTTTCTAAAGTGAACAGAATCCAAGATGTATTTCGAGCGGTTCTATGAATTCGACACTGAGTAAGAATACCAACAATACTCATAGTAACTGTTTCTAAAAACTCATGCTCACGTTGATAGTGGTGTGGCCACATAAAAGCTCTTTCTCTCAATAACCAGTAGATCTCCTGCTTGAACTCTTCAATTTCTTCGAGTGTTAATTTATCGAAATCTTGGCTTTGAATAGTATCAAAGCACAAACTAGTGCAATGAATAGCTAAAGGAGAATAATTCATCACCCCACCTCTGTCTGCAATAAGGCTTCAAAGGCAGTACCATCTCGACGCATCAAATTCGGCACGTAACGTGAGTACACTCGAAAGAGCATTGTCGCCGTAGTGTGTCCCATTTGGTTTGCAATCCACTCAGGTGACTCACCTGCCGCTAATAATAAAGTGGCATAAGTGTGCCTTGTCTGATAGGGATTCCTTGCTTTCAAGCCTGCCCTTTTTAGCGTTGGATACCAAACAGAGCGAGACACAACTTGATAATTTAATGGAAGTCCTTTCTGATTGGTAAACACAAAAGGCTGCCTTGGTTTGCACGTTGATTTTTGAGACTTTAGAGCCGCTACAACTCGTGTTGGCAAATCAATTGTACGATAGGAACTATCCGTCTTTAACGAGCCTACAACTCCACGAACAAGGCTTTGTGACACAGTGAGCCGCTTATTATCTATATCTATTTGCTTCCAAGTTAATCCATCAATTTCACTACTGCGTAAGCCAGTAAAGAAGCGAACGATATAATAATTCTTATATTCATCAGGGGCAGATTGTATGACTCTCTCAACTTCTTCAAAATTAAATGGGTCGACTTCCGTTCTCGGCACTTTTAAAGCTTTAATATTGCGCCATGGCGAAATAAACTCATATCGATCAGCGGCTTCATTAAGGATCATTCTTAACGGTGTCATTATATGATTAATCCGTGATGGGGATAGCTCCTTTCCTCTTCGTCCTTGAACTTTGGCGAGAGCAGTTCGAAAAGAAAGAATATCTTGTTTAGTGATGACGCTGATCTTCTTCTTACCAAATCTAGGTAGAATGTGATTATTCAACACCCCTTCTACGTCTACATAGTGACCAACTCGCCATTCAACTTGTTTTTCGGCAAGCCAAGTTTTACTAAACTCTTCAAATCGCGGTGAATTAGGACTTTCAAAGAATTCCTTCGCTGTCTGTTTCTTCTCATCTAGAGCACTATACTTTTTAGCATTATTACTATTTGGAAAATAAGATGAGTACTTGAAGGTTCCTATTACAATCTCTGCTTCGATTCGTTTTAACAAATTCTGTAATCGTTTATGGTTAGCAGGCGTATCAAGTAATTGAGTCTGCTCACGACACCGATTCCCAAGGTACCGAAATTGAAGCACCAATTTGTTATTTCTAACATTAATCACTCCCATAACAATTTCTCCTTATAACCCTGTAATTAAAGAATCTATTGTCATACCATTCAGCATTTCTTCTTCAACTCGCTCCCAAAGGAATAGAATTTTTCTACCGCCAAATGGACGAACATAATGCACGCCTTCAAATAAAACGGAGTCTTTCAACTGCTCTCGAATTGTACGGTCATCATATTTAATTCGCTCAGCAAGCTCTTTAGTTGTCAGATACGTCAAACTCATCGTATACTCTCCTGAAAGGTTAATTTACTCACAAGAAAGCTTAATGCTCTCCTGAAGAACAAAATGTAGCACAACAATTATCTACTGAAACCATTTTTGACCCGCAGGAGGTTATTTTTATCGAGAGGGGAACATGATTAAGTGTCATCTATCTAGAATACTAGGTGAGAAGAAACTAAAAATTGCTGACGTTTCAAGGGATACAGGTATTAACAGAGGAACCATTACTCGCTTATACAATGAAACAGCGACAAGAATTGATCTTGAAGTGGTTGATGCTCTTTGTAGCTACTTGGAAGTTTCAGTTGGAGAATTATTCGAACAAAACAAAATCGATTAGTTTTTCTAATATTGGGCTGAGGATTGCGGCTTGTCCTAAAAATCTGGCTGAAAAATAGTAGTGGCCACCAGATGGCCACCGTTTGGCCACCGAACCAATTTAGCGAGTTTGAACGGGGATAACGGAAACACAAAACCACTCAATAAAGAGTGTTAATTTTCAATGCGTTACGAGGAATTTTAACTAGAAAAGATTTGGAGCGTGCGGCGGGAATCGAACCCGCATCATCAGCTTGGAAGGCTGAGGTAATAGCCATTATACGACGCACGCTTACTAGGTAAGCTGTCTTTGGAAGACGGGAGTTACTATGCCACAACCGAGATAAAAAAAAAGCCCTTTTATGCACATTTTTGTTTAAGTGCGCACAATATAATCAATCAATTATTGTAATGGACATAAACATGGAAAACCGTATAAAAAAACAGCACTTATAAAAAGATAAGTACTGCTTTGAAATAACTTAACCACTAAATGGAAGAATATTTATTTTATTTTTTCGGCTTGTTCTGCTTCTAGCCAAACCATAAACACTCCCCACCAGAGTGACAAGATGACCGCTCCTAAGAATAAGCCTATAATTCCAGCGAACATCATACCCCCAAGGGAACCGATAACGACAATGGGCATCGGCACAACTGAGCCACGTCCCATTAAAATAGGTTTTAAGATATTATCCGCAAGGCCCGCTAATAGTCCCCATATAGTAAAGATGATGAATGAAGTCGTATCTGCCGTCATATACATATAACCAAATAATGGTAATAGAGGAAGAATAGCCGGGAGCTGGGCGATACACAATACGAGTACCAATAAACTAATTAACCCTGCAGCAGGTATATGAAAAGTAAATAATGCGGCGCTGATAATAGCACTTTGAATAAATGCAACACCGATAACGCCAACCAATACACTACGAATAATATTTGCCAACATATTCGCCCAATGCTTACCATGATCTCCGGCACTACGCTCAAACACTTGAGTCACAACATTCGAAATCGGTTGACTCGCAGCCATGAAGACACCTGCAATCACCAGTGATAATAAAAACATGATCAAGCTACCTAGCCCACTACCAAAGGTTGATAGCATTTTTGTCAGCACCATTTTAATCTGTGGCAGAAACTGAACTACCAGCTCTTTAATATGCAGCGTTAAATAGGTCAGCCCATCGAAAATTCTCTCTCCGACTAAAGGCCATTCTTTTATTGCTACATTTGGTGTCCATGCTTTTAATTCACCTGATGTCACCATATTGGTCAAATACATCAATCCGTCATAAATAGACGTTGAGATCAGCGCAAAAGGGACAATAAGGATCACAATGCTAGCAACAGTGACAATAGTTGCGGCAACGGTACGATTACTTTTTATACGAGTGGTTAAGAGATTAACAACTGGGTTCAATGCAACAGCAATGACTGCCCCCCAAAGTACCGGTAAGATAAAAGGTTGAACAATGTGGTATGTGCCCCACACCAAAATAAAGATCAAACCGATACGGATGGCAGATTCGACCATGTTATTCACAAACACGCGAGAAGCTTCATCAATGGGCTTCATAAGGATCAATTCCTCTAAATTGAATAAATATATCCATAGTAATTGGAGCCACAATAAGGCGAATGAACACCATCAACAAAGTTGCAGTCTCAACTACCAAGGGTTAAAGAAATAACTTATTAAAAATATAGGGCATTCTGCCCCTGAAAACACTTAAACGTGACTTTTTCACTCAATAATACATTTAGAAAATGCAAAACCTCTCCCCAACTTGAAATGGACAGAGTGAAAATCAAATCTAACGCAAAATCGGATACTTACGTAATAAGGTAACAAGTACTAGCATCGAAACAAAACCGATAGCAGAAGCAACGTACCCAACATTGGTTAAGCCTAGGTGGATAATCACTTTCCCACCCAATAATGCGCCCGCGCCTATACCTAAGTTAATAATGCCTGAATACATCGACATAATAACTTCAAAAGCATCGTTATCAATGTTGAATACTTTTACTTGCATGGTAACCGGAACCAGCATCAAAACGATTCCCCACACAAAGATCAGACTACTGATGCCCCATTGAGAAAGAGCCACCGCATTCAGCATCAACAAGCAGATGATCAATAAGACACCACTGACGACTAATAACTTGGTATTGTGCTGCTCACCCCATACACCAAAAATCACACTCCCCACGATCCCAGCACCGCCAAATAGTAATAGTAAAAAAGTCGTAAAGTAGCTATTAGCTTGCCCAACTTCATGCATGAAAGGTTCAATGTAACTGTAGCTAGTGTAATGAGCAGTGAAAATCAAAAAGATAAACAAATATGAACCAAGTAGTACTGGCTTTTTAAATACCGCAGACAAGCTCTTCAAACTGCCCAATGACACACTAGGTAAAGCTGGCAACAAGCGGGCTAGGATGATCATCATGGTAAAGGCAATCACGCCAATCACACCAAAGGTGGCACGCCAACCAAACCATTGACCAATCAAACGCCCAAGTGGTACGCCTAAAACCATCGCCAAAGAGGTACCTGTTGCTAATACACTCAACGCAAAAGTCTTTTTACCAACAGGTGCCACTCGAATCGCAATCGCGGCGGCAATCGACCAAAAAATCGCATGAGAAAGTGCGATGCCAATACGACTTATCACCAAGACCGGAAAGCTCCATGCCACCACAGATAAAATATGGCTGGCAGAAAACACACCAAATAAGCACAGTAGTAATGTCTTGCGTTCAACCTTACGAGTAAGCAACATTAGAGGTAGTGAAAACAACGCCACCACCCAAGCATAAATAGTCAGCATCCAGCCAACTTTCGCCGTGGTAATATCAAAACTTTGAGCAATATCGGTTAAAATACCTACAGGCACAAACTCGGTGGTATTAAAAATAAAAGCACTAAAACCCATCGCCAATACTCGTAAATATTGTTGATGGCGAGGTACTCTTTCGGTCATATTTAAGATCCTGCAGATAAAGTCGACACGTGATTTAAGTCACATATTTTAGCACTGTATTTTTTAAATAGTGTGAGGAGATGAAAAATATTTTGGCCTTTATTTTCATTATGTATTAAGGCGTATTTTTTACAAAAAATGAGCTTTATTATCACTTAACCTCATTTAGTCATAATAATGCTTATTTTAATATGTTTTTGGAATTTGGGCTTCTTGACCTAACGGAGTAACATATCACTCCTTTTGTGAATTTCTTCACATACTCATTTTACAATAAGGTCTGTTATGGCTTCGGCATTTAAAGCCACATTTCGCTCGCTAAAATTTTTTAACTACCGTCTATGGGCTATTGGCGCATTAGTCTCTAACATCGGTACATGGATGCAACGTACCGCTCAAGATTGGTTGGTATTGACAGAGTTGACTCACCATAATGCCACCGCTGTCGGTATTGTGATGTCTTTGCAATTTGGCCCACACGCATTATTGCTACCATTTTCAGGTTACATTGCCGACCAATTTGATCGTCGAAAAGTGCTGATCATCACTCAATCATTATTAGCTCTATTACCATTATTACTCGGCATTCTCACCTTAACCGGGCATATTGAACTATGGCATGTGTATATTTTCGCGTTTATTTTGGGATGTACGACAGCCATTGATGCACCTGTCAGGCAAACCTTTGTCACCGAGCTAGTCAGTGATAAAGATCTGTCCAACGCCGTCGCTCTAAACTCTACTTCGTTTAACTCAGCTCGCATGATCGGCCCCTCTTTGGCCGCATTGCTTATCGCAGGCATTGGCACTGGTTGGGTATTTATCGTTAATGCACTCTCATTTATCGGCGTAATTTTTTCTCTCTTTCATTTCAAACTTGATGAATTACATCCAAGCACACGTAGTGCCAAAGGCCCAGGAGCATTATTAAAAGGCTTCCAATATTCATGGAACCGCCCTGACCTACGTACCATTTTCTTTATGCTATTTATGATTGGCACCTTTGCGCTTAACTTCCCAATCTTCATTTCAACTATGGCAGTGAAAGTATTTGATGTTGGGGTTGGGCATTTTGGTTTATTAACCACATTAATGGCGGTAGGTTCGGTTGCAGGAGCATTATTCTCAGCCCGAAGTGAAGGGCCGAATATGCGATCTTTAGTCGTAGGTTGTACAGTGCTCACCATTGGATTCGCGGTAGCTGCGATTAGCCCCAATTATTGGCTATTTGGCGCGACACTTATGTTAATAGGTATTTCAGTGCAAACCTTCAATACATCCAGTAATAGTTTATTACAGCTAACTACCGAACCAAGCATGCGTGGCAGAGTGATTGCGATACGTATGGCAATTGCAATGGGATGTACGCCTATTGGAGCACCAATTGTTGGTTGGATAGCCGATCATTACGGCCCAAGATGGTCGCTCGCTTTAGGTGCATTAAGTAGTGCTATGGCGGCATTAATTGGTGGGTATTATTTTTATAAACAGCGTAAAAATGCAGATAAACCAAGCAAAATTTGATCCTCCGATTTTTATAAATTGAAAACCTAAAAAATCCGAGCCATTTGACTCGGATTTTTATTATTAGGGACAGGGCTTAACGGCTAAGCATCTGCGCCTTTTGGCGGCAAGAAAGCCTGTGTTTCAAGTGCATCACCTATCCACTTTTCAACTTTAACTAACGCTGAGTTTGCAGCACAGCCATTACCTAAACGTGAAGTTGGAATATCCAAAGTCAGAACATTTGGCCCACCGTTACGGCAAATACCCAATTTAGGATCAAAGTCTGGCCATGCCCCTTCATGGATACACACTGAACCTTGCTTAATGCCATCAGTCACATCAGCACCCGCTAAGACTTGGCCACGTTGGTTAAACACTCGAACAATATCACCTGTTTTAATGCCGCGTTTTGCCGCATCATCTTTGTTGATAAGGATCGGCTCTTTACCAGCAATCGCATACTCTTTACGAATATCAGCATAGTTGAACTGACTGTGTAAACGGTATGCTGAGTGCGCGGTCATTAACTGTAACTCACCTTCTTTAGCAGAACCTGTGTATTCAGTTGGTTCCAACCAAGTTGGGTGAGCTGGGCAATCTTTTAAACCGTAACCTTCCAGCGTTTTCGAGTAGATTTCAATCTTACCACTTGGCGTACCTAGTGGGTTCATTACAGGATCTTGACGGAACTCCGAGAAACGCACAAATTTGGCTGCTTCTTCATTCCACTTCATTTCTAGGTATTCATTCGCTTCCCAGAACTTGGTGAAATTAGGCATTGGCACACGTGCATTACGCCCACCTTTTTGTGCTTTCTTATAAAAATCACGCAGCCATTCCATTTCTTCGCGGCCTTCGGTATAAACGCGGCGGCCTCCCTTAAACAGATATTCAGACAGTGATGCAAACACTTCAAAATCACTTTTAGACTCACCTTGAGCTTCAACAGCTTGCCTCATTGGCGCAATAAATTGATTACTGTAATCACCAACCATCGTCATATCATTACGCTCAAAACTGGTCGTAATTGGGAATACGATATCAGCGTGTTTGGCTGCCGCCGTCCAGTAAATTTCATTAATTACCACAACATCTAATTTATTCCACGCTTTAACTAGACGATTAGTATCTTGATGTTGGGTAAAATTCGCACCACCCGATGTCCATAACATACGAACATGTGGGAAAGTACGAGTTTGACCATTGTGCTGATACTCTTTTCCTGGATTTTCCATGGCTTCAACAATACGAGCGACAGGGAATGCGTTGACCACACTACCTACATCAATACCTGCAGTAAACTTCTCATCTATAGTGGCTGTCATTGCTGGTAACACACCTGCATCACGGGCAGGATTACCACCATTTGAATAGTGGTATGAGAAGCCAAAACCGCCACCAGGTAAACCGATCTGGCCTAACATAGCGGCCAGTGTCGTGATCATCCAATGACGTTGCTCACCAAACTGTTGACGTTGAATACCCCAACCCGCCATCAGCATAGTGCGATTTTTCGAAAAAATATCCGCCAATACTTCTATTTGTTTCGCGGAAACACCTGTGATCTTTTCCGCCCAAGTAGAATCTTTAACGATACCGTCCGTTTCACCTTGAAGATATTGATTAAACTGAGCAAAACCTTGCGTATATTTGTTTAAGAAGGTTTCATCGTGTTGCTTATTTTTCACTAAGGTATGGGCGATCCCCATTGCCAACGCCACATCGGTCATTGGGTTTGGTGCGATCCATTGTGCATTTTCACCAAAAAACTCAATTGTTTCAGAGCGCATAGGATCAATAGCAATCACGGTCTTGCCCGATTTTTTCAGTTGATGGAAAAATTCTAAACCTTGACCATCCGCCGCTGTCCACGCTATTTCCAAAGTATTAAGAGGGTTCATTCCCCAAAGTACCACAACGTCAGAATGCTCCAACACTACAGGGTAAGTCGTTTGTTGCTCATACACTTCAATTGATCCCACAACATAAGGCATGATGACTTGCGCCGCCCCCGTTGAGTAATCACCTAAATATCCAACATAACCACCTGATAGCGCCATATAACGTTGAAGTAGAGTACGTGCATCATGCAAAACACCACTTGAACGCCACCCATAAGAACCCGCATAAATCGCTTCTGGGCCGTAAGTATTACGAATACGCATATGTTGCTCATGAGCGAGTTTAAGTGCTTGCTCCCAAGAGACACGAACATATTCATCTTTACCACGAACACCCGTTGGATTTTCGGGGTTCTCAAGAAACCCTTTACGGACCATTGGATAATTAACACGTGCTTTAGTATAAACTTGAGAAGGACCAGTCTGTTGCAAATGATTCACTACAGTTTGTGGCAAAGCATTCGTGGTTTCGACTAATTTACCGTCTTCCACTTTGGCTTTCAAAATACCCATTCGACCAGCCGTGATCACATAACCACGCTCAGAAATATTTGAATTGGCAGAAGCTGGCAACGGTACAATGCTACTGATCGCTAATGCTCCAGCTGAAGCACTCGCACCTTTTAAAAACCCACGACGGGAGATATTCATATTGCTCATCATTCTTACTCCTGTCCTTTCATGTCTTTCGCATGGTATTGGAAGAATTTAGTCAAAATCTCTAAATTTGCATCTGAGATATCAGTACGCGACCCCATGGTTTTTACCACTGATGGCCATGCGTTCATGGTAAAGTGATCAGCAGGGATCTTCGCGTGACAGGTAGAACAATAAACATTGTCTAAATCTTTTGCGTACTTCCACATTGGTTCGCGTGACGCTAAAACAGGACTATCAATATCACCTGTTAACGTCGCACTACGCCACTCATTACCATAATGATCTTGTTCATATTCACCCACTTTCAATGCTTTTTGACCATCTTCAGTTAAGCTTGCAAGAATGGCACGCTTACCATTATCAAAATACAGAATTTGTTCTGCACCTTTCATTTGATAGCCAGATACTGTCACTGAACGTTTCGTCCCATCAGCTTTATCAACCGTTAACGCTGTTGTTGGATTAATAGTGGCAAGATCACCCATTTTAATAGAATTCAATGCATATACTTCTTTTGCATCTGCTGGCGTATTTTTTGCTATATCAACAAGATGATCAAATTCAGATGTATCAAGCTTCATTTGTGGGGCCATATGTGCAACACCTTTGTGACAATCAATACAGGTTTGACCATCTTTTTGTGCTGCCATGTGCATTTCACGTGCACCTTTTGGCTGATCGTAAAGCTCCATCGCATCAAAACTATGGCAAGAACGACAGGTTGCAGAATCATTCGCTTTCAACTGATCCCATACCGTCTGTGCCATTTCTAAACGGTGCTCTTCATACTTTTCATCAGTATCAATTTTACCCGTCACAAACTCGTGATAAATGTCTTTAGAAGCACGAATTTTCGTCCAAAGGTAATCAACCGTGTTGTGAGTAGGAATATGACAATCGGCACATTCAGCTCTCACACCTTTACTATTACTGAAATGCACCGAACCTTGATACTCATGAAGAGGTTTTTCCATAGTGTGGCATGAGACACAGAATTCAGTGGTAGAGGTGGCATGAAGCACTGCTTGGGTCCCCCCAAAAGTGATCCAGCCAATTACCACACCGATAATCACGATGATGGCAATAGATGTTTTTTTCATAATTATTTTCCTTATTTGCCCACAAGTTGGTTTCGCGCGGTGCGAATCTACCACTAAAGGATAGGTTCAGAAAGTAAAATTTAGCAAATTGAATATTAAATTTTATTGTTAACACTTCCGATTAAGTAACTGTTCTTATTAAGGTTAATTTAATAGCCATAAAATGGATGAGTATTTACATTAATCAAACCATAAACTTTCACTTTCTATCTCAAAAATAAATATTTTAAAAACCACTAATGGGAATTTTTAACATCAATAACGTATCGAAATTGATATCGATTATTTCAACTAAGTTCTACATTGCCTCTGAATCACATTATTGTTACTTTCAGCTCTCACACATAACTGTTGGCGAAGTTACTACTATGTCTTTTCTAACCAAGCACAAATACACACTCTGCGGTATACTCG
This sequence comes from Vibrio algivorus, assembly GCF_002218005.2. Taxonomy (GTDB): domain Bacteria; phylum Pseudomonadota; class Gammaproteobacteria; order Enterobacterales; family Vibrionaceae; genus Vibrio; species Vibrio algivorus. Next base: position 858,409 of record NZ_AP018679.1, read on the forward strand.
CTATCCTATTATGGAGTTCTCTCACCGCATTAATTCGTGATATCTCTGAATTATTTAGCCCAACCGCGGGTGCAGCAATGATTTACTCTGTGAGTACTGTATTTCTGTTTGTCGTAATGGGAGTTCCGCGCCTCAAGCAATTTCCAAAACAATACTTGATTGTTGGTGGCATTTTATTTGTCATTTATGAAATTTGCTTAGCCCTATCACTTGGTTTAGCTAATAGCCGTCGCCAGTCAATGGAAATGGCGATCATCAATTACCTATGGCCTGCGTTAACCATTTTGCTCAGTGTGATTGTCAGTAATAAAAAGGTGAACCCTTTGCTCTATCCAAGCATTGCGCTGGCATTTATTGGTGTCGCATGGTGTATATCGGGCGAACAACCATTATCCATAGCGCTTATCAGCCAGAATGTTATTGGTAATCCTATTCCATACCTACTCGCTTTTTCTGGCGCATTGATTTGGGCAGTCTATTGCACAATCACTAAAAAAATGAGTAATGGACAAAACCCTATTTCTCTATTTTTTATGGCAACGGCTACCTCCTTATGGATCAAATATGCCATGGGTTCAGAGCCTAGCTTAACTTTTACTTGGGAAAGCTCCGTGACGGTGTTGATAGCTGGTATAACAATCGGCTCAGGTTATGCTTTATGGAATCATGCTATTGTTGGCGGTAATATTATTTTGCTAGGTACGCTTTCCTACTTTATCCCAATCTTTGCCACGTTATTTTCTGCGGTGTACTTAGAAGTAAGTCTCAGCCACTCATTTTGGCAAGGCGTTGCATTAGTTACCTTTGCTTCTCTGATGTGTTTTTTTATTACTCGAGAAAAGCGTTCAAAACCTTTGCCTACACAAAACGCTTAGCGATAAACCGTTAATGAACTAACAATAATTAGGTGAATTTTATTCATCCAACCAAACATGTAAGGAATCACTATGTCTATTCTCGCCGATGTGCCATTTTCACTCTTAGAATTAGCACCCATGCGCCAAGACTCAACGGTTGGAGAAACACTACAAAAGAGCCTTAAATACGCACAACTAGCCGATAAGCTAGGCTATAACCGCTTTTGGCTTGCTGAACACCACAACATGGCAGGGATTGTTTGCGCAGCAACGTCAGTTTTAATTGGTTACATTGCTGGCGGCACCAACAACATCCGAGTGGGATCTGGCGGTATTATGCTTCCCAACCACCCACCACTGGTGGTTGCCGAGCAATTTGGCACATTAGAAAGTTTATATCCGGGTCGAATTGATCTTGGTTTAGGACGAGCGCCCGGTAGCGACCAAATCACCAGTCGTGCTCTTAACCGTGATGAAAAGCGTGCCGATGAATTTCCAATCGAAGTCGAAGAACTGCAAACCTTACTTGGCCCTTACAACGGCTTTAGCCAAGTTCGTGCCATGCCCGGTGAAAATACCAATGTGCCAATTTGGTTACTTGGATCAAGCTTATTTAGCGCACGCCTAGCCGCAGAAAAAGGACTACCTTATGCCTTTGCTGGCCACTTTGCTCCCCGTTTTATGCATGATGCAATAGAGCTATATCGTGCAGAATTTCAACCATCAGAAGTTCTTGATAAACCTTATGTAATGCTTGGTTTACCACTAGTCGTCGCCGAAACTGATGAAGAAGCACAATATTTATCAACGACTACGAAACAACGAGCGTTAGCGCTTATTCGTGGTAAAGAATTATGGCTACAACCACCAGTCGACAGTATGGATGAGCTATGGAATGAACAGGAAAAAGCTTATGTCGATAATTTTTTAGCTTTATCGATTACCGGAGGCCCTGCGACGGTAAAACATCGTTTAGAAATGATGATCAAACAATTAGGCATAGATGAATTTATTTTTACCAATGATTTGTATGATCATGAAAAGCGTTGCAAGGCGATAGAGATTTTAGCGGAAATTAAAAAGGCATAATAAAAATTAAGGCAGGCAATGGTTCATACATTGCCTGCTGATCTTTCGTGGTTAAGTTTTGTTCGAGACAGAACTATGACTTAATAAGCCTAGAAATATAAAGCAGTATTACCGCTCCAACAGTTGCTGTCACTAGTGATCCTATCAATCCTCCTGATGATAACCCCAACAAGCTAAAAGTGAACCCACCAACCACAGAGCCCACAATACCAATGACAATATTGCCTATTGCGCCAAAACCTGACCCTTTCATAATCTGACCGGCCAGCCAACCTGCTATCGCACCGATAATTAAAAACATAATAATATTCATAGCTACTCCTGTTGCTGAAATGATAAGTGTGCTCGTTAATAACAAGCGTAGTTGATTATCATAAAAAAAAGAGAATTTTTAAGGTGTTGTCGTCAATATCTTATAGATAATGAGAAAAGAAATAACAAGAAATTTGAAAATTGTCATCATAAGGTGGCCAAATACTTCATACATACTGGCCACCTTATGCGGTAGGAAGGCTATTGGGATTAAGCTAATTTTTGATTAAAAAAATCGACGGTTCTGCTCCACGCTAATTCCGCTTCTTCTTCCGCATAACGACCAGTTGAATCGTTATGAAAACCGTGTTGAGTATTAGGATAAATATATGCTTTGTAATCCACTTTTGCAGCTTTTAAATCTTGCTCATATTCAGCCCATGTCGCATTTACACGCTTATCTTCACTAGCAAACTGAATAACCAGTGGTGCGGTAATATTGGGGCGAATTGATTTTTCCGCAGGCGTGCCATAAAACGGTACCCCTGCGCTTAAATCATCGCCAATAGTTGCTGCAAGCATATTGGTAATATAGCCACCAAAACAGAAACCCACGGCACCTAATTTGCCATTACTGCGTTCACTCGATTTTAAAAACTGAGCAGCGGCAATAAAATCTTCTTCGATTTTGGCTTTATCTAGAGAGCTTTGCATTGAGCGACCTTCATCGTCATTGCCCGGGTAACCACCTAAACTGTAAAGTGCGTCTGGGGCAAATGCGATAAATCCAGCTTTGGCTAAACGGCGTGCCACATCTTCAATATAAGGATTCAAGCCACGGTTTTCATGGATCACCAAAACAACGGGAAGCTTTCCTTCTTTATTTTTTGGTTCCACATAATAGCCTCTCCCTTCCCCATAACCTTTAGGTGATGGAAAAGTTTTATAACTGCCTACAATTTCAGGATCGTTAAACGATACTTGTTCAGCTAACGCATAATTCGGCAACAAAGCTGAAGTCAGTGTCGTCATGGTAAAACCTAAAGCAACCAAACCGCCTAAACGTGAAAAAAATTCGCGTCGGTCAATCAGTCCGTGAGCATATTCATCATACCAATCAAATGCTTCTTGTGGGATGGGCCTTGAATCCGTCATAGCTTTACTATCCTTATCTAAATGAAAGTTGGTTGTTTCTTGCACTTTGAGAATAGAACTTATTTAGTGTTTTATCTATATCATTTACATTCAGAAAAGAATTATTTGTATGATAAAAAAAGGCACCACAATGGGTGCCAAATAAGTATAACAACTGAATTTAATTAAGAGAGTACTTGCTAGATCTTCGCACCATCGCTTACCCAATCAACCACTAATGCCCGCTCTTCATCTGTCATCTTAGTTAAATTACCAAGTGGCATAACACGAGTCTGGACTTGTGATTGAATACGTGGTGCATTAGTTTGAATTTCTTCCGGTGTATCAAGTACAACTCCCGCTGGTGCCGTTGCAAACATATTGCTGGTAGGCGTTGCTGAGTGACATTCCACACAACGGTCATTCATGATTTTTTGTACTTGAGTAAACACTGAAGCTTCCGCAACTTCGGTACTCGCTTCATTTGTACTTGCCGTTTCTGATGCGCTATCAGTCGTAGTTGCAGCTTCTTGTTGAGCAACAGGAGCACTTGGTTCAGATAAGCTAGGCATCTTGTTTGACGTCACAAATGCAAGACTGATCATACCCAATACCGCAACCGGTACTGCCCACGCAAACTTCTGACCACCATGACGAGTATTAAAATAGTGACGAACTAAAATACTGAATACTGCTAAGCAAGCCAAAATCAACCAGTTATATTCCGAGCCATACGTGCTTGGAAAGTGGTTACTGATCATAATGAACAATACTGGCAATGTTAGGTAGTTATTGTGGCGAGAACGCAATAGACCTTTGGCTGGTAGCGCAGGATCGGGTTCGGTACCATCTTCAATCGCTTTCACTAGGTTACGTTGTGCTGGCATGATAACGAAGAATACGTTACCTACCATGATAGTACCGATAATAGCACCAACATGGATGTAAGCACCACGGCCACTAAACACTTGGCTTAAACCATAAGCAGCTCCAACAAGGCAAGCAAACAGCACAATACCTAATAGCAATGGCTTTTTACCTAATGGCGAATCACACAATAAGGTATAAATGATCCACCCACCCACTAGCGAAGCGATACCAATACCAATTGCCGTACCGACACTTAGGCCAGAGCCCGGAGCAATCAGATAAATATTGGCATTAAGGTAGTACACTACACCAAGTAGTAACACACCAGTGATCCAAGTAAAGTAGGCTTCCCACTTAAACCAGTGTAGATTTTCTGGCATTTGAGGGGGCGCTAATTTGTATTTCTCTAGGTGATAAATACCACCGCCGTGAATGGCCCATAAATCACCAGACAAGCCAGTTTTTGGGTTAACACGGTTTAAGTTATTTTCTAACCATACAAAGTAAAATGACGCCCCAATCCACGCGATACCAACGATCATGTGAACCCAACGAATCGCGAGATTGAGCCATTCCGTAATATGCGGATCCATAATTTTCTCCTTAAACTGTTCCTTGTCTAGAGCATACGTAACCGGGATATGGTGAACCGGTATGCTCTTCAATAGACGGCTAAATAATCAACAACCTATTTGCGATAAATTTGTTTAATTCACACTCGGTAAATTATCCAATGACAAAATAATTTCTGTTGATTGTTCAAAGTACACTTCATCACAGTTATTGCCTTCACCAGCACGATCAATAATTAAGAATTGATCATCTGGTTGCAATGCAAGCACTGGATGGTGCCAAACCCCTTTGTGATAATTGACACCTTGACGACCATTGCTTAAAAATGCTCTCAACGCTTGTGGCTGCAAATCTTCTCCTTTCTCAGCCACCACAATTAAATATGGGTGACCAAGAAGTGGAATAAATGCTTGAGAGCCCAAAGGATGACGTTCCATCATTTGGATATTCAATGGGTACGTTAAAGGGGTTGCCTGAAAAATACTGATGATGGGTTCACCACCGTTATCTGCCACATCCACGTCTGCCATACGGTGATAGCGTCTTGTTGAGCCATTGTTGATCATAAAGTAATCGCTGACTTCTTTATCAATCACATCGCCAAAAGGTTTAAATGCCTCTTTGGTTAATGGTTCAACTTTAAGTGAAATTGCGGTGTCTACAGTCATGATATCCCTTCCGTTCTTTTATGCTCTATTGAGCCCTATTGTATTAACCTCAATACTATTCAATACCGCTAAATAGCGTTGAGTATGGGCACAGACAGTCCTCATTCCCTTTTATGATTTACATGTCTTCCGCTTTATATATTTGTTTGTTACATGTCTTGAAGCCGAAACGAAGCGATCTTATTGATCTGTGCAATCGCAGTTGCAAATTCCGTTTCTTTATCGTTGTTAATTCTCTCAGCAAATGATGCCAAGATTTGGTGACGGTTCGCCCCTTTTACCGCCATGATAAAAGGGAACTCAAAACGAGCTTTGTATCGCTCATTAAAATCGGTAAATTGTTCAAACTCTTCTGGCGTACATTGGCTAATACCCGCCCCAGCTTGCTCTGAAGTCGATGCTGCGGTTAACTCACCATTTACTGCAGCTTTGCCAGCTAAATCTGGGTGAGCATTAATAAGGTCAAGCTGCTCTTGAGGATTGGCATCTAGCATAGTTTGAGACATTGCTGTATGCAGCTTTTCAATCTGATCAAAAGAAGAATCCAGACCTTTATCAAAAGTACGCTCAGCAACCCAAGGACTGTGTTCATAAATATCAGCAAAGGTTTCGACAAATTCTGCTTTGGTCATTTGGCTTGGTTGGCAAGTTTTAAATAGAGTCACGGTTCCTTCCTTATATAATTTTATGAATACCAATTACTTAACAAGATCAGGGTGTGGATGACATTCATGCCAGTGTTTAGCGATATCTAAACGGCGGCACACCCACACCTTGTCATGCTGTTGCACATATTCCATAAAGCGTTTTAAGCCTTGAATACGACCTGGACGACCAATCAAACGACAATGCAGACCAACAGACATCATTTTTGGAGTTTCTGCACCTTCTTCATACAAGGTATCAAAGGCATCTTTTAAATATTGAAAGAATTGCTCACCAGTGTGAAAACCTTGATTAGTCGCAAAACGCATGTCATTCACATCAAGCGTATAAGGGATCACCAGTTGAGGTTTCGGGCCTTCGGTATGCCAATATGGAAGGTCATCATCATAGGCATCCGAGTCATATAAGAAACCACCTTCTTCGGCCACCAGCTTACGAGTATTTACGCCATTACGGCCAGTGTACCAACCATACGGACGTTCACCTGTGATTTCCTTAATCACATTGATCGCTTTTTGCATGTGTTCACGCTCGGTATCAATGTCAATCTTGTGGTAATCCAACCAACGGTAACCATGGCTGCAAATTTCATGCCCAGCATTTACCATTTCTTTAATGACTTCAGGATGACGCTCGGCTGCCATACCGACAACAAAAGCGGTCAGTGGGTAGTTAAATTGCTCAAACAACTTCAGAATACGCCAAACACCTGCTCGACTACCGTACTCATAAATAGATTCCATACTAATATGACGAGCATTAGGGAAAGGCTGTGCACCAATGATTTCAGAAAGAAACGCTTCTGATTCATCATCACCATGTAAGGTACAGCGTTCACCACCTTCTTCGTAGTTCAACACAAATGAAACCGCTACTCGAGCCTCGTTCGGCCACTGAGCATCAGGCAAATCTTTTCCATACCCGATTAAATTGCGTGGATACTCACTACCCATGAACTTCTCCTTTTAGTGTCATCCTTGAATACTTTATTCTTCGTACTTAAAGTTGCAGCTTTCATTCGCTCCACTGCCACTCTAATTACTTTAGGTATCATTAATCTGAATTAAATTCGTACACATTAAAAGTATACAACCTAAACCAGAAAACAGCCCTGAACATTTGTTTTATTGATTGTATACAATTATTAAAACATGGCAAATATTTTTATTCACAACATGTTAACCTGCGCACTATTTTAAGCCCAAAACAAAATTAAACTGACTTTTAAGTCAAGAATATTAAACTTTTTTTTACTAGATGATGAAAACCTACAGATTAAAAAATTTATATTTAAAATCATTAAATTATAAATATATTATGAAGTTCTCATTCACCTCAACACATGATCTAGTGCCAATTTTTTAAGCTCTCACCTTTACGGAACACAATGTTGTGTACATAATCAACTTCAAGTGATCACATTTTTATAACAAAATATTTTTCACTCACTCAGCATTAACTAACCATTTATTTTAACAATCAAGAAGCAGAGCTAATTATGGGAAAACTGACAACACATGTTTTGGATACGGCAAATGGATTGCCGGGCTGCGATATTCAGGTCGAACTCTTTCGCATCACTGAACAAGGGGCACAAAAAATCAAAACCGTCGCCACCAACTTTGATGGAAGAACCGATTCACCTTTATTAGAAGGTGCCGATTTTGAAGTGGGTAAATACGAGCTTATTTTCCACACCGCAAGCTACTTTAAGCAAAAAGGGGTAACGCTGGATGAAGTGCCATTTCTGGATGATATTTCAATCCGCTTTGGTATCAACGATCAAGACAGCCACTACCATGTGCCGCTACTTTGCTCCCCTTACAGTTTCTCAACCTATCGCGGTAGCTAATTTTCGCTGCCAACATACATTCAACATAGTGCCAGTTAGCTGTCGGCACTCGTTTAACTTGGGTAATTTATAACTTTCGCATGGAGAGCAGGATGTCCTCCAAGGCCCCCTCTACAAGGAAAAGTACAGTGGAAAATTCAAACAGCGAAACCTTAACCACAAATCAGAGCGAGCAATCCAACCAAAACTCAGGGCTACTCGAACGTTGGTTTAAACTCAAAGAACATGGCACGACCGTTAAGTCTGAAATCATTGGAGGCTTAACCACCTTTGCCACCATGGCCTACATCATATTTGTTAATCCATCGATTATGGCGACTTCTGGTATGGATGCAGGCGCGCTATTTGTGGCAACTTGTATCGGGGCAGCAATTGGCACCCTATTAATGGCATTTTATGCTAATTGGCCTGTAGGTCTGGCACCAGGTATGGGGTTGAATGCATTTTTTGCTTTTACCGTCGTTGGTGAAATGGGTTATAGCTGGCAAGTCGCACTAGGCGCAGTATTCATTTCAAGTGTGCTATTTGTTGCCATGAGTTACAGCAGCTTGCGCGAATGGATTATTGATAGTATTCCGCACAGTTTACGCTACTCAATGACCGCTGGTGTCGGACTATTCCTTGGTCTGATTGGCTTAAAAACTGCAGGTATTGTAGTCGAAAGCCCTGCAACACTAGTCTCGCTTGGCGACTTCACTCAACCTAGCGCAGTATTAGCGGCACTATGCTTTTTAATCATCAGTGTACTGAGCGAGCGTAAGATATTCGGCGCGGTATTAATTGGTATTTTCAGCGTCACCATGATTGGTTTTTTCATGGGTATCGTCGAGTACAATGGTATTTTTGATACCCCACCTAGCCTAGCACCAACCTTTATGGCTATGGATATTTCAGGTGCATTAGAAATTTCAATGATCAGCGTTATTTTGGCTTTCTTATTCGTTAACATGTTCGATACTGCTGGTACTCTAATGGGCGTAGCGCAACGTGCCAACCTGATGAATAAAAACACAGGGAAAATTAAAGATCTACGTAAAGCTTTAAAAGCAGACAGTGTGGCGAGCGTTGCTGGCGCTTGTGTAGGTTGTCCACCCGTGACCAGTTATGTAGAAAGTGCAGCAGGCGTTGAAGCTGGTGCTCGAACCGGTCTTTCCTCTGTAGTGGTTGGCTTATTGTTTATTGCGGCAATCTTTGTATCACCACTGGCCGGCATGATCCCAGGTTACGCTACTGCGGGCGCATTAATTTATGTCGCGTTTGTAATGATGAGCAGCATGCAACACATTAAGTGGAACGACTTCACCGACGCTGCCCCTGCTGCCATCACAGCATTAATGATGCCACTAACCTTCTCGATTGCTAATGGTATTGCGCTAGGCTTTATTACCTACACAGTATTAAAAGTCGCAACCGGAAAACAAAAAGATGTCTCAATTTGTATGTACGCATTAACGGCAGTCTTTGTGGCTAAATTGATTTTTATGTAAAAAGCCATACATTATTGAAACCAATTAAAGCCAGTAGTGTGGATTCCATACTACTGGCTTTTTTTATTGTTCCAAGTTGGTTTCTAACCCAATAAATCACTATCAATAGGAAAGTTTTTTTATAATTTCAAACTCCTATCCATGAAGAAATTAGCGTTCCCATGATGCAACCAAAATATATAGAAATTTAAAAGTAAGATAAGATTAATTTTAAAAACCATCGACACCTAAATCTTTTTGTAAGTGCTCTGGAATTTTAGAAACATCAATTTCCGAACCTCCTTTATTTAAAACAGGGAATTCAAAACATAATTTACAAAATATTGAATAGATTAATTTCATACCAACCACCTTTAAAATTAATTAGCTAGTTATCATTGATTATTATTAAACTTTAGAATAAGTTTAATGCCATTAATTCTTGTCACCAATGTGTTTCTACTAAACACATTGTTACCGTGAAGGAACAATTAAATGATTGATTCATATATTGAATTACTAACTTTTTCATTAGTATGTAAAACGCTATCGATCACAGAAGCGGCAAAGGAGCTAAACAAATCCAAAGCTCATGTGAGCCGTCAACTATCTAATCTAGAAAAGAGAATAGGCACGACGTTGTTTTACCGAACCACTCGGAGTCTTACATTAACTGAGAATGGATTGGCACTTAAAGATGATGCTCTTTCATTATTAAATATGTCAAAAAACCTAGACTATAAAGCCTATACAGTCTCTCAAGAAATATCAGGACGGTTTTGTATTACTATCCCAACATCGATTGCCACATCGATATTCCCACTAATCATTTTAAATTTAAAACAGCAGTTTCCTAAAATAACATTTGAAATCATTGTTAGTAATAATGTAGAACCATTGTTAGATAAAAAAATTGATATGGGGATAAGGCTTGGTATTACCAGTGATGAATTAATCGCACATAAAGTAGGTGAGTATCAAACTATTTTGGTTTCATCTAACAAGAGCGATGAGAATAAAGAAAACAAAGATTTAACTCTCATCATTGATTCTTTTTCATCTAAAGGCAGGCTTTATATAAGTAGTATAAATAAAGAAATCAACATCAATGAATTTAAAGACGTTATTTTTGTCAATGAAACCGCTACTCAGCTGTCTTTAATTCAAAATGGGCTAGGAGTTGGGTTGGTTCCTTCATTTGTACTTTCTGGTATCGGGCAGTCTAATTTATTTCGAATTCGCTCGGAGTATTGCAGCAAGCCTATCGAAGCTTATATTACTTATCCATATCAAACGCCATTACCAGAAAAACTAGCAGCTGTATCCGCTTTCCTAAGAGAGGAACTACATCGATACATGAATAACAAATAAATAACCTCAGCTGCGGATAACTAGAAGTCACTCAATACAGCACTTTAGACGTCTAACTTCGTTAAAATCAACGCAATAGGCCAGCTATTGACTTATGATTTTGCCTTGTTATCCATCCCAAATTGCAGCATTGAGAGAAAGTCATCAATCCTAGATACCTGACAGATATTTTTATCACTTTTATATCAGTGAGTTAGGTTAATTATTGTGACACTCTTATCCGAAGCTGAGGTTAAATACCAGTATGAGACGAGTGATGTCTTTCTCGAATACAACGTAAAATATCGTTTTTGTTGGCATGCTCTACCAAAAATGATTATTGCTACACTGGTGGTAGCTGAATCCTAACCAAAATCCAACCTACTTCAAACAATTTACTTATGATCTCACCCACCCACCAAAAAATTGATCCAAATCAAATTTGACCAACAAAAGCTGACGTAAGTTAACAACATGTTAATCACTTCATAAGAGGGAAGTATATGAAGCTAAAGCAATGTGAAAGGTGTTACACAGACGTATGCTTAGATGGAAAATGGTTTCATCACGATCACTTAACCACCAAAGCCTACATGCTAAAAGGTGGACTAAATCACGAAGTTGAGTTAGCCAAAATGCCGACAACAGAAGATGAACTAATCGAACTCATCAATCATTCTACTCGATTGAACTAACACCGATTCATTATGATGTTATACCCACATAACTTGAAGATGCAGAGTTCACTTGGGCATCGTTAAAAATGCTGATACAACTAAGCCAACTTAGGTATATCTAGTTGGCTTTTTTTTGTTTGCTTTAACCTTGTTGGCTTCTCTACTACCACATAATTGATAACTCACTCACCAATTTGAAATGCCATGCGAGACGCCTTATTCATAATAATATACATTAACTTTCTATTAACACATTCAAGTAAGAAATAAATCACGTGCTACAGGTTAGATATTAATCAGATAATTATTCCTATTGAGTGATTCAAAATACATTTTTCTTGCATAAAACCACACAATCATTAGTATATTTACCTAGTGACAATTAATGCAGATTGGAAGCATGACTATTCAAATTAACGCTATTGATAAGTTTTATGGCTCAAACCAAGTTTTACACAATGTAAGCTTTGAGTGTAAAGCCGGTGACACCTTAGTTTTATTGGGCCCAAGCGGAGCTGGAAAAAGCTCATTACTACGTGTTTTAAACCTATTAGAGATGCCGGATAAAGGTACGCTTTCTATTGCGAATGAATCGTTTGATTTTTCTACTCAAATTTCAGAAAAACAAGGTATGGCACTACGTAAAAAAGTCGGCATGGTCTTTCAACAATACAATCTATGGCCTCACATGAGCGTGTTAGATAATTTGATTGAAGCGCCAATTAAAGTTGCCGGCATGAATAAAGCTGAAGCAAAGAAAGAAGCGATAGAGATCTTAACCAAGCTTCAACTTGCCGATAAAGCGGATGCTTGGCCGCTGCAATTATCAGGTGGTCAACAACAACGTGTAGCCATTGCTCGTGCATTAATGATGAAACCTGACGTGTTGCTTTTTGATGAACCAACGGCTGCGCTTGATCCTGAAATCACTTCACAAGTCGTCGATATTATTAAAGAATTAAGCAAAACTGGCATCACGCAAATTATCGTGACTCATGAAGTCGATTTTGCAAAAAAAGTTGCCAGTCATTTATTATATTTAGAAAAAGGCTACGTGGTTGAACACGGTGATAAGAGCCACTTCACCAACCCACAATCTCAAGCGTTTGCTGATTATTTAAAACATTAAAACCTAATAATAAAAACATTCAACTAGTTAAAAAATCACAGATATAAATGGAGTTATACAATGAAAAAAATTCTACTTGCTAGCTTAATTGGTTTTGCTTCAACTCACGCAATCGCTCAAGACGAAATCAAATTTGCCACTGAAGCCACTTACGCCCCGTTTGAATACATGGATGACAACAACCAAATTCAAGGTTTTGATATCGATCTTGCTAAAGCATTATGTGCAGAAATTGAAGCCAAGTGTACTTTCCAAAACCAAGCGTTTGACAGCTTAATTCCAGCACTTAAATTTAAACGTTATGATGCAGCAATTTCAGCTATGGATATTACCGAAGCGCGTCTAAAGCAAGTGAGCTTTACTAATGCTTATTATGATAACGCGGCAGCTTTTGTTTCCGTGAAAGGTAAAATTGCAGACCAAGCAGGGTTAGAAGGTAAACGTGTTGGTGTTCAAAATGGTTCAACCCACCAAAGTTACCTAGTTGATCAAATGCCAGGTGTAACCGCAGTGCCTTACGCAAGCTACCAAGATGCATTTATTGATATGCAAAATGGCCGTATTGATAGCGTATTTGGTGATACCGCAGTTGTAGCAGAATGGTTTAAAAAAGAAGCTGACCTAGCTTACGTTGGTGAACCAGTTACTAACAAACAATACTTCGGTAATGGCTTCGGTATTGCGGTAAACAAAGACAATCAAGAGTTGGTAGACCAACTGAATGCAGCACTAGAAAAAGTGAAGCAAAATGGTGAATACAAAGCGATTTTTGATAAGTACTTTGCTAGCAAGTAATAAACAATCTTGAAGACTAAAGAATAGTGAATAAATGATGTTCTCAGGTTACTCTTTGGCGTTAATTGACGCTAGCTGGCTGACCATTCAGCTAGCCTTTACCAGCCTTGCTGTTGGCTTGGTGCTTTCTATGATCTTTGCAGGTGGCGAGATGTCACGCTTAAAATTGATCTCTTGGCCAACCACGGCTTTGGTAACGGTAATTCGAGGGTTACCTGAGCTTCTTGTTGTTTTGTTCATTTTCTTTGGTTCAGGACAAATTTTATTCTATATCACTGGCGAATATATCGAGATCAGCCCCTTTCTTTCAGGGGTGATCGCGTTATCGCTTATCTTTGCATCCTATGCTGCTCAAACCTTACGTGGCGCACTTAAAGCCGTCCCCAAAGGACAAGCAGAAGCAGCTACCGCTTTAGGTTTATCAAAACCACGCGCTTTTATTCGTATTGTTCTACCACAAGCGGTGCGTCATGCCCTACCCGGTTTAACCAACCAATGGCTAGTGTTATTAAAAGATACTGCGTTAGTTTCTCTGATTGGCGTAACGGATTTATTAAAGCAAGCCCAACTAACTTCTGCAGCCACACACCAAAGTTTTACTTGGTATGCAACGGCAGCTGCAATTTATCTCGTGATCACATTAATCACTCAACGTGTTATTGCCATTCTCAATAAAAAATATCAATTACAAGATGCTAATATGGGTTCAAGCAAACCTAAGAAGAAACAGCCACTAGGAGCACAATCATGAACGAACAACATGTTTGGCAACTACTTGATGGCCTACAAACTAGCATCGAATTAACTGCCGTCGCTTTATTAGTCGGTTGTACGTTGTCACTATTGATGACCATGACGTTAATTGTACGTCTACCAGTGATTCATTGGTTCAGCCGAGCTTTGATTACCTTGTTTACCGGCACGCCTTTATTAGTACAAATATTTCTTATTTACTACGGCCCCGGTCAATTTGAGTGGATTCGTGATAGCTTTTTGTGGAACTGGCTAAGCCAACCTTGGTTTTGCGCCATGTTAGCGTTAGCACTAAACACCGCAGCTTATAGCACCCAACTATTTAAAGGTGCATTTGATGCCATTCCATCTGGCCAATGGCAAGCCTGTCGCGCATTAGGTATGAACACTAAAACCACACTAGGTGTACTACTACCGTATGCCATTCGCCGTGCTATTCCAGCTTATTCCAATGAAGTGATTTTAGTATTTAAAGGTACATCGCTAGCCAGTACTATCACCATTATGGATTTAATGGGTTATGCTCAACGCATTAACGCTCAAACCTACGATACATTGACGGTATTTGGTATTGCTGGCGCATTCTACTTAATCGTCAATGGCACCTTGTCGCTGATATTCCGCAAAGTAGAACAAAAAGTACTGGCATTTGAATCACAAAGTCATTAGGGCCTGCTGACCCTAATATAATGCGAGTTTCAGCAAGATTAAAACAAGCCTTTACACTGCGTCAGATTCGTTTGAAAGGTGATTACATTCCTGTACGAATCTTTCTTGTTTAAAGGCTTGGATGATAGCTCTGAATTCTGCATCTTGAAGTTACTTGGGTATAGATTTCACTGAATAGAAAACTAATTCAACGCGACTTCAACATCCGACTCTACTTGGCACGAACATGCTAAAACAAAGCCATTATCAATTTCATCGTCAGTTAATGTAGCGGTACTAGTGCGAGTAAACGCACCTTTTACTACACGGCACTTACATGAACCACAAATACCACTACGGCATGCTGCAATCACGGGTACTTTGGCCGCTTCTAGAGCATCAATCAATGCGCTACCAATTTTCGCTTCGGCTTGAGCGCCAAACGCTGGTACAAATACGGTAGCATTACTGATCGCTTGGGCTTTATCAGCATCACTACCCAATGTTACTTCAAGATTCAGCGCAACTTCCGGCTGTTCTGATTCGGCTGGTGTGAAGCTTTCTTGATAGAAGTTATCCATATTCATGCCTAGCTCAGATAAGTTTTCTTGCATCGCCGCCATAAAGCCAATCGGGCCACATAAAAATGCGCTACGCTCTGCGATATCCGGGCAGAACTGTTTTAAAGCCGCTTGGGTTAGACGCCCTTCTAAATATTCAGAACCTTGTGCATTTTCTAACATCACATCAAAATGAAAACGTTTATGTGAGGCTGCCATTTCAAGCAATTCTTGATGGTAGATCACTTGTTCAAGTTCAGTTGCAGCATGAATAAAGTGAATATCCGTTGTGTCTGTTTTATCCGATAGCAAAGTTTTTGCCATCGACATAACCGGTGTGATCCCGCAACCTGCACTCAACAATACAATACGTTTGCCATGTGGTTGCTCTATATGAAACTCTCCGGCAGGTTTTAACACTGAAACCGTTTGACCTTCTTGTAAAGAATCAACGATATAGTTGGAAACTTTGCCATCAACAACCCGTTTGATGGTCAATTGTAATTCGCTTTGATTCGGCATTGAACTTAATGAATAGGCGCGGTATTCCGTCTTACCCTCTACCTCAATACCAAGCGTGATAAATTGACCGGGAATGAAATCAAATGTCGTTTCTGAATCCTGATTTTCTGCCACTAAGGTGACGCTAACGCAATTTGGCGTTTCCTGCCATTTACGTTGGCAAATAAAGGTCGCGGGTTGATTGTCTGGCCATTCAAATTGGTTCATTTAATTCGGTCTCTCATAAACTTTACAAATATAAACGTCATTTCGAGCAATCATGGTTGGCACCCGAAATGACGTCAATTACATAGCGCTAAAACAATTACGCGACTTTCTCGCCCAAGATTGTTTTCATATCCGCTTCAACCGTTGAGATTCCACGTAGATCAAACTTCTCTTGCATGACCGCCATTAGGTTATCGGTCAAGAACGCCGGTTTAGTTGGACCGGTGTAAATACCCTTAATACCTAGCGCAAGAAGAGTTAATAGAACCACAATCGCTTTTTGTTCGAACCAAGAAAGCACTAAAGTAAGCGGCAGATCATTCACACCACAATCAAACTCTTTCGCCAATGCAAGCGCTAATTGAATTGCTGAGTATGAGTCATTACATTGACCAACATCTAATAGACGAGGGATGCCGTTGATTTCACCGTGTTGTTCTTTATTAAAACGGAACTTACCACAAGCCAGAGTGAGAATTAGGCTGTCATCTGGCGTTTGTTTAGTGAATTCATTAAAGTAATTACGTTCTACTTTGTCACCATCACAACCACCCACTAAGAAGAAGTGACTGATGTTGCCTTGCTTCACTTGATCGATAACTGCAGGTGCCGCTTCCATCAAGGCATTACGACCAAAACCAACCGTGATCATGTGTTCAATTTCATCATGCTTGAAACCTTCTTGCGCTAATGCACATTCAATGACTTCAGAGAAATCATCACCCACAATGTGAGTCACATTTGGCCAGCCTACAATGCTACGTGTAAAGATACGGTCGTTGTATTGACCGACTTCTGGGTTTAATAGGCAGTTAGACGTCATTACGATTGCGCCAGGGAAGTTAGCAAATTCTTTTTGCTGGTTCTGCCAAGCACTGCCGTAGTTACCCACTAGGTGCGGATACTTGTTTAATTCTGGGTAACCGTGCGCTGGCAACATTTCACCATTAGTGTAAACGTTGATGCCTTTGCCTTCAGTTTGTTGCAAGATTTTTTCTAGATCATGTAAGTCATGGCCAGACACTAAGATACATTTGCCTTTTACGGGTTTAACGTTCACTTGAGTTGGTGCTGGGTGACCAAAGGTTTCTGTTTCACCACGGTCTAAAATTTCCATGATTTTGTAGTTCATCAAACCAATTTGCATAGAGCAATCAAGTAGTGCTTGAAGATCTTGAGGCTCAGAGCCTAACCAAGCCATGATTTGATGATATTCAGCAAAAATTGCTTCATCTGTTTGACCAAGTACGCGTGCATGCTCCATATAAGCTGCCGCGCCTTTTAGACCATATAGAGATAATAAACGTAATCCCATTACATCTGGATCAACCGTTTCATGACCGCGGTTTACTGCTGCAAGAGGCGCGTATTTTAATAATTCTTCACGCTCAGTTGGTAATGCAAATTGAGCCGCTGGCGTTAACTCAGGTAGTGCTTCATTGGCTAAAGTTGCCGCCGCACGTACTTTTTCTTCTAGACGTAATTTGTATGCATAAGCTTGATTTGAAAATTCAACGATACGGTCTGCATCGAAGTTCACATTGGTCAAGGTAGAGAAGAAAGCTTGAGGTGCCCACTCATCGACCTCTGTATCCACAATATTAAACTTGCGACCAAGATCCGCCCAGAAAGACACACCTTGCAATACATAGACTAAGATATCTTGCAGGTCAGATACCTCGCTGGTTTTACCACACATACCTTGAGTGTAAGAACAGCCATCTCCAACCGGTGTACGGATCGTTTGCTCACATTGAATACAAAACATAATTTAAAGCTCCAGTAATGATTAACATCATCGCCCCTATCATTTGGGACTAATAATAAATTCATTCCTGTATTGCACTTTGCATGCCAACTTTTAAAGTATTGATATATAAGTATTTAACAAAAATTTAACCATGACTCATGTTGTTATAATCACAACAGCCTGATGTAATTATAACAACAAAATTCAACTAGAGAGAATACAAGCCAAATAAGCCCTCTTACTGCACGTAAAATGAACATGCAATAAAAGAGCGATGGTTCATACCCAAGTGACTCAAGGTGCAGAATTCAGAGCTATCCTCCAAACCTTTAGGCAAAGAAGATTGACGAAGGAATGTAAACACCTTTCAAACCAATCTGACGTGGCCTTGCTTAAAGCTTGTTTTATTCTTGCTGAAACTCGCACCTTAAAGTTACTTGGGTATATATTTATGGCGTATCGGGTACTGCAATCACTTGATAATGTTCAGCTTTTAATCCCAACACTTCTGGTAGAGAAGTACCCACTGAAATAGATGACCAAGTTCCGGTCATAATTCCAATAAACATTGCGATGGAGAAACCTTCAAGCGGTGTACCACCGAGTAACCATAAGGCTGAAACAGTCAATAACGTTGTCCCTGAGGTAATCATGGTACGATTAAATGTTGCTGCTATTGCTTGATTATTAATATCAGCCGTGGCGACTTTCGGTTTCATTCTCAACAACTCACGGATACGGTCAGCAATGATGATGGAGTCATTCAACGAATAACCTAAGATAGCCAGAATAGCCGCTAAGACGGTTAAATTAAATTCCATCTGGCTTAACGCAAAAAAACCCAGTACAAACACCACATCATGCAATAATGCCACCAGCGATCCTAGCGCTAAGCGCCATTCAAATCGCACACTTAAATACACCATGATACACAACAAACAGACCAGCAAAGCCAAACTACCTTGCTCTGCCAAATCTTGACCAACTTGCGGACCAACTATACTGGTATTCAACACTTTGGTATCTGCATGCAAAGGTGCGAGTAGTGTTTCAATTGATGATACATTCTGCTGAGAGTTATCAGGAATACTGTAACGAATAATCCAACGCCCTTGCCCTTCACCAGAAACCACACTGACTTTTTGACCTAATCCGGCTTCTAATAATGGACTCAATTCACTGCTGGTGATCTGTGGGTTCAATTGAACTTCACTCACTACGCCACCAGTAAAATCTAACCCCCAGTTAAAGCCTCTTGTGGTAATGAAAAACAACGCAACACACATTAATAAAATCGAAATTACGCTAGTACCATAGCGCCATTTATTGGCATTTTTCATATTGATTAATTTGCTCATGATTAAATACTCACATTACGGCGGGTGTCTTTACCCCAAAACCAATTGATCATTGCGCGAGATGCAAAAATACCCGTAAACATACTAGTCAGTAGTCCGAGCCCTAGCGTTAAAGCAAAACCTTGTATAGGTCCATTACCGATGCAATACAACACGATAGCGGTGATCATGGTGGTAAAGTTCGCATCGAAAATTGTACTAGTAGCACTACTAAATCCATCATTTATCGACTTGGCCAAACTATTACCATCTTTTAATTTGTCACGGATCCGCTCAAAGATAAGCACGTTGGTATCTACCGCCATACCAACAGTAAGTACTAACCCTGCAATGCCGGGTAAGGTCAATACTGCGCCGGGAATCAAAGCCAGCAAGCCAAATAACATCACCATATTGGCTAATAATGCGATGTTCGCAATCCAACCTAATCGGCGATACCAAACTGCCATAAACAGCAATGTCATCCCTAAACCTAGAGCTAAGGCAGAAAAACCGTTGGTAATATTTTCAGCCCCAAGTGTTGGCCCAATCGTGCGCTCTTCTACTATGGTTACAGGCGCAGTCAATGAACCCGCTCGGAGCAGTAATGCTAAGCTTTGTGCATCTTGCATTGAACCTGCTCCAGTAATGCGGAAGTTAGACCCAAGTGCCGATTGAATGGTCGCAATACTAATGATTTTATTGGTTTGTACGACCTCACCTTTTTCGTTACGTGAATATTCGCTATACGCTGTTGCCATTGGCTTACCAATATGACGACCGGAGAAATCGGCCATCATTTTTCCACCTTGGTTGTCCAAGCTAATGTTTACTTCTGGCATCCCCATTTCACCGAAATTAGCCCGCGCATCAACAATATGTTCACCCGTTAATACTGGTGATGACTTAACGCGAACCAATTGATCATTTTGATCTGGCAAGGTTTTTCCGCCCTCAGATGGATTACTCAGTACTTCATAAAACGCCAAGCTTGCCGTTGCACCAATAACATTTTTAGCTTGAGCAGGATCTTGTACACCAGGTAATTCAATACGAATATGTTGCTCACCTTGCCTTTGTATTGATGCTTCCGTAATGCCTAATTCTTCAATTCGGCTACGCATAATCTGCAAATTTTGTTGAACCGTTAGATTACGTAACGCGACACTTTCAGCTTCCAAACGAGTTAAAGTAATCTGATTATCCTTACTGGTAACTTTCCAGTTCACGTATTGCCCATGAATAAAGTCACGTAGCTGTGATACTTGTTTCGCACTAGCAAGTGTCACAGTCAATCCATCCTGTGAAATATCACTAAATTTTGCTCGACGTAATTGGTTATCCATCAAGAAGTGACTAATCCCTTGCTGCATTTCATCTATTTGATTTTGGTAGACTGAATTCATGTCCACATCAAGCAGGAACTGCACCCCACCACGTAAATCTAACCCTAGTGAAATCGGTTTAAAACCAAGGCTAGTTAACCATTGAGGCGCATTAGCCACCGAAGCTAAAGCAACTTGAATACCATTGCCTTTTCCCTGTTGGCCTACCATCTCAAGTAATGCTTTTTTGGCCTGTGCCATTTGCTCTGGATCTGACAAGATGATCCAAGTTGTCGTTTTATCTTGCTTGATTTCTTTTAAATCAATCCCTTGTTTAGTAAGCGTTTTCTGTATATTCAATGGTTCAAATTGGACGTTATTTACCTGATTAGTTTTATTGTTCAACTCACTGCCTTGATTAATCTGCAACGCAGGAGATTCACCAAACCAAGAAGGTAAGGCACTTAATAGCATGATCGAAATGGTGACAACCAGCACCGCATATTGCCAATAAGAGTATTGGTTTAAGGTGCGTCGAACAGAGGCACGGGGTTTATGTACATTCATTTTATTTACCTGAATAGCTCATCAACACTCAATTTGAAACATCGAGCGTTTATGATTCAGCGACAAGCTCTAGTTCTTCTACGCCATATAAAGACGTAAAATAATGAAATAGAACCATCGCAAAGTAGCCGAGAAATAAAGCTATTACGGAACTAATCTTCACGCAAAATAGCCAAATAATAACGACTGTAACTTAAGCTTGAGAGTTAGGAATCACTCAAAGCAGGTTAGGCAAATAAATGAGCGTATTGTTGAGGGATATACTGTAGGTTGCTGTCTTTCCAAGCAGAAAGCCGCAATGTGTGGGAATTAATGTGCATCATCCACTGATGCTGAGGTGTAAAACGTTCAACATAATGTCGAGCACTTGAAGCAAATGACACTTCTGAAAATTCAAAAACTTTCACATAATCAGGCGTCAGTTCATCGCTGTTAAAATTACCGTGGGCGAATCTAAGAGAAAAGCCATTAACATAAATTGGATGGCTTAAATCACTCGAAGAAGTGAAATCGAGAAAATGAGATAATATAAGGCTAGATATGCTATGTGAATTCGACACAGGCAAGGATTCAACCTTGCATGTTGGAGACTCGCCTTGATCAAAAGAAATGGTATCTGACGAGATAAGTTCAAAAGAACTGGAAGCTGTCGAAAAATCAACCGGTTGTAAATGAGAGATGTGCTCAGCCTTGGCGGGAGTAATACCAACCAAGCAAAAACACAATAACAGAAACCGAATTACGCTCACATTTAGCTCTTCAGAAGTAGATTTTCCAACAGAATGGGGCTTCACAAATAAAATATCAATATGTATATCGATTTTTGATTAATTTTTTTGTATTCATCATTGAGCCCCTACTTCCATATTGTATCTATAGCCCTAACTTCTTGCCTAGCTTATACAAATTCCCACGATCAACTTGTAGAAACTTCGCAGCTTTCGCCCACACACCGTCATTTTTCTTCAAGGCATGCTCAATCAATTGTTTTTGATACGTTTCCACGGCTTGTCTTAAAGCAATAGGCTCATTGGGCATCATTAAGCTAGATTGTGAGGAGTGTTGACGCTTAGGAATATCAACAAATTCACTGGTAAAATGCTGTGGCTTAATCAATTCATCTTGATCTTGAACCGCATGGAGACCTGCACGCATCAAGGAATGTTCAAGCTCACGAACATTACCTAACCACGGCTGTTTTTCCAATAGCGTCAAAGCTCTAGGGTGAAGATGCAGGGTTTTAATCTGGAATTGACTACGAATTCGGTCGAGAATATGCCCTACTAGAACCGCAATATCTCCTTCTCTTTCACGCAGTGGTGGCACATGAATTGGGAAGACATTTAAGCGATGAAAAAGGTCAGAACGGAATCGTTGTTCTTCTACTTCTTTATGAAGGTCTCGGTTGGTAGCAGCAATGATTCGAACATCAATAAAGCTGTTGTGATCGGCCCCGACTCGTTGTACTTCCCCTTGTTGAATCACACGTAATAACTTGGCTTGCAATAAAATTGGCAGCTCACCGATTTCATCTAAAAAGATAGTACCGCCATCGGCCAATTCAAATTTACCCGCACGGTTTGAATTGGCGCCAGTAAACGCGCCTTTTACGTGACCAAACAACTCACTTTCCGCAATCGATTCTGGTAGCGCCGCACAGTTCACATACACCATGGGTTTATCACTACGACGGCTTTGCGCATGAACCTCATGGGCCACCAGCTCTTTACCAGTACCCGTTTCACCACTGATCAACACCGCATAATTTGATTGAGAAACCATCTTAATACTATTACGCAGCTGAACAATTTGTGGGCTCACTCCGACAAGCTTTCCACCTTTATCACGCGCTTCATCGATCAATAATTGATTAATCGAACGTTGCTGATGATTAGCCTTCTCAAGCGCATCAAATAAACTGATATTACGAACAATACCTGCCGCAAGAGCTGCAAATGTAGCAATGGTTTCATCGGTGACTTTTTTGAATGCGCCAGAGGCCAAGGCATCAATCGTCAATACGCCAACCAAAGCCTCCTCAACATACAAACTGCACCCCATGCAAGAATGCACATCAATACTTCCTTCATCATCTTCGCTGAGTAACCCATCAAAAGGATCGGGCAAACTTGAGTTTTCAGGAAATCGAACCGGTAGTCGGCTTTGCATGATCATCTCTAATCTTGGATTCTCATGAGGTGCAAACTTTCGTCCCAATACTGCCATTGATAAACCATTAATTGCCACCGGCACTAAATTTTGTGCATCATCTAAAATAAATAAAGCGCTCGCATCACATGGCAGTACTTGCTGCAATGCATCGAGTAACTTTTGATAATGCTGGTAAGTCGGCTGATGGGCATTAAGGTTAACGGCAATATTGAGCAAAACCTGTTCGATTGACTGGGACATGTTAACTCTCTTAACAAATTTATTATTGGGTATTATTTTCTCACTATATCAGCGATGTAAAATTAACAACACACCTTCTTAGTGAAATTTCATTAAACCTATAAAAATCAATAAATTAAAATGTGGCACGGAAAGTGCTAGGTTATTAGTAATATTCACCATATACCCAAGTAACTTCAAATTACGAGAGCACTATTGATGATAAATATCACCGACAAAAGTAAAGAAGAGAAAATCCTGCCCATTTTACGTTTGGGATTTAGACCATTCTTTTTATTCGGCAGTTTATACGCCGCGATTGCTATCGCGGTCTGGGTCTACGCATTCCAACATGGTCAACCAAGTGCCCTACAAGTTCCAGCATTATGGTGGCACGTGCATGAAATGATATTTGGCTTTGCCATGGCAATCGTCGCGGGTTTCTTATTAACCGCAGTACAAAACTGGACAGGAGTTAACGGTACTAAAGATAAACGCCTAGGCTTTGTGTTCTTACTTTGGTTATTGCCTAGATTACTATTTTGGGCTCCGGTTCCGTTGTGGTTAACCTCTTCAATTGAAGCGCTCTTTTTGGCGGTAGTTGCCTACGAAATATCGATTCGAGTGATTAAAGGAAAAGGCTATCGCAACCTGATATTTCTGCCCTTCTTTGTATTAGCGATTGCAGCGAACTATGCCAGTTATGCCACCCTTCCTTTTACAGATCAGCAAGGCATGCCACCGTTTCCAAGCATTGCGGTATGGCAAGCAATGATCTGGTGGTTCGTTTTGCTGATTTCGATTATGGGTGGACGCGTGATCCCATTCTTTACCGCACGTAAAATGCAGTTTGAAAAACCACCTGCGGTAATCTGGTTAGATGCACTGGCGAACACACCTTTAGTGATGCTGTTTATCCTCAGCTTTTTTCCGATTACCTTTAACCAAATTGGCCCTTACTTAATGGTCTTCGCCGCGGTTTTTCAAGCGATTCGATTCCTACGTTGGAAGCCTTGGACTACCTATAAAGAGCCTCTCGTTTGGTCACTACACGCCTCGTATGCTTGTATTCCAGTCGGCTTACTTTTTAAAGCATTCGCCTTATTTAACCTACTGCCTAATGGATTGTTTTTTGCCCACAACATGATTCATGTTTTTGCCATTGGTGCGATAGGTGGGGTCATTCTAGCGATGATCGCTCGCGTGACTATGGGGCATACCGGACGTGCCATTTATGAAGGCCCAAGTATGTGGCATGCGTTTTTAGCGGTGGTCGTCGCAGCGGTGATTCGTGGATTTGGGGTAGCAATTTGGCCTGAGCATTTGTTTACCTTTGTGAATATTTCCGCCGCACTGTGGATCTACGCCTTTGCTCTTTTTGTTTTTAAATTTGGCAAAATGCTTCTCACACCACGAGCAGATGGCCACCCTGGTTAACTCAACCTCAAATTGGAATAACTTAAATATCAAAAACAACAAAGCTGATAGTTATCTATCAGCTTTGTTCACGTAGTGTTAACGCTTTTTCACCACCACCGGATAACGGTTTACCCTTAATTCCTTGATGAATGTCGATGGGTTAGCATTGTGCAAGATCCACACCTTTTCTTTGGCTCGGGTCATCGCTACATAGAACAAGCGACGTTCTTCTGCATTAGGGAACACATCACCGGTAGATAACAGCGCATCATGCAAATGCTGCTGACGCTCAACCGCTGGAAATTGCCCTTCATCGACCGAGACAATTACGACATAATCCGCTTCTTGTCCTTTGCTGGCATGGCAAGTTTTAAATTCAATATCTAAATGTAGGTTGCGTTTTTGTAGCGTCTTTAAATCACTCGGCTCATGATAATGATTTCGACCTAACACCAATACTTTCTTACGTGATTTCACTTGGTTATTTAAGTCACCTAAAATTGCTTCTAGCGTATGCATTGGCGCAATCGTCACTGCTTTTTGTTTTTGTTGCTTATGACTATTCAAGGTTTTTTCTAATTGGTAAGGGTTAGCTTGAATAAAGCGATTCGCCACCTCACCAATTTGGTTATTAAAGCGATAAGTCGTATCTAGGTAGTGGTTCTGCGCATTAGGGAAACGCTTCTTAAAGCCGGTGGTTAAGTTTACATCCGCCCCTGCGAAACGATAAATCGCCTGCCAATCATCGCCGACTGCAAACAATGAACACGGTTGCTGAGTGGTGGTTTCACCCAGCTGGGTTTTGTGAACATTACCATGGCAAATACTGGTTAATAAATCTAAACGGTTCGGCGAGATATCTTGGTATTCATCGACCATCATAAAGCGCCATTGCGATTTAAATTTACCATTGCGCGCATATTGAGTTGCTTTAGAAATCATACTGTTGAAGTCGATTTGATTATCTTCTTTCAGCATTTTTTGCCACGCTTGATAACACGGCCAAGCCAACATTAATTCGCTGTTTAGCTGCGGGTAGTTCTCTAATTCAATTAAACGTTCTTGCAACTGTTTTTTCGGTAGTTGTAAAACAGAAAGTTGATCAACTTGTTGCTCTAGCCACGCCAACAATTTCGGGTTTTCAACATGCGAACCGAGTTCCACATCCCCTTTCAAAAAGGCAATTGGCCATTCAGCTAAATGCTTTTGCCAACGCTTAAAGTTGGTTTCCGTCATCCAGTGTGTTTTTAACCATTGAGAGAACCAAGCTGTCTTTTGCGCTGGCGTAGTGGCGAGGGGTGAGATTTCAACCTGACTGCCTTCAACCGATTTAATAATATCTAAACCTAATTGATGGAAGGTTTGTACTTTGATCTGAGCGCCTTGTTCAGCAAACTTTTCTTTGATGCGCTGTTGCATTTCTTTGGCAGCATCTCGACCAAATGCCACCAGTAGCATTTCTTCTGGTTTTGCTTGTCCACTCTGTAATAAATAACCTACTTTCGCCATTAAGACACTGGTTTTACCTGAGCCTGCGCCCGCAAGAATCAGAGTATGATCATCATTTAATAATACCGCACGTTGTTGGGAAGCATTAAGTGGTGAACGTTCACATTCTTGGAAGTAAGGTTTCCATTCGATCTCTTGATTGGCAAGCCAGGTTTGATTGCGCTGCTCTAATGAGGCTTTAGGGTGAGTGAGCCAACGTTTCAAACCACTCATTAAAGAAGGTGCGTGGTGCTGAAATTGCTCATCATCTTCCCATTCATTATGACTGGGGAAAATATGAATCACTTCTGGCAGAGATAGGTCTTTTTTCGACAAATCATCCGCGATGCCCTGCATCCAAAACTCAAGCGATGAATGCGTTAAATAACCCGGTTGATTGACTAGTTCTTTTAACTGCTCTAACCAACTTGGTAATAATTCTGCTAATGACTCACTTTGATTCAACTGCCAACGACGATATTCCGCCACAACCAATTGAGCAAAGTGTTGGCAATCAAGCCAAGGTAAGCCTTGAGCGAGCCATTGAATTTGTTCAGCTTCCTCTTCTTCATGAGCATGAAAGTACAAATTGCCCCAGATTAAGCCTCGCTCTACGGTAACTTCACCATTCCATGCTGCAAATGGGATCTGCAACTCATCAGTTGGCGAAGATAACGTAATACACTGATCTTTTACTTCAACTTGTTGGTATTCATCTTGAATAAAAAATTGAGCAAAACGGCTAGCGCTTAATTGCATGAACTTTCCTTATGCGATCAGTAAAGTTTTGAATAAGAGGATAGCCCAATATTCTAACGGGTTTTAGTTTGAAAGGAAGAGGGCTAGAGCCATCGCTTTTTTAAACTTACAATAAAATGAATAAAAATTCATCAGGCTGGCTCAAAACTTGCTTACAATCAAACAGAGCGAAGTTTTTTTGCTGTTATTACAACAGAATATAGTTTGCGTAGCGAAAGGCCTCTATACTCAAGTGATTGGATATAGACTATAACTTCACCTAGGACAATATCGCGCTTTATGACGAATTCGATGCAACAACTCCGACATTATTGGTCTGATAAAACCGTTAACTACTGCATTCGAATTCTTATCTCGCTTCTAGGCGTAGTATTGCCTTGTTGGTATTACGATTACTCTACTGAAATTACACCACTGATCTTAGGTATCATCGCCGCAGCTCTCGCAGAAACCGATGACAACTTCATGGGGCGAATCCGGGCGCTGATCTTAACTTTTATCTGCTTTGCGATTGCTTCATTTTCAATAGAAATTCTGTTTCCCTATCCACCATTATTTGCCATAGGCCTGTTCGCCAGCACCTTTGGTTTTATTATGCTCGGCGCGATTGGCCCACGTTATGCCAGCATTGCCTTTGGTTCATTACTGATCGCGATCTACACTATGTTGGGTTATCACTTATACGACAACATTGTCTATCAACCTACTCTCTTGTTAGCCGGTGCCGCTTGGTATTACCTACTTTCAATGTTGTGGCAAATATTTTGGCCAATGCAGCCAGTACAACAAGGCTTGGCCAATGTATTTGAAGAACTCGCTAACTACCTTGAAACGAAAAGCTCGTTATTTCACCCTGTTTCTGGTTTAACCCCACAGCCTTATCGCATCCTAGAAACTAAATTAAATTCAGCAACCGTTAATGCTTTAAACCAAGCAAAGAGCACCCTGCTCACTCGCTCCAAACGTGGACATGTTGATGGCCCAAGTGACCGTTATTTACAACTGTACTTTTTGGCGCAAGATATTCATGAACGCATCAGCTCGACCCATTACCGATATCAAGATTTAGCCGAGCATTTCTCGCGTAGTGATGTGCTGTTCCGCTTTAAGCATTTAATGCAAACTCAAGCGAAAGCCTGCCGTGAGATCTCTGAAGCATTAGAGGCAGGGAAAGCCTATAAATACGATGGCGATTCGATTTGGGCGCTAGATGAATTGCAGTTATCAATGCAATATCTAAAAGATCAAAACCGCCCAGAGTGGAAGTACCCATTAAGCCAACTTTTCTACCTATTTAATAATATGGTAACTGTAGAAAAGCAGCTATCAAACGTCAGCAACCCTGATGCGTCTAAGTTTACGCCAGAAAACACCAGCGACGAAGCCAACGACTACTCACTACACGACACAACAGCTCATACACCCAAAGTCATGTGGCAACGTATTCGTAATAACTTGAATAAAGACTCAATGCTGTTCCGACATGCACTACGTATGTCGATTGTATTAACCGTAGGTTATGGGGTGATTCAAGGATTAGGGCTAGAGCGCGGTTACTGGATCATGTTAACGAGCCTATTTGTATGCCAACCTAACTTTAGCGCCACCAGACAAAAACTTACCGCGCGAGTTATCGGTACCATTGCAGGGCTACTAGTCGGTGTACCATTATTAACCTTGTTCCCTTCACAAGAAAGCCAATTAGTCTTTTTAGTGTTATCTGGCACGCTATTTTTTGCCTTTAGAATGAATAACTACGGCTCGGCAACCGCTTTCATTACTTTACTAGTATTATTTTGTTTTAATCAATTAGGTGAAGGCTATGCAGTGATCCTACCCCGTCTTACCGATACCTTAATTGGCTGTGGTTTAGCCGTATTCGCGGTACGTTATATTCTGCCGGATTGGGAAGCCAAAAAACTTCATAGAGTGATGTCAGAAGCGGTACAAACCAATAAAGATTATCTTGGCCAGATCATTGCTCAATATCGAATTGGTAAACGCGATGATGTTAATTATCGCCTTGCACGACGTAACGCCCACACTATGGACGCATCTCTTAGCACGACCATCAGTAATATGCTAGCAGAGCCAGATAAATATAAAAAATATATTGATGAGAGCTTCCGCTTCTTAACGCTGAATCACGCCATGCTCAGCTATATTTCAGCACTCGGAGCACACCGTAAACGCATAGACGATCCTGAAACTCACCTTCTCATTTTAGAGGCTCACAAAGGGATTCACGAAAGTTTAGAGCAACTTGAGCAGCAGCTTTATTATCATAATGGTGAAATTACCTTAGATTCATTCAATAGTGAATTAGATAAAAAATTAAGCGAATGGCGAGAAGGCGATGAAGAAACCGTACGTTTGATCCTGCAACAACTACATTTAATCTACCGCATGCTGCCTGAGATGTACTCGCTAGCGAATAAGTTTTCGGTGAGATTGCCAGTGGCAGCGATTAGTGGTGATTAAAGGGATATTGAGTAGAAGCGTGCTAGCAATGATCGGGCTAGCACGTTTTTGGGCAAAAACGATTTAGAGTTATTGAGCTAAATCATTTATTAGATTAAGTGAAGTATCTTGACACCTTAAACGTTTGTTAGGTTTATTTTACATATGACATTGCTTCATCAATGGTATTTCGGCTAAACAACCTAGAACTGACATCACTTGTTTTAGAAACTTGCTTGTAATGATATATGTGAGAGTCCTTGCTACACAGCCAATTGCAGCGAGAAAATATGTCGTACTGAGCATCTTGAGACAACTCCGAAACCAACTCATGGTCACTCACAAATATCATCTGTTCAGAGTTTACAACTTTTTCTATTGTTTCGAGCTTATTACCGAGAGAACTAATTTCTTTTTTCAGTTCAGCGTCTGCTTTCTTACGTTCAATGGTTTCTTGAAGCTGAAGTCTAAGCATAGTTTCAACGTCGAAGTCTTCGGTTGACGGAACAGAAGTGTTATTTAAGCTTGGGTGCTGATATTGCCCTTTTTCCAATACTGCAGGAAGAACATCCTCTAAAACCCATTCTTGAAACTTTAGACAGGCTGGGGAGTTATCCTGCAGTACACAACCCGCAACAGCCCCGCTTTGGTTACATAGGTATTAGGGTAAGCTTGATCTAGATTCTCTGGAAGATCTGTGCGCGTATGAATTTCTCGAGGAAGCAAGTGTGTTATATGTGCTTTGAGTAGAGTGATAATACTCTTAGAGTTCTTGTCTGGGTCTAATACACTATTTTCTCTCTGTATAGCTCTTACAACGTCATACAGTGAAAAATGTAACTTTCCATCATAGGTAACAGTTCGAATACCCTCTTCTTCACCAGCTGCACTGTCGTAAGGCAGTAAAACTTCGGACAAACTCATTCACTAAACCTCATTTTATGATTCTCGTTTGATATTACATTTATCTCAATAATAGGACAAGATCGACAATGCTCATTTTAAACCTAACGCAAAGCGCACCGGCGACCTTGGCGCAGCGAAGCGGAGACAAGGGCGTCCGAGTGCCGCGTTTTGTTAGCCATCATGACTTGCTGCGCCCAAACTCTCATTTCTATCCATTATCGAAAAATATTCAGAGTATGACGAAATTTTGGTGTACGACTCCAATTTCTCAATAGTTTCTTGTGGATGCTTTAGACTGATATTTAACCAAAAAAACATTACCAGAACCGCACCGAATATGGCAGACAATGATGATAGAAAAGCACCTTTCAAGCTAAATAACACTGGAAAAAAATTGTCTAGGGAAATATTGAAACTCCCTTCAGGATTTACCGGCATAAAGCTTAATGGATATACAACCCCCAAAAAAAACAACATCGTTACTAAAATCAGCGCGTAAGTAATTTGTGGCGACGACTCGGGGTTACCTTTTATCGAATCAAGCATATCCGAAGCTAGACGCATATGATGCCTAGCCTCCCTAGCGACGCTATCGATCGCATCTCTCTCTTTTTGAAGGTTTTCTATCAAGTCCATGTTCAACGATGAGAAGTTGGGAAGCTTTTGAGGGGCAGGTTCGAGATACGCAAATCCTGGATTTAGTTTTTGGTAGGAAGCAGCGCGCTGCCTAAGTGCTTCTCGCTCGGCGTCTAGCATTGTTTTATGCCTTTCTATTGCCAAAGAAATTCTTTCAAGAATTTCCTCGCGTGGCGAAAAGTCCGAAAAATTCAATTGATCGAAATACTGTTCTGGAGAGAGGTAATCTTCGTCTTCAAAAAGCTCCTCTAGTTTTTCGTACTGTCTATTATTTGTGTGTTTGTTATACCATCTGAAATACAAGCCATCAGCAGCATCGACGGCCCTTCTGCACTTAGTCAATGTATCTCTGCACTTGTGCACTTTCTCTGAATAGGTCGACTGATTGCTAAGAATCTTGGTTATTATAAACGCACCAAATATACCTACAATGGCTGCCGATGACTGTGATAGTGAACTAAAGAACCAATTCCAATCCATAGCTAAAAAGTTCCTGCTTGATGGCTAACAATTTAATAGACGGAAAAAATCCGTATAGTCTTTCCGTCTATCATTCCATTCGTTTTTTCATTCAACAAGCTAAATAACTAAATTTATTCATAAAGTATGAACTTATCTCATATTAACTCAGCATAAAGTGCGGAAATGATCCGTATAGTTCACCAAAACCAACTCATGATGAAGAACTGTGGATTTACTCAGTACTCTTTCTAACTTAAAACTATGCAACATTATCAACATTTAACATGATGAAATATCTGGAAAAGATAATAATTGAAGTACTTGTAAGAGGACAGGTTAACTCGTAAAGGGGCATAAATAAGTTCATCACATCAACCCTGCCCTCCCTTAGCTGTAAATCTTGATGCCAAGTATTTTTCACTGGTAAAAGGAGGGAGTGATTTATGATCGCTTTATGTTTAGTGGTATACGCATAAAGAAAACAATTCCAACATTCGCTGCGTGATAAGTAGATTATAAAGTTGTTACTTCCCCCACAAAAAACCTCAACATCTCCCGGTATTGCTGTTCTGCTTTCTCTCGTTTAACTAATTGAAACCGAACCTTTGTACCCGGAGGACATTGCGCCAGCTTACTCACGCTCATTCGAGTCAGGCAGCCAATTTTAGGATAACCGCCTATGGTTTGGTGATCAGCCATTAACACAATTGGTTGGCCGTCGCTGGGGATTTGAATTGCGCCGAGTGCAATACCTTCCGAAATTAAACCTTCACCATCATATTCAACACGATCACCGGATAGCCGGTACCCCATGCGATCACTGTTTGGACTCACGGTATAAGTGCCGTTAAAAAACTGCTGTCGGGCGGTTTTAGAAAACTGTTCATATTGATAAGTAGGCAGCATATCTAGTATGCAGGGAGTCGTTGTGGCAGCTAATTCTGGATAATGTGGAATAAACTCAGTTGGGACTTGGCGTAAGAGATCATGCTCAGCTGCGCGATAAGCAATCACATCACCTTTGGTTAACGGTTCGCCTCCCCCATGTAAGCCACCAATTTCATCACGCACGACAGTAGAGCAACTATCTAGTGCTTGGTTGACTTCAAAACCATGCTGAATCGCTAAATAAGCGCGCATCCCTTGTCGGGCAGTTTTACATCTTAAAATTGAACCCGCTTCAACATAGTAACTGGCCCAAGGTTTAAGCGGTTTACCATCAAGCTCGGCGGACATATCGGCACCAGTCATCGCCATTTGTGTCGGGTGGGTAAACTCACATTGAAATAAACCGAAAGTAATCTCAATTTGCGCGGCATTCACATCATTACCAAGTAGATGATTTGCCCAGTGAAAGGCATGTTCATCCATCGGCCCACCGACTGCCGCTCCAACGCCTTGAAAGCCCATTCGTCCAGTATCTTGCAATAAACTTAATGGTCCAGCATTGATTACCCTTAATGTCATGATTTAGCCCTCTTATCCGTATCGATCTGTTCACTGGTATTAAGATCTCCACCCATATCGATAAACTGTTGTCGTGAAATGGCTTTAAAGCGAACCTGAGCACCAATATAAAACAGCGACAAGTTCTCTCGTTCAAAATCCACTAACGAGATTGGAGTACGGCCAATAATATGCCAACCACCGGGTGAGGCTTTGGGGTAAACCGCAGTTTGCTGTTCAGCTATTGCAACACTTCCTTTTGGGACTCGGGTTCGAGGGGTGCTTTTTCTTGGCATTTGTAAGCGGCTGTCTAAATTTCCTAAATAAGCAAAGCCGAGCGCAAACCCAATCGCATAGACGCGGTAACTTGTTTGACTATGTATTTCTACGACTTCCGGCCATGACAAACCACTATGAGCACAAATTTCAGCCGCATCTAACGCAACTTCTTCACCATAATAAACAGGTAATTCAATCTCTAAATGCGGTAATGGCCTGGCGGTAGAAGAAGACTGACTCAGTAATATCTCGACTTGCTGCTGAAAGTCGCTCATCCCTGTTTGTAGGATGTCGACAGTAATGAGAATCGAATGATAGGAAGGAATCGCATCCAAGATAAAATTGCCCAGCGAGTTTTGCAGGGCATAGAGGGCTTGAGTCACTTTTTCTGAGGTTTCAGCATCTATAGTGTTAGTAAAATACACCATAATGGTATTTTCGCTGATTATTTGTGTTTTCATGCGATTCCTTGCATTTTATTTGCCATCGTACAAGATCACTTACAACTTGACTGTAGCATTGGATCTTTCATAATGAATCGAATTTTAAAATTTCCGACAAGGTAGTGGTATGTCTCATTCGAAACTCAAAATTGATATTATTTCTGACGTGGTCTGCCCATGGTGCGTCATTGGGGTTCAACACCTTAAAGATGCCGTAGTGAAAAACAACTGGCAAGATCGTATCGATATTGAATGGTATCCGTTTGAGCTAAATCCAGATATGCCACCAGAAGGCGAAAATTTACGTGAACATATTGCGAGAAAATATGGCGCTTCAGCTGAAGAAAGTGAACAGAATCGCCAACGTTTAATCGAATTTGGCAAATCGGTCGGGTTTGAATTTAACTTTACCGACGAAACCCGAATCTACAATACTCGCCAATGTCACATCTTATTAGACTACGCTCACTCAGTAGGCTTACAAACTCAGCTTAAAATCGCTCTTTTCACCGCTTACTTTACAGATGGTAAAAACATTTCTGATACTGACGTATTACTGAATATCGGCGAAAAAGTTGGCCTAGAAGTCGATGAAATGCTCGCTTATCTACATGATAGCGCTGAACACGATAAACTAGATGTGATTGAAGACCAATGGCGTGAAATGGACATCTCTGGCGTGCCAACGATTGTGTTTAACAATGAAAAAGGCTTAACCGGTGCCCAAAGTGTCGAAAGCTATGAAGAAATGTTAAGGCACTATCTTGGTGAAGATTCTTCTAAAAAATAGCCTTTCTAGAACGTCACGACTATTCACTACCCCTTGAGCAAAAACGTTCAAGGGGTATTTTTTATTCTTCGCTAAGCTACTACTTTCTTTTGACGATAAAATTCATCACGCGAGTAGCAAATTTACCGTAGGGAGGAGCCATAAATTTTATAAAAGAGAAATTGGCTTGATAGAACACAGGGCGCATTTTGGAAAAGGTTAAGAATCCTTCGTAACCGTGATAATGCCCCATCCCGCTGCCACCAATACCACCGAACGGTAAATCATGCTGGGCGACATGGAATAACGCATCATTGACACTGACACCACCAGACAACACCGACTGTATATAACGATCAACTAACGCTTTATCATCACTAAATGGGTAAAAGGCTAGCGGGCGATCTCGTTGCACAATGTAATCGATGACTTCCTGTGGTTGTTGATAGGTTTTCACCATTAAAATAGGGCCAAAGGTTTCTCTTTGCGCAATGATCGTATCGTCACTAGCATCTAGAATAAGCGTTAAAGGAAATTTACGTGTCGCGGCATCAGCATCCTGTTCGCTTAAGTTGATTATCGTTGCCCCTTTGGCTTTTGCCTCTTCCACTGTATCCATCAAACGTTGGAAGGCCTTGTCATCAATAATCGATGTGAAATCTTTATGCTGAATATTTGGACAATGTTTTTTCACCCACTGTTGAGTACTCTTAATAAAATCTTCACGTTGGGTGTGATGAACAAAAACATAGTCGACATTGGTACATATTTGACCTGCATTGAATTGCTTAACAAACATGATGCGTTCAACGGCTTTAGTCATTGAATAGTTAGGATCAATAACCGCCGGAGATTTCCCCCCTAATTCAAGCGTGACTGGGGTTAGGTTTTCAGCACAGGCAGCCATCACTTTACGACCCGTTGCGCCAGACCCCGTAAACATCAAATGATCAAAAGGGAGTTTCGAAAACTCAATCCCAACAACCCCTGTTTCAGTGAAAAACTGGAGCTTTTCTGGCTTAAAATATTTTGGTGTGAGTGATTTCAATAACTCCGTTAAATGAATCGAATTTTCCGACATTTTCACCATAGCTCGATTACCCGCAGCAAAAGCCGCTGATAAGCCGGAAAAGCTTAAGTTAATCGGGAAGTTCCAAGGTACGATAAAACCCACAACCCCAACAGCTTGTGGAATCACTCGGTTTTTCGCTCCAAGATAAACGGTATGATCAACCTTACGTTTTTGAACCTTCATCCATTTTTTTAAGTGCTTAATGGTTGATGAAATATCATCTGCAACCGTGATCACTTCTGCAAATAAGGTTTCATGGTGAGATCGATTTCCATAGTCTTTATTGATTGCCTCTGAAATCGCTTCTCGGTTATCCATTAATAAACTTTTTAAGTTTTCTAAATGCGCCTTACGTTCTTGGTAGCTTTCCTGACCATGTTGATTGAATGCTTGTTTTTGCTCATACAGAGCTTGCTGTAACATGGTGCGAACAACTTGGCAACTGTCATTTGAAGACGTTTCAACTTGCTCAATGATTTGATTCATTCTCTATCCACTCCTTGATTGAATTTTTATACCATTCGTACTTGAAGCTTATATCCAATACGTATTATTACGGCTGCCACTTTGCTTTCATTTTAGCAATGGTAGTCGGCGCTATATCATGAATACTACCGTAGTTTTCTCGACATACATGGATTACCAATTCAACCTGACAGCGTTTAGCAATGTCTTGGTAGGCTTTCATTTCCCAGTGACGAACGAAGGTATTCGACACAATTACTGACTGACCTTGCTTTAAATGGCGTTCCGTTTGTTGCTGACACCATTGATGAGCTTGTTCGATCTTTAACGGGTTAAAATAATACTTTCCATCCGCTTCAACAAAATACATATCCGTTTCTAAATGTACTGAGCCTTGCTCTTGCGATAACTGCTTAGCTAAGGTGGATTTCCCCGAACCCGGCAAACCACGAATAAGCATTAATGTTTGAATATTGCTTGATTCTGACAATATATTAATCCCAACCTTCTAATTGATACTTTTCAATTAACTCATCAATATCTTCTTGAGTTGGCATTTTGCCATGATCAATCGTTTTGATCACTCTGCATGGATTACCTACTGCAATCACATTGTCTGGAATATCTTTTGTTACCACGCTGCCTGCGCCAATCACACTATTATTGCCAATGGTTACGCCACCTAACACAATCACCCCCGCACCAATCCAGACACAATCACCGATGGTAATCGGATCACCACAAGCGAACGGTTCAATACGTTCACGTAAAATAATAGGATGACTTGCTGCGCAGAGCTGTACATTGGGCGCTATCAACACATAATCACCAATAGTGACTGGTGCGATATCAAGTACCGTTAAACCGTAGTTAATAAACCCGCCTTTACCAATGGTAAAGTTTTTCCCCATATCGCATAAAAATGGCGGTTCAATATGAGTACCTTGGTAGTCATTCAAAATTTTACCAAGTAATTCTTTTCTCAGAATCTGCTCTCGTGGTCGGGAATGATTAAAGTCATAAAGCCATTCTTTGCATTGCATTTGCTGCTCGATCAATTCACTATCAATCAAAGTTTTTACGGTAAAATCATTAATGGTTTGGGACATAGTGGCCTACTAATATAGAGTCTATACCCAAGTAATTGGAGTTGCATTGAGGCGAATGAACGCCGTTAACAAAGCTGCGACTTCAAATACGAAGGGTATAACTTCAATTTGGATGAAAACGATATGGATAAACAACAAATAACCATCTGTGGCTGCGGCTGGCTTGGGCTAGCACTGGCAAAATCTCTGGTTCAGCAAGGCTTTGATGTCTATGGCACTAAACAATCTGATATCGATGCTCAAGCATTAGCTACCTTTGGCATTCAAGGCTTGCCGCTGGTTTTACCCGTAGATATAAACCAACTAGACAATCAGCAGCAAGCTGCCCTACAACAGGCTTTTGCCTCAGATCTACTAGTAATCAATGTACCACCAGGTCGTTACCCTAATAGTGCCGAAGATTTCAAACGAAAAATACAAAGCTTATCGCATATTGCAAAACAAGCCGGCACTAAAAAGATATTATTTATCAGCACCACAGGGGTTTATGCTGGCTGCCAAGGTGAAATCACCGAAGATACTCCGACTCTACCGAATACTGAATCGGGTCATGCACATGTGTGGTTAGAAAGTTGGTTAAGGGAAGAATGGCAAGATAACCTAGTCGTGTTGCGTTTATCGGGCTTAATCGGGCCAGATCGTCATCCTACTAAACATATTGTCAAACGCTATGAATCAACGAAGCAGCCTTTAGAAAATGGATTAACACCAGTAAACCTGATTCACCAATATGACATTATTAGTGCTATTTCTCATTTACTCGAGCAATGGCCTGAGCGCAAAGTATTACACCTCGCAGCTCATTCACACCCTAGCCGTTCAGAATATTATCAAGCCATGGCACAACATCTAGGCTTAACCGTTCCACAGTTTGTCGAGAACGGCGCACAAAATAAATGGATAAATGCTCAAGCAAGTTGCCAAGCGTTAAATCTCACATTGCAATATGATGAATTAATGCAATTTAAGCCTTATCAATAAGCTTACTCTAAATAACAAATCAATCTCTAAGCAGAATACAGAACTAATAAATATGCCAACTTTGATCACTTTTATTATTGCACTACTCGGTGGGTTAATCGGTTATTTAACCCATATTCCTATTGGTGAAATGCTAGGGGCAATGCTGGCCGTTTTAATCACAGGTCGCATGTATCCAAAACTTTCATTTCCCAAGCAGATGCTCACTGTTATTCAAATTGTGTTAGGCATAAGCATAGGCGCAATCATCAATATAAATGATTGGTTTGCAAGTTTGAGTATTGGGGTCTTAATTGGGCTTTTATGTTGTATGTCTAGCCAGATCGTTATTGGTTATTTTTGGCTAACCAAACGTTGTCATTGGAGTCGCTCAGAAGCTTTTCTCGGTGCGGTTCCCGGCGCTCTGGCTGCAATCATTGTAATGACTGATGCGCAAGAAAAACCCTCCTACCGCGTCATTTTTACCCACTCAATTCGACTTATCTTTTTAATGGTGCTAGCCAGTATTATTGCGCTATTTAATCAAGCAACAACCGAAGCACCTACTGAGTTACTGACTCAAGTACAAACTGCCTCTTATCTACTTTTATTTGGAATTAGTCTTGCTGCACTCGCTGCTGGAATGCTACTCGATAAAATCGGTATACCTGCACCATTTATGTTAACCGCCATGCTACTCACCGCAGGGTTAAATTCAGCATTACCCCAATACACTTATCAAGTACCAGAGCTATTCTTATTAATTTCAATGGCATTAATTGGTGGCTTTGTTGGGTTAAGAATGCAAGGAATTACACTACAAGAGACCATCGACAGTGTTCGCTCTGGTGTCATGGTGACGTTACTCAGTTGCGGTGTCACCTTAGTCATGGCACTGATCTTTAGCCAATTACTCAATATCTCCTTTTCAGTATTGGCTCTATCTTGGGTTCCGGGCAGCTTAGAGTCGATGACAGCAGTTGCAATACTACTGGGATTAGAACCGGCTTTTGTGATGATGAATCATATTATTCGCCTTACGCTTTTATACCTACTACCTGCTTTTCTTGGTGATGTATTAAAAGAAAATAAAGCCTAAATTAAGGTTTTTGATTGACTGAATACAGCGCACCAATTAAGTCGGATTGAGTGATGATGCCACACAACTTTTGTTCGCTGTCTAATACTGGAATGTGATGCAGGCCAATATCTGACAGCAAAGGTACTAATGCCACAATATGATCGGTGTCTTTCACTGCTATCACATTGGTGACCATAAGATCCTTCACTTTGTTATTCACTTCTTTACGGTGTTTGCGCTTCACTAACATACGGTTTAAATGCTTTAACAACCCAGAATAACTTGGCACCGTGAGGTTCTTCAGAAAATCGACACTGGATATCACACCAAGTAATTCACGCTCTTCATTCACCACAGGTAGCATACTGATTTTGTGTTTATGCAGTATTTTCCAAGCCGCACCTAATGGCATATCCGCCGACGCAGTGATCACATCCGCAGACATAATATCGCGGCTTAAAATTTCCCCACTACGACGTTGATAAGCGAGTTTTTGCGCTTGTTGGTAAATGGTTTCTAATTCTTCTTGGCTGACCGCCAACACACTATCAAAACTATTAATGGCTTGGCGTAAATCATCCGCTTGCAGCCCTAAACGTTTCAATGGTGTTTGATCATGATGAAGATGCACCGGATCATAATTCGTCGCAGGTTTGAGCCAGCGCTTTTTCAATATCAAACGTGATAACAACTGACTGGCAATAAAGAACACCAACACGTTTAAACAAATAGGAAGCAAAATATCCGCCCCGACTTCACTATGCTGACTGGCTAACACCGGCACTAATGCCGTCGCTGCGGCAGGTGGATGCATACATTCTAAGATGTACATCATCATCAACACACAAGCAATGGCCGTGGCAGCCAGCAATGCCAAATCAGCAATAAAAAAGCTCAAAACCAAACCAATACAAGCCGACATAATATGACCAACTAAAAACGGCCACGGCTTGGCTAACGGGCTAGAAGGTAACGCAAACAAAATAACCGAAGACGCCCCCATCGAGCCAATCAGCACCATCTTAGCATCACTACCTTGCACATACTGGCTGATAATAACCACCAAAAATAACGCACAAAACCCCGTAATAGAGACTTTAATTCTTTCGATTAAAGGAATAGCAGAAATGATTTGTCCATTGGCATGGTCAATGCCTAACTGAGATAAGAACTTGGATAATGCGCGTTGATATTGTTTGATAATAAGTTGCATTGTAAATGTATCAATTTATGAATGAGCCGCAATTGTATACATTCTTGTAACCTAAGAGCAACAATTAAACAGTAAAAGCAGACAGCAAGACCGACTCCAAAGCAATATAGACTGATGTGTTATGACAAGGGAAGGCAGGACGGAATGATGCTCACCTCTATACCGCCAGTCTTAATTCTTAAATCTCAAAAAACTCTTTATTGGAATCGTGCGTCTCTACCCATTTAACGCTTTGTCTAGCTTCAAAGTACAGTTGCAATCCGTAATAATTTAAATAGCATTGTGGACCGCCTAGGTGAGCGAAAGCATCAAAAAAGGCATCTTCTTGTTGGCATAGTGCCGGTAAGGTGAGGATCTGGTTTTTAAGTGCCCATTGGATGGATTCTACCGTTGCGACACCATCGCCAACATGAATGGCTTCTATTCGAGAGTAATCCCCGGCGAAACTGGTTTGTCTTTCAATCTCTTGTTGATCGTCAAGTTGCTGGCGAACTTCATCAAGAATCTTATCTCGTTGATAACCAATAATCGCTTTATTAAGTTTGGCAATTCTTAGCGCGTAATCGAGTTTTTCAGGCCCAAGCAGCTCAACTAAGCTCGGCAATAGCTCTTTATCTAAACGCAATGATTTGATCAGGTGTTCAATGCAAGTATTGAGCGACATATAACGCACCCCATCAAACTCGAAGCCGTAGGTTTCATCTTCACCTTCCACGGGAATGCTATCAACCGCGACAGCCCAACCTTGGTAAGAAAGTCTATCTCTCGCTATTTCATACATTTTCCACGCACTTTCACCAAAGCCACCAAGTAATGCGCCTGAGAATTCAGATTCTTGTAATTCTTGTTCCGTCCAATTTTGGCCGATAGCAAGATGATCAGAATACTTGTCCATTAGAGAACGCTTTACGTGATCTCGCACTGCCCAAATTGATGATACATCACTCGCGACTCGAACAGCCGCACATTCTTCACAAGCAGGAATGCTCATTGGTTCATGGGCTAAGAAATGAATATTTTTGGGGTTTCTAGGTAAATCGAAAGCCTTTGCAGCTGGCTCGCCACAAAACCAGCAGGTATGTCTGAAATTAAATGGAATATCGATGTAAGTATATTGAGACATAGAAAACCTTACTGACTACTGCATTAAAAAGTTGAAACGAAAAAGATAGCGTTCTAAAACGTCAAAGGGCTGAGATTATCAGCCCTTTACTTAATATCCAAGTGCGTTGACTTAGGTATTAATCTTCAAACTCTGTTGTATGTTCAGGGCGCAATTGAC
Source organism: Vibrio algivorus (assembly GCF_002218005.2). GTDB lineage: Bacteria > Pseudomonadota > Gammaproteobacteria > Enterobacterales > Vibrionaceae > Vibrio > Vibrio algivorus. The sequence continues at coordinate 900,096 of NZ_AP018679.1, forward strand.
GCTGCACACCAAATAAGAAATTACGTAAGATTTGGTCTTTACACTCACGATAATGCTTATTGTCTGGCTTGCGGAAAAATGCACTTAGTTCATGTTTACTCAAATTGAAATCGACCAATTTTAGCGTTTCTAAAATATCTTCAGCTTTCATATTCAGTGCAATACGCAACTTCATAAAAATCATATTATTAGTTAGGCGGTTTTCAGGTTGAGGCTGTTCACCTTCTCGCTTACCACGCTTGGTATTGATGAGACCGTTAAGGAAAATTGCTAACTCTTTATCGGTACACTTTACAAAATCCGCATCTTCTTCTTTCTTTAGCCAAGCGCTTATTTGTGAACGTGAAACTTCATGGTCTGCAGCTGCGTAGATGGCAATCATCTCTGCATCTTTAAAATCAAAAGCGTAGCGAATACGGCGTAAAATGTCGTTATTAGTCAAAATCGTTCCTAAGGTTAAATATATAACCCAAGTGACTTCAAGATGCAGAATTCAGAATTATCATCCTAACCTTTAAGCAAGGAAGATTGGCGAAGGAATGTAAGCACCTTTCAAACCAATCTAACGCTGCTTAAAGCTTGTTTTATTCTTGCTGAAACTCGTATCGTGAAGTTACTTGGCTATAATAATTTCAATAAATAAGGGCTGCACATCTGGCAGCCCTAGAATACTCATTCATTTTAGCAGAGTTACAGATAGCCACCTATCTATATTCTCAGTCGAAACCTATTTCGCCGTTACAGTCACCATGACTAATTTGCCATCGACACGGACTGGACCATCTTCTTTGGCACCAAGTGTGTACTCAAAAACACCTGTTTTCATGCCACCAGCTTCACCATGAAGCATCAGCATTAACATATCCCCTGACTTAACAGGTTCCATTAAAATCGCAGTGACATCATGATTTTCACCGCTTTTCACAGGAGAATAGCCGACAACAGGACCGGGCTTCATATCTTTATCGGTTCGATGTACCACTAGCCAACCATTGGCATCAGCATGAATTTTTTTCGCGGTGACAGTACCACCAGAAACATCCTGGTCATCCCCCCAAACTTTATTATCGGCAAGCGCTAGAGGCGTAACACCCAGTAATATCGCAGCTAAACTGATCTTTTGTATAAACTGATTCATGTTCAATTCCTTGTTTCTAACAAAATGTAAAGAAACGACGGCAGACTGTTTCTCGGTAATCAGTAGACAATACGTACCACCTAGAAAGCGGTTCACTTTTTATTCAATAATTTTTCCTCTTAATAAAAAGGCTCGCTATATAACGAGCCTTCATCATCAATACTAAGTGAACTTATAAGATCCCTGTAATGGCGATTCCTAAGCCTACCCTTTGTTGATTTTGGTTATAGTCAATTAAGCTACTGCCATAACCGGCTGAATATTTGGCGTAACCACGAACTTTGCCCCAAATAGGAAAAGTTAATCCTAGCTCAGCATAGCCTTTATGGGTCGAAAAATTTTCACGGCCTAAAAATGAAAACTCTAAATCATTCCACTTATACACGCTGGTTAATTCAAAATGCCCCATAAAATCTTCAATATCTGGGTTGTCATCACCACTTGAGTCATTAGGGTCACTTTTTTCGCTTTCAGGAATACGCCACCAAGGTTGTAGCGCAATTAAGAAGTTATCTTTAGCAAAGTAAAATTGAGTATAAACACGGTTCCAGCTACGAGATAAGTTCTGTCTTTGGCCATTTGATTCATGCTCTATGCCAACTCCAAAAGCGGTGGTACCACCAAATGGTGTCCAAGCGGTTGGAGTCACATAAAAAAGCTCTGGTCGATAATTGGTTTCACGAAATGGGCGAGAAATTTCATCGGCATAAACCTGCCAGAATGACTTCAATGTCATGCCAAAAAATAATCCATCACCTTCAAACATTAAGTCTGAATAATTTAAAGGCACTTTAAAGCTAATTTGAAACTCAGCCTCTGCATGCTCAAGTCCTTCCGACCAGTCGGTACCTTCATAAGCTTTGTCATTGATATTATCGCTATAAGTAACAGGTAGAAGATAATTCAAACGGTGAGCGGTCATAACAAAAGGCTCAAAGGCCGTTTCACGTTCAGTTTCGAGACGGTTAACTGCTAAATTTTCCTGCTGATTCTTAACCGAGTCAGTTTGGGAAACCATATCCAATTGACATTCATCTCGGATATTTTGAACCGTTTTTTCCCCTTGTTGCAGTTTGATTTTATCTAATAAACATAAATCATAGGCGCTTGACACACTATCTTCTGACACTTGACGTGATTGTTCAGGATCTTCTGCCCATACCAATGGCACACAACACACATTGAACAACAAAACTTGCAGCGAATTCAGTCTCATGACTTATCCTTGTTCATTATTTGAAAACCAAATTAGCATACCAAGTTAAATTAATAATTTATATGAATGACGGCTAGTTATCACAAAAACCAAACATTATTTTGCTTATTATTAATATACCCAAGCCACTTGGGTATAGATAAATTGTGAGGTTAATCGACACAAAATTAAGGCGCTTTTACTTCGCCTGACCTTTCAGGCAAATTAAACACAATGGAATGTGATTAGGATTACCCAATGAAAAATAAAAGCTGGCTATTATTTGTTGCAGCCGCGGCAATGACTTCGGCAACGGCTTATGCTGATGTCATTATTACACCAATGGTTGGTTATACTTTAGGTGGTGAAGTCGAAGATTCTAATGGTAATGAATATGACTTAAAGGGAAGCGAAAGCTACGGCCTATCCATTGAAGTGCCCGTTGAAAATGGCCAGCTCGGACTATTCTATTCTTATCAAGATAATGAGTTGGAATCTTTAGATTATGACTCGTCAATCCAATACTTGATGATACAAAGCCGTTTAAATATGCCCATCAATAATAACGCATTAAGTTACTTAGGTGTCGGCCTTGGGGGCTCTTATACCGATGTAGACTGGGCCGATAGCAAGTATGGTTTTGCAGCAAGTATTTACGCTGGGTTGGAATACAAATTTACCGATAATTTAGCGTTAACTGGACAAATACGTTGGTTAGGTACAATCGTCGATAATGATTCACAAAGCGCCTGCTATGCAAACCAAAGTTCAAGCAATTGTTATATTAAATTTGAGTCAGACTGGATGAACCAATTCCAGTCTAACCTTGGTATGGTATTTCGTTTTTAAGGATAAGCCGGAATCTAAGCTTTATAAGCTAAGTCACCATAAATATACGTCGCATGCACCGTTCGGTCATCACCTAAGCTCATGAGTACGAATAGCTTCTCTTCTAAGGTTTTGGCTTGCTGCATGCGAAATTTCATTAAGGTGGTTGCACTTGGTTCTAGCACCACAAAATCGGCTTCTTTTCCGACTTCTAAGCTACCAATTTTATCATCAAGATATAGGGCTTTCGCACCACCTAATGTCGCTTGATAAAGAGATTTCACAGGATGTAATTTCTTTTGTTGTAGCTGCATAATTTTGTAAGCTTCACTCATGGTTTGCATCAGTGAAAATGACGTACCTGCACCCACATCAGTCCCCATTCCGACTCTAATTCCAAACTCTTCAATGCGGTTTAAATCAAATAAACCTGAGCCTAAAAATAAGTTAGACGTTGGACAAAAGGCAATCGCCGAGCCTGTATCCGACAAACGCTGACATTCGCAATCCGATAAATGAACCCCGTGCGCAAAGACCGACCTTGGGTGTAATAATCCGTGATGATCATATACATCTAAGTAGCCTTCTCGCTCTGGAAATAAAGATTTCACCCATTCAATTTCTTGTTTGTTTTCCGACAAATGAGTGTGCATGTAGACACTAGGGTATTCTTGCAGCAACTTGCCCACCATATCGAGTTGTTCTGGCGAACTGGTCGGCGCAAAACGTGGTGTAACTGCATAAGATAAACGACCATTATCATGCCACTTTTCGATCAGTTCTTTTGAATCTTGGTAGCCGCATTCTGGTGTATCCGTTAGGTAGTCTGGCGCATTACGATCCATTAATACTTTACCGGCGATCATACGTAGGTTACGACGCTTGGCTTCTTGGAAAAATACATCAACCGATTGTTTGTGGACCGTACCAAAAACTAACGCTGTCGTAGTGCCATTGGTGGCGAGTTCATCTAAAAAGATTTTCGCCACTTTAGCGGCATATTCAGGGTCTTTAAAACGCTCTTCTTCTGGAAACGTGTAGTTTTCTAACCAATCTAATAATTGTTCACCATAAGAAGCAATCATACCGGTTTGAGGATAATGAATGTGTGTATCAACAAACCCTGCTGTGATGATTTTATCTTGATAGTTAACCATCTCTAGCTCGCCATTTTGCTTAGCCAGAGTTTCAACATAATCACCTACATCGATAATCAGGCCGTTTTCAACCACCAGCAGACCGTCTTCAAAATAACGATAAGCTTGCTCGACACCCACTTCACTTGGGTCGGCAATCAGCTGAATAATAGAACTGCGATAACCTGTTTTGACTTGTGACATTCATTGATTCCTTTTCTTCAATCCTTCGCCTATTAGGTGTATACCCAAGTAACTTCAAGATGCAGAATTCACTTGGGTATATTCCTTTTTGTCGCTTAACCTGCTAAGACATTATTCTTTAATGAAAGATGATTTAACGGGCGCTTGGCTTCTAATGTTTCACCTTGATAATGAGCAATTAGCTCACCCGCCACAGAAACGGCAATTTCCGCTGGGTGCTTTCCTTTGACCATTGAAATCCCGATTGGACATTGCATTTTTTCAATCATATCTTGCTCAAAGCCACGATGGGCTAACCGCATATCAAACTTTTTGCGCTTCGTTTGAGAGCCTATCATGCCGAAATAACTAAACTTATCGTGAGTTAATATTTCACGCGCTAAATCAAAATCAAGCTGATGATTATGCGTCATCACTAAGTAGTAACTATTGACTGGCATGAGCTTAATTTCACCCACCGGATCATCACTCACTAACTTATGCACATTTGGCGCAAGTTGTGTTGGGAACTCGGCTTCACGTTCATCAATCCAAGTGATTTTAAATGGCAAGGTTTGCACAATATTCACTAACGCTTTCGCGACATGTCCAGCACCAAACAGCACTAGATGATGTTGATTAAAACCAATCGGTTCAAAGCTCAAGGTTGCCATACCGCCACAACATTGCCCTAAGCGTGCACCTAGGTTAAAGCGTTCGATATGGATTTTATTATCCGTTTGCCCATTGCCAATCTTCATCAACATTTCACGAGCCATTTGCGTGGCAAGGTGCTCTAAGTGACCGCCGCCTATCGTGGCATAAAGCTCTTTACGAGTGACGATCATCTTAGTTCCAGCATCACGAGGCACTGAGCCTTTATCTTCCAATACGGAAACCAAAATACACTCTTCACCTTGTTGCTCTAACAAGGCGAGTTGTTGGATCCAAGAGACTTGGCTAGTCGGGTTCGAATGTTCACTTCCATAACTAGACATAGCTATTTCCTTGTAATAAGCAATGAAGCCGTCATCCTAAATAGCGACGAAAGAGCGAAGTTCAGGATCTCCATCAGTAGTCGGTAGTAGTTAATCAACCAAAAACTTAAGGAGATTCCAAACAGCTCGTCCCTCGCTTTTGGAATGACGCGTTATTTATTACGAGTATCAAAAACACCATAAACTCATTTAGGCTTGTACTCGATGGCTCTCTACTAAAGCCGCTTTAACCGTAGAACTCCCCGCTCTCGCCTTCTCCATTGCCCATAGCACTCGCTCTGGTGTGGCTGGTGTATCAAGGTGTACCGTCACTCTTTCGCCTTCTTGAGCATTTTCTAATGCCACGGCATGAACGGCATCTTTAAGTGCGCTCCAGACCGACATTCCTAGCATAAACGGTGGCTCACCGACTGCTTTCGAGTTAAACACGGTATCTTCTGGGTTACTGCGGTTTTGTACAATATTGGTTCTAAAGTCAATTGGCATATCTGCAATAGCAGGAATTTTGTAACTTGCAGGGCCACTGGTCATTAAGCGCCCTTTTTCATTCCACACTAATTCTTCTGTTGTCAGCCAACCAACACCTTGTATAAAGCCACCTTCTATCTGCCCAATATCGATCGCAGGGTTTAGCGAGGCCCCTACATCATGCAAGATATCAGTACGTAGAATTTTGTATTCACCAGTTAAAGTATCGACAATGACTTCTGAACATGATGCGCCATAAGCAAAGTAATAGAATGGACGACCACGCGCTTTTTCATGATCATAGTGAATCTTTGGCGTACGGTAGAAACCGGTGCTCGACAACGAGACTTGGTTGAAATACGCCTGTTGAACAAATTCAGCAAACGGGATCAATTGATCGCGCACTTCCACGACACCATTATTGAATACCACTTCTTCTGGGGTGACTTTGTAATGATTTGCAGCAAACTCAATCAAACGTGCTTTGATCGTCATCGCAGCATTTTGCGCCGCTTTACCGTTCAAGTCGGTACCCGAGGATGCCGCCGTTGGCGAAGTATTCGGTACTTTGTCTGTATTGGTCGCAGTGATTTGAATTTGGTCGATATCAACACTGAACTCTTGTGCGACAATCTGCGCCACTTTGGTGTTCAGCCCTTGCCCCATTTCAGTGCCGCCATGGTTCAAGTGAATACTGCCATCGGTATAAATATGAATAAGTGCGCCAGCTTGGTTTAAAAACGTCGCGGTAAACGAAATACCAAATTTGACAGGCGTTAATGCAATGCCTTTCTTCAAGATTGGGCTATTGGCATTGAATTCCTCTATTTCTTTACGACGCTTTTGATATTCACTGGTTTTTTCTAGCTCTTCAGTGATTTCTAGTAAACAGTTATCTTCTACCTTTTGATAGTAGTGAGTCGTATCTCGGCCTTCTCCGCCATAATAATTTGTTTTACGAATTTCCAGCGGATCTTTACCAAGGTAATGAGCGATTTCATCCATGATGTGCTCAATGGTCATCATGCCTTGCGGACCACCAAAACCACGGTAAGCGGTATTCGAAGCAGTATTGGTTTTACAACGATTTCCCACTACTTTTGCATCGCCGAGATAATAAGCATTATCCGAGTGGAACATCGCGCGGTCGACAATAGAGTGTGATAAATCAATTGAATAACCACAATTACCTGAATTGATTAATTCTGCGCCATGAATGCGTCCATCATCATCAAAGCCAATACGGTATTGGTTATAAAATGGGTGACGTTTACCTGTCATCACCATATCATCATTACGCCATAGACGGATCTTAGTCGGCTTTTGTGTCAAACTCGCAATTACCGCGGCAATACAAGCAGGAGCATTAGCTTGAGTTTCTTTCCCCCCAAAACCGCCGCCCATACGACGCATATCCACTACCACTTTGTGCATCGCAACGCCCAGTACTTCTGCCACTACTTTTTGGATTTCGGTTGGGTTTTGCGTTGAGGTATAGACAATCACACCACCATCTTCAGCTGGCACGACACTACTGGCTTGAGTTTCTAAATAGAAATGCTCTTGACCACCAATATTCAACTCACCCTCTAATACGTGCTTGGCGGAAGCGAGCGCTGCTTGATAATCACCACGCTGTTGCACATGGGTTTCATGCACAAAGTGTTTTTTCTCAAGCGCTTCTTTAACATCCAAAATAGCGGGTAGTGATTCAAATTCAATCTCAGCTGCTAAGGCCGCTTTACGTGCGGTTTCCATATCTTTTGCTGCTACTGCAATGATAGGTTGACCATAATATTCCACTACGCCATCAGCTAATAATGGATCGCCAGGAAATACGGCGCCGATATCCAACTCACCTGGAACATCTTTACTGGTAATCGCAATCTCTACACCATCAAATTCGTAACAAGGATCAGTATTAATACTGACAATCTTGGCATGGGCTTCCGTGCTTAAACGACAATAAACATGCAGTTGATTAGGAAACTCTAAACGATCGTCAATATAGACCGCTTCACCTGATACTTGCTTATCTGCACTATCATGCTTAACAGATTTTCCCACACCTGTTTTTAGATCTTGCTTATATTGTGCGAGCAGCTCGTCGTAGCTTAATTTTGGAGAATGATTAGACATAAGACGTGACCCTCGTTTCAATGCTGTGTTGCTTAAAGTTATGACTGTTTTGCTGTGATATAACTTTAGTTTGTTGCTCTAGGAAAAAGCGTAAAAGCATGTTGCTCGCGGTTTTAGAGCGATATTCTTTACTGGCCCTAAAATCAGACAACGGCTCAAAATCTTGCGCTAACTGTTCCATAGCCGCTTCGACTGTCGTTTTATCCCATGCTTTACCTATTAAGGCTTTTTCACATAAATCTGCGCGTTTTGGTGTCGCCGCCATACCGCCAAATGCCACGCGAGCATCGATTACTACACCACTTTCAATGGTGAAATTAAACGCGCCACAGACGGCAGAAATATCATCATCAATACGTTTAGATAGCTTATACGCGCTGAAATATTGAGTGTTATTTGAATCCATTGGTTTTGGAATAATGATTTGCTCGATGAACTCGGATTCTTGCTGAACCGTCACTTTGTAATTAATAAAGTATTCATCAATGGCGACTTCTCGAATTTGCTGCCCTTTTCGTAATTTCAGACGGGCATTAAGTGCAATAAGAAGAGGGGGCGTGTCACCAATAGGAGACGCATTGGCAACATTACCCCCAATAGTGCCTTGGTTTCGCACTTGCAACGACGCAAAGCGGTGCAACAAGTGGCCAAAATCTGGGTAGTATTTTGCAAGTGTGCCGTAACAATCGCTGATCGGCATATTGGCACCAATCACGATATCTTGTTCGGTTTCACGAATGGTTTTCATATCCGCAACGCCAGTAACGTTAATCAGTGTTTCAATCTCACGGTGGAATTGCGTAACTTCTAGAGCGAGATCGGTGCCACCAGCGACCAATTTTGCTTTTGGATGACGCTCGTATAATTCAGCTAATTCATCGATAGTGGTTGGTGAAAAACTGGTTAAATTACCCAACACTAGAGGCGCGGTTTTAGATTCAATCTTCTCAAGTTTGGCGATAGTTTGTTGTTCAAGCTCGGCAAATTGATCAAGCAAAGGTTGGTCTGAACTTAACGATAAAGCGGCATCGACAATAGGACGATAACCGGTACAGCGGCAAAGGTTGCCCGCCAATGATTCCATCACATCTTCTTTATCCGCACTTGGCTTATTCTTACTCAACGCAAACATCGACATAATAAAACCCGGAGTACAGTAGCCACATTGAGAACCATGAAAGTCCACTAATGCTTGCTGTACTGGGTGAAGTGATTGTTTGTTTTTAAGATCTTCGACCGTAATTAACTGTTTACCGTGCAATGACGATACAAAGGTCAAACATGAATTAACACTACGATATTGCAACTTGCCATCGACAAGCTCACCAAGTACCACTGTACATGCGCCACAATCACCAGAGCCACACCCTTCTTTGGTGCCTGTCTTATGTAACTCGGTTCGTAGGTAATTTAACACTGTCATATTTGGTGAAATGTTAGTTTCACGCTTCAGTGTTTGATTGAGTAAAAACGTAATCAAAGTGCTTCTCCTGTACTCACTTATCGGCTATTTGCGAACGGTTTTTTATCGTACCGTTTAACCTATAGCTCACTTCCTGTAGATTGAGTATTGGATTTCTTGACTCATAGGTCAAGTTTTAGTGATCACATTTTTTAAACAATTTTGCAACACTTTGATTTTAAGATATAAAAAAACCGCTGATAAACAACGGTTTTATTAATTACTCAATTTTTGAATAGTATTACGATTCTGAAACCGTTTGATGTTGTACTTTTGAGGCATTCACCAACAACACACCAACAACCAAAACAATTGAACCACATAATAGGAACAACATACGTCCTGTCATTTCATTTGGTAGTAGTGCCATTGCTAAAACACCAAATCCAGCAGTACAGATTAATCGACCTAGCATAGAGCGTTGTTTAGTATCTAAATCATGCTGCGCTTCACCACTTGAAACCACCGGAGTGTTCCAGTTTTCGAATAGTCTTTCTACTTCAGCTTCACGCTCTGGAGTGCGTCCTCTGTAGAAAAGCATCGTTAGCAAGAAGAAACCGCCAGTAAATACAACGTGTGCTGCAAGGCTTAATGCTACTTTCAAGTCAGACCATTCACGTCCGGTCAGTGCTTGTTCTAAACCGAAGAAGTGTTCTACATCGTGTGCTTGTAATGAAATACCGAAAACCCAAGAAACGATACCGCCGACAATCAAAGTTGTCCAAGCTGACCAATCTGGTGTTTTACGAATCCACATGCCTAATAACACTGGAATCAACATTGGGAAGCCAATCAACGCACCCACATTTAACACGATATCAAATAAGCTTAAGTGACGTAATGAGTTAATAAACAAGCCAATCGCAATGATAATAAAGCCCATCACGATAGTGGTCGTTTTACTCACTACCACCAATTCTTTTTGTGAAGCATTTGGACGAAGAATCGGGCTATAGAAGTTCATCACAAAGATGCCTGCATTACGGTTTAAGCCAGAATCCATTGAAGACATTGTCGCGGCAAACATTGCTGACATAAGCAAGCCAACCATACCCGCTGGCATCATGTGTTGTACGAAAGCAAGGTAAGCTGCATCATTGCCCACAGCACCATACTCAGTGGCAAAGTTAGGCATAAATGCACCAACATACCAAGCAGGTAAGAACCAAATTACAGGGCCAATAATCATCAATACACAAGCAAGGCCAGCCGCTTTACGAGCATTTTCACTGTCTTTTGCACATAAATAACGATAAGCGTTAATCGAATTATTCATTACACCAAACTGCTTGATGAAGATGAACACTACCCAAAGAACAAAGATGCTCATGTAATTCAAGTTGTTACCAACAAAGAAATCGCCTTGGAAGTTATTTACAATGTTAGTAATACCACCACCTTGGAAGTAAGCAGCAACGGCACAAGTAATGGTTACCGCCATGATCACCAGCATTTGCATAAAGTCAGAAGCAACAACTGCCCAAGAGCCACCGGTTACAGACATAAGCATAAGAACTAAGCCTGTGACGATAATCGTTGCTTCCATTGGGATATCAAAAACTGCCGCCACAAAGATAGCCAGGCCATTTAGCCAAATACCCGCAGAAATTAAGCTATCTGGCATACCGCCCCAGGTAAAGAACTGTTCTGAAGTTTTACCAAAACGTTGACGAATAGCTTCAATTGCAGTCACTACACGAAGCTGACGGAATTTAGGCGCGAAGTACATATAGTTAACAAAGTAACCAAATGCGTTTGCTAAGAATAAGATTACGACAACAAAGCCATCGCTATAAGCGCGCCCTGCTGCTCCAGTGAAGGTCCAGGCTGAGAATTGAGTCATGAAGGCAGTAGCACCTACCATCCACCATAACATCTTACCTCCCCCCCTAAAGTAATCACTAGTAGAGGTAGTAAATGTACGGAACATCCAACCAATCGCAATTAGAAAGAGAAAATAGGCAGCAACAACAATAGTATCGACAGTCATTTCTTTTGACCTTTAAAATAATTAAATTAACTGATTGCTAGCCTACCTACTTCGCTAACCATTTTGTAGTACAAATAGCATTAAACATGATCTAGTGCATACTTTTAATGTGCGACACATCAAGAGTTAGAGATATATACATCAATAACTTACATATATATGTGAAATAGATCCCATTAAAATCAAGCGCTTATTGTATGATAAATAAAGCGAGTAAACCTTAGAAAAGATAAATGCATTGACACAAAAAAATCCGATATCAAGTGGTTTTTGATATCGGATTCAGCACAAAGTAGAAATGAAACGGGTTTATTAAAATTAGTTAAAGAACCAAGAAACTAAAATAAACGCCCCAAATAAAAAGGAAGAAATCAAGGCCAGTGAACCACCACCTACCGTATAAGCTTTATCTAGTGACGCAATCTTAAAGGTTGGTTTACGAACCTGTATCACCATAGCTAGGGGACCCCAGATAGCAAGGAAGACTAAAGTCACTCCCGCGTATTCGAGCATATTTAAAAACTTATTCGAAAATAAACCCGTTACTATCAAAGGCAAAATAAAAGTTAATACGAAAAGCACTACTGACGTGACTGTCCCTTCTTCTAATTTGGTTCTTTTTACAAGGCCAGCAATCGCATCTTTATTTTGATCAAACAATGCCATCGACACACCAAGGAATGAGGTCACTAAAGCCAAAGCAGAAAAAATAGCAATGATGGTTTTTAGTGCACCAGATGAGCCGCCAAATGCTGCGATAAGTTGTGAAATATCATCAAATTGACGAATTTCCGCGGTACCTAGGTTGCCGATAATCGCGAAAAGCCAAGTTAGGTAACAAATCAGCGGAATCACAGATCCAAGTAAAACCATATTGCGAATCTGCTTTGGTGTCGCTTCTTTGTTGTACATAACAAGCGATGGAATCACTACCATAGAAGCAAAACTAGTAAAAATAGTGGTGCTGTGTTTAACCACATCTTTCCATAAGAAATTTGGCGTTTGCTCTAGGTACTCAATATGAATATTGGTAAAAAGTGTCACCACAACAGTAACCAACATAGTGATCATCAAAATAAACAAAACACGGTTTAATATATCGATATACGATTTACCCGCGATGATTACAACCGCCATCAAAAAGGTAAATACCGTATAACAAATCGACTGAGGGACATCAAAACCGATACCCGCTAATAAGTTATGGAACAGATCACCAATACCGAGAATGTAGGCAACTAAAATACAAATTAGCAGCATATAAAAGAAGAAGTTGATGACGAATTTGCCACTGGTTCCCAAAGATAGTTGGGCAACACTATTCATGCCACCATTTTGATCGGTTTTGGTACATGCTTCTGTTAGTAATAAAGTGCCATAAGTGGTTCCCACAAAGATCACTAACATCAAAATTAAACTGACCGTAAAGCCAAATTGAGCTAATGCCATTGGAATGCCTAACATTCCGGCACCTAGTGCTGTTCCCGACAAAATCAAAGAACTACCGAATAATTTCATATTCACTGCATCGGTCCTTTTACATTGGTTAGCTTATATACCCAAGTGATTTCAAGGTACAGCACTCAGACTCAGAGCTATCATCTTGATGGTTATTTGGGTATACGACATAGCATCAACAGAGTAATCCGCTGATTTTTTTAAAAATTGAATATATAGGGTATTTTTAAGACGCGCAGTGTAACAGAATATTTTGCTTTATGAGGAAGGACTAGTGAAAATGTGGAATTAAAACCTATTTACCTGCTTAACTTTAAAATATTAGTATATGAATCTAAATTGGGAGTACAAATCAGATTTAAGCATTGCCTATTGACTTAAATTTAGAATCTATTTTCAATTAGGCCAACATTATCATTGACCTCATCAATTAAATTCATTTTGTTATATGTTTGAAAGGTACTTACATTCCTACGCGAATCTTCCTGATTTAAAAACTTGGAGGGTAGCTCTGAATTCTGCATCTTGAAGTCACTTGGGGATATATCTCAAATTACTTCAGAATTTTGTGGTAACACTAACTTTATGGATTTAGGCACAACTTCAAATCGAATATGTTTAGTCTCGATAGGCTCACCATCTAAATTAATTGGCATAGCAGACTTTGATTGCCACTCAGCCCAAGGCACACTAAACCGTTTTACATATTCCCCACTTAACTCTGGGCTAAACATTTCCTTTATTGTTTGAATCAAGCTTTCTGCGGGAGTTTCTAGCCAAGCAACCACATCCATTAAACCATCATTAATTTTTGCATTAGGGGCTAATTGTTGTCCGCCTCCGGCTTGACGCCCATTACATATCGCACTAACAATAACTCGGCCGGTTAAGGTGTGATCAGGAATGGTTAATACTCCATCATTTGGTTTGAAGTCTAAAGTTTTTAACAAACCATGAAGTGTGTATGCCCCACCACCAAGAAAGTTTTTTAATTCAACAGGAGTACTTGCCGTCACGTAAGCACCAAAACCGCCACTGGCTACATTCATAAAGTGCTCATCATTAGCTTTAATACAATCAACCGGCACGGCTTGACCATTTAACGCTAACGACAACGCTTGGGAATAATCTGCGGGAATGTTGCAAGCGGTGGCAAAATCATTAGCGGTACCAAGTGGTAGAATTGCTAATTCAGGGCGCTGAGCTTCATCGAACTTCATCATCGCATCCACGACTTCTTTCACAGAGCCATCGCCGCCGCCAATCATGATTCTCTGACAACCTTCTTGAATGGCTTCACGCACAAAACGCTCAACATCTCCCCCTTCCCAAGTCACCCTGACTTCAATAGATCCAGATTCTCTCGCTTGGAAGATCGATTGTCGCAGTAATTCAATTCCTGCTTTTTTGCCATTTAAAATAAGTCTAATATTCATATGCACCTTGATTTGTTATGAAAACAAAAATGCTTTCACGCCAGACAACATAAATTGAGCTCCCATTGCAATCACAATCACCCCCATATAACTCGTGACCATTTTCTTAACCATAGTTGGCTCTTTTTGCTCTTTAGAGAAAGCAACAAACGCCAATAGCACGAATAGAAGCACTAACATTGCAACTATAACGCCAATAACCGCAATGTAAGGAATCAGTGATTGATGGTGAGATGCCGCGACGGTAATAACCCCTGTAATGGTGCCGGGACTCGCAGCAAACAGTACTAATCCTGTCGTTTTATGGCTTGTGGAAGTGGAAAGTTGCTCTGTTGGTGGGGCTTGTGATTGTTGTGCGGAAATGATCATCTGCACACCAATCCAAATCAAAATACCACCACCAGCACACGAAAACGCTGGCAAAGAGATGCCAAACGCATGCAGTACTGATGTGCCGGCAAAGGCCGCAATCAACAAAACAATTGCAATGGTAAATGCAGCTTTAATTGCTTCTTTATACTGTTGAGGCTTGCTCTGCCCACGCGTGGCATCGGCAAACATTTGCGCACAAATGGCGGGGTTGACCAAAGCAAGTATAGTGATAATGGCTTGGGTATAGTGCTGCATAACAACCTTTAAGGAATACGGTAAGTACGACTATTTTAACCGTTGTTAGAATTAACGCCACAGCCTTTTAAGATCATTGAAGTTAAGAACTCCGCTGCTTCATCGTAATCCTTACGAGCCAATTTATTTTTATTCATCACCCGACAAATCTGCCAACCAAAGTCCGCATACGTTTGCGTCGCCGCCCAAATAGTAAACATTAAGTGGTGGGGAGAAACGGTATCCATTCTGCCCTGATCAATCCATGATTGAAACTTTGCAATGATCATTTCTGACTGCTGCTGTAATTCATCTTCAATATCTTTTGGTAAGGATTGCCCGCCAGACATCACTTCATTAGCAAATACCTTGGAGGCATAGGCATGATCGCGCGAGATAATCAGCTTGGTCTTGATGTATTCGGTTAGCGCTTCGATAGGATCATCAAGCTCTTGAATCGGCTTAGATGATTGTAGTAAAGGCACAGTCACACTTTCGAGTACCGCACGATAAAGGTTATCTTTGGAATTGTAATAATAATAGATATTTGGCTTAGGAATGTTGGCTTCTTTGGCAATGTCTGCCACTTTAGTTGCCGCGTAACCGTGTTTAGCAAAATGCTGGCTGGCCGCTTCAATAATGACGCTTTGATTTCGTTCTCTCACCTTTGCCACTTAGTCACTCCCGTCTTGTTGCCAAAATCCGTTGTGATTAGTGTTTTATCATAGCGAGCAAGAAATTCATCCTTTTTTTCCAACCAATTAACCAAAAAGAGACGTCAAGTCACTTGGGTCTAAAAAGTCCCGAGCGGCATCATTACTTCATTAATCCGTCGCACACAAAACTAAGATTAATTTTTCAGCCACTCGGGGCGCACTAAAGGAGACAAAAAGTGCGGTAAAAACTGAGTTTTTGCGGGATGAAAGGTTTATTCCCAAATATAAACCAAACATGCCAGTTCAATGCAAACACTCAGTTATAACGAAAATAGTACTGATTAATATACCTAAAGTAATTGGAGTTGCAGTGAGGCGACAAGTGAATGAGGCCCCATGAGCATAGCTCGCCTATGACTTTCTTTAATAAAGACACAGGGGGACGAATGAACGCCGTCAACAAAGCTGCAGCTTCAAGTACGAAAGGTATAGCTATTCACCACGAATATTATGCTTACCACGCGCTTCAATGGCTTTGATTAATGCAGAGTGATCCCAGTTAGAACCATCCATCTCCGCACATTCACCAAATAATTGTTGGGCGGTCGCGGTATTAGGTAGATCAAGACCTAGTTGCTCAGCACCTGTTAACGCAAGGTTTAAGTCTTTTTGGTGAAGTGAAATTCTAAAGCCTGGGTCGAACGTGCCTTTCACCATGCGCTCGCCATGTACTTCCAAAATTTTAGAGTTGGCAAAACCACCCATTAATGCACTACGTACTCGTGCAGGATCCGCTCCGGCTTTTGAAGCAAAGACAAAGGCTTCGGATACCGCTTCAATATTTAACGCAACGATGATCTGGTTAGCGACTTTACAAATTTGGCCTGCTCCATTGTCACCAACTAGCGTAATGTTTTGCCCCATCACTTCAAATAGAGGTTTTGCACGCTCAAACGCCTCCTCACTACCGCCGACCATGATGGTCAGCGTGGCATTAATAGCTCCAACTTCACCACCAGAAACTGGTGCATCAAGGTAATCTGCACCACATTCTTTAATTTGTTTTGCAAACTCTTGAGTTTCAATTGGCGCAATCGAACTCATATCAATCACGAGCTTACCTGCTGATAAACCCTGCGCAATACCATTGTCACCAAATAGAGCATCAGCAACATCTGGCGTATTTGGCACCATAGTAATAATTACATCAGCTTGTTGTGCTGCTTCTTTACCACTGTGCACAACTGTTGCACCGCCATCGACTAGTTCCTGAGGTGGCGCAATGAAATGGTCAGAAACCACAATCGAATAACCCGCTTTCTGCAAGTTAATCGCCATTGGTTTGCCCATGATACCCGTACCGATAAATGCAATTGTTGGTGTAGTCATAATCTCATCCTTAATATTAATTCTGTTTTTATATTCGAAACTTTTGAGTATGGATTGCCTCAATTAAGACAACGATGTCATCCACGACAGACCTTCTTGTGTGGTCGTCTTCGGCTTATATTCACAACCAATCCAACCGTCGTAACCAATGCTATCTAAATGGTTAAACAAGAATGGATAGTTGATCTCACCTGTGCCCGGTTCATGTCGCCCTGGGTTATCGGCTAATTGAACATGTTGAATTTGGCCAAGGTGCTCACTCAAGGTTGGTGCTAAATCACCTTCCATAATTTGCATGTGATAAATGTCGTATTGGAAATTCAAATTATCGCTGCCTACCTTTTTAATGATGTCGAGAGCTTGCTGAGTATTGGTTAAGAAAAAGCCCGGAATATCGCGAGTATTGATGGCTTCAATAATCAAGCTGATACCATTTTCTTTCAGTGCCCCGGCGGCAAAACGTAAATTGCTAACAAAGGTTTCTTCTGCTTGTTGCGCCGTCACACCATCAGGCACGATACCCGCAAGACAGTTCACTTGGTTGCAATCAAGCGCTTTGGCATATTGAATTGCTTTCGCTACCCCTTGCTGAAATTCATCAACTCGATTGGGATCAACCGCAATACCGCGATCGCCTGCTTGCCAATCACCAGCGGGTAGGTTAAATAGCACTTGCTTTAGGTGGTTAGATTCCAACACACCTTTAATCGTGCTAGCTTCAAAATCGTAAGGAAACAGATACTCTACTCCCTGAAAACCGGCTTGTGCTGCTTGTTCAAAGCGTTGTAAAAAATCCACTTCGGTAAATAACATTGATAGATTTGCCGCAAACTTAGGCATATCCTTCTCCTTTTTCTGCAACTAAAAAGAAATATTCAAGCATTGAAGAAGCTGTCAATACGGCAGCCCTTCAATGATGTATTACTGGTTAAAGGTAATCGCGGTTGGGGCGTCACCTTGCTCTCCGGCCAAGCTTTCAAACTCATTAATGCCGTCGATTTCTACACCCATTGCGATATTCGTCACACGCTCTAGAATGAATTCCACGACTACTGGTACACGGTGTTTCGCCATCAGTGCTTTGGCTTCTTCAAACGCAGCTGGCGCATCTTCAGGATTACGAACACGAATCGCTTTACAACCTAACCCTTCCACAACCGCCACATGATCCACCCCATAGCCTTCCATTTCTGGTGCGTTTTGGTTTTCAAAGGCAAGCTGTACACAGTAATCAATATCGAACTGGCGTTGCGCCTGACGAATCAAACCAAGGTAAGAGTTGTTCACCACCACATGAATATAAGGCAGGTTGAACTGAGCTCCGGCAGCCAATTCTTCGATCATAAATTGGAAATCGTAGTCACCAGAAATCGCAACAATCGGACGATTTGGATCGGCGGCGCGTACACCTAAAGCAGCTGGAATCGTCCAACCTAATGGGCCAGCTTGACCACAGTTGATCCAATGACGAGGTTTATACACATGTAAGAACTGGGCTGCGGCAATTTGCGACAAACCGATTGTGCTGACGTAACAAGTATCTTCCCCAAACGCTTTGTTCATTTCTTCATAAACACGCATTGGTTTCATTGGTACTTCTTCAAAGTGAGTTTTACGCAGCATGCTTGATTTACGCTCAATACACTCACCAACCCAGCTAGAACGATCTTTTAGCTTTCCAGAGGCCTTCATTTCTTTTGCAACTTCTAAGAACAGCGTTAATGCCGACTTCGCATCTGACACAATGCCAAGATCAGGGCAGAACACGCGCCCAATTTGCGTCGGTTCAATATCCACATGCACAAACTTACGACCTTGCGTATACACATCTACTGAACCGGTATGACGATTTGCCCAGCGGTTACCAATACCTAATACAAAATCAGACGCTAACATGGTGGCATTACCGTAACGGTGTGAAGTTTGTAGCCCTACCATGCCAGCCATAAGTTCATGGTTGTCTGGAATACTGCCCCAACCCATTAGCGTTGGAATAACCGGAACATTTAAAATCTCAGCAAGTTCTTGCAACTCAGCACTTGCCCCAGCATTAATCACGCCACCACCTGACACGATCAAAGGCTTGTCCGATTCTGTTAACATCGTCAGCGCTTTTTCTACTTGGCTGCGAGTTGCAGTTGGTTGATACGGCTCAAGCGGCTCATAAGTATCGATATCAAACTCGATTTCAGCCAACTGCACATCAATCGGTAAATCGATTAATACTGGGCCCGGACGCCCTGAACGCATGATGTGAAATGCTTGTTGGAATGCACGTGGCACTAGCGCAGGCTCTAAAACCGTGGTCGCCCATTTGGTAACTGGTTTGGCAATCGACTCAATATCTACCGCTTGGAAATCTTCTTTGTGTAAACGAGCACGAGGAGCTTGGCCGGTAATACATAAAATTGGAATCGAATCTGCAGATGCTGAATACAGGCCAGTGATCATATCGGTTCCCGCAGGGCCAGATGTTCCTATGCATACCCCAATATTTTTATCATTAGTTCGGGTATAACCTTCAGCCATATGCGAAGCACCTTCTACATGGCGTGCCAGTACATGATCAATCCCACCAATTTTTTTCATCGCTGCATAAAATGGGTTTATTGCCGCACCAGGTACACCAAATGCGATATCCACCCCTTCTCTTTTCAATACTTCCACTGCAGCTTCAATCGCTTTCATTTTAGCCATAACTCAACTTCCTTTTGATATTGTATACAATTAAAAATACATGATTCAGTCTAGGCTCGACAATTTGAATTGTGCAAATAAAAAACAAAAATATTTTCAAATAAAGTGTAAATATTGAGTTAAAGCACTGGTTATAAAGAAATTAAAACTGATCCGACCAAGTGTTGTACATTTTGTTTGAGTGCACAAAATGCTAAATAAACTTTGATCTTTTGTGAAAACGAGGATATACCTAGACAAGAAATTAAAACATTAATGTACACAATCTTGTTTAAATAAACACAAATACAAGAAATTCGTAGATAAGATTCATACCAATCAAATTAATTAGATAATTAGTAAGATTGGTATCAAAAACTCAAAATCACCCCAACGTTTTTGGGTTTACCCGTATTGACTGCTCGTACATGTTCATAAAGGAGACGATTATGCACAGCACTGAGGACCGTGAAACAGACATGCAATCCCAGCAATCGCGCGCGATTAATGTGGTTGGTGAATTATCAACAGAACAACAAAAGGCCATTCTTTCTGAACCTGCTTTAGATTTTCTGAATGCCTTAGTGACTAAATTCAGCGCGCCATTAGAGCAAGCGCTACACCTAAGACGTGAACGTCAAAAGCAATTTGATGCTGGTGAACTTCCTGATTTCCGTGAAGACACCAAAAACATTCGTGAAGATAAAAACTGGAAAGTCGCTCCGATCCCAAAAACATTGCAGGATCGTCGAGTAGAAATCACTGGCCCAGTTGATCGCAAGATGGTGATTAATGCTCTCAATTCAGGGGCAAAAATCTTCATGTGCTGTTTTGAAGATGCGTCTTCTCCGACGTGGGAGAACATGCTAGATGGGCAAGTCAATTTACGTGATGCCAATGCTGGCATCATCAGTTACTACGATGAGAAAAAAGATAAACAATATGACCTAGTTGCAGAGCCTGCACAATTATTGGCTCGCCCTCGTGGTTTGCACCTACCTGAGCGTCATATTGAATATAACGGCCAGCCAATTGCTGGTTGTTTAATGGATTTTGCTTTGTACTTCTTCCATAACTACCAAACTCGCGCTCAGCAAGGCGAAGGCGTGTACTACTACATTCCTAAGTTAGAAAGTATGGAAGAAGCCAAATGGTGGGATGATGTTTTCCGCTTTACGGAAGAGTACTTCAAGGTAGAAATTGGCACTATTCGCGCAACAGTATTAATTGAAACTCTTCCTGCGGTATTCCAAATGGAAGAGATGTTGTATGTGATGCGTGATCATATTGTGGCCATGAACTGTGGCCGCTGGGATTACATTTTCAGCTACATCAAGACATTGAAAAATCACAAAGACCGCATCTTGCCAGACCGCCATAGTGTAGGTATGGACAAACCGTTCTTGAACGCTTACAGCCAGCTATTGGTGAAAACTTGTCACGCTCGTGGCGCCTTAGCAATGGGCGGTATGTCAGCCTTTATTCCAAATTCCGATCCTGCGGTTATGCAGCAGGTACTGACCAAGGTTGAAGAAGATAAAAACCGTGAATCTTCTAACGGTCATGATGGTACTTGGGTTGCCCATCCGAAGTTAGTTGATGTGGCAATGGAGATTTTTGATAACAAATTGGGTGGGCAAGTCAATCAAATGGATTTTGACAGCAGCCATGTAGGTAACATTACTGCAGAACAATTACTCGCACCATGTGAAGGGCCACGTAATGAAGAAGGCTTACGTAAAAATATTCGTATCGCACTTTATTACATCGAAGCTTGGATCAGCGGTGTAGGTTGTGTACCAATCTACGGCCTAATGGAAGATGCAGCAACGGCAGAAATCTCTCGCGCTAGCATCTGGCAGTGGATTAAACACGGCGTAAAACTAGACGATGGCCAAGTGGTAACAGAGGAGTATTTCCGAACTCTGTTGGCAGAAGAGTTAATTACAATTAAACAAGAAGTTGGCGAGCAACGTTATGCTCAAGGACGATTTGAAGAAACGGCCAAGATGTTCGATACCTTATCGACCCAAGACGATTTTGCAGAGTTCTTGACTCTACCGAGCTACCCGCTTCTTTGTTAATAACCACAACTTACAATCACTCTCTGCTCTAATCGAGCCAAGTATGTGAGCAGGGAGTTTTTGTAAGTTATACCAATCAAATTAATTCGCTGATTAGAAATTGCGAAGCAAAATGCCGTTATCTAGGCTTTTCGCAAGCAATAATAATCAGATAAATAGTGCGATTGGTATTTATTAATAGAGGATTCTGATCATGAGTTTGACACTGCAACAAGCATTAAGTATCACCCAAGGTGCGTTTAGCACCGCATTAGACTTAAAAAGTGCTCCACTCACTGTGGCTGTTTTAGACAGTGGTGGCAAACTGGTTTCCCTACAACGGCAAGACGGCTCTAGCATGATGCGGCCAGATATTGCCATTGCAAAAGCATGGGGAGCCCTTGCATTAGGATGCTCATCTAGAAAATTGGCACAAGATGCTGATGTCCGGCCAGCTTTTATTTCAGCCATTAATGTACTGGCTCATGGTAATATGGTTCCTGTTCCAGGCGGTGTGCTAATTCGTAACGAATCAAATCTGGTTTTAGGTGCTGTAGGTATCAGTGGTGATTTATCAGATTTAGATGAAAAATGTGCTCTGGAAGGCATTTTGCATGCAAAGTTGTATTCATCTGACACTTAGATAAACTAAGGTCTATAATGTACAATCTATGGGCGTTGTTATTCTATACCCACCACTTTTCAGCAGATTAGGCCATGACTAAATTAACTAAGTTATCGAATACCAAAATTCAAGCGAAAGCCAATAATCAAACTCAAGATGATGTGGTGTACTGCCACATCTTTGATGCGATTCTAGAGCAACGCTTACCTCCTAGCACCAAACTTAATGAAGAATCGTTAAGTGAGATTTTTGGTGTTAGCCGAACTATTATTCGTCGTGCATTATTACGTCTATCTTTAGAGCAAGTCGTCGATATCAAACCTAACCGCGGCGCGACGGTTTCTGCTCCAACCATAGATGAAGCAACTCAAATTCTAAAAGCACGTGAAATTGCAGAGCTCGCGGTAACAGAACTAGCAACCGAAAACTGCAACCCTCAACAAATGCAAGTTTTACGTAATCTAGTGACTAGTGAAAACGAAGCAATTGCAAATGGCGATGTCGGTCGTGGTATTCGTTTATCCGGTGAGTTTCATATTGAGTTGGCTAAAATGGCAAAGAACGCACCGTTATTGCACTTCTTGCGCAGCCTTGTTTCTCAAACCTCGCTCTTAATTGCACAGTATGAAGGCAGTAATAACAGCAACTGTTCTCAAGATGAACACACCAACCTACTCAATGCAATTGAAGCCGGTGATAAGCAAACCGCTATTCATCTAATGGAACATCACTTACAACACATCAAAGCTAACCTAAACTTAACCGATGATGCAACTTCTAGCGATTTGCATGTCGTGTTTTCAAATGTCATTCGCTCACGTGCATAATCAAGCGTTTGCTTAGCAATATTCAATAGAATGACTAAAGGCAGAGTTTAATCACTCTGCCTTTCTGATTTTGTGGGAGAGGGATAAAGAGTCGTGTTAATGATCTTGAGCATTCTCTGAAAGTCGTTTTGGGGGGAAATTAGTTTCCGAAGATCAAACATTACCGATTCATTAATAACTGTAAGTATATAAGCTCGTTTAGCTAATTACCCGGTATCAATGGTAAAGATCAAGTTGATAAGGTTTTCTAATTTCAAAAGCATACCCCAATATGCTGACATCATTATTTGGTTAGTTTTTTATTTAGCTTTTTCTCGATGTATTCAACACAGTATTTCTCTATTCTCCATTCTTCTTGAGAAGAGATATTGATATAGTTATTATTACTCATAATCCCTTTCATCATTCCACGATATCTATTTGAAAGAACTGGAGAGCTATTAGACCAACAGTTCAATGAGTATGATAGAAAATAAAAAGCCGAATCTTTTTCTTTTCTTTCTAATAGCACTTCAAATAACCATAACGATGCATAGCCCAAATTTAACAACTTATTATATGGGTCTTTTTTAAAGATAAGATAAAAAGATTTATAGTAGCAAGTTAATGCATTGCCATATTCTTTCTTTATAGACAGGCACTTACCAACATTACCTAACTGCGTACTTTCATCATCATCAAGAATACTATTGGTATCAGTCAGCTCATTAAGATCTTTATTTTTTAGGAAGAAATCCAATGCTTTATCCACATCTTCTCTGTTCTCACTATCTCTATGAGACAAAGCAAGAGTATGGTTTATTTGATAATTATCTTCTTGTCCAGCGCGCTTCAACAAATAATTAGCTTCCTCACAAACATTTATTGCATCTCTATATTTCT
The DNA here is from genome assembly GCF_002218005.2 of Vibrio algivorus. Classification (GTDB taxonomy): domain Bacteria; phylum Pseudomonadota; class Gammaproteobacteria; order Enterobacterales; family Vibrionaceae; genus Vibrio; species Vibrio algivorus. Next base: position 924,251 of record NZ_AP018679.1, read on the forward strand.
TATTAAACCAAAAATCATAAGCTTTTATTTCACACAATTGAATATAGTTACTTTCTTTCTGTTCTATTATAGATGAATAACTATCAATTATGTAACTTGATAAAGCAGAGTCACCAAATTCAACACTTGACTTAGCAGTGCATTTTATTAATGCTTCAATACCTGTAATTTTTGAAATGGATTTCTTACTCCATGTAATGCTTCTAAACAACAAGTCAGAAACACGCAAATACTCTTCAATATAACCAGCTGAACACATTGATTCTTGTACATCTAGCAAACTGCTAACCGCACTTTGATAATCTTGTGCATTAATTGATAATTCAGCTTTTTTCGTAAAATTAGTGAACTCTTGAAAGCTAAGGTTTACACTTAACTTTTCCTTTAAAATTACAACCCATTTGTCATAAAACTTGACTAGATAAGATATGTATTTATTTCTTTCTGAAGGTGGGTAATTTGTGGTTACAAACTCTTTAACCAATGGATGTAATTCAATGTAATCACTATTCCTCTTTTCTACAATTAAGTTGAAGCTATATAAAGACTTTAACGCTCGTTGGTAATTTTTATAATTAAGCTCATCACGTAGAATTTCTGAGTAATCTTCTTTCGTTTCTGCTACAACTGACTCAGCTAGGGTTCTCAGCACTAACTTGTCTCGATCATGCAAAGAATTCCATACACTGCTCAAAACATTCTTTGAAAGGATTGATGTATCATTTTGATTTATTTTACTACCATTGCCTATCGATTCTAGAAAATTAACTAATGCAGACTCACCTTTTTTAGAATGCGCTATTATTAGGCTCAACCATAGAGCATGCCCTTTGGTTAAAGTAAACGATTCTTTTGCATAATTAATAATTTTTTCTTTTTTTATGCTCGAACCAGCTTTTAAAAAGTACTCAATTGTATTTTCTTCCGTTAAACCAGTTAAATTTAACTGAATAAACCTTGGTTTAGCAAATTGAATAAACGGCCGACAAGTAAATATGAACTTGGAATTATGCTCAGTTGCCATAGACATTTCAAACAGTTCTCCCACTCCATTAGTAGGCTCAAAGTTTTCTAAATCAATATAACTATCTATATTATCTAATACAAAGACCGCCTTTTTATTACCAAGCTTTCTAAAAAATATCTGTATTAACTCACTGTCAGAATGCCCAATTAGATCATTAACTGTAGAGTTAGGGCTGACATTTAATATCATTGATATTATCTTATGCTGAAACTTATGCTCTTGCTCCTTAAAGTCTTTCCATTCAGCAATGTCATAACTGTCCTCATGTTTGAGGTATTGAGATGCTAGCGCAGATTTACCCCCACCGCCAATCCCTGTAATGAAAACAACTTTAAAATAGTCAGACTTAAGAGTTTCTAGTTCTTCAACTCTACCTACCCAGCCAGTTACTTCTGGTGCAATATCACTCCCATCAATCTCTTTAGAAAGTAAAGACTCTTGTCTCTCTATTTTATCTACAGTTGCAGGTTGAGATTTAGGGTTATTAACTTCTGCTAGTTTGTCTAAAAAAATAGACAAATTATTATAATTCTTGATATTGACACATTCGATATTTGGGATTTTTTTATCTTCAAAGTTTCGAATAACACTTTGACTATCTGACACAAAAAAGTGATTAGGCCCAAATGAATTCTGTAATTCAGAAATATTATCAAATAACTCTGTTACATACGGATCCGAGAACGAAAAGCCAATAAAAAGGACATTATATGTTGAGAATATCTTTTTTAACTGAAAAGTTGAAAACCTTTCATAGCTATACAAATCCTCATACTGCGCGCTAAATATAATACAGTTATCGACTTGCTGAATATCACCATGAATCTTTAGAACAAAATTACTATTTGAATCTATCTTGCTAAGGTTATAGTCACTAGATTGTGTGACTACATTTACATCAACATTTCCTTCAATTAACTTGTCAAAATTAGTAGTGACAAATCGACTACTAATTAACCCTATTTTCTTATGGAGTTCGCTGATTTTTTTTTGAGAAAGCTTATTTTCAAAGAAATCAAATATTCTCTTTTTTTCATTTTTAACTTTATCCAACACTTCTAAAGGCTCAAGAATCCCAGAATCAAGAGCATCAATATAAGCAGATGCTTTATTTATATATTCTTTATTATGTTCAAGAAGCTCAATAACTATATCCTTCCAATTGGGCAAACCACAATTTACAGATAGACCTGCGCCAACGAAAATGACCAACTTATTATTTTTTACTGCTTCATTTAGCTCTTGAGGTACTTCAAACTTCATCTTCTTACACAGCTCTTAAGTCAAAATTGAACACATTGGCTCTATAGCCTTTATATTGTGCATTATGCTAACACAGTCTCATGTAAGTTGCGTAGATTGCCTCAATAGACTTGTGGAGTAGGCATTATTTTAGGGGATAAATACGTCCCATTAACTACTAACAAACTACATAATTAAGATATAATTTGTTCTCAAATTTTTCTCCTTCCCCAGATAAAAAATATAAACCAAATATGTAATGCTTAGACTGTGATGGAAAAATACCCTATCTCGGAATGCGGCATCAATAAGTCATTCACATCCCCCCCCCTCCTTTGGCTGTAAATCTTAATACCAAATATTTTTCATTGGTAAAGGGAGGGAGTTATTTGTGATCGCTTGTTGTTTAGTGGTATCTGCGTAAAGAAAAAACATTCCAATATTGCGCGCGTGATTAGTAGATTCCGGCTCTCGCTTAGGCTCGGTTGGAATGACGCGCTAATAATGTGCGGTGAATCTTAGGTAGATACTGCAACTACAAGCGACAAAGACTAGCTCTTCCCCTTGGTAGATGATGTCACTTGGCAGCAGAAGTCGATATAAGGGGAAGCGGGGATAGGGTTGGTTACGCCAAACTACTTTGAGGCACCAAATAAGTAACTCACATCAACCCTCCCCCCCCTCCCTTGGCTGTAAATCTTGCTGCCAAGTATTTTTCATTGGTAAAGGGAGGGAGTTATTTGTGATCGCAACCTTTTGGTCGAAGAGTTTATTACTCTCCGTGGGTTTTCATTACGTTTTTTATTATAGGTAACTTGGCATTACTTATAATGTAAACGATTTTGTAAGCGAGCTTTCAATGCACCATCAACTAAACCTGCTGCATGAACTTCTAAATCACGCCAATCTTGCTCAGTAAACGCTTGGTAGGTTTTATCAATTAAGCCTTGTTTCATTTCATCCGACACAAACGCCGCTTCTAAAGCACATAACGTAACATCTAATAATTCCACACGATTAAAGCCAAAGACCGTTTGTGCTATATGGTATTCCTTAGCGACATCTGTACCAAACAAACCCGCATCATCGGTATTAATCGACAAACGCACACCCTTTTCATACAAACGACGCAAAGGGTGATTATCGAGTTTTTGTTCAAACTCCGTGACCAAAATTCGGTTACTGGTTGGAGCAACTTCTAAGGTAATGTTTTCTGCAATCAGTTGCTCAATCAGAGCGTCATCTTTAATTGCTGCAATACCATGACCAATACGTTTTGCGCCAAACTTTAAGGCATCACGAATGCTTTCAGGGCCACGGATTTCACCTGCATGATAAGACTTAGGCAATGGGATATTGTCCACCAGCTCATGAACGTAGATGAAATCTTCAAATTCACCTGCCATCTCATTACCAGCAATATTGAAACCAGTGACAACTTCACGCGGGTTTTGCGCGATAAAGTCTACACTCAAATCAAGATGTTCTAGACTTAAATGTCGTACACCACAGCCTTGCAGACGTGTTTCTGTACCATATTCATCTTTTACTTCATTAATTGCACGTTCAATGCCATCCATAAATTCGTGGTATTTATCTGCGTTCAACGACACCGTGCCATTTTCATCTTCTTCACAACATAAATGAAAAGCAGATGTGATCATTTCACAGTAGATCATCCCTTGTTGTGCATTGCGACTCAGGTAGTCTTTCATGATCAAGTAGTAGTCATCAGCATCACGGACTAGATCAGCGACGACATCATAAGCTTTTACAAACTCACCAAAATCCGTTTCATCGTATTGATAACGGCCGTTCGGGAACTCAGCTTTATCATAAGCGCCATCGGCATAGAGAAAATCATCAGGCAATGACACTCCATGTTTTTTAGCCAAGATCAAAGCCATTTCAGGCGTTACAGAACCTTCAATATGTTCATGTAAAATTACTTTAGGAAGCGTAGTAGTCATGATGTTATCTCTATTGATTAATCTATTTTTCGCACCTTACCGTGCCATTTTATTAATGCAACTGTAGAGTATTAAAAGTTACGTACTGAAACACAGCAAACGTTTTCGGTACCGTTATTGAATATAGGTAAAAATCTAAGCTAGAGAACTTTCCTATTTTATTCCTAGGCTCATTTATCCTGTATCATAAAATAATTCTCTTCATGAACTTCATCTGCTAAGTCAAACTTACATTCAAGAAAAAAGCTCAGATGTTGCCACCTGAGCTTTCAAACAAGGGCTATTTACACTGTAAAATCAACGCTTAGATTGACGTTGTTCTGCTTTCTTCTGAAGCTTTAATTGACGCTTTTGCTCCATAAGCTTAACTGCATCACCGCCAACATGCTCTTCACCGCGTTGCTTTGCCAATTGAACTTGTTTTTCTCGTTCACGGAAGCGCTCAATTTGCTCATCAGAATGCGTACCAAAACATTTAGGGCAGCTTACGCCTTGCTCAAACTTCTCATTTTGTTTGTCTTCATCTGTGATCGGTAAACGACACGCATTACAAAGTTCATATTCACTTTTTTCTAATTGATGATTCACCGCCACTCGGCCGTCAAATACATAACAATCACCTTTCCATAAACTGTCTTCTTCAGGTACTTCTTCTAGATACTTTAGAATCCCACCTTCAAGGTGATAAACCTCATCAAAGCCTTGCTCTTTTAAATAAGCAGTCGATTTTTCACAACGAATACCACCAGTACAAAACATTGCAACTTTCTTATGTTTTTCCGGATCGAGGTTTTCTTTTACATAATCAGGGAATTCTCGGAAAGTCTCTGTATTAGGATTAACCGCACGTTCAAAGGTGCCGAGTTCGATTTCATAATCATTACGTGTATCCACTACAAAGACTTCAGGATCAGCAATTAAATTATTCCAATCTTGCGGCTTAACATAGGTTCCAACGACTTGTTTCGGATCGATCCCTTCAACGCCCATAGTGACAATTTCTTTCTTCAGCTTCACTTTAGAGCGATTGAAAGGCATTTCTTGGTGATAAGACTTTTTATAGTTAATGTCGGCTAAGCGAGCGTCTTGACCAAACCATGCTAATAAGGCATCAATCCCTTCACGAGAAGCTGCAACCGTGCCATTTATCCCTTCATGAGCCAATAATAACGTACCGCGAATGGCATGTTTTTCCATCAATTCTAATAATGGTGATTGCAGCGATTGATGATCCTTGAGCTCGACAAATTTATATAGAGCACAGACAACAAATTGACTCATGGAATTCCTTACGTAACAGATACAATTTGGCGCTATTGTACTTGAGAAAGATCGCGACAAATACTTACAATTTATAAGCCTATTAGGCAATTTTAACCACTTAAGTAAATTTGCCGTCATAAGTTGTTATAAACTCGTTAATTAACCTCGTACACTATCGTAATTATTTATAAATGAACTAGAGTTAATTGGTGTGCAACACAGTATTAAAAGAAAATGAATTTCTTATTTCCATTTCACTAAGGAGTGAATATGACTAAAACAAATTGGTTGAAACCATTCGCCATTGCCTCTTTTTTCGCACTAGCTCTTGCAGCTTGTGATAACAACTCAGCCGATAATGCAGAAGAAAACGTTGATACTGCCGTCGAACAAACCCAACAAATGGCTGACGATGCAGGACAACAAATGGATGAAATGGCAACTGATGTACAAGAGTCAGCATCTGAAGCTTCTGATCAAATGGGTGAGCAACTAGACCAAGCTGGCGATGCAATGTCTGATCAAGCCGATGCGGCTGCCGATAAAGTTGATGAAATGAGCAATGACATGTCCGATCATGCCAATGACGCTCAAGATTCAATGGATGACATGGCAACGGATGCAGGTAACGCGATTGAAGATAAATGTGAAGACATTAAAGAAGGCGTTAACGCTGAAGATACAGATTGTTAATCACTCTCAAGTGAACCTATTATTTTAAATCCCCCCTAGGGATCAAAAAGCCACTGTATGCTGTATTTAGCATCAGTGGCTTTTTTATACCCAAGTCTCTTATTTTATAACCAAGTGACTTATTTATAACCAAGTCACTTAGCGATAAAGATCGCGACTATTAATGGAAAATGACATCTTGCTCAATTTCCACCAACATCAACCCCGCTCTTAAACCCGGTCTTACTTTAGGATTTGGAAACAATACCCACTCTGTCGGCTGTTGTACTCGGTAGGTTGTATCTCGATCAACGGCTAATATTTCATCTTGCTCGAAAGCGGTAAAGTTTTTCACATCATCGCTAAAGTTCATGGTAAAGCTTTCAGATAACTTGGTTAATTGTTGGGAAACTTGGTACACCTTTAGCTTTGCGGTAGTCGATGATGGCGGTAAACCTTGGCTTACCAACTGCCTTAACCCATTATTGATACCTTCAAATTGTGATAAGTCGTTTTGCCCAAAGGGTTTGGCTTTTCCCAACTCTAAAGTACAACTATCTGCCCTACAGTGCTCGCTTGAATAATAAGAGAATGTGGCACTCGGCTCTTGATTTAATACAATGGCTTCGACTCCCGAACACGACAACCAATCACACACTTTTTGGCTATATTGCCCACTATCTTTATAGGGTAATAGTGCAAAGCGAACATGATGTGATTCTCGAATAGCGGTATGCAAATCAAAATGAAGTTTGCGACCTTTGCTCGATTCAAAAAACTGTGCCGTTAACGCTTCAAGTTGCTCCGCTCTTAACGTTTCAGCGCACGGTGGGTAATTTTTATGATGTTGGCTAAATAAACGATTCATATCGATATCGTTGTAACGCTCACCATTACCCATTGCTTCTGGGTTACCCAACATTATCATCAGTTTCACATTGAGTTTCAGCCGACTGTTGAGCAAATCGCCCACTAGTTGATCGAGCAATTCTATCGGTGCAGTTTCGTTACCATGCACACCGGCCGATAATAAAACATGCTCTAGCTGATTTATCTCACCTTGATTTGGCTCAATGACCATTACACCATGATCAAGCCAATACCAATTAATGTCCCCTATCGTTCCGCTAGTGATAAGAGGCGCTTGTTGCTTTAAGGTACTTGCAAGAAAGTTATCCATCACACTCACATCCTCATATTACTGCTGAAATGGATAAATACTGCCTAGTGCGAGAATTTGCGTCAGCTCATCTAATGCTTGACGGTTTTCATTCAGCAATTGTGGATCAGCTAAATCGGCTTCGAGTAGTCGGTCTCGATAAAAACGCTCTACCCAAGTATTTAACGTATTAAACAACTCATCATTCATTAATACTTGTGGAGTCACGGCTTGCAGTTCGGCTTCAGTTAACACTACTCGCTGACGCAAACACGCCGGCCCTCCTCCATTACGCATACTTTCACGCAAATCGAACACTTTCACTTCATCAATTGGTCCATTCGAACTGATCAATTCAGTGAGGTAATTCCACACATTGGTGTTTTGACGAGACTCTTCTGGCACGACTAACATCATCTTGCCGTTCGATTTAGTTAATAACTGGCTATTAAAAAGGTAGGTACTGACGGCATCTTGTACCGAAACTTGCTCTGTAGGCACTTGGATTGAAATAAACTCGGTTTGTTGTAATGACAATTTTTGTTTAATTTCATCAAAAGCCGCAGTCTGATTCAAAAAAGCCTGATCATGATGAAAGAGTACGTTGCCATTACTGACGGCAATAACATCATTATGAAAAACGCCTTGATCAATAACCTCTGGGTTTTGCTGTACAAATACCGTTTGTTTCTCGGATAAACCATGCAATCTTGCAACTGCTTGGCTAGCTTCTAAAGTCTGTCTTGCAGGATAACGAGTCGGCTCTACTTGACCACCGTAGGCTTGCCTACCATAAACAAAGACTTCAACACCTTTCGCGCCGTATTCACTACATAATCGATTATGGTTAGCTGCACCTTCGTCTCCCATTACCGACTGCTGCGGCAAAGCATCGTGATGCGCAAAGTATTGTTCGTTATTAAACATCGCCCGAAGTGTGGCACTGGTGGTATCCGCTTCGATCGCGCGGTGAAATTTATTATTGAGATTAGCGGCCGTAAAATGCGCTCGGCCATCTGCCGTATCGACAGACGGAGACATAGTGGCGGCATTGGCAGTCCACATGGAAGATGCAGAACTTACTGCCGACAATAATTTAGGCGCTTGTTTAGCTACATTGGCAAGAATTTGTTCATCGGATCCGCTAAACCCCAACTGTCTTAAAACCGGGATATGCGGACGCTCTTGTGGTGGTAATACGCCTTGCTTAAACCCCATATCACTCAAGGCTTTCATTTTTAACAAGCCTTGTTGAGCGGCCAGTTTAGGGTTAGAGACTGCACTTTGGTTACTGGTTGAGGCCACATTACCAAATGACAAACCTGCATAGTGATGAGTCAGCCCCACCAAACCATCAAAATTGACTTCATAAGCTTTCATATCAACGTCCTTACCCAAATGTTAAACCAGGAGATAATTGTTCAGGTAAAGCAATGTTGTCACTTTCAAGTGATGCCATTGGCCATGCACAATAATCCGCTGCGTAATAAGCACTTGGACGATGATTCCCCGATGCCCCTGTTCCACCAAATGGCGCAGCACTTGAAGCTCCAGTTAACGGCTTGTTCCAATTAACAATCCCTGCACGAGATTCAATTAATAATTGCTCATAATGATCTCGATTTGGTGAAATTAATCCCATTGATAGACCATAACGTGTGCTATTGGCGATCTGCAGTGCTTGATCAAAAGTTTGATAACGAATAATCGTCAGTAGTGGGCCGAAATGTTCTTCATCTGCAATCCCTTCTACACCGGTAATTTCCATGATCCCCGGAGTCAACAGTGCAGCTTGGTCATCGACTTGCGTCATTTCTAGTAACGAGGTGGCACCTTTCTTTAGTAGATCTTGCTGAGCCGCGAGTAATTGTTTCGCCGCATGCAGAGAAATCACACTCCCCATAAACGGCGCAGGTTCGGCATTCCATTCCCCAACACCAATGTCTTTACTCACTTCAACTAAGCGCTTAATAAAGGCATCCCCTTGCGTGCCTTCTTTCACCAGTAAGCGACGTGCACAGGTACAACGTTGACCTGCCGAAATAAAGGCCGATTGAATCGTTAAATGCACCGCCGCATCCATATCTTCAATGTCTTCAACAATCAGCGCATTGTTACCGCCCATTTCGAGGGCCAATACTTTCTCTGGTTGACCGGCCAATTGGCGGTGTAAGTGATAACCCGTATTCGCACTACCAGTAAATAACAAACCGTCAGTACCATTATGTGAGGCTAAAGCTTCACCGGTCGTTCTACCACCTTGTACTAGGTTAATGACCCCATCAGGTAACCCCGCTTTTACCCACAGTTTCAAGGTTTCTTCAGCAGTCCAAGGCGTAAGCTCACTTGGCTTAAACACAATAGTATTGCCGGCTAACAATGCCGGAACAATATGCCCATTCGGCAAGTGTCCTGGGAAGTTATAAGGTCCAAATACGGCTAGTACACCATGCGGACGATGGCGCAGTACTGCTTGTCCGTCTGGCATATCAGTCGATTTTTCACCGGTTCTTTCATGGTAAGCTTTTAGTGAAATAGCCACTTTACCGATCATAGCGCCGACTTCGGTTAAGGTTTCCCAATATGGTTTGCCAGTTTCTTGTGAGATGACTTCGGCTAAGTGTTGTTTGTTTTCACCCAGTAATTGAGAAAAGGTTTCTAACAACTCAACACGCTTCTCAAGTGGTGTTCTCGCCCAACTAGGGAAAGCAGTTCGCGCGGCATTAATGGCTTTATCTACATCCTGAGCGGTCGCTTCTTGGCCTTGCCAAATCACCGCATTATTCGCAGGGTTGGTTTTATCAAATGATTGACCCGTTGCATTACACCATTGGCCATTAATGAATAGATTTGGATGAGACATTACGAATTCTCCTTTGGAAATAAAGTGACTGCGCGGATCACATCACCCGCTTTTACGCCGAGTGCTTCTGCGGCGTGGGAAGGAATACAAATAGCTTGTTCTTCAAATGAAACTTGCCCTAATACGGCTCGGTAATTTAAGAAATCTTGATTAGCGAGCAAGTAAACCGAACTATCTTGCGATATCGTTGGAGATTGAATAGAAACAGGCCACAACTCACTCTCTCTCACCGCTCGAATATCTTCAATTCGCGCCTCTAAGGTTGGGCCTGCATCGAAGATATCCACACAACCTTCATATTTCATACCTTCACTATTTAATATAGCGGCAGCCGGTTCAGTTTGAGGATGTACTTTACCAACGACGTCTTGCGCTTCTTGGGTTAAGAATTCAACATACATAGGGTGTTTTGGCATAAGCTCAGCAATAAAGGCTTTCTTGCCCATACCAGAGAGATGATCGGCTTCTGCAAAATCCATACTGAAGAAATGTCGACCTAGACTTTCCCAAAATGGTGAGCGGCCTTGCTCATCAGAATAGCCTCGCATTTCAGCAATTAATTTGTCAGAAAAGCGGTCTTGAAAATTCGCCATAAACAGAAAGCGAGCTTTAGATAAAAGGTAACCATTTTGGCTGTGACGGTAGTCAGGATCTAAAAAAAGCGTACACAGTTCACTGTAGCCGGTATGGTCATTACTTAGGAAAAGCGTTGGCATGCTACGATAAACACCCAACTTTTTAGAGGCATGTACTGTCGTGCCTACCCGGTAATTATACCAAGGTTCATCAAGGCCAATGGCAACTTCAATGCCACTCACCCCCACGACCTTGTTAAGTTCAGTATCTTCTAAAACAAACAAGTAACCTTGCTCTTCAAGCTGAGCATGTTGATGCCAAGTACTAAGCATGCGTTCAATTCGTTGCTCAACTCGTTCTTCATTTTGCGGTAGTGAAGTAAAACCAACCCCCGTTTTGCTAGCAAGCTCTACAATTGCGGCTCGGTCTTCCAATCTGACCGGTCGAATTATCATCATATTAATATCCTTGTACTGCCAAAATTCCATTTATATACCCAAGTGACTTCAAGGTGCAGAATTCAGAGCTATCATCCAAGTCTTTAAACAAGGAAGATTCGCGTAGGAATGTAAGCACCTTTCAAACGAATCTGACGCAGAGTAAAGGCTTGGATGAAGCTCCCAAAGGGCAAGTTAAAACAAGCTTTATGCTGCGTTAAATTGAACAGAGATAGAATGACTATGATCATATTCAATTTGCCTTGCCTAAAACTTGTTTTAATCTTGCTGAAACTCGCACCTTGAAGTTACTTGGGTATACAATTGTTCTATTTCTTAGTGTTGCTACTTTTATTCTCTCTGTGCCCAAACGCCTAATTAGTCACAAATGTCGCATAAAGAATCAAATTGCAAAATATACTATCTACAAATCCATTATTTGCAGAATTTTAAACATATTTATAACATCTTTTATAAACAGAAGAACTAGCAAAACATGATCGAAAACACAGATCAAAACTTTATATTTTTAGGCACCAAAGAGACAAGGAACGAATACGGAAAGGAAAAATAGATATTAATTTACAATAAATGAATAAGATTTCGCTTTATGGCATTTAAAGACAAACTTAGCAGAAAAGCTTGTCTTTATTGGAAATCATTCAGTAAATAAGCGAGCAAAGAGCGCTCAACAAACAAAGAAAATCACACAAGGCTCTGGATATAGGCAGTTAAAATGTTATGCACCAAAGCGTGTCGCTTCAAAACGATTTAAAAACTTATGTAAGAAAAAGCACACCATTAAAGTGATCACAATCGCCACGCCAATACTACTCATTCGATATAACGCGCTGAATATCAAATCACCATTGGGGCTTAAATACTGGCCAAATAAAATCCCTAATGTCGTCATTGCGCCAAAACCTGCACCAGAACCACTTGCCTCTTTGACATGAGCTTGGCTAAAAATCATCAAGCCAATCCAAAGAAGCGGCACCACGAAAATCAGCATGTTCGACCAATCATATAAAATAACTTGGACGGCAATCCCAAAAGTCACACCTAGAATAGTTCCTATTGCCCGCTTACGTGCATAACCTAACATTCCATCCCAATTCATAGGAAACAATAAGAGTAAGCTCGTTGCTTGAGCCGACATTGAATCTTGTAAGTCGAGGACTTGAAAAACAATAAATGACAAGGTTGCCATGATTGATCCTAACAAGGCTTCATGGCGCATACGATTGGCATTTTTTTCAACCGCAGGCCTTGCTGCTCTAGGTTCGACATCAGGCCACAAGTGCATCATTAAATAGGCGATCATCAACGAAGTGCAAGATGAAACGATATTATCTGAAATCAACACTTCAATATTGGTAGTCGGAAAGCTAGCAAAGTGAAGCATGATACTTAGGTTGATAACTCCAGTAGCGCCAAATAAAAATAAGCTACCTTTGCTCATAGCCATAAAACGATAGAGGAACATCAAAAAAGCCATCAGCGTCATCATAGCGGGGCGATCTCCAAGCATGCCAGCGATCAACCCAACTTCAACGGCAGAAACACAAGCAGAAGCCAAAACCTGACGCACCACATGCATATTGACCTGGGGAATAAGGCCTAATAATAAAATCGGTGTGACGGTATAAAACACCCCATTTTGCCAACCGAATAATTTGCAAATCAAAAAGCCTAATGTTGCGCCAGTGGCTATCCGCAAACATTGCCTAACATCATTAGCGTTTAATGGATGATGACGAAGTAACAACATACTCACCGCCCCTAATAAACGTAATGCAAGAAACTGATGAATTTAATTTGAGCCTTAGCCAATAACGCAAAGAAACCATTATCAGGAATCAATTGAACCGTGGTTCGAGCCCCTGCTGCTGCGGGAAAGTCCAATGGATTCACCAGTTTCAAATGCAAACGTAAACGTTGAGCATCTCGTACCCATCGGTCTGAAGACGTAGGAGTAGCTAACTGACCATTCGCATCAAACTGACCAGAACTCACCCCAGCATCAATACTTTCTACTATGGCATCAAATAACTGCCCCGGACGGCCATCAAAAGCCACAATCGCATGATCGCCTTGATGAGTATAAGCAATATTTTTTTCACGGAAATCGGCAATAATATCCACTTTTTGTGACACCAAAGCCAATGCAGGGCTGCCTGCACTTTTAAAACTACCTTCCTGCAAATGCAAGTTAGTGACTAGGCCACCTTTCTCCGCTATTACTTGAGTATAAGAAAGATTTAATTCCGCTTGTTTTAGATGATTTTTAGCCTGACGAATACTTAAATTTTCTTCACCATCCAGACCACGGCTGACTTTAATTTTTTCAAGCTCTGCTCTTGCAGCAAGTAAATTGGATCGTGCCGATTTGGCATTACTAACGGCCTGATCTCGCTCTTGCTGTGATACGCCATGATTTTTCAATAAATTAACCATACGTTTAGCTTCACGATTTCTCTGCTCACTGATGCTCTCAGCGGCATGAACATTTGCTTTCGCGGCTTCAAGTGCCGCATCTAATTCTTGGTTGTTTTGTTTGGCTTGTTCTAGTGATAAACGCGCTTCATCGACCGCTAACTGAAAAGGTGAAGAATCAATTTCAAATAACACATCCCCTTCTTTTACCGTCTGATTATTATAAACATTCACATGCTCAATACGCCCACTGACTTGCGGAGCCACTTTGACAATCGAGCGTGTCGCCATCGACTCAGTGGTTACTGGCATTTTTAAATCGGCAACTAAGAAATAAATGAAGATGAAGGCAAAGCCAAACATGGCGATACGCACAAGGCGTGCAAACTGTTGATCTGGGGACATAACACTCTCTAATTTGTTAAGTAGTATTTTACTCTCACTCTTTTAACTGCTCTAACGCATTACGACTAATCTGCTCAACCACAAATTCAAACTCTTGTAATTGCTGCTCAGAAAGCCCTGATAATACTTTTTTACGGACATCGAAAATTCTAGTCTCCATCTGCTTCAAGATGGTTTCCCCCTCCTTAGTCAAACAAACTAAACGGGCTCGTTTATCATTTGGACAGGTCTTGCGAATAATCAGTTGCTGTTGCTCTAATTGGTTAAGCGTTCTCATCAATGAGGACAACTCTATTTCTAACCCTTCAGCTAAACATTTTTGACTAATGCAATCACCAAGTTGACGCAACTTCCATAAAGCACTCCACCTAGGATGAGTCAATCCTAGAGGGCTTAATTCGGCATCAGCAACCATTCGCCATAACCGAGTTAAACGGCCTAATCTCTCGGCAAGAGGTAAGTTTTGGAGATGTTGTGTATCAGAAGAATTCATAGCATTCATACCGAGTTAGATAAATCGCAATTTAGTTAGCAGGCTAAGCAATTGGTACAGCATTATAATTATTTAGCATGCTAAGTAAAGTCTTCGTGTTCTTTTCTTTATAAAAAAGCAACATTTAATCTACATTATAATTATTAGCTGTTGACATAAGTCACATTTAGTTACACTTTGTAATATATAAGCGTGAGCTATTTATCGCTTTCTTAATCACAGGGAGTTTGTTTCTATGACGTTTTTCTCGCTGCTGTTCATCTTGGTTGGCTTATGTCTCACTATTGGTGGTGCATGGCTAGTTTCATTAGGTGGCAGTTTTTATTATTTAATCGCAGGGCTTGCATTACTTGCATCTGGTGTATCTATTTGGCAAAAAAAGCGCACAGCCTCACACTACATTTACGCAATATTTTTACTATTCACGACCTTATGGGCTTTATTAGAATCAGGAATTGATTGGTGGCCATTAGCAACGCGGATGGGACTACCACTATTACTGGCAATTCCATTATTGGTGACATTTAAGAAAGCTAACCGCCCTTCAACGCTTTCTCTTTTAGTTATTTGGGTTATTAGTAGTGTGATTACTCTAGGTTCAATCTTTAACACCACTCACGATGTTAGAGGAGACTTATCCACTGAGGTTATCAATTCAAATCCAGATATGGGTGGAATCAGTGATGATGCGTGGACAAGTTATGGTAGAAATAACTATGGTCAGCGTTATTCTCCACTGGACCAAATTACACCTGAAAATGTTGCTCAACTTGAACCTGCATGGCAAATCCAAACCGGCGATGTAAAAGGCCCTAATGACGTAGGTGAAACCACCTATCAAGCGACGCCTCTTAAAATCGGTAATACACTGTATCTCTGCACGCCTCATAATTGGCTCGTGGCATTAGATGCCGATACGGGTAAAAAACAATGGATTTTTGATGCCAAAGTGCCAGCAGAAAGTCAGCGTCAGCACCAAACGTGTCGCGGTGTATCTTATTTACCAGCTCAAGACTCATCAGAAAGTATGACAGTAGCGGCACAAACACCGAATATGAGTACACAAGATTTGCCAAGTACTCAATGTGATGCCCAGCTATTCTTACCAACTTCAGATGCACGATTGATCGCCATCGATCCTAAAACAGGTGCTCGTTGTAGTAACTTTGCAAAAGATGGCGTACTCGATCTCATGGCAAATATGCCATATAAACAAGATGGCTATTACTACTCAACTTCACCACCTATTGTGACTAACGGAGTGGTTGTAGTTGCAGGTGCGGTCAATGATAACTATGACATCAACTCACCATCTGGCGTTATCCGCGCTTACGATGATAAAACCGGTAAGCTCATTTGGAATTGGGATTCCGCCAACCCAGATGACACGGCACCCATTGGTGAAGGTGAAACTTATTCAGTCAGCTCACCAAATAGCTGGTCAGTCGCCAGTGCGGATGAAAAACTTGGGTTAATTTATTTCCCAATGGGTAATCGGACTCCGGATCAACTTGGTATGTACCGAAATGAGAGTGAAGAGAAATACTCCAGTTCAGTCGTTGCCCTTGATGCAAAAACTGGCCAAGCTAAATGGGTACAACAATTTGTTCACCATGATTTATGGGATATGGATACGCCAGCCCAGCCAAGCTTAATCGATCTCCACACAAAAGACGGAATACAACCTGGTTTGGTGGTTCCAACGAAACAAGGTGATGTTTATGTATTAAATCGAGCAACCGGTGAACCAATTCAGCCTATTACTGAAAAGCCTGCACCACAAGGTGCAATGAAAGGTGACTTCGCATCGAAGACTCAACCAGTTTCGGCGCTTAGCTTTAACCCACCAGCATTAACGGAATCAAACATGTGGGGCGCAACCTTGATTGACCAGATGATTTGCCGAATTCAATTCAAATCATTGCGTTATGAAGGTCGTTACACGCCACCATCGGAACAAGGTACCATTGTTTATCCCGGTAACTTTGGCGTATTCAACTGGGGCGGGATTGCTGTCGATCCTAAACGTCAAGTGATGTTTGGTATGCCACTTAACCTCGCCTTCGTTTCTACCGTAGTAGATAAAAAAGCAGCTGGTTTCTCAGAAGAAGGCAGTAACACTGGTGAACATGGTGTTAATGCTAACCACGGCGCACCTTATGCCGTTGAGCTAAAACCATTTCTATCTCCATTAGGTGTGCCTTGCCAGCAACCCCCTTGGGGCTATGTTGCCGGTGCGAACTTGGTAACGGGTAAAACCGCATGGCAGCATAAAAATGGAACCATCTATGATATGACCCCTCTCCCACTACCAATCAAAATGGGTGTACCGGGAATTGGTGGGCCAATTATTACTGGTGGTGGCGTCGCATTCTTAGGCGCATCGGTTGATAATTACCTCCGTGCTTACGATCTCACATCCGGTAAAGAGCTATGGAAAGGTCGACTCCCTGCCGGTGGGCAAGCAACTCCAATGACTTATCTAAATAATAAAGGTGAGCAAATGGTGGTGATTGTTGCTGGTGGGCATGGCTCTATAGGAACAAAACCGGGAGATTATGTACTTGCTTACAAATTAGCAAATTAAGCTTCATCGTAAACTCGAGTTAACTAACCATTAAGCAACCTCCGGGTTGCTTATTTTTTGCCTATATTTACACCAATAACCATAAAATATGAATAAATAGATAACTATTCTTCATTCATTTCATATTCTTTAGTTAATAGTCTCCAGAAATTCAGGTACATTTATATACCCAAGTAACTTCAAGATGCGAGTTTCAGCAAGAATAAAACAAACTTTAGGCAAGGCAAATTGAATATGATCATAGTTATTCTATCTCTACTCAATTTAACGCGGCATAAAGCTTGTTTTAACTTGCCCTTCGGGAGCTTCATTCAAACCTTTATGCCGCGTCAGATTGGTTTGAAAGGTGCTTACATTCCTTCGCCAATCTTTCTTGCCTAAAGGTTTGGATGATAGCTCTGAATTCTGCACCTTGAAGTCACTTGGGTATATACTCAAGCAACATCAATATGCAAAACTTACTTAAGATCAATGATTAAAGGATATAATCAGCCGTGCAGGAACATTCATTTACACTGCTTCATAAACCACTAGATCCCAAGCAAACTCCAAAAAAGATCTGGCGCAGATTCACTTGGATGTGGCCCTGTTTACTTTTCATTTCGGCAATTGCTAGCTACTTCTTATATAAAAATTACACTCATAAACTAGAAGAACAGATTCTACGTGGAGAGAGTAGTTTCATTAGCACTACCACACAGTTGCTACAGAAAGAAATTCAGCAGCAGATGATGATCTTGCAAATGACGTCAAAATCAAAAGTTCTGTCACAGTACTTTTTGGCGACGACAGAAGCAGAACGAGCGGCATACCGCCAACAAGTTGAAGCTTTATTCATCAATCTTGCTAATACCTTCCAAAGCCATGATCAGATCCGCTTAATCAGCCTAAATGGTCAAGAACTAGCAAAAACTTTATACAATCCAAAATTTGAACAAAGTATTGCTTCTAATGATTTACAAGACGTATCAAATACTCATTATTTCAAAGCAGCTCAAACGCTCCAACCAAATGAAGCCTACATCTCTAAAATGGAACTCAGCTTATATAAAGGCGAATTAGAAAAGCCTTATAAGCCTATTTTAAGATTTGCGAGCCCAGTACTTGATAATAATGGAAATAAAGTTGGCATATTAATGATCAACTATCTCGCACAAGACTTTCTTAACAGTTTTAGCAGTCGCTCTAAAAGCGATATTACTAGTCATGCAATGCTCACTGATAATCAAGGTTTTTGGTTAAACCATTACAACCCTCAATTAGAATGGGGACGAGAATTCGATCAATTAGAAAAAAACATAAAAAATAAGCATCCTACAGTATGGCAAAAAATTCAAAACCATCGTTCAGGCTCACTGCATACTGATGAGGGATTATTTCGTTTTCAATCCATCGAACCATTTGATTTTGAAGACATTCATTTCTTTCCTGCTGTTAAACGCTTAACAATAACTCCCGAGTCAATCGATAATTCCCATTGGAAACTCGTACTATTTATTCCCAATGATTTAATACACAAAGCATCCTTTTTTTATCAGCCTTTAGGCATAGGGTTAATTACCAGTGCTTTGATTCTCATATCGGTACTTTTATATTTATCAATTAGCTTATATGAGCAAAAGCGCTATCAACGTGAATACAACAAAAGAGCGACCTTAGAACTAACTGATCTCTATGAAAATGCACCATGTGGCTACAATACTCTTGATAAGAAAGGATATATTAAACGAGTTAACAGCACTCTGGCCGAATGGCTTGGCTATAAAAAATTAGAGTTATTAAATCACCATTTTAGTGATTTTTTAACCGATGACAGCAAACTATTATTCAACAACTTAATTGAAGATTTGAACACGAAACCGCAAGTAGAAGGCGTTACTTTAGAATTAATATGCAAAAATGGCCGTAGCTTCCACGTTTCTTTATCAGCGAGTGGTGTCAAAGATCGCAATCGCTTAGTCGTTGCAAGAACCACCGTTTTCAATATTTCTGACCGTGTAAAATTAGAAAAGCGATTGGAGAAAATTGCTAATACTGACTCCCTGACAGGAATTCATAATCGCCGTTACTTTTTCGAACAAGCGGAATACTTTTTCCCACCTCACACATCAGAAGCTCATATGCTCTCTGCATTAATGTTTGATATTGATTACTTTAAAAATATCAATGACACATATGGTCATAAAGCTGGTGACCTTGTGCTGCAAAGTTTCACCCAAGCTTTACAGGAAAACATTGAGGAAGGTGACATTTTTGCAAGAATGGGAGGAGAAGAATTTGCCATTTTATGTCGCTTAAATTCAACGCAAGCAACCGTCGATAAAGCTGAAAAATTACGCCAGGTTATTGAAGATCTCACTATCAAAATCAACGATAAAATAAGCCTTTCTATCACCGTTTCAATTGGCTGCTGTCATCAACGAGCAGATAAAAGTGACATTGATCAACTCATGCATCAAGCCGATATCGCACTGTATCAAGCAAAAATTGCAGGTAGAAATAGAATTGCTTTACATCAATAAAACATGGTACTCATTCAAATATAGGCAGTCTGAATGAATAGCATGCCATTAAGGTATACCCAAGTGACTTCAAGATGAAGCTCCCGAAGGGCAAGTTAAAACAAGCTTTATGCGGCGTTAAATTGAACAGATATAGAATAACTATGATCATATTCAATTTGCCTTGCCTAAAGCTTGTTTTATTCTTGCTGAAACTCGCATCTTGAAGTTACTTGGGTATATATCAATTACTCAAAATTTCTTGAAAAAATAGCGATCCATATAAACAAATTTCACACTATCTAACTTAGAAAGAGTTAGAGTTTCATGCTGATTACGCTCAGTTTCCGTTAGCTTTTCAAATGCTCGGTCATAGTTAACTTTTGCTTTACGATACGTCGAGCCCATACGATCTTGCCCTGCAAACGTTAAATATAAACTGAGATACTCTAAGCCTAGCCTTTCATCAAGAAACTCTGTATAACCTTCATCAGAATATCCTAATAAGATATTTCCCATTGATGCTAGAGACAATAAATCACCTTGCTGTAATAATCTCACCCGCCATTGATAAGCCGTTTTATAATCACCCTCTAGTTCATAATTTTTGATCAACTGTCTATAAGCGGGAATGTAACTTTTGTTTGCCGCTTTTGCTAACCAGTTATTCATCTCTTTAAAACGATTAGACTGAAAGAAAAAAAAGCCCTCTCCTTTTTGTAACTTAAGCGCTTGTTCATACATGGCTAATGGTTGCTCAGCCTTTAAAGCTTGTTCAAAATATCTTTCGGCTTTTTCTTCATCGCCACCATAATCTTGGTTATAAAACTGATAAAGATAAAAATCAGCCTCATTAGGTTCGATTTTTGCAAATTCTAATAACGACTCTAAATAACGTTGTTTCCATTCAGCCTGTTCAGCACGACTCAGTAACTCTGGTTGGCTATAAAGCTCAAGCATTGCTGGGCGATAACCACTTTCGGCTGCTTCTAGTAAATGTTGAACTGCCACAGGTTGATAACGTGATGATGGGTGGTAGGTTAATAAGCTAATCGCATACAAATACTGGGCATTCATATTCCCTTCTTCTGCCGCATATTGAAGGTACCCTCTTGCTTCTTTATCTTTAAACTGAGCTCTCAATAACTCACCTTTTTCAACAGCGGCCTTTGGTGTCAGTTGATCAATATCGAGTGGCTGCTGAGCAACTGCGCCAAAAGAACACAAGATTGAAAATAAAATACTGGCACCCAATCTAACCAATGTTAACACTTGAACCTCCAATAATAACGCCACCACAATCTACGGCATCTCCCACTCTTACGGCAGGTTTTCCATCAATCATAACGGTCGAAGAACCACCTTTTATCACCCTAGGATGTATTGGATTTTTAGGTTTATCGTGTGGCGTAAGTGGATCACCTTGCCTCGCCACCGCTTTACCATCAATTTTGACTGTTGGTGATCCTGCAATAATTGGTGTAGCAGGAAAACCATCATGATCAGAGCCTAGATCTCCGATTAACGCTGCATTGGGCATAGAGTCTCCTTATGGTTTAAATTTTCAATAATGCCACCTTGTGTTGCATCATCATCCAAACCATTTAGCAATATCCATACCAAAAATAAAAACCATTAAAATCAGCAGTTTATTTTTTTCCTTATTTAAGGTAGGCAAAAACTTGCCAGTGAATTGGCAAGTTTTTGCCTACCTAAGAAGATAAGTATTGCCTGTTTAAAGTTTTCACCTTCGACAGTAAGATTGTGATGTTGCTTACTGGCACATCTGATCGACATATTGTTTAATCAAGGCTTGTCCCTGCTCGGACACTTTTAACTCTTTATACAACTTATCTAGCGGATAATCGGTTAATCCAACCAAACGACCGAGCACCCACGCTTGGGTATGGTCTTCATCTAAGCCTTGTTGTTTGGCTTCCTTCCATGCGTCATTGATGGTGCTGTCTAAGTTATCGACGGGATTGACTAGATGTGGACTGTATTCCCACAGTAATTGTAAAAAAGTAAATTGCGGTGATGAAGATTCCAGTTTGAACTGTGAATTGGGAACGGGTGGTTTGTTCTGCCAACAACGGTAAGTGATTGACTTAGGTTTCGGTGTAATAGGTTTTGGTCTTGGATTGATAAGATCACCTTGAGCGTTGTAGTCATCCAGAGAATAAACGTCAATATCCCCTTCTTGCCAATAGACTTTATGAACTTTATCCCAAGGAATTGGAAAGAGAGATTCACCTAACTCATTCGCTTGCTTTTGGCGATTAATAAATACACTAGACGAAACAGTTTTACCTTCAGCATAAAGTTTTTTATCTTGTAAATTTAATTTCGTCTTTATGTCTTTAAATGGTTTCAGTTCTCCTATATAAATGAAAGTATCACAACCTGAAAGCCACACCTTAGCATGTCCATTTGGTAATAGACCAAACATGAAATCATTCACATAACATGGTCTTCCCCAACTCCACTCTTTTTTCTTTAGCATTATATTTTTAATCTGTGGAGATAAGTTGAACTTAGTGACATAAAACTTTAAATCATGCATTGATGTCCAATGTATATACACTGAATCTGGCAGATGATTGGTACCTCCCATTTGGACACTGGAAAGAATAGTTAATGTATCTAAAGCAATACCGAAGCCATCATAATTTGAAATCCACGTATGTATGTTTTTTAGGCTATTTTTATTTGGCAATTGTGAATAACTGAACACATAAGATGTCCAATCTTCATCCTCGTTAATAGCATATGCTTTTTCTACATCTACATTATAAAAGCTCGGTGTCGTCACTCCTATACGCCACTTAGGTTTATCTTTGGGTACTTCCGGTACTTTGCTAAACGCGGCGCAAGGCAATGAAACTAAAGTTAATAGTAGCAACACTCGTTTACACTGTCGGATCATATTGTTCACGATCAAACGCTCCTTGTGAATTGGTATTCGGGTGGTTAGCAATGCCATCATCAGATGAATGATGAATCAGGTTATAACGCATAAAAGCGTCTAAAAATTCATTTGAGGATAAGTAAGTCGTTAATTCTGCAATGTTGCCTTGTTTGCTCATTTGCAATATGACATCGCACAATTTACCAAAGGTCATAGCTGGAGAGTTATTAACGCAACTAATCAACTCAGGCACTTTGTATTTATACTGTTTTGAATCAGACCATACAGAAACTGATGAGCCTTCTGGATATTCATTAAATGGCACCTGCATTGACTCTGCTAGACCATACATCACCCGTAAGTACAAACGCGATAAATCTCCTTGTACGAGACGTTGCAAAATTAATTCACCAATCGCCTGCTGGCGATCTCCTTTTGGGGAGATACTTTGTTTTATTTCAATCTTATAATCATCCGCGTTCCAACCTTGCGCCACTTCTTTCGCTAGCTCTTGCTGCAATGTCTTCTCAAGTTGCTGTTTGACGCTATCAAACTGAAACAGGCTAAAATCTCGCGAAATACGTTTAATTCGTTTGCGCTCAATCAGAGGTAGCAAGTATTCATTTTGATCAAAGGCATATTGTGAGTAATAACCACCACCCACATCCGAATGTGCGCCATACACCATAATTTCATGAAAGTTATCAGCAGAATTAAGTTTATTACTACTAAAATTATAACGGTATTCCGTTTTCGGAGAGGCGGTTAAATGTACTGCATGGCGTACCCGTTGTGGGTCCAACCACAAACGCACATTGCCATTATCTTGGTTATGTGGGGTAAAATCCAGTGAGCTAAAATCAGCAATTGCGGCCACGGTATCAAACAACCCGGCAAAGGTCACTTCGCAGTGCTCATTCTCATTCCAATCAAAACCCGCTTGCAACGCTAACTTATTTTGCTGGCACACTTCAACAAACTTTGGTACAAATTCACCTTGCTCGCCATCGAGCAACACATTAATAAAATGGCGGGCGGCAGCGGCCCCGCGACTAAAGCCAAATACATCCAATTCAATTTTGTTGATTCCATCAATTTTTATAGATGGAAGTTCTGGTTTTATTTGTTGTTCTAATGCTTGATTCACTTGTTCAATAGCTATACTTACTTTGGCTTCTACACCGTAGTCACCCAGCCCTAGAGCTTGACCACCAAGTACAGATTCATCGGCCTTAGCGATTTCTGTGCTATTACCTGTACCAATACCAGTAATGTATTCCGAGTGGTAAAATACGGTCTGTTCTTGATTAAATTCATTATTAAGGTAACGCTCATACAGCTTTTGAATGTTGGTCAGCTCGTTAGCCGCGCTGCTTTCCACTTTCTCATCATCTTCCCAAAACCAATAAAAGTCGTCTTGATTAGGGTAAGCATAACTGCGAGCTTGCCAGTCTTTAACCGGTAAATTGCCTTCTAGACTGCATAAGGATTGCCATTGGTTATAATAACCTTCTAACTGTTGCTTACCCCATTGAGCACTGTAAGTGTTATTGGCAGTGCCATCAAAGAACAGGCCAAATCGTAGTGTTATGTAGTTAAAACCTTGCACGCAAACCACATAGCATTTATCCGCTAGAAGATGACCACTAAAACTAGGATCATTGAGTGATAACGCTTGTTTCGTTTGATGACGTTCAGGAAGCGCCTCGGCATCAGCCGTTGATAACAAATCACCTGCGGTCATATTGACGCGTTGTCTCGTCGCTTCATGGTAACCGATGGAGTTTTGAGCGAGCCATTCATCTACTGGATCGCCTTGATATTGTTCATTAAGCTTTACCGTATCACCCACCACAATTAAATCAGGATCATCTTGATATTGTGGATTTAATTCCAATATCGCATTGAGTGTCATGCCATGTTGCCCAGCAATAGATGTTAAAGTATCGCCAACTTTAACGTTATGAATTTGATTCACGTTAGGATCCATTACAAATGGTCGTCGTTGCTGAGCTTGCTTAAGCCATAATGTCGGGTCTAGTTCGATTTGAATGCGGCCAGCGGTAATTCCGTCTAACCGAATTGGCTGATTATTCAAAGTGATAGTATATCGACGGCCTTTAGCGTCAATCAATGTCCCTTTGACGTTATCAAAATATTGGTTGCGTTCATCAACTACAATCAACTCAATCCAGTGATCAGTATTGGCACATTCAACGCAATGCGGGTTAACGCCTAGCATTCCCATTAAATTGTTCCCTTTTCTATTTCTTGTAATTCATCTAATTCATCACGAGTGAGCAACAAAGCCTGTGACAGTTCGGTATAAGACGTATTGGTGAGCTTAGAAAACTGAACTAAAGCGATGCTTTCTGCCTTATCGCTATTTGTGCCGTCATTGAGGGCTTGTTGTAATATTTCCTGAAAAAACACCAAAGGGTCTGGCAATGCATCGATTTTCTGGGGCAGCTTTTCCCACAGTTTGCTCACAATGGCCTTTGCGTGTTCATTCACTTTATATAGCGGCTCTAAATGCTGAGGTTGGATTTTCCACCATGTCTCTGAATACAGCTGATAATCCAATTGACTTGTGTTGTGATAAACGGCTAATTGTCCTTCTTGAAGACAAGTTAACTGTTGGCTATTACCTAAAAATGCATTGATTTCATCTTGAGTAAAGGTTGTAAGCATTGGCACTACCACCTTTGGGTCATAAAATCGAAACATCACTTCTTCGCCATCAAGAGCGGCATAAAGTAAGCTTCTTAAGTGTGTAACCACATTCCACATTGGCTCATGACTGACGAGCATGATTCCTTGATTAAACGTGTCACTATCTACATTCTGAAGCTCTGGTTGTATTGGAATAAGCCAAGGTGAATAAGGCATGACCTGTTTGAAGCTTTCACCATGAAATAATGGTAAAGCATCGGAAAAACCCAATTGATGGTTTTGCTTAATCGCTTGCTGGTGGATGTCGGCACTGACAAGCCAGTAGGCACGCTCTTGTCCAAAAAAGTAAGAGGCTAACATTATTGACCTCCTTTTAATGGACACGGCTTGATGGTGGCTTTATTAACAGTTTCCGCTTCTATAACAGAGTCAATCTCAATTGGGATCGCTGGTTGTGGTGGTTGTATTGGCTCAATGTCATTAGGCAACATTGGCGCGCTGCCACTATAAGTGCTAGCAGAGCCTGCACTTCCTCCAGAGTTGATATTCACACCAGCACCCACTAAATGAACCCCTGCCGCATCCACTTTTACAAAACTGCCACCAACTTTTAAAGTCACTTCTGAGCCAGCTTCAACGATCAGCTTCCCACCACTGGTTAAGCTCACTTCTTTTCCTGCTTCTATAACATGAATGGCGCCGATTTTCTGTTGTATTGAGCCAGTCGCTTCTTGAGATAAATGACCCGTCACTTTGCTACGACTTTCACCCTCTATCGTCAAATGATGATTATTTTTAACCTGAGTAAATTGGTCATTTTCAACCATTAGATGCTGGTCGTGATTTACATCGGTGATGTGGTCGTTGAGAGTTTCGGATTTAAAGTCCTTTTGCGCGTGAACATACACTTGCTCTGAGCCAGATTGGTCTTCAAAGCTGATTTCGTTAAAGCCTTCACCTTGGTGGGTTTCACTGCGCCATACGGTTTTGGTTTTATTACCCGGCAGTGTGTAAGGCGGCAGGTTTTGTGCGTTGAACGCACGGCCTGTCACAATCGGTTGGTCTGGGTCGCCATTTAAAAACGAAACAATGACTTCATGGCCAATTCTTGGAATGGCGATTTGTCCGTATTGACTACCAGCCCAGCCTTGTGAGACTTGAATCCAACATGAACTATGTTCATTGCCATTGGAATATCTATCCCACGGAAAATGCAGTTTCACTCGACCATATTCATCGCAGAAGATTTCTTCACCCTCTGGGCCAACCACGTAAGCGGTCATGGGACCGTCAACTTGTGGGCGAGTCATCTGTGGCATGCGCCAGGTTTTATCCGCTGGAATGGCGTCAAACTGGTTGGCGTAAGTCGTCGGTTTGCCGCCGGCGGATTCTTCGAGCGCTTGCGGTTGGTCGCCTTGATGAGTGCTGGCGATTATTAGCCAGTTTTTATTAAAGTTGTCATCACTGTGTTCGCTTAATTCAAACTTGGCGCCGCTTTGTAACTGTGGCTCATTCCCTTTGCCTTTGGCGGTATGAGCATGGCGTCGCAAGCTATCTAGACGTAGTTGATTGAATTCTTTACCAACTGCGTCATCTTTAAAGCGCCCCGGCGCGTCAAAGTGTTGATAGGTATCACGCTGATAATCCATATCATTGGCGACGGCCTGCTGACTAAAGGTGTACTGCGGTTTTTTAAAGCTACTATCACCGCTGTGCGCTTCACTGACTTCAAACTGAGTCGTCTTGCTGAATTCTTTTATATACGGCGTTGAACTAATGCCACTGGCCATCACGTTATAAGGCACAGGTGAGTCTAGTGAGGTAATGACTTGAGAGTCATCGGTAAACAAGACATTGTGTTTACCTTTGAACTGCTCAATGTGATAGACCATGCCTTCTTCAGCAGCAAGGCGGTTAATGAATTCAAGGTCCGTTTCACGATATTGCATGCAAAACTCACGTTGCTTTGGCGTGCGAGTTAATGCAAAGACAAAGCCTTGGATGTCCATTTCTTTAAATAAGGTGGCGATGATATCGGGCGCAGAAATGGATTGGAAAATGCGGCTGTTATGGCGCAAGGATAAACGCTCAATTTCAGGCACGAGAGTTAAAGAGTAAAAGGTATGGTGATGGCCGGTTTCGCCTTGGGTGAAGTTACGCACAATACCGTTAATTCGTTGCACTACTTCGCCGTCACGATGCATGACAAGCTCGGTTTTTTTGTCCACCATGTCTAAGGCGGTGAAATCCGGTCGGCGACTAGCAAGTTGGATGTCATAACGAAAACCATGGCACCAAGTACCATCAGCGTGTTGAACGGAAGAAAAGTTATCTTGCCCTTGGTAGCTTCTTACCACTAAATCTTCGTCATTGACGCCATCGACGAGAATACTAAAGTGTAGCGTAGCCATGCCCTATCCTTTTAATGTTTAACGCTTTACCGATTTGCTTTGTGCGCGAGCAATCCACCCAAACCCAAAGCAAACAAGTAAATATTGAAACGAAAAATAAACAGAAAAAGCTTGGCAGAAAACTGCCAAGCTCGAGTACCTAATCTATAGCCAAAGTAATTGGAGTTGCAGTGAGGCGACAAGTGAATGAACGCCGTCAACAAAGCTGCAACTTCAAGTACGAAGGGTATATTAGGCTTCGATAGGCTTACGCCAATCATCACCACCTGAAGTACCCGCATTATTGTGGTCCCAAGTGATTTTGCGGTAAGACATCGATACCGTGATATTTTGCGTGAAGTCTTTCATTGCTGGATCTTGGCAATGTGGCATTTCACAGTTGATATCAATGATGGTTGCGCCTTCAAGCTTGGTAGTAAAGAAGTTCTCTTGTTTACCTTCGATTGACGTGCGGTACCATTTCAGTTCCACTTCATCTAGCTTTTCACCCGACGTTAATGCGTTGTACATCAGCGGAACCGCTTTGTTTAAAGCAACGGTGAATTTGAATGGTTTGTGAACACGTTGACCTGAAGGTTGACCAGATTGTGGATCGGTTGGAATCGTGACAGTGTGGTCAACATGTTGAACCAGCATCTCATCCTCATGGCCTTCTACATAAGAATCACCAATAGAATCAGCAGTACATGCGCCAGCAGTGATGTTGCCTTGAGTCGCGCCTTTGATTGATAAATAACATGGAGTTGGCATTACTAATATCCTTTTTTCGTTGCTGTAAATTAATGAGGTCAATTAATTCCCTCGAGTAACACCAACGGTATGAGCAATTAATATGCCACTTTATATAACCAACAAAATCAACAAATTAAGCTTTAACAAAAAAGAAAGTCAGGCAACTTTTTGCGTACTACTACGTAAAAAGTTGCCTGGTCATATACCCAAGCAACTACTACCCAAGCAACCACAAAAAAACCGCCAATAAATAATCTATTGGCGGTTTTGTATTAGTGAAATATACCTAAAACAATAAGGATATTTAACTTAATCTTGCAGGTTTAAAGGCACATATGCAGCTTTATTGGCGATCGTTTCTAAAATATGCATAACCACAAGAGCTTCATTTTTCTCAACGGGTGGGCTTAGTCGTTTACCATCAACCCAATCTTTAAAGTCATTATAGAATTGAGTGTAGTGTTGGTAGTCTGCAGGCACTTCTTCTATTCTATTTTTAAAGTGGATTTTGCATAGGCTTTCAGGCGTATCATGACCAAAGGTTGGTGAGTCTAAAAAGATTCCTTGCTTTAAATCTCTTTCTTGCTGGTCAATATCGTACTTCTCTACCGTTGCTTCTGTACCATTAATAATCCAGCGTGGCGGATGCTTAACGATTAACTGAGAATGACGTACACGAATGCGTAAATTGCCGTAAATCAGCTTAATATCATAATAGTCTTCTGGCACCGTATCCGAATAGGTTAAACCTTCACCAATGTAAAAATTCTTTTGATTACACACATCATAAATAATGCTGTCTGGCTCACCGTAAAGGCTGACAACTTGGTCGATAAAATGCACCGCATGGCCATATACACTGCCAGCATATTTATCACCTTGATTATCAGCACCATCTGGTCGGTAGTGAGTGTGATTTGATTCTATCTCCATCACCTTACCAAGATCTTGACGTTGTAAGATCTTCTTAATCGTAAGAAAGTCACTGTCATAACGGCGATTTTGATACGGCGTGATTTTAACTTTATGTTGTTCCGCTAATTGATAAAGCTCTTTAGCTTCCGCTAACGTATTGCAAAATGGCTTTTCAACAATCACATGCTTACCCGCCAAAATACATTGTTTCGCAAATTGATAATGAGTACTTGGCGGTGTTGTCACACTGATCGCTTCTACATCACTTTTTAATAATTGTTCAATATCATCAAAGCGTTGCGGCTCAGCTTTGGCTTGGTATGGCATCTCAAATGATTTAGAGCCTCGTGTATAAAACCCCACAATATCAAATTGACCAGAAGCCTCTACAAATGGCATATGGTAACGGTTCGTACTTTTTCCATAGCCAATAAAACCTAACTTCATGCTTCCCTCTCTAAACTGCTTTTGATTATGACTCTACTTTCGCATTCTATCGCACAATCTAAATATCCGAATCATCATTTTGATAGGCATCTATATTGGGTGCAACATCTTGCCCACCTAGTGCTTGATACAGGGCTACTTGAGCGACAAATTGATTGTAACGATTTTCTAACAACGACGCTTTAGCATCTCGTGTGTTTTCTTGAGAATCGAGTAAATCCATTATGGTGATTGATCCATATTTATAGCGCGAAATATAGATCCGTTCAGCTTGCTCCGCGGCATCGTATTGCTCTTGCAAGCGATCTTGTTGATAACTTAACTGCTCACGAGCAGACAGCGCATTTTCTACATCCTGAAACGCCGAATACAACACCTGGCGATAGCTGACTATCGAAGATTGATAATCTACATCCGCAATATCTTGGTTGTTTTGCATATCATTCCATTGCAAAAATGGCAACGTTAAATCTGCCCCTAGACTGCCAATCGGGTTAGATAACAATTCTTTTAATTCTTGTGATGAACCCCCTAAAGCGCCTGTAAGCGTTAAAGTCGGTAAATATTCCAAATCAGCAGAATCTTTACTGGCGAGGCTAGATTTAATCTCATAAATCGCCGCTTTAACATCCGGCCTTCTGATCAATAAATCCGCCGGAACACCTGATGACACTTCTGGTAAAGTAATATCGGGTAATTGCTTGACGGTTTTTGTCATATCAAGTGGTGGTTGATTAAACAAAATCGCAAAAGCATTGTTTGCCTCCACTAACTGTTGATTAAACTGACTTTGCTGTGCTTGTAAACTAGCAAGACTACGTTTAGCTTCCAGAACATCAAGCTTGGTCACAGCGCCTAATTGATATTGGCGAGTAATCAAATCTAAGGTTTTTTGTGCGTCGGCTACATCCGTTTCACTTAATGCTATACGCTGCTTTAAATATCCAATTTGCCAATAAAGTGATGCCGTAGTGGCCACCAAACTTTGCGCGGTACTCTCGCGATCTTCAAGGCTTGCCATTGCGGCCCATTTGGCTTGATCGGTATCGGCAGAGATTTTCCCCCACAAATCTAATTCATAACTGACCGATAAATTAGTGCTATAGCTGTCGGTTGAATCACCGCCATCTAACGGTTTCGATACACCAGCAGAGGTAGTTGAGCTTAACTGGGGATACAAATCATCATCAGCTAAACCCATTTGTAGACGAGCCTTTTTTACTGTGAAGGTCGCAAGGGTTAAATCATTATTGGTGATCAACGCTTGATCAATAAACTGATTGAGGATGGGATCGTTAAACGCGTACCACCACGGATCGACTTTCACATCCTGCGCAAGATGCTTTTGCTGCCACGCTTCCGGTACTTGTACTGGCGGCGCTTGATAATCGGTCCGAGTTAATGTTCCGCAACCACTCAAGACCATCGCGCTTAACATTAAGCTAATTATTTTTCTATTCATCATCATTAATCTCGAGATAACGCATCGACAGGGTCAAGCTTGGCAGCATTTCTCGCCGGTAAAAAGCCGAATACAATGCCAATTAAAGTAGAGCACACAAAGGCTGAAACAATGGAGGTAACGGAGTAAATCATTTGGAAGCCTCCGCCAAAAGAACTTAACAAACTACCAAAACCAAACGCTAATCCTATCCCCGCAATACCACCACATAAACAAACTAAAACGGCTTCAATTAAGAACTGACGTAAGATATCAATTTGCCTTGCACCGACTGCCATACGCACGCCAATTTCTTTAGTTCGTTCGGTCACTGACACCAGCATAATGTTCATTACACCAATGCCACCCACCACCAATGAAATCACCGCAATGGCAGAAATCAGCAGCGTCATTGTCGCCGTCGTTTTCTCAATATTTTGACGGATGGTATCAGTATTAATAGTGAAGAAATCTTCTGTTCCATGACGCATTTTTAGCAAATCAATAATGCCTTGCTCCGCCGCGGTACTTGGAGCATCTTCATCAATTCGAACCGTAATACTATTCAGATAACGTTGCCCCATCATACGACCCGACATAGTGGTATAAGGCACCCATACTTTTAAACTATCACTATTACCAAAGGCGCTTTCTTTCGCCTCAGTAACACCAACAATTCGAACGGGTAAACGACCTAAAAAAATCACTTTGCCCACGGCATTGGTATCAGGAAATAGCTCTTTGCGAGTATTATCATCAATCACCGCTTCTTGTGCTAAAGAGTCAATACTGTCATCTCCCCAAAATTGTCCATACGCCAATTCATAACCTTTAACACGGAAAAAATCAGGGCCAACCCCTTCGACAGTCGCGGTAACCGCTTCATTGTCATAACGAATCGTTAGGTTTTTATTGAGTGATGGCGTCACACTATCGACATAAGATAAATGCGCCAAAGCTTCAGCATCGCTGCCTGTTAATGTTCTGACTCGGCCAGAACGACGATCACCAAACCCCGTGCCCGGTCGAATATCAATGGTATTGGTTCCCATTGAAGCGATATTAGATAAGATTTGTTTTTGTGTACCGTTACCAAGCGCAACAACAGAGACAACCGATGCAATGCCAATAATAATTCCCAGCATAGTTAGAAAAGTACGCATTTTATGGCTAGTCATCGCCAATAGCGCCATTTTTAGGGCATCTATTAAGCTATCCCAATGCCACCAATGTGATGCGGAATTTCCTCGCATATTTAAACTCGGATGGCTTGTATCTTGAGTTGCTTTCGTTTGAGGTTCCGAGTCTTGAATATTCGGATCTTGGCTGACATTTACCGTATCAGCGATGATCTCTCCGTCTTTAATTTCAATAATGCGATCTGCAAAGTGGGCCACATCCATATCGTGTGTGACTAAAATAATGGTATGCCCCATCTGATGCAGCTCTTTTAGCAGTGCCATCATGTCTTTACCACTTTGGCTATCCAATGCCCCTGTAGGTTCATCGGCCAGAATCACATCACCGCCATTCATCAACGCTCGTGCCACACTAACACGCTGCTGTTGCCCTCCACTTAATTGACTGGGCTTGTGAGTTAAACGCTCACCGAGTCCTAAGCGCGTTAATAACTGTTCTGCACGTTCACTACGTTGTACATGAGACACCCCAGCATAAACGGCTGGCACTTCAACATTCCCCGTTGCCGTTAAATCACTTAGCAAGTGATAGCGCTGAAAAATAAAGCCAAAATATTCACGTCGAAGCTCGGCAAGTTGATCTGAATCCATGGTCGAAGTGTCTTGACCATTTATCCAATACTGACCTTCTGTTGGCTGATCTAAGCAACCTAAAATATTCATTAACGTCGATTTACCAGAGCCCGACGCGCCGACGATAGCCACCATCTCACCTTGTTGGATCTCAAGGTTAACTTGTTTGAGTACCGTTAATGATTCTTCACCACTTACGAAACTGCGCGATAATTCTTCAATTTTTAACAATGGTTGAGTCATGGTTAAAATCTCATCGGTGGTTTACGGCCTTTAGTGCCAGTTGTAGCAGATGGCATACCGACAATAACTTCATCACCTTCTTCAAGACCTGATAATATCTCCGCGTTCACTTTATTATTAATGCCCACCGTAACAGGCTTGCGAACCACTTTATTATTTTCTAAAACTGGCACCATAAACCGATCTTTGCCTTTCGCTTTTTTCAACACTTGAGCGGGGACTAATAACGCACCTTTAGATTCATTAAGAATGATTGACACCTGTGCCGTCATCCCAATACGCAACACCCCTTTCGGATTTTTCACATCAAATAGGGCGTTGTAATAAATAGCATCTGAATCCGTCACCGTTAATTGGCTATCATCGCCGGTCATAATAGTCGGCCCCGGTTCAATCGCACGTAATGTGCCTTGGTATTTTTTATTCGGCTGACCCAAAATACTGAAATACGCGGTTTGACCCGGTTGAACGTGAATCACATCCGCTTCGGAGATTTGCGCTTTAATAGTCATGGTATCAAGCTGGGCGAGCTCAATAATGGTAGGAGTGGTTTGGTTGGCGTTAACCGTCTGGCCAGTTTCAACTGAGGTATAAACAACCGTTCCATCCATCGGTGCACTGATGGTGGTGTAGCCTAGATCCACCTCGGCGCTATCAACATTAATTTTTGCTTTCTCGATTTCGGCAGTTAATTGGGCTAAATCGGCTTGGTAGATCGCCAGCGTCGCTTCTGCGCTTTCGTAATCAGCACGAGAACTAGCCTCTGCTGCTAACATACCCTTCTGACGTTTGTATTCATATTGCGCTTGCTTGATTTGTGCCTGCTTTGCTCGATATTGCGCATTCAGGCTATCCAAAGATGCTTGTGATTCTTTAAGATTATTTTGCTGGGTCAGGCTATCAATCTGAGCAATCAAATCCCCTTCTTTAATCTCATCTCCTAGTGACACCGCCAGTTTCTGAATTTGCCCCGAAACTTGAGCACCGACATTCACCAACTTAGCTGCTTGCAACATGCCATTGGCTAGCACGGTATTTTCAATATCACCTCGTTGTACTTTTTCGGTGGCATACACTGGTGCAGTCTCAGACTTACCATAATAAAACCAACCTGCTGCTCCAATCAGAGGAATAGCAACAATAAGAATCCAGCGTGTTTTAATTTTCATCAGCAAAAGGAATGTAAAGAAGACATAGCTAAGTTATACCGATTCTTTCGCGATCAGCATAGAGCAGGGGGTGTAAAGAAAAGTAAAAGTCGGTAAAGGAAGGATATATACCCAAGTACAAACGTGACCATTCCCTCACTTCAAACATAAATCATCTACTCAAGCGACCTGTTAGCCAAAGGTCGAATAAGCACTTTTGAAATAACGCATTAGGCTTTAATAGCTAAATTATTAATAACAATTACTCAAAATGGAAGAGGGTTAATTATGTTTTCCTTACTACGTAAAACTCGAATCGGCCGGACATTTATCTGTACGGCTTCACTTGTTTCTACCTCAATGTTATTCGCATTTTCTGCCAATGCTGCCGATCCAATTGTGATCAAATTTTCACACGTGGTCGCCGACAGCACTCCCAAAGGGCAAGGTGCATTACTGTTTAAACAACTGGTCGAAGAACGCTTAAAAGGCAAAGTCGAAGTACAAGTTTATGCCAACTCCTCTTTATATGGTGATGGTAAAGAAATGGAAGCCCTACTGCTTGGCGATGTTCAGTTTATCGCACCTTCTTTAGCCAAGTTCGGGCAGTATACTAAGAAACTGCAAGTCTATGATCTACCCTTCTTATTCCAAGATATTAGCGCGGTTGATAAATTCCAACAAAGCGATACTGGTAAGTCATTGCTCAAATCGATGGAAAATCACAACATCACCGGGCTTGGTTACTGGCACAACGGTATGAAACAGCTTTCTGCTAATAAACCTCTACATGTCCCGCGTGATGCACGAGGTCTTAAGTTCCGTGTGCAAGCATCTGATGTGCTAGATGAACAATTTAAAGCTATTCGCGCTAACCCAAGAAAAATGAGTTTTGCCGAAGTCTACCAAGGCTTACAAACCGGTGTAGTTAACGGTGCGGAAAATCCGTGGTCAAATATCTACTCGCAAAAATTCAACGAAGTCCAAGACTACATCACTGAGTCTAACCACGGTGTATTAGATTACATGTTGATCACCAATACCGAGTTTTGGAATGGCCTACCGGATGATATTCGTGATCAATTATCCAACATTTTGGATGAAGTAACTGAACACGTTAACTCTAAAGCGGGCGAGTTAAACCAAACTGCTAAGCAAGCGATTATCGATGCTGGCACCTCTGAAATTATTCAGCTTAAACCAGAAGAACGTGCTGAATGGGTCAAAGCAATGAAACCAGTTTGGGATAAGTTTGAAGACGATATTGGCTCAGATGTAATTGAAGCCGCCCTTGCTGTCGGTAATTAATCATCGAATTCATTTAAAATAAAAGGCCAGCCAATGAATGCTGTTCATCATTTATGGTCAAAGTTAGAGGAGGGCCTCGTTGCCTTCCTCTTAGCCGCCATGACCTTAGTGACATTTACTTATGTCGTGCTTAATAACCTTTACACCCCTTTTTATGATCTATCTGATTGGTTCTATGCTCTGGAATGGTCAGCCACCAGTAATGCTTTTTTATCGATCGGTGATTTCTTTATAGGCTTGGCCCAAGAAATGACATGGAGTACGGCATTAACTAAAGCTTTATTCGGTTGGTTAATCTTTATTGGTATGTCTTACGGCGTGAGAATTGGCGGACATATTGGGGTCGATGTAGTGGTCAATCTACTTTCTACTCGCAAACAGAAAGTAATTGGAATTATCGCTTGTCTTGCTTGTTTAACCTACGCAGCCATGATGACCTACGCCAGCTATGACTGGGTGAGCACCTTATTCCACGCCGATATTTACGCTGAAGATCTGGAAAAAATTGGCATTAAAGTATGGTATATCGGTGCAGTAGTACCTGTTGGATTTGCCCTGCTTTGGATTCGTTTTTTTGAAATTTTCATTCGTATTCTACGCGGCTTACAACTAGGGCTAGGCATTGCTGATGAAACCAAAGACGCCATGAAACATGCGATGGCCATGATGCCAGAAGAATCACAATCAAGCGACCAAACAAAGCCAGCACAGCAGGATAAGGGCAAACCATAATGACGATTCTTTTTCTGTTTTTTAGCTTATTCCTACTGATGTTTATTGGTGTACCTATCGCCATTTCTTTAGGCTTATCCGGTGCATTAAGTATCTTATTTTTTAGCCAAGATTCGATTCGTTCTTTAGTTATCAAGCTGTTTGAAACCTCTGAACACTACACTCTGCTCGCCATTCCTTTCTTCTTGCTTTCTGGAGCATTTATGACCAGTGGCGGTGTGGCGAAAAGACTCATCGATTTTGCTAACTCTAGCGTGGGACACATCCGAGGCGGTCTGGCGATTGCAGCAGTTATGGCGTGTATGCTATTTGCCGCACTTTCTGGTTCATCACCCGCTACCGTTGCCGCGGTCGGCTCAATAGCAATTGCTGGTATGGTTCGCTCTGGCTATCCGAAAGAGTTCGGCGCTGGGATTGTATGTAATGCCGGCACCTTAGGCATATTAATTCCGCCTTCGATTGTGATGGTAGTGTACGCAGCCGCTACGGAAAGCTCGGTTGGTAAGCTCTTTATGGCAGGCGTTATTCCCGGTACCTTACTCGGGTTAGGTTTGATGGTCGCCATCTACATTATTGCACGTAAGAAAAATCTCCCCGCTATGCCAAGAGCTAGCTTAAAAGAATGGTTATCTAGTGCTCGTCAAGCAGCGTGGGGATTACTGTTAATGGTGATCATTTTAGGTGGGATATACAGTGGAATGTTTACCCCCACAGAAGCGGCTGCCGTTGCTGCCGTATATGCTGGGTTTATTGCGTTGTTTGTATATAAAGACATTACCATCAAACAGTGCCCGAACGTATTACTGGAAGCAGCTAAACTGACTGTGATGCTGATGTTTATCATTGCTAATGCGATGCTATTTGCATTTGTTCTTACTACAGAACAAATCCCTCAAACCATTGCCGCTTGGATGATTAACCTCGGGTTATCACCCTGGATGTTCTTATTATTGGTTAACATTATTTTATTGCTGGCGGGTAACTTTATGGAACCCTCAGCGATTATCTTAATCCTTGCGCCCATTCTCTTTCCCATCGCAGTCGAACTTGGCATCGACCCAATTCACTTCGGCATCATCATGGTGGTCAACATGGAAATAGGCTTAATCACGCCCCCCGTAGGCTTGAATTTATTTGTCACCTCCGCGGTCACCGGGATGCCACTTAGCGCCACCATCCGAGCCGCTCTACCATGGTTAATGATCTTGTTGGTATTCTTGATGATTATTACCTACATACCCGCAGTATCACTGTGGTTGCCAAATGCATTGGGAATGCCTTAGCTGTCAGTGCATAAATAAAAACGTGCCGGCGGGTTGGCACGTTTTTATATTACCCAGAATTCATTAATGAGCTTATTAACCAATACTTAATAGCTGAAGTTTTTCCTACCTAAAAAGCCAGTAATAATAGCTGGCACTCCTGCAATGAGAGCCTTATTTAAAGCTCATTTGCAATTCTCCGATACCCTTGTACCAGTTCATGATTGGCCGATACCACAGACTCTGAAAATGCTGAGTATTCCGGCGGTACTTTCGAAATGCTTTCTAAATCAAATTGCGCACCAATATTCGTCATTGGCGGTACGTGGAAGTTTTCTGGTAAATCAAGCCCATCCACTACACAGTTGTGGCGAATAACACATCCACTACCAATCACACTATTAAATACAACTGAATTAAAACCAATAAAAACATCATCACAAACTTCACATGGGCCATGAATAATAGAGCGATGAGCAATAGATGATCGTTCTCCAATAGTCACCGCAGCTCCTGCTTTAGAATGGATCACGACACCATCTTGAATATTAGTATCACATTTGATGACAATCGCTTCCATATCCCCCTCGTCATTCACCTCATCGGCTCGGATTACTGCATAAGGGCCAATAAATACGTTATCTTCAACAATAACTTTTCCACAAATGATCGCCGTAGGGTCAATGAATGCAGTTGCCGATACTTGTGGCATGTGACCTGTCGGGTTTCTTCTTAACATAATTACTTCCTTATTTATTATCTGAAATTGGTATGGTTAGTGGAAAATATAAATTAACGATTAAACGACAAATGTATTGCACTAATAAGTGCCTTACTGACTATCATTGCAATTCGTTAAGCAACAATACCTACACTTGCTTCGGTAATGGTGCTTTCATTCATCACTCGCACATTTTTTATCAATATTACTGGCATAACCTATCAAGCCCTCCTATTAGATAAAATCCAATGTAAGCAATAAGCGTCGCTCATTTGGTTCTACTGCAGGGGAACGATGAATGAGCCCGTTATCCTCATTACCTTCCCAACCACTCCCTTTTAGCAAAGCAACATCACCTACTTGCACTTTTTGAATCGAATTTTCATTACGGTACAAACCCGATAGATGATCAGGTTGGCCAAGGCTTCCTGCACCAAGCTTGGTACGATCAACCCCTTTATTCTCAAGCCATTCCGTTGCCGGACCAACATAAGTTGTAACTAGTCGACAAGGCACATGATCAACGTGAAATTTAGGACACATTGGGCTATCTAGGCGAGTCAGTCTCAACCCCACTTCTTTTAAATCAAACAAGCAACAGAACATATCGACAATCAAAGCAATATCTTCACCCAATGCTTGGGCACACGCATAATCTTCTAATCGAGTGCAAACCCAATCTGCCGTATTATCTGGCGTCAGACTTTGAACCAATGGTAAAGGTTTATCGTCTTGGAGCATTTGATCGATATCTTGCATCATCTGCTTTGGAAGCGTGCGTTGCCATATCGCAATATTCGATTCAGGCTGATAGATATCGGTCAATATGCTCGGTGTATTATCTATCAATGACGAGGATATTGAATCAACAGGCGCAGGGCTTTCGACTATTTCTAAACTCATTCTTCCGTCTCCCAAGCAGCAAATGGGTCTGCTAAGGTTTGCCAAAACTCTTTCCCTGCTAGTACTTCTTCTTGCGTTAACAAACAATCCTCTAATGCTTGTAGTAATGCCGCTTTGTCGAGCCCTTGCCCAATGAACACCAATTCTTGGCGCATATCACCAAACGACTCAATCCAATTTTCTTCAATGGCGGCTATAGATTCAGGGTCGGTCGGCCATTGTTCCTTAGGAATCGCACTCCAAAACAGTCCGGCAAAACCATAATCGGCAATACCACCAGCTTGGTTCCACTGCCCAGCAAAATCAGGACGGGAGGCTAACCAGAAGTAACCTTTAGAACGAATCAATTTTCCAAAACGAGAAAGGTGATGCAAAAGCTGATGAAATTTTTCAGGATGGAATGGACGGCGGGCATGATAACTAAAGCTGCTAATACCATATTCTTCCGTCTCGGGAATGTGCTCACCTCTCAACTCTTTAAGCCAGCCTGCTGCTTGTTCCGCACGTTCAAAGTTAAACAACTCGGTATCCAATACATCAGAAATATTCACTTGCCCATTTTGGATAGCAATAATACGTGCGTGAGTATTTAAGGTTTTAAGAATCGCCTCCAAACGCTTAATCTCATCAGCCTTTGCAAGGTCGGCTTTGCTGATCAAAATAACATCGGCGAACTCAACTTGATCTATCAGCAAGTCTGAAACACTGCGGTGGTCTTCCTCGCCTAAATGTTGTCCGGTTTCTTGGAGAGATTGCGCGGCATCGTAGTCACGCAGGAAGTTTACGCCATCGACCACTGTCACCATCGTATCTAAGGTCGCGATATCAGAAAGCGATACGCCATTTTCGTCAGCAAAAGTAAAGGTTTCCGCAACAGGAAGCGGCTCAGAAATACCGGTTGATTCAATGACTAAATTATCAAATCGACCTTCTTTAGCTAGTTGTGAAACTTCCACAAGTAGATCTTCTCGCAAGGTGCAGCAAATACAACCATTGCTCATTTCCACCAGCTTTTCTTCTTTATGGTTTAGTGATACTTCATTTTTTACTGTTGCGGAATCAATATTAATTTCGCTCATATCGTTCACAATCACCGCGACTCGCTTACCTTCGCGATTATTGAGGATATGGCTAAGTACTGTCGTTTTTCCCGCACCAAGAAATCCCGATAAAACCGTCACGGAAATTTTTTTCTGATTCATTTACCCACTCCAAAGCTCATCTATTTTATGCTTTCAGTTAACCATCTATGATTCATCGGATCTTAAATTTAAGAGACACAGATGGCCCGATTGAATTTTTGGATATGTTATAACATAACAATTAGACTTCAAGATCTATTGTCTAAAAAGATTGATGAGCAAGTAAAAGCCCACCGATCTTGGGTGGGCTTCGTTGTTATATTTCTACAATTTAATTTTGGTCATTACCTTTTCAAATCAATCTGATACACCGCAAAACCGACATCATCTTTGCTGACTTTTCTCATTGGATACTGCGCTTTGTCTTTAATGAACTTAGTCGCCACATCGCTTGGTGAAGTTTCAAACTGGATTTTCAAGTCTGCACTTGTCTTAATCGGAGCAAATGACCAATTGTTATCCGCACTGGGTGTCACTTCACCTTTTTGTTTGCTCACACGAGAAATGTAGTCTGCTAAAATGGTGCGGTTTTCATCTGGTGAATCAAAGGCCACGTGATCGGCACCTGTTCCTGCAAACGTACCACTGTAGGCGCGGTAGTTATTGGTTGCCACAATAAAGGTTTGCTTTGGATTAATCGGTTTACCTTGGTAGGTTAACCCAACAATGCGATGTGAATCTTTATTGATAAGCTGACAATTGGCATCGTATCTTGCTGGTTGAGTGATATCGATTTGATAGTTCACGCCATCGATAACATCAAAATTATAGGTGCGGAATTCATCCCAGTTGATCAAAGACTGAACTTTGTCGCTATTTGGATTTATTTGGTTAAATTGTCCGGCCGAACACTCCAACCATTCTTGTACTTCTTCACCTGATACCTTCATCGCAACCAAAGTATTTGGGTATAAATATAAATCTGCCGCATTACGGAACGTTAACTGACCGGCTTCAACCTCAGTAAAGTTTGAAGGATCATTTTTGCGTCCACCCGCTTTAAATGGTGCGGCGGCGGCAAGTACTGGCAAACCATCTAAGTTAGGATCGCCTTGGATAAAGCGTTCTACGTAATCTTTCTGCGCGAGATTAACAATTTGAACCGTAGGATCGTCTTGTACTAATGATAAAAAGCTATACATCACATCATTAGCTTTACCGATAGGCTGATTAACAAACTTACGCGTTGCTTGGTGGTCGCTGTTTATTGCCTGTTTAATTTCGGCATCCTCTGCCGCCAACGATTTTTGTTTATTCGCATCATAAATTGGACGCGCGACTGCTTTACCATCAGCAACGCCCCATTTACCGTCTTTTTGCTCTAGCACTAAATCAATGACCCCAACGTGACTCCCCCAGCGGCCGGGCATTACTGATGGAATTCCATTAATCGTGCCTTTTACAATATCGGCCCCTTCTACATTCGCAAAGTCTTTACTTGGGAAAACCGCATGAGCATGGCCAAAGGTAATGGCATCAATACCCTTCACTTTTGTTAAGTAATAGACCGAATTTTCTGCGCCTTGTTGATACTTTTCAGTTGAGATACCAGAATGAGGGATCGCGACAATCACGTCAGCACCTTCGGATCTCATTTTAGGAATAAAGACTTCAGCAGTTTGTTTAATATCGTTAACTTGAACTTTACCAGTTAGGTTTTTCTTATCCCACACCATAATTTGTGGTGGTACAAATCCAATATAACCCACCTTAATATCATGCGATTTACCATCAGTATCTTTAAATTGATAGTCCTTAATCACGTAAGGATTAAAATAATTTTTACCAGATTTAGCATCGACAATATTGGCATTTACATAAGGGAATTTTGCGTCATTAGTCGCTTCAGCAAGAAAGTCTAAACCGTAGTTAAATTCATGGTTCCCAAAGTTTGCCACATCATAATTAAGTAGATTCATTGCCTTATAAGCGGGATGTACATCACCAGATTCTAACCCTTTGGCCGCGACATAATCGCCCATTGGACTACCTTGAATTAAGTCACCATTATCGATCAGCACACTATTCGTCACTTCTGCACGCGCTTGCTTAACAACAGTCGCAGCTCGTACTAAGCCAATTTGAGCCGATGGCTTATCTTTGTAGTAATCGTAATCCATAATATTGGCGTGAATGTCGGTGGTTTCGACGACACGAAGCTTAATGGTATCGGCAAAGGCAGGGTTAGCTATACTGATCATCCCGACCAGAACAGAAAACGAAATAGGGTGACGAACAAAATTCATGAAACACTCCGGTGTGAATTTTTAATAATAAGAGTTGTTAGTTAAAAGTGCTGATCGACTTATCAATCAAGCGCAATAATATGATCTCTTTGATTAAAAATATGTGACAAGAAACAAGTTTATTCCGCCTATTTGATTAACCAGCGAGGAAGTTATCACGTTAAGACTCTGACACTAGCTCGGTAAATGTCTCACGCCAATCACGTAATTTTTCATGGTAATGTTCAAGCTGTTCATCCGACATAGCTTGGATGACTTGACTCACCATTTGAAATGTCACCTGACGATTGCGCATTACCTTGTCAGTAAATTCAGCCGTATAAAGTTGCTCGGGGTTTAGCGTTGTATTCAAGAATTTTTGTTTGAATTCAAGAGAGGAGTTGCGTTGTAAAAATAGCACCTGTAATTCGGCTTTATTGGTTTGTTGTTGCAAGAACCAGTCTTTTGCCATTGCTGGGCGATCTAAGCTCCACTGCTGAACCCATTGTTTTTGTTGATCAGATAACCCCCCTAGCCAAGTCTCCAAAGCTTCAGTCATTCGTTCAGCAGATTTTTCATGCATTTCATATTCTGATAAATCTTTGTAATCAGAAAATTCATCACGGTATTTTTCATCTAAAGAAGCAAATAATTCATCAGCCTGATCTTGATCGAGCGTCATAAACAGCTCATACATTTCCGGCATGGCTTTTTGAGCAACTTCAGCAGAAAAACCTTTTAAAAGAAAGAATTCCATCTCGACTTGTTTTGGCGTAATTTCTTTTGGTTGTAAAGTAAGTAGCCTATCAATATGTTCGATATACTTAGGCAATTCTTGATCTCGATGCCACTGACGAACGTCAATCACCGATTGCTTTACCATGTTTTCTTGCGCATCATTAAGCGATAAATAACGGTCGAGATATTGTGTGGCTAACCAATCAAGTCGATTATAAAAAAACTGAGTTGAGCAGCCTGTTAGCACGAGCAAAGTAATCACAATAATCAGGCGTTTCTTCATAATAGCGAACCTATTCAAAAATAAGACAACGTAAATAGTGTAGAAGTAAGATCCGGTTTTCCATACTGTTTTCTGGATGTTTATAGAAAATCTAACCTAAGGACATATCATGAACACGACCAATACATTTCCAATTGGTACTCCAGGCCAATCGTGGGGCGACATAGAAAAACGTCAATGGCTTGAACAAACCACCATCAAACGCTCTTACTCTGAAGAAATCGTGCCCAAAATCCAGTCTTTAAGTAATGATTTTGAGGTGACTCAATATGGTCAATTACAATACGACAATAACCCTGTCGGTGAATCTCGCTACCCTCTATTTGTTTTGAAATCGAAAGCTTGGAATGACGCCAACCCAACGATTTTAATTACCGGCGGGGTACATGGTTATGAAACCAGTGGCGTTCATGGTGCTTTGTTGTTTGCTCAAACCAAAGCGGCACGTTATCAAGATAAATTCAATATTGTCATTGCGCCATGTGTCAGCCCTTGGGGTTATGAAACGATTAATCGCTGGAACCCAGATGCACTTGATCCAAACCGTAACTTTG
This sequence comes from Vibrio algivorus, assembly GCF_002218005.2. Taxonomy (GTDB): domain Bacteria; phylum Pseudomonadota; class Gammaproteobacteria; order Enterobacterales; family Vibrionaceae; genus Vibrio; species Vibrio algivorus. The sequence goes on from NZ_AP018679.1 coordinate 968,440, forward strand.
TGACGAACAGCCCTGCGCAAGAATCTGCCGCGGTTATGAAAATGGTCGCCGATCTTGGCGTATCCATTTTGGCGCATATTGATCTACATGAAACCACTGATACTGATGAATTAGAATTTCGCCCAGCACTGGCAGCGCGTGATGGCATTGAATATGTAAAAGGCTCAATTCCAGATGGTTTCTACACCGTAGGCGATACTGAAAAAGACGATAATGCCTTACAAAAAGCGGTCATTGATTCAGTACGTAAAGTGACGCACATTGCCCCGGCAGATGAGAACAACCAGATCATCGGCTCAGATGTTACACAAGATGGCGTGATTAATTACCCATTAGTCAAACTAGGCTTATGTGCAGGTTTCACTGATTGCCAATATTGCACTACCACCGAGGTGTATCCAGACAGCCCGAAAGTCACTGACGATGAATGTAATCGCGCTCAAGTGGCAGCCATTACGGGTGCTTTAGACTACATACTGGCACAGTAGCTTGTTTTTTCAATAAACAACATTCACCAATTATTTAATAGGAAATAGGCTATGGCTGACATTCATTTTGAAGAAAAACTCGATCGCATCGACTATGCCACCGTGGCGGTTTATCGCTCGTGCTTTTTATTGTCAGCCATTGCAATTGCTTTGTTAGGCTTTGGGCTTGAACGATATGGCGTTCCACTACTAATTGTTAGTGCATTAATTGCCAGTGCTTGTGTACATCTTTATGACAAAACCATTCGCTGGTTTATTCAAAGTAGCGCCTTATTTTCGGTTTGCTTATTAATCGCGAATCTATTTACGCCGGTTGCCGTTGGAGCAAGCCTTGCTGTATGGTGTGGACTTTCAATTAAAGAATATTATTGCTTCCGTATTCGGCTGATTCGAATTACACCACTGGTATTAATTCTATTCTGGATTTGCTTTGCACTGCCAATTTGGTTGCCGGTTTTTTATCTCGCTACTGGTCTATCTTCTGTGTTGTTGTTTACCATTGGTATTGCCAAGTTTAGACAACCATTTCACTTTGATATTGGCGATAAAAGTAAGTTTCAGATATAGCCTTTCAATTCTAGCCTCCCGATGCTTGACCTTCCCCTAGTGGGAAGCTTTATAATTGTCACTTATTCATTGAAACTTATTTATATGCATTATAGCGAGTCGCCTGTTCACTATGTTTTTCACTAAATTCTGTTTAGCTGGACTTCACTCTAAACTTCAACATTCGGTTATATTATTGATAACCCTTGTGTTTTCAAGTGTGAGTGTTGCCACGCCAATATCTGCGACTCAAATGACTCAAGTCGCCGCTCAGAACATGACACACACCACAGCGGTTGAATCTGATTCTCAACATCACGCTTCACCTTGTGCCAATATGTCTAAAACGGGCTTAGTCGCTGACTTCCCGTGTTCTGATTTTGCCAAACATAGCGATGATCACTGCGCCTCTTGTGCGCCAATTTATGCTACTTTGCCAACATCTCTGGAGATTAAAAGCAACTCATCGGCTGCTTCAGAATATAACGATCATACCGAATCTATCCCCTTTTTAACTCTGCCTAATTTGTCACGTCCTCCTATTCAATCTGTTTGGTTTTAATTCAAAACATCAACACGATTAAAAACTTAACTTTTGAATAAATACTCCCCAAAACGGGAATATTAGGAGAATACAATGAATCTACGTTTAACAGTCACTACGCTTTTAACTGGCGCATTCGCCGCGACTTTATCTTTTTCAACTTTGGCAAATGAAGCTGATAAATTTGAAGGATTAACGGCCCCACAAGCGCTAGAAAAAGCGCATGAATATCACGGTAAAGGCACGGCATCGATTCAAGTGATGCCCGATGTGATCGTGGCAAAATTTGATGATGACAGCCAAATTCAGATCCCAACCAAAGATCAGCATTTATTATCTATTGCGCCTTATGAAAACCAAACTCATCCATGTGGCTACCACGTACCAACAGGCTGCCAAGGTGAAATGGTTGAAAAAACCATGATGATCAAAGTGGTCGACTTAGATAATAAGAAAGTACTGAAATACGGTCAGGTCACCACGCAAAAAGACGGTTTCATTGATTTATGGATGCCAAAAGATCGTAAAAACTTAGAGGTGACCTTTACTTATAAGGGTAAAACTAGCACAGAAGTATTAAGCACTGAGGATAAAGCTAGAACCTGCATTACCACGATGCAGCTAATCTAAACTTTCCACTACTCTAGATTTAGAGTTGTTTAAAAGCTGAATACACAAAACCCACAGATTTAAGTCTGTGGGTTTTGTTCATTTCTGGCAGATAACATTTCTTTAAATGCGGAAATGATAAAAAGATAGCAAGCAAAGCGATCCAAAATGCCATACGCTACGTATTGGTTAAGTTGTTCTAAATCTCTTTTATCCAAAACCTGAAGTTAAATAAAAACTCACAAGGAAATATTTATGCTTTATCCAATGGCAGCGATGGTGTTGCTGATTTTTATTGTTGGCTGTGTGACACTGAAAGTTCGTCTCAATAGCGTGAAGACCAAACAAGTCAGTGTGAAATATTTCCAGCTGATGCAAGGGGAAAACCTGCCAGAGATGGTGATTAAAACCAATCGACACCTTGCCAATTTGTTTGAAATGCCAGTGCTATTTTATGTAGTGTGTACTTTGTATATAAGCCTACAAATTGATAGTAACTTTGGCGTTATTGTTGCGTGGTTATTTGTGGTTTTCCGCTATCTACACAGCTACATTCACCTTGGTACCAACAACGTTAGGCATCGCATGCTAGCATTCTGGGCTTCATTTATGTGTGTTCTAGCGCTATGGATTAATTTATTAATTCTCGCTTAATCAACACGATATGATTTAAAACAATCAAGCCTTGAATGATCATCTCACTCAAGGCTTGATTTTTATGGTTAATCGAGTATCGCTTTGAATTATTAATCATATCTTCTATACCCAAGTGACTTCAATATGCAGAATTCAGAGCTATCATCCAAACCTTTAGGCAAGGAAGATTGGCGAAGGAATGTAGGCACCTTTCAAACCAATCTGACGCGGCATAAAGGTTTGAATGAAGCTCCCGAAGGACAAGTTAAAACAAGCTCTATGCTACGTTAAATTGAACAGAGATAGAATCACTATGGTCATATTCAATTTGCCTTGCCTAAAGCTTGTTTTATTCTTGCTGAAACTCGCATCTTGAAGTTACTTGGGTATATATCTAGAAACTTTAAAATGAATAGCAAAAACATGTCTTCCCAAAAAATAGTTAGTACTCAAAACATTTAATGAAACTATTCAATTTTATTAATGTCCTATTTTTTCCGTCATTTCAAAGGCAATATGAACACTAAATAGCCTATTATTTAATGATTGAATAAGAATACACACAAAATTATCAGCCTATTCAATCTCATAATGTCAATTTATCAAGAACCAGGAGATAGTATGAAACCTTGGTTAGCCACTTTAGCTGCCGCAGCCACTCTTATTAGCAATCCTTTATGGGCGGCAGACCAAAGAGATTACCACTACACTGATGGTCACTTGCATTACGTTAACTTTTTTCAAGAAAGCGAAGGCATGACGAAATTGCTCGCTAAAATGGACGAAGGCAATATCGATCATGCGATGATTTCTGGCATTAGCTTAGTAAAGAAATGGCATAAAGATGAGCCTCAGCGTCCACCTTACTATATGGGAGATGACGCTAAAGTTTATTGGTATAGCGCAACAGATGAAATCGTCGCAAGAGCCGTTGAATCATTACCCAAAGAACAACAATCTCGTTTCCACCCTTTTCTAACTGGCTTCAATCCAACCGATATGAATGCAGTTGATCACATTGAATTAATGTTAAAGTGGCGACCAGATTTTTGGCAAGGTATTGGAGAAGTTTTTACTCGCCATGATGATCTCACCGCCTTAACTTATGGTGAAACGGCACGCGCAGACAGTCCAGCATTAATGAGGGTGTATCGCTTAGCCGCTAAACATGACTTACCAATCATGCTGCATTCAAACATCACCTCAACACGAGTTAAAAGCCCTATATTCCTACCAGAAATGGAAAGCGCGGTAAAAATGAACCCTAAGACACGCTTTATATGGGCTCATGCTGGCACTAGCTTATCCATTAATCGCCGAATTCATATGCAGTTCTTATATAAAGAAATTAGCCGTATGGTCAAAACATACCCTAATCTTTATATTGATATGTCTTGGAGCTTATTAGATGACTATTTGCTTGATGAAAATGGGAAACCAGATGTCCATTGGATTAAATTAGTCGAGTCCTACCCAGACAGGTTCTTTATCGGTTCGGATGTGGTTGGACAATTTGACTCACTACCCAAACTCGCCAGTGATTTTGACGTTTTCCTTGATGCTTTGCCGGCAGAGACCGCCAATAAGGTTGCTCGAGATAATTTCTTAGCCTTGTTGCCCAAAAAACATCAATCAGCAAAAAATAACTAACGAAAGATCTAAACTAAAAAGCCACTAACGACTGATTATCTAATCGTTAGTGGCTTTAATTTTTATGCGTAATACTAGTTACTAGGCCACTTTACAACCCTCAAGATTAAGCAGCATTCGCTTCATCTCTAACCCATGTGCAAAACCAGTCAAGCTACCATCGGCTCCCACAACTCGATGACACGGAATAATAAGTGGAATGGGGTTACGCCCTATTGCCGCACCAACCGCACGTACCGCTTTGGGATTATTAATCTGTTGTGCGATATCCATATAACGACATGTACTACCCGTTTGAATTTGGTTCAACGCATGCCAAACACTTTGTTGAAAATCCGTTCCTAGGGGCTTTAATGGCGTTGTAAAATCAAACTCTACTCGCTTGCCTGCAAAGTATTCAATCACTTGTTCTCTCACATCAGTAAAGCGCGTTACATCTTCTATCCAATCGGCTTCAATCTGAAAGCCATCTTTTTTTCCGGCTCCCGTTTCTAGATGCAATATATGTAAGCCATCGCTACTGCCCACTAAAGTGACATCACAAGCTTGTGTAGCAAAGGTTTGGTAGTACCAAGTATTATTAGTTTTGGTTGCCATTGAGTTAATGCCCTAATCCATTCCATAGACATAATGTAGCGTAAGCTCGATATGGTTGCCACGCTTTTGCTTGCTGTAATACGGCTTTTCTCACTGGGTATTTATTTTCTGTTGCTAACGCTTTTAATACCCCGAGATCTTTATCAGGAAAACTATCTTGAATGCCTAAACCACGCATTGCCAAATAATTTGCCGTCCAAGGTCCAACGCCTTTTAGTGCAATCCATTGCTCAAAAAAATCTTCAAAGACTTGCGCCTTATCCAAAGATATCGTGTCATTTTTTAGCGCACGAATCACCACTTGTAAGGTAGAGATCCGAGATGAGGTTAACCCTAGACCATCAAAACTATGGTTAAGTAAATCATCACACTGAGGAAAAAAGAAGTCGATGCCTACGGGAAAGCTTTCTGGCGTCGTTAATTGAGTAGAATGTGCGATGCGCTTGGCTAAGGTCGTTGCCGCTTTAACCGATACTTGTTGGCCTAAAATCGCACGTATGCAAAACTCAAAAGAATCAAACGCTTTAGGCATGCGGGGAACTCGATTATCAACAAATCCTCGCTGTAACACTGGATCAGATTGCAACTGTTGATCGATCACTTGCATATTGGTATCAAGGTCAAACATAAAACGTACACGTTGCTGAACTTCATCAAAACCATACTCATCATCACACACAACTTTTACTGCTAGTGTGTTTTTTGTCGCTTGGTATCCCACTTCAAAATAACCATTCACATAATGTTTGATATCACCCACTGTCGGCTTTTCAAAACGGAAACTACGAACATATTTTCCTTGAGTGACACACTCTACACCTTCGATAATACGCGGGCTAAGAAAATCGAGCATAAAGTTATAATCAAAGCCTACCGGACAAGTGATATGGAAATGACGCTGCTGTATATCTAAAGGGTTTAACGATGACATTTGAATCCTTGGTGGTTGACGAAATATTCAATCTGCTTAAGTATTTCTTTTATTTTTGCTGAAACTCGCATCTTGAAGTTACTTGCGTATACTACACTTTTCCTTAATGTTGATTTCTCATGGCTTTAAAACCCACTATATACAAGTTCCGCATCGCACTTACTGATATGAATCGTGATTACTATGATTCTTTTAACCTGACTATCGCACAGCACCCTTCAGAAAGTGAAGAGCGTATGATGGCTCGTCTCGTCGCATTTTGTCTTAATGCTAGCCAAGATCTTCAATTCACCAAAGGCCTATCAAGTATTGAAGAGCCCGATATTTGGCTAAAGACGTTAGATGATCAAATTGAGCTTTGGATTGAAGCTGGTGAACCCGATCCAGAGCGCATCAAAAAAGCCACGCGCCTTGCCAAACAGGTAAAAGTATATAGCTTTAATACCAAATCAGATGTGTGGTGGAAACAAAATGAATCTAAATTTGCTCAGCTAAATGCCACTATCGTGCGACTAGAGCATCAAGGTATTCAAGCATTCAGTCAAATGACTGCCAGAACCTTAGATTTAGGGGTAATGTTGTCGGGCAATACGGCTTATATATCAAGTGATGATAAGCAATGTGAAATTAGCTGGGAAACGTTGCAAGAATAACGACGTAATGTAAGTCGGTAATGGTTTTTTAATTCACTTGTTTGTTATGATGAATCTAGATACCCGATGAACTCATTTTATATTAAGGAACACGGATGCTTCGCTCATTGATGGTTCGACTTTTCGCTATTAGTTTTTCTTTTATGCTGGCTTTTTCTAGCCACGCCAACACCGATGAAAGGCTCTCTGACTCAGATGTCACTCGCTATTTTGTGTGCAGTTACCTTCATACCGAAGACAGCTATAAAATCGGTGCTTATTTAATTAAAAATTATGAAACTCAATGGTATAGCCATGGTGAAACTTATAAAGCCTTAGTCAATAACAGGTTAGCTGAAATTTCTCGCGACCAAGGCGTGTCTAAGTTTAAAGCGGAAGATGAACTATCAACCAAATATAAATGTAATAGTGCCTATATCGATTTGATTGGGTTAAGTAATATTAAAATTTAATATCTTAGGAGAAAATGATGACTGCGAAAAATACTCAAGGACTAGCCCTATACCACTTCGAAACTTGCCCATTTTGTCAAAAGGTACGTCGTGCAATGGTCGAACTAGGTGTAGATCTTGAGCTACGTGATACTCGTAAAAACCCAGACTACCGTGAAGAACAAATCAACGGTGGTGGTAAAGGACAAGTGCCATGTCTGCGTATCGAGAAAGCCGGCGAAGTAACTTGGATGTACGAATCAGACGCCATTATTGATTACATTAAAGCGCTGTAAGTTTATATACCCAAGTGACTTAGGTAATACATTGAAAAGCTGAACGATATATCGGTCAGCTTTTTTTGTGCCTTGTAACACAAGTTTTCGGTATTCACTTTTGAATATCCAACACTTGCTTTATTATGCCGCCCACTCCCCAACATCATCAAAAGGACACTAACATGGCCGTTATTCGCTGGATCCTTGGTCGCATCATTTTATTACTCAACTTTATCTTTTCACCACGCGGCGTAAAGCGTACCCCAGAAGCTCAACAAGTTATCAATGAGCGCACTCAACAACTCGCACTTTACCAATTTGATGCTTGTCCATTTTGTGTCAAGGTTCGCCGTGCAATGAAACGCAATAGCTTAAATATCGAATTAAGAGATGCCAAAACCGAACCACATCGTCAAACACTGCAAGACGGCGGTGGTCGTGTGAAAGTACCTTGTTTACGTATTGAAAAAGAAGGCGAAGTGACCTGGATGTATGAGTCGAATGACATCATTCAATATTTAGAGCAAGAGATCGCACAAGCGTAAATTAGTTTGTTGTTAGCCGAGTGGGGTTTATCACTCGGCTGATAGTTTATACCCTTTCCCGCTTTCCCCTAAATCACATTATTTGCCGCAGTTGGCCCTGTTTCAGAGTCCATCGAAAACCATTCTGTTTCGGCTTGTGAACCACAATGCTTCATTTTTGCTAAATTGAAGCTTGGCACCTCAAGTAAATACAAAGCATCTCCAAACTCTTTTAAACCAGACTGACAGAACGATTGAATGAAAGTATTCGTTTGTCCCGTGCTTAGCTCACTGACTGATTGCATATCAGCAAAAGTAAACACCAATATCGGCACGTACTCATACCAATCAACATTGCAATGAAAAACGTCTGGATGCTCTTCATCCCACGTTTGGCATTGCTTTAAAAACACCACAAATGGTGAATGGGTTGGCTTTGAGGTTGGTTGCCAATCTTGCCATTGCTTTTTGCGGCAATCGTACTGGCGCTGAATTTGGGTTGCAAAGATAGTTATCATCACGCTACCTTCAACTTTGTGTAGATTCACTGCACGACAGTATGGTGAGATGATCCCATGAGATAACACTAGAAAATATTGCTGAGAACTATCGTAATGATTAAAAAACAATCGAAGTTGATAAGCGTCTGATTGGGCATCCAGTGCACAATAAATTGGAAAGTCGAGAGCTGTGTCGAGCAGCTGACAGTGACGCTTTACAGCTTGCATTTCTTCAATTTTTGGTGAAATTAAGGAACTAGGGATAAGTAAATCAGATTGTGTTAGAGAGATTTGCGGTAATGCGTTTTGAGAAAGTGAGTTTACTTGAGTACTCGGAGGTTGTGAAAGCGAAGTACTGCAACCTAATACCGTTATAATCAATAATAAGACGGCAGCTTTCCAATAGCTAAAATCAGGCGTAATTACTCCTTTCATCACGCCCTCCTAAACCTAGAACCTATCTAATAAGAATAGTTGGTATTTACAGGTTTGTAGACTCTATAATCAAGTACTTCAGTTAGGTATAACTAACTTGTGATGCTCTCTTTTACCTTACCAAGTAAAGTAAACACTCCCACTAATACTGCGCCAGCAGCCAGACCAAGTATACCAGTCGTAACAAATGGTAATACTGAACCTATAACTGGCAAGTTAACAACAGATTGAATCATCTCACCTGTCAAATGATGAACCGCTGGAATGGTATGTTCGATTATGCCACCACCGACTAAAAACATTGCGACTGTTCCGACTACGGTTAATACTTTCATTAACTTAGGTGCGGTGGCAACGAGAACATTACCAATTGAATTCATGAGGCCTTGACCTTCACTTTTACGTTGTAAGTAAAAACCTAAATCATCAAGCTTGACAATCCCTGCCACTAAACCGTAAACCCCGCACGTCATAATAAAAGCAATTAAACTCACCACGACAATTTGCGTCAGTTGTGGGTGTCCCTGAACAATACCTAAAGCAATCACGATAATTTCTAATGAAAGAATAAAGTCTGTGCGTATTGCGCCTTTAATTTTCTTTTTCTCGTAGGCCACTAGGTCTTGTGGGACTGCTTCTGCGTTCTCTTGTTCGGTATGATGGTGCGGCAAATACTTTTCGAAAACTTTTTCTGCGCCTTCATAACAAAGATATAAACCACCAAGCAGTAAAACCGGCATGATCAACCAAGGGGCTAACGCACTTACAATCAATGCCGATGGCACTAAAATCAATTTATTACGAAAAGAGCCTTTCGCTACGCCCCATACCACAGGAATTTCTCGTTCTGCTCGTACACCCGTCACTTGCTGGGCATTTAACGCTAAGTCATCACCAAGTACACCGGCTGTTTTTTTAGCGGCCACTTTAGACATAACGGCAACATCATCTAACACTGATGCAATATCATCTAATAACGTTAATAAACTTAAACCAGCCATGTTGTACCTTCTTTAATTAACCCTAACCCAAGTAACTTTATCATTGAATTAATAGACTAGCCTAGTACCGTGAAACCAATAACATTTCCCCCTCGTCTTTAAAAACAAAAACATATCACCTAATTAACAAAAACTTCAAAAATGAGCAAATAAACAACAGTAAATATCAATAAAACTAAATTTGGCAGATTAAAATCACATTATTATTGGTTATTTTCGATATATTCAGAAACTTCATGTAAAGTGCAGACCTTTAAAATTATCGGCATCTTTTTTGAGACCGGTAGGAATTTATACCCAAAGTAATTGGAGTGGCAGTGAGGCGACAAGTGAATGAACACTGGTAACAAAACTGCAGTTTTAAACACGACGGGTATACCATTCCAAATGTATAACATTAATTAGAGGCGACAATGACGTATCAGCCAACGCGCTTACCCAGTTTGACACAAGTCTTTATTTCTCTAGGGCTGTTCTTATTACTGGCATTCTCTTTTACCGCTAAATTAAACCTTCCGATCCAACTCGCACTTTATATTGGTTGGTTTATCATCATCGGTTTAGGTATCTATCTTGGCCATAAATACAAAGACTTAGAAAAATCGGCTTTAGACGGAATTTCAAACGGCTTAGGCGCTGTTCTGATCTTATTGGCCGTTGGTGCACTTGTCGGTACTTGGATTTCTGGTGGTATCGTTCCAACCATTATTTATTATGGTCTGAAAGCTATTCACCCTTCTATTTTCCTTTTAGCAACTATGATCATCTGTTCATTAACCGCTCTTGCTACGGGAACCTCTTGGGGCTCGGCAGGTACTGCCGGTATTGCAATGATGGGGATCGGACAAGGTCTAGGCGTTCCTGCTCCTATTACCGCTGGTGCAGTACTTTCTGGCTGTTACTTTGGTGATAAGATGTCGCCACTTTCTGACTCTGTGATCTTGGCATCTTCAATGTCCAACGTAGAAGTCATGGAGCACATCAAAGGCATGCTTCCAATTGCATTAATCAGCTATATCATTACTGGTGTGCTGTTTACCGCATTTGGCTTTCACTACGCTGGCAAAGTTGACATGTCTCAAGTTCAAGGTGTGATCATAGCTATGGAGCAGCAATTTACTATTACCCCACTCTCCTTTGTGCCAGTGATTATTGTGCTTGGTTTACTGGCGATGCGTATGCCTTCATTCCCTGTGATTAGCTTTGGCTCACTACTGGGTATTGTATGGGCAGTCTATGTGCAAGATATTGATTTCCTTACTGCGTTCAATACAGCATGGGCACCTTACAGCATTAGCTCTGGCGTTGATTTTATTGATGCAATCTTAAACCGTGGTGGTATGTCTTCAATGCTAGGTTCGGTGGCTGTGATTATATTTGGCCTAGGTTTTGGCGGACTACTTGATAAGGTCGGTCTATTAGAAACGGTAGCCAAACTGTTCGAAAAACGCATTCAAAGCGCCGGTTCTCTTGCATCAAGTACCATTGCAACAGCCTTTATGGGTAACGTATTTGGCTCGGCGATGTATGTGTCTTTGATTCTGACGCCTAAGATTTGTGCCAAGAACTATGACCGTTTAGGCTATCAACGTAAAAACCTTTCTCGTAATGCCGAGTTTGGTGGCACATTAACTTCAGGCATGGTGCCTTGGAGTGATAACGGTATCTACATGGCAAGTATTTTAGGTGTGGCGACTCTCTCTTATGCACCTTTCATGTGGTTAAGCTTTATTTGTATCTTCATGACAATTCTATGTTCTTACATGGGTTGGTTTGTCGATAAATGTGAGCCGGTTGCACAAGCAGAGCAAGAAGAAACGGTTGAGCTAAAAGCACAAACGGCCTCCTAATCGAGCTTAATCCCCTAAGTCACTTGAGTATAAAATAAAGCACTTGGGTATAAAAACAGAAATGCCGCTAACTTATTAGCGGCATTTTATCGCTGTCACTTTTAATTAATGCATCAATACAATATTAACGACGTTTATTCGCTAAAAATGCATCTTCTGAAATTTCGTTGCCTTGCTTATCTTGAACCGTGAAAACATAATTCATACCGGATCCGGCTACGTTACTCACCACAAGCACACCATTCTCATCGGTCATTGCTTGTTTAGCGCCAAAACCTTTAATTTCTACTGGGTAGTTTGCTAACGGTTCACCATCCTGGGTTACCTTAACTACCGCTTGATCGCCAGTGAGAGAACTCACACTGAGATTCATTCCGTTCGAAGTAGAAGCTATTGCTGCTGAACTGATCACTAAAGAAGTGGCAAGCAGTGTTGTAGATAATAATTTCATAATTAGCTCCTTTCTTAAAACAAATTCTTGATTGAATTTATTTACGAAACTAATAATAGCGTGATTTCCATCACAATAAATTGCATAAACCTGCACTAGATCATCTAAAAATTTGAACAAGAAATTGTGAACTATTTTTTGATGCTTCTACAGCCCTTGTCTGGCCTCGATTTACAGAAACTAGAACTTCTCAATATAAAATTAGGGAGATAAAAATTCTTTCACACCCCTAACTTAGGCTCTGAATTTTTGACGGTATACTAACGAATGTTAATGACTAATCTATACAAAATGAGAACAATTACGTCCATTTTCTTTGGCTTTATACAGCGCCTCATCGACACGCTTCACTAGGCCACGCTTTTCATCACCACTAACAATAACGGAAGCACCAATACTGACGGTGACTTTACGATCATCAAGAATGTTGTCGCTTTCTACTGCTGACTATCTTAAAAACCCCTGAAACTTTACAGTTTCAGGGGCCTGTTCTTATATTTCACTGTAGAGAATTTGTAATTAAATCAAACCATAAGTGAAGTGCAAACCATAGAACACCGCGCGACTGAAGATTTCCGCAGCGATCAGTGCAACAACCGCCAAAATGCTATAAAAACGCACTTTATTATTAGTTTGATGAGCAGAAACCGCCCACAAAACTGCAGCAATCAACATCAATACACATTGCGTCATGATCATGCTTGAGTGAGCTTGTAACTCGGTCACACCTTGATGCACAGACGTCACCACGGTTGAGAAATCAAGTACTTGTGCAATCAACACAATGTAATGAACCGCAATTAATAGGATGCCCACGATAGCAATGATTTTATTGGCTTTAATGGTGCTGCCATTGAACGCATTCAACAACACGTAACCAAACAGTAGCCCCGCCGTGATCACGGTAAAGGTGAAGTTCAGTGGCGTATAAATGGTATCCCATAACGGCACGGTATTGATTAGGTACACCTTAATCATAGCGGCCATAAAAATCACACCAGAAATCGCACCAAGATAACGTAAAGCAGTACGGATGGTTTTGCCAAACCACGCTTTACCTAACGCGGTAAGGACTTCGGCAAGCCAGTACATTCCGGCTAAACCAAAGAACAAAGAACCGGTTAAGATCTCGTTAGATAACCCAGAAGCACCAACACGGTTTAATGAGTTAAATGCACGTAACGGGCTCCCTAAGTGAGAAGTCGACGCACCAAAACCAATCGCCATAAAACCTAATACAAAAAATAGGCTTTTGATTGCAATATCATTGAGTTTGGCTTCATCGTTCACACAGGCTAAACGGGTCGTGATCAATAAATAAGCGCCAACTGCACACTGAGCTAAGACAGTAAAGACCACTAATGGTAATTCAACAAAATGCATTAGATTACCTCCTTCGGATTTTGTAAGAAGCCAGAGGTATCGCCTAATGGCTTAGCATTGGGGTTTAACTTAACGATCAAGTTCGGGCTGGTTAAACGAGAGTCAGGTAATGGCGCACAATCGGCGTTGTTACCGTATTTAGCACGTAACTCGTTAATGTCACCAAATTCAATCGCACGTAATGGGCATGAATCGACACAGATTGGCATCAAACCTTCAGCAACGCGCTCATGACAACCATCACATTTGGTCATGTGACCTTTTTCTTCGCTGTATTGTGGTGCGCCGTATGGACAAGCCATGTGGCAATATTTACAACCAATACAAACATCTTCGTTGACCACAACCAAGCCATCTTCATCACGCTTATGCATGGCACCTGATGGACATACTTTGGTACAAGCCGGATTTGAACAATGGTTACACGCAATCGATAAGTAGTAAGAGTACACATCTTGACGATAAACGCCGTTGTTCTCAGACCAATTACCACCAACGTATTCATAGATACGACGGAAATTACGTTTCACATCCAAGTCTTTATTGTCTTTGCACGAAAGCTGGCAAGTTTTGCAGCCTGTACATTTGCTTGAATCAATATAGAAACCGTATTGTTTCTTGACTCCAGTCGATGCTGCTACACTCATGCTTTTACTCCCATGCTTTTCAATAGCTTAATTTCTACAAGGTTAGTGTGTGATGGATTTCCTTTTGCTAAAGGCGTTGGACGAGCCGTCGTCAACACGTTGATAGAACCGTTCATGTCCGTACCATCGCGGTTAGGGGCATACCATGCGCCTTCACCCAATGCCGTGGTATTTGGAATAATGCGTGGTGTCACTTTGGCACACACTTGCAATTGACCAAATTCACTGGTGACTAACACTAAATCGCCGTTCTTGATGCCACGAGATTCTGCATCAATTGGGTTCATCCAAATTTCCTGAGGCGCAGCCGCTTTCAACAACTCTACGTTACCGTAAGTGGAGTGCGCGCGAGCTTTGTAGTGGAAACCCGTCATTTGTAGAGGGAATTGTTTACGTTTTGGTGAATCCCAACCATCAAAAGTTGGATGGTATTCAGCAATTGGAGTGATGTATTCATCGTCTCCTAGTACCCATTCTTTTGCAATCTCAGCCAATTGTTCTGAGTAAATCTCGATTTTCCCAGACGGCGTGGCTAATGGATTGGCTTTTGGATCTTTACGGAAGTCTTCATACGCCACATGTGGACGCTCAAATTGCTTCTTATAGATACCTTGTTTACGCATCGCATCATAATCCGGTAAATCAGGATCATTATTTTGCTTAACGGTTTGCTCGTACATCCATTGCAGCCACTCTTCTTGCGTGCGGCCTTCTGTGAACTCTTGCTCCAAGCCTAAACGCTTCGCCAGATCCGACATCATGTCGTAAATTGGGCGACACTCGAAACGCGGTTTAATCGCTTGGCTAGCAAAAATGAAGTACGGCATAGAACCTGCGGCACCATCCATACAGAAATCCGATTGCTCAGACGTGGTACAGTCCGGCAGGATAATATCGGCGTATTTAGCAGAAGAGGTCATGTGGTTATCAATCACCACAATCATTTCACACGCTTTTTCATCTTGTAGGATCTGATGCGTACGGTTGATGTCAGAGTGTTGGTTGATAATACAGTTACCCGCATAGTTCCAAATGAACTTGATTGGGTTTTGTAGACGCTCAACTCCACGAATGCCGTCAGTTTTGTCGGTCATTTCATGAGCGCGGTAAATCGCATCCGTCCACAAGAACATTGGGATAGACGCTTTCACTGGGTTCTCAACACGAGGGAAACGTTGGAATGGGTAACCATGGTTGCCTTCACGCATACCCGTACCACCACCTTGTAGACCCACTTGGCCACGAAGCAGTGATAACATACCAATCGCTTTACAAGCTTGCTCACCACTGGCGGCACGCTGTAAGCCCCAACCTTGAGTAATGTAAACACGGTTTGCGTTGCCGATCTCACGACCTAACTTGATAATGTCTTCCGCAGGAATCCCAGTGATCGGTGCCGCCCACTCAGGTGTTTTGGCGGTTTTATCGTTACCATTACCTAAAATGTAATCTTTGTAGCTCGCATTTTTAGGTGCTGAAGCCGGCAAAGTGCTGGCGTCATAACCGACACAATAAGTGTTTAAGAAGTCTTCGTCTGCTTTGCCTTCAGTAATGATCACATGCGCCAGAGCAGCACATAATGCGGCATCAGTACCGTGACGCAATGGAACCCATTGATCTTCACGACCGCCTGCAGTATCTGTATAACGAGGGTCAATGATGATGGTGCGAGTGTTATTTTTTTGCTGCGCTTCAACCAAGTTATGCACTTGACCACCGCCAGACATACGAGTTTCTGCTGGGTTATTACCAAAGAACACCGCTAAGTCAGCATTTTGGATATCATCAATGCTGTTATTATCCATCCAGCCGCCGTAGAAGAAATCGCCCATACGCGCGATCGCTGCGGTTGAATAGTCACCATAATGGTTTAAGTAGCCACCGTTGAGATTCATTAAACGCGCGATCAACGTCGCACCTGGATCCCAACTTTTCGTCACGGTGCCACCTAATGTGCCTGTACCGTAGTTCAGGTAAATAGCATCGTTACCGTAATTTTTGATCGTATCATTCAGACTGCTTGCAATGGTATCAAGCGCTTCATCCCAGCTAATGCGTTTGAATTTACCTTCACCACGTTTACCTACACGTTTTAGTGGGTATTTCAAACGATCAGGATTATAAACACGGCGACGCATTGAACGGCCACGTAAACAGGCACGCACTTGGTGGTGATCATTGAATTTGTCTAGACCGGTGTTATCGGTTTCAACCCATTTAATTTCCCCATCGACCACATGCATACGCAATGGACAACGGCTACCACAGTTTACGGTACATGCCGACCATACAATTTTTTCATCTGGTTTCGCTGGAGCTTCAATCGCAAGCGCTTTCTTGCTAAACGGTAATGTTAAGCCACTAGTTACCGTTGCTAAGGCACCTAACGCGGCACTACCTTTTACAAAGCCACGACGTGTGACTGCGAATGCGTCGTTCTTATTTGTCTGTTTATTATTAACTGACACGACTTTTCCTCATTTTATGCTTCGAGTGATGGCCGCGATTATGAACCTACCCCTATAGTAGTACCTTGTTCTAAATCAAAGTCTACTGACTCTATTCAACGTATATTACGTGCCACTTAGAATAAAACGTTGAGCACAATTTAAAATGACGAGTTTTTACACAGAATCTGCATTAATCACTAAAATTCTTGGCGCGTTAATCTATTTCCGACCAAGTGAATTTAGTGACAATGGTTTAGACAGAGTCTTAGCTTTACAAGTTGAATCACAAGAAAGCAGCTCTTTGATTAAAACGTTCCAAAACGTACTTGACCAATTTAACCGTGCTGATATTAATGCGCTAAATATGGCGCATGATGAATTTTTTTCAGGTATTGGTGATATGCCAGCACCACCTTGGGGATCGGTATATTTAGATCGTGAGTGTGTGCTATTTGGTGAATCTACGGCGGAATATAAGCAGTTTTTAGTGCAGCAAGGTTTTGAGTTTGAGACTCACAACAACGATCCACTCGATCATATTGGCTTAATGCTAATGACATTAGGGGCATTACTTGAAAATCAAACCACTGCTCAACTCTCACCAGAACTAGAAGAGTTACTAGGTCATCACCTATTACCTTGGGCTCCTCATTACTTGAAACAGGTTAAAGCATTGATTAACGAGCCAGCTTATGCACAAGCTATTTCACTTACGCAAACCTTATTAAGTGATCTACAAACGGCTTTTAACCTACCCGTTAAACCAAGACAGATTTACTTTAAGGTTGCGCAGTAATGTATGTACCTTTCAAACGAATCTGACGCAGTGTAAAGGCTTGGATGAAGCTCTCAAAGGGCAAGTTACTTGGGTATAAGCCAATGATTGAACGTAAAAATAAGACACAAGAACCGCAACCCAGCCGCCGAGCCTTATTTACTGGCATGGCGAAACGCAGCTATCAAGCGGGACAGATTGCAGAAAAAGTGCAACGAACTGTGCCACGTCCACCTAATGCGGTCGATGAAGATATTTTCACTCGATTATGCAATCAATGTGGCGAATGTGAAAAAGTTTGCCCAGAGTCTGTTATTCGTATGGACAATGGCTTTCCAACGTTAGATGTCGAATATTCTCATTGTACCTTGTGTGGTAAATGCCAAGTCGCTTGTCCAACGATTGCTTTATCTAATAAACAGCAAGATACCGGGCTGCGAGCAAAAGCATCTGAAACTTGCATCAACCTTTACGGCTATTGTGAGTCATGTGCGTCATCTTGCTCAAGCCAAGCGTTAGAATGGAAAGACAGCCAAATTCCAATTATCGATACAACCAAGTGCACAGGTTGTGGCCTTTGTAAAAGTGATTGCTTTATTGGTGCGATTCAACTGAACTAACCACCATTTCTGTAAACATAGCCCTCAAAATAATCCCAAGATTCGAGAGTAAACTTCTTGGGGTTATTTAAACCTACAAAAAGACGTCATTTAACCGTCTCCCAACATAATTAATCAAACCCTGTCATTTAACCTATCGGTGTAACAGAAATTTGACACTTGACTAGGAAAAAACCTACAAATACACCTTTGTTATTATCAATTGAGCGATATAATAGTCACTCTTCAAACCGTCATTTGAAAATACATTTTGTCGCTTCATACCTGCCCTTTGAAATTGGATCGTAATAGGATACACACCCCGTATGCTCAGCTTTGTCAAAACCGCTTGTTCTCGATTTAAACAAGCCCCTCGTTCTATTCGAATTACGTCCTATTTAGGCATAGCTTATACGACTTATGCTCTGATATTGGGGTTAGTGGTCCCTGCAGTGGCTCAATCAAAAGTACCAACCACACTTTCCGAATTACTTGGCAGACAAGTGATTATTGAAAAAGTCCGCATCAACCCATTTTTATTACGCTTTAGAGTCGATGGTTTTGAAATTAAAGAAGCGGATGATAGCCAATCTTTTGTCAGCTTTGAGCGCCTAGATCTACAAATTGGCTTCTGGCGTAGTGTGCTGCACCTCACTCCAAGCTTAGAACACCTTTATTTACAACAACCTAATGTGAACATGGTACGTGTCGATAACCTTGGTAACTTCAACTTTACCGATATTATCGATTCTGTTGCTCAAGCTTCAAAACCAACAGAAGAAACTAAAGATACCGATAAGTCTTCTACTAGCCTTCCTCCAATCCATGCGCGTGATATTCAACTTACCAATGGCCAATTCGATTTTATCGATAATCCAACTGGCGCACATTTAAAATACCAAGGCTTAAACATTCGTTTACCACAATTAGATTCTCAAGCCGAAACGATTGTAAAAAGCAACGAGAGCCAATCGACCGATTCAAGTCAAGAAAACCATTTCGCCATCAATGTCACAGGCGCAGATAACGGTTCGTTAGATCTTGAAGGTAAGTTCCAATTTGAACCTTTTGCCATCGAAGGTAAATTGGGCATGAACAATATTACATTATCGAATTTCTGGCCATTTGCCGAAAAGCAACTGGATGCCAAACTAACTAACGGTAAATTCAACTTCTCAACTGAATTCCAAGCTAAAAACGAACCAACACGTTTTGACTATTCCACCAGCAATGGTCGTTTTGAACTATTAGATCTCCATTTCACTGACGGTGAAAAAGACAGAATCAAACTGCCACGCTTAACATTAGATGCTATCGCCCTTACTAATAAAGAACATACGGTTGATATCGGTTCACTTACCTTTGATGGATTGTGGATTGATGCACTATTCGATAAGCAAGGACTTGACCTACAACGCTTATTTACACCAAAACAAGAAGCGCCAAAACCTACTGTGAGTGTAAAAGCGGCGGATACAGAAGGAAATGAGCCAGAAGAAGTGGGACAACCAAGCGTAACGGTCACCAAGCAACCCAATCAAAACGACACAGGTTGGATTGTACGTTTACACAAATTCGCCATGATCAATAACGACATTAATATCAACGAGAAAATGGTCAGCAATGGTGTACATTGGCGCATCAACCCTTTCAACATCGAAGCCAGCAATATCATTAGCGATCTCTCACAGCCGATTGATTACAAAATTAATTTAGAAGTAAACTCATGGATAAAAAGTCCACTTGATCACACTCGAGGTAGTTTTGCTAGCCAAGGTAAAATCAATGCCAAAGATCTAACCTTTAATGGTGATATCAACCTAGATCAACTAGAACTAAGTCAATTCCAAGCCTATATCGACCCATACCTTAATGCGCGTTTGCAAGATGGTAAATTATCAACCAAAGGTCAATTCAGCGCGGACACCCAAGGCCATGCAAACTATGCTGGGAAAGTGAATATTACAAGCCTGTTAGTACGTGATAAATTGGAATATCAACCATTGATCAAATGGTCAAATATGGCGGTGAATAACTTATACTTCGATCTCGCCCAAAAGAGCATCAAAATCAATTCGATTAATGTTAAATCTCTTTACAGCAAAGTATTGATCGATAAGCAACAGCGCACCAATATTGGCAGCTTAGTCAAACCTCAACCAGCTTCGACATCACAAAGCAAGTCAAGTACCCCAAACAGCAAGCCCTACTCTGTAGATATTGGCAGCATTAATATCAGTAATGGCTCAGCTTATTTTGCTGACTACTCATTAACACCAAGCTTTGCCTCTGGAATTGAGTCACTTAATGGTTCGATTAAACACCTATCATCAACTCCAGGCACCAAAGCAAGCGTAGACTTAAACGGTAAAATCAATAAATACGCACCCGTTACTTTAAAAGGTGATATTAACCCATTAATTAAAAACCCATATTTAGACTTGGATTTGATCTTTAAAAGCGTGGAACTGACCTCGGTAAATCCATATTCAGGCACTTATGCAGGTTATTACATTGATAAAGGTCAGCTATCTCTTGATCTAAAATATCAACTAGAAAACAATCATTTAATTGGTGAAAACCACATGGTGATTGACCAACTAAAACTGGGCGAACCAAGTAATTCAGATCTCGCGACTAGCCTACCGTTATCATTAGCCATTGCACTACTGCAAGATCGCAACGGCGTAATTGATTTAGGTGTTCAAGTGACCGGTGATGTTAACAATCCAGACTTTAGTTTTGGTAATGTGATATGGGGAGCATTTGCCAACGTCATCACCAAAGCGGTTACCTCACCTTTTTCGATGATTGCAGGCCTTGCTGGCAGTGATGAAGAACTAAATCACATTCTCTTTGATGCAGGTAAAGCCACGATTACCGAAGAACAACAAGGCAAGCTAGATATCGTTGCTAAAGCACTACAAGAAAGACCAAAACTACAACTCAGCATTGTGGGGTCCGTTCAAGAAGCTGAAGATACCAGAGCGATTGCGGAGCAAAAACTGCAAACCTTACTACTTAAAGAAAGTGGTGATGATGCAATTCCAGAAAATTTAACTGCCGATAACTTCCCTGCTGATAGTGATTTATCAGATGCTTTAGAAGATCTTTTTAAGGCCCAATTCAATATCCGTATTGGTACGGAAGAAGATAAAGTGGAAGAACAATTAAAAGCAGAAACCAACCAACAAGATATTGACGATGACGTTTTAGAGCAAGCACTCAATGCCAGCATGTATAATCAACTGGTCGATGCACAAGAAGTTAACCATGATGAACTCGGTAGCCTCGCAGTAGAACGCGCACGCGCAATCAAAGCTTATTTAGTTGATGTTCAGAAAATTGAACCGGCTCGCGTTTTCATTCTAGACAGTAAGACAAAACTGAAAACCGAAGACCGAATTGCTGAATTATCTTTAGATGGTAGTTGATAGATAACCCATTCAGCTACGGTTAACTCGATAATAAAAGCTCAAATTTCAGATGAAGTTTGAGCTTTTTTGTTTGATAGCGATCACTTAATTATAAGCAATTGTGAAATATGTTCGAAAATCTTTTCCCAAGTCGACTCTGAAATGCCAAGTGCAGAAGAAGCGGTAATACCTTCATAAATTAACATCAACAGCGAAGCTAAATCGGGTTGAAGTATTCCATCTTTTTCCAGCCGATTAACTAAGTCATCTTCTCGCCTCTGCTTGTAATCTCGAACATATTGGACGATCTCTTCATCTTTTCCTTGGTATTCAGACAAGGCATTTAAATAAAAACAGCCACCATGGTTTTGCTTCTCAAACCAATCTTTTAGTGCATAAAACGGCACTAACGACCATCTACCTTGCGAATGAGTCTCATCCAACCGCTTAATCTCTTGCCAATATCTAAGCTCTCTTTGCTCCATAATCGCCAAAATCAACGCCTCTTTAGTCGCAAAGTGCTTATACAGCGTGCGCTGAGTAGTATTAGCCTGTTCGGCTATTTTGGCGACACCCGTTCGATGAAAGCCCTCTTGATAAAACAAGATCTCTGCAGATTGGAGTAAGTCATCTTTCTTTGACATTTATGCCTCACAATGAAAGTATAGTGATCACTATACCCAGATTATCAACTCAACATTATATTGCAAATTTATCTAAAGGACTAAAGAGATGAAACAAGATAAAACGATGAAAGCCGTTGTAACAATGGAGCAAGGCGGTCTCGATAAACTTGTCTATCAGGACGTAGCGATTCCTGAACTTTCCGATGGAGAGGTTTTAATCAAAGTGCTTGCTGCCGGAGTCAACAATACTGAGATTAATACTCGAATGGGCTGGTACTCTGGCGATGTAAACACCTCAACCAATGACATGGCCGACCAAGGCGACTTTAATGCTTTAAAAGATGGCGGCTGGAGTAAAGAAACCCCTTTCCCTCTAATTCAAGGAACGGATTGCTGCGGTATTGTGGTTGATACTGCAAACGACATACACAAAAATCTTATCGATCAACGTGTCATAGTCAGATCTTGCATGAGAACTAGCGGCTTTTACGATTTCGACAACATCTGGATGGCATCGGATTTTGATGGTGCCTTTGCCGAATATGTAAAAGTACCGGCAAGTGAAGTTTTTCCGGTTCAATCTCAATGGAATGATGAGCAACTTGCTAGCATACCTTGTGCGTACGGCACTGCGGAGAACATGCTACATAGAGCTAACGTGAAAGAATCGGATACCGTTTTAGTCATGGGAGCTTCTGGTGGCGTTGGTTCAGCAGCCGTTCAACTGGTTAAGCGTCGTGGTGCAACTGTTTTTGCTGTGGCTTCAAAAGCTAACCACGCATCGGTGCAAACGTTAGGTGCTGATAAGATTTTAGACCGTAATGACAACCTCATTAAGGCTCTAGGGGAAAACAGTGTCGATGTCGTCATCGATAATGTGGCTGGTGAAAACTTTGGATTACAATTAACAATACTTAAACGCGGTGGACGCCTTGCAACATCAGGAGCTATCGCCGGGCCAGTTGTCAACATCGACCTTCGAAAGTTATACCTAAAAGACATCACTCTAATTGGAACAACCGCATGGGATGAACCCGTATTCCCTAACCTAGTTCAATACATAGAGAAAAACGAAATTAAGCCACTAGTTGCGAAAACCTTCCCTCTTAAACAAATCGCTCAAGCACAGACTGAGTTTTTACAAAAGAACCACTTTGGGAAGTTTGTATTGATACCTTAGATTTGCCGTGATAGTGAGATAAGCGAGAAGTAATAAAACTACTTCCCCGCTCTCACCATCTCAATTATCTTGGTGGCTTTCTCGAAATGATCCAACTGATGAGTTTGAATCCACCAAGTAGCGGCTTCCATTAAAAGCTCTGGATTATCATTCTTATTGGCAAAGAAAGCATAAAATGACACGCCGACATTATCGCCTTTCTGTTCTATTTTTTTCTTACAAACCGCAATAACCTTCTCTCGTAATGAGTCTCGCATTAAAACTCTTCCTTTTTAATCATCAATTTAGTTTCTTATTAACCAAAAATAATCACCAGTACGAGAACCACTAACGCAATGATCCCAAAAACTTTCATAGCCACTTTTAAGTCACCGCCACCATTTGGTGCTTGATTACAACATCCCATTGGTTTGTCCTCCACAAAATAAAAGCTTTACCAATTAACCGGATCAAATGATAAAGCTTCCCGTTACTAGAAGGTCAATGTTTGTGCCGTATTATTTTCTTAGTGCATTGAGCTTGGCTTGAGTAATGCCAAAAATACTGCCCACAGGATAGGTGAAATCATCTTCCAACTCTCCGGCTTCTATTCCGGTGAAAATCGACAAGGCTTGAGTAACATGCTCAATTGCCCAAATATGAAATTCGCCTTTGTGTACTGCTTCAACAATATCTTTACGCAACATCAAGTTGTGTACATTCGATTGTGGAATGATCACCCCTTGAGTTGAGCTTCTACCCTTAATCGCACAAACATCAAAGAAGCCTTCGATCTTTTCATTCACTCCACCAATTGGCTGCGACTCACCAAACTGATTCATCGAGCCTGTAATCGCGATATCTTGCCTTAATGGGAGTTTCGAAAATGCAGAAACAATCGCACACACTTCCGCCATCGAGGCACTGTCTCCATCGACACCACCATAAGATTGCTCAAAAGTGATATGAGTAGTCAGTGGGATTTTGGCATTGCGGCCAAGGATAGAAGCTAGGTAGGCAGATAAAATCATCACACCTTTAGAGTGAATACTGCCACCAAGGTCAACATTGCGTTCAATATCTAAAATATCACCATCACCAAATGCTGTGGTAGCGGTAATACGATTGGGTGCGCCGAACATGTGGTCGCTGGTTGATAACACCGACAACGCATTCACCTGACCAACCGCACTACCTTCAGTTTTGATCAAAGTAGTGCCATTGGTGAAAGTTTCCATCACGTTATCTTGTAAACGACTCACGCGCATTTGTTGGTTATTCAAGGCTTGCTCAACATGCGAAGCTCTAATCAGGCTCGATTTAGCGCCTCGTGCCACATAGTTAGACTCACGCAATAGGTTGGCTATATGTGCTGAATGAAGTGACAACTTATTCTGATCACCTGCGTTACGTGAGCTGTGTTCAATAATCTTAGCAATCGCTTTTTTATCACAATGCAGCATGTTGTTGTCATGCACAATGCTGGAAATAAAGCGCGCATAATGCATTTCTGCTTCGGGGGTACGCTTCATTTCATCTTCAAAATCAGCCGTAACCCGGAACAGTTCGCTGAACTCTGGATCGTAATGCTGCAGCAATTGATAGGTACGATAATCACCAAACAGAATGATTTTCACATCTAGCGGTATAGGCTCTGGATCTAACGAAACCGCGCCGGTTAACGTAACCTCTTTTTCCAGAGACGTTAAGCTCAACTGACGGGCACGCAATGCTCGTTTAATGCCATCCCACACATAAGGTTGTTCAAGTACCTTAATCGCATCCATCAGCAATACACCGCCATTAGCTTTGTGCATACTACCGGCACGAATTAACGAGAAATCGGTAAACACGGTGCCTTTGAACGTCGCGGTTTCCACGCAACCAAATAGTGAATGATAATTCGGGTTGTCTTCGACTATGATTGGAAACGAATCTTTGGCTTGGCTGACTAAGACATTAATTGAATAACGACGCGGTAATTTGCTATCTAAAGAAGCCGAAGCTATCTCATTTTGTTCGTTCGATTCTTGTAAGAACTGATCGACATTTTCAACAATATCTTTTTGTAAATCGGTTAAATACTGCTTAATTTC
Source organism: Vibrio algivorus (assembly GCF_002218005.2). Taxonomy (GTDB): domain Bacteria; phylum Pseudomonadota; class Gammaproteobacteria; order Enterobacterales; family Vibrionaceae; genus Vibrio; species Vibrio algivorus. The sequence continues at coordinate 993,715 of NZ_AP018679.1, forward strand.
TGGGTACTTAGAATAACTTTTTTTCAGTGCTTTGATCAGATGAGAAAACACTTCGAGCGCAGTTTCATCGTTAAGCTTTTTCATCTTTTCGCTAAACGCTTCTTCCCATTCAGTCAGCTGACGGATCATGCCGCGCAACTGAATTTCTAACGCATCAATTGTACTGTGGAATTTTTCCTGATCTTTTTTACTTAATTCCAGAAAGCTTTCTTCAGTATGGACTTCTTCTTCATTTTGCATGGCGATAAACTCATAGTCACCTTGCAAGGTAATGGTAAGACTTACCCCTTTCTCTTTCGCTATCTTGCTGATTTCTTCAAGCGCCGATTGCTGTTTTTGATTAAGCTGATTTTTCAACTTTTCCGAGCGCGTGAAATACACTTCATTATCAAACGCCAACGGAATCGCTTTGACCAGCTTCGCCAGTAGTTTTTCCATATCTTGACGAAAGGCTTTGCCGATACCGCTTGGCAGTTTAAGTACTTTCGGCTGTCGGATATCTTCAAAGTTGGCGACATAACACCAGTCAAACACTTGCATATCATCCGGTTGATGTCGGTTTAAATAGCGTAAAATCATGGTGCGCTTACCTAGGCCATTTTGCCCAGTCGCATATATGTTGTAGCCCTTGTCTTTAATCGACATCGCAAATTCCACCGCTTTTTGCGCGCGTTCTTGACCGACGATTTCATCAATCGGTGGAATATCTTTGGTCGATTTACAAGGCAGCTGTTCGAGTTCAGCAGGGTGATATAGCTTGTCGCTTGATAAGCTGAGGGAGGAAGAATACATCGTCATAAGCAATCCCTACTTTAAAGTTTGTTATTAGAGAATAGCCGATTTTCATTTCAATTTGAGTGATTTAAATACCTTTCCTGTTTAAACGCTCATAAAACATACAATGAAAATCATTCACTTGAACAAGTTTTTCGAACAGACTGCTCAAATAATTCTTACTGTGATCTTGATCACTCTTGATATAGTCACCATATATACCCAAATAACTTCAAAGCACTTTCGCTTGCTGCTTGCATTAGGAATAAAAATAATGACTCACCCAATTATCAAAGATCTAGAATCTCGCTATACGGCTAAACGTTATGACGCTAGCAAAAAAATCTCTCAAGAAGATATGAAAACCCTGATGGATGCGATCCGTTTATCGGCGTCGTCAATTAACTCTCAGCCTTGGAAATTTGTTGTATTAGAATCCGATGCAGCGAAACAACGTTTCCACGATACATTCGCCAATAAATTTCAGTTTAACCAACCGCATGCCACTAGCGCATCTCACATCATTTTGTTTGCTCATAAGCTGCAATACAGTAAAGCCGATTACGAAAAAGTTATCGACCAAGGAATTACGGATGGCCGTAATAAAGCCGAAGAAAAAGAGCAAGCGTTCGGTGCTTTCGCATTCGTTGACTTAAATACCAATGATCAAGGCTACAACGATGAGTGGACTAAATCTCAGACTTATATTGCCCTAGGTAATGCTCTTCATATATTGGCTCGCTTAGGTATCGACTCAACCACAATGGAAGGTATCGATTCAGAGCTTATTAATAAAGAATTTGCTGCAGAGTTAGACGGTTACGAGTGCCACGTTGCTTTGGCGATTGGTTACCACAACCCAGAAGAAGACTACAACGCTAAGCTGCCTAAATCGCGCTTATCAGCAAAAGAGGTTGTGATTACGCTGTAATGTAATCTCACCCTAGCAAAAGGTAGCGCTCGTTGCCTTTTTTGTTTTACACGATCTATTCCGACAAATTCTGTCACTATCACTTTTGTTAGTTTCCGTCACACCCTATACTTGCTCACAACCTCGTTAATATATTGATAATAAAGCAGGAAGCATGGGTATCTATTCTCAACTTGAGCACGCATTAGTTAAACGCATTGATAGCGAACGCATTATTACTCAGCAAGATAAATGCCTTGCCTATGGCACCGATGCCAGTTTTTATCGCTTAGTGCCTAAGTTGGTGTTGAGATTAAAAGATTTAGAAGAAGTGCTGTATGCCATGCGTTGCTGTCGAACGCTGGAGCTGCCCTTCACGTTTCGCGCCGCAGGTACCAGTTTATCTGGCCAAGCGGTTTCTGATTCTGTCTTAATCACTTTAACGGATAGTTGGCGTACCCATCAGATTCACGATAATGGCCAAAAGATCACGCTACAACCGGGGGTAATTGGTGCCGATGCTAATAAATATCTAGCACCTTTCTCTCGTAAAATAGGCCCCGACCCGGCTTCTATCAATGCCTGTAAAATTGGTGGTATCGCGGCCAACAATTCCAGTGGCATGTGTTGTGGCACCGCGCAAAACTCTTATCAAACGCTAGAAAGCATGAAAATTGTATTTGCCAATGGCTCAATTTTAGACACTGGTAACCCAAGTAGTATTAAAACTTTTAAAAAGTCGAATGCAGCATTTATCAGTAAGATTGGCGCACTTGCTCAAGAGACTAAAGCCAATCACGAGCTAGCACACCTTATTCAGCACAAATACCGTTTGAAAAATACCACGGGATACTCAATTAATGCTTTAGTCGATTTCAGTGATCCAATCCAAATTATTCAACACTTGATGATAGGCTCTGAAGGGACATTAGGCTTTATTGCTGAAATCACTTACAACACGGTAGAAGAACATGCAAATAAAGCCTCTGCCCTGCTGGTATTTGAAAATATTGAACAAGCGAGCCAAGCGGTAACCGTTCTCTCTAATTCTCCTGTTGCGGCGGTTGAAATGATGGATGGGCGATCTTTACGTTCGGTGGCTAATAAACCAGGTATGCCTAAGTTTATTCAAGATCTAAACTTAGAAGCCGCAGCATTATTGATTGAATCTCACGCCAACGATCAAGAAAAATTACAACAACAATGCGATACCATTTTAGATCGTGTTGCTTCATTTGACATTATTGAGTCAGTTCCATTTACCTCCGATCCTAACACTGTTGCAGGCTTATGGGATATCCGTAAAGGTTTATTCCCCGCGGTAGGAGCAATAAGAGAAACGGGCACAACTGTCATTATTGAAGATGTGGCTTTTCCGGTTGAGCACTTAGCGCAAGGCGTTCGAGAACTTCAGCAGTTATTTGAAAAATATGAGTACTCTGAAGGCATTATTTTCGGACATGCATTGGATGGCAACTTGCACTTTGTGTTTACTCAAGGATTTGAAGCTCAAACAGAAATTGATCGCTACGGTCAATTTATGGATGAAGTCACTCAACTGGTTGCAGTGAAGTACCAAGGCTCACTCAAGGCAGAACACGGCACTGGCCGTAATATGGCACCCTATGTGGAGCTTGAATGGGGCCAACAAGGTTATCGCTTAATGCAAGAAATTAAGCAGTTATTTGATCCTCAAGGTTTGCTGAATCCTGGTGTAATTATTAATGATAACCCTCATGCCCACTTAAGCGATCTCAAACCTATGCCGAAAGCGGATGAGTTAGTTGACCGCTGCATTGAATGTGGCTTTTGTGAGCCGGTTTGTCCTTCCCGTACTTTAAGCTTGTCGCCGCGCCAGCGCATTGTGCTATATCGAGAATTACAGCAACAAAAGCGAGATGGAAAAGCCACTGCACCTGAGCTGGAAAAACTGTTTAACTACCAAGGCATTGAAACGTGCGCAGCTACAGGGCTATGCGAACAACGTTGCCCAGTTGGGATAAATACGGGTGATTTAATAAAGAAATTACGATCCGAGCGACACACAGATAAAGCGCCTCTCATTGCTCATTGGACTCATAAACATTTCAGTACCTCAACAAAACTGGTTAAACATGGGCTAACTATTAATCATATTATTTCTAAGTTACTGCCCAATGATCTGATATCCAAAGTCGCCAATGGTACTCGTCGATTAAGTGGTCAGCGTCTGCCTTTATGGCTACCAGAGATTCCAAACGCGAACCACCATAAATTACCGATGGATACTCAAAAACAAGCGCAACAAGATCGATTTAAAATCGCCGATGTTCAACATCGTAAAGTGGTTTATTTTCCATCATGTATCAGCCGAACCTCTACATCAAACCATACTCAGCAAGCACTGACCGAAGTCACGATGTCTCTGATCACCAAAGCGGGTTTCGATATTATTCTCCCTAAAGATTTGGATAATCAATGCTGCGGTATGCCTTATAAGAGCAAAGGGTTAAACCAATTAGGCGACAGTAAAGCAAAAGATTTAGAAGACAGCTTATGGCAGGCGAGCCACCAAGGCTTATACCCTATTCTAATGGATACTAGTCCGTGTGTTAAACAAAGCTTGGCGCAATTTACTAAGCCACTACACTTGTTTGAACCTTCTGAATTTGTCATGAGACACGTCACGCCTCACCTGAACTTTGAACCGATTAATGAAACCATCATGCTGCATGTAACTTGTAGTACACGCACACTAGGGTTAGAAAACATCATGGTAGAACTCGCACAACGCTGCGCCAAGAAGGTGATCATACCTGAGCATATTCAATGTTGTGGCTGGGCTGGCGATAAAGGATTTAACACCCCAGAGCTTAATGCCGCGGCGCTCGCCCCACTTAAAGAACAAGTTCCCGTGCATTGCAGGCGAGGCTTTAGTAATAGTTTAACTTGTGAAATTGGTCTGTCGCACCACAGCGGAGTGCCTTATCAATCGATTTTATATTTGGTGGATGAGGCGACGGGGTAAGCTAATTCCCATCAATTATAATCTCCTATTGTTAAAAAGCTCCGCTTCTCAGGCTACAGAATTCAAGCCAGAGAGGTGGAGCTTTTTTGTAAATAGAGGCGAAAATTTATCGTTTGAGTATCATCACCTAAGTGCCAGCAACTAAAGCAGTGCATCAAGTTCTTGATACACTCCACCATCACTTTCATTAAGTGTATAAGGTGTATTTGGATCAAAGCTAGTTACCTTATAACCCTTAATTACACTACCTGATCCAACAGCATTCAGTGTGTTAAGTATCTTCACATTTTCTAAATACATTTGCCCACCCGAAATCGCCATAGGAGCTTCTGCTGTCGAATTCTTAATCGTATAAACACCAAGTGGGCTTATATTACGGCCATACATTCTTGGATCAACAAGATAAGAATTCGTTATGGTTAAGTCGACATCGCCTTCTAAGTCAGGCCATGCTGTAGACACTTTTGAGTTATGTAACGTTAATGAACTATTCCCACAAGTCCATGTTTTATCTTCTACGACTTCCGCCTCTGCACGACCTGTTGGATTTCCTAGCGCATCTAAACTACAACTATGATCTGTCATTGATGAATCAAAAGAGTCAGGATTAATTTCCCACCCTAATCCAAAACCATCGATCGCATTCTCAATCGTTAAATTCACTTCCTGCTTTAGTGCGATATCTTGTTCGTAAATATAAGAATCTGTGATATCAAAGGTCGTGTTCAACCACATGTCATCTAAATTCAAATCGCTCCAAACTCGGTTTTTGGCCAGCTCAATGGTGCTATCACCTGACATTGGATACATTTCTAACCAAATACTATGTGATTGATCGACATGTATATCTGCCCCATTTACAGAGTTTAAAATTGTCATATGTACAGTTGAATAATTAACGGCAGAATACGTCACTGGCCCATTAATGGTTATCCACGGCGTACCTTGGAAGTGGTCAAATTGAATCACACTATTCCCCAAGAAATCCCAAGCAACCCAGCTTCCAGTATGTGAAAAGGCATAGGAGTCCGTTATATCTAATTGACCCGTTACTTTAAACCTAAGTTGCTCTTCAACATTTTGGTCCCACAGCAGTAAACAGTTTGTAAAGCTCAAAGAACCTTCGATGTTCAAATCATGAATCTGGTCATCGGTCGCCCTGATATAAATAATTTTATTTTCATAGCTTTGGCTTTCACCAGCAGCAATATTAAGTTGCTCAGGGCCAAGTACGATTTGCTCACGATTATCTGTCGGTTTTGGTTCATAGCCCCCTATCCCATTATTGAGATTTTGATTCCATTGTGGCGCATTAGGATCGTCACTATTAACAATATAATCAAATGGATTTTCCATCGCATACTGTTCACGATTATCACTAGTCACTGTATTTTGTTGCCATGGATATTCATTGTTTCCACAACCCGAAATAACCAAAGCGATAGCCATATAAATGACAAAAATCGGATTAAATAATTTTCTTTTAAACACAAACATTAAAACCTATAGCGCATATACCCAAAGTAATTGGAGTTGCAGTGAGTCGAATGAACGCCGACAACAAAGCTACAGCTTCAAGTATGACGGGTATACAACTGATTAAATTTAATTAAAATGACTTTGGAAATAATCCCATACACCAAAAGAAAAATGCTGAAAGATATCAATACCCAATGCAGACTTAATTAAATACATCACTAAAACAGCAAATGAAAATAGAACAAAAACACTCGCAAGAATAAACAATGACTTAAGTACCATAGATAAAGTACTTGAACGACTTGAAGTCTTACGACGATCCTTACCTAATAAAAAGACGGCATAATAACGCCAACGACCAACACCGATCACTGGCCGAAAATCAACGTAGTGGTCATTTCTTACATTATTAACGGCAACGGCCATTTCAATCGCGTCTCGTTGCTTACTATCAAAGCTATCAAGAACCTCTTGAGGTATTGCTCGCATCACACGAGAAATCACCTGACGCTGTTCTTCGGTATACTTTTGCTCCACGCTTATCGCCTCTTTACAACAATCAATGCTATATAACTTTATCAAAAGAATTGTCGACTCTACTTTTCACCAGCCGCAAGCAAGTAAACATCATAAGTTTGCTGCGCTATTAAATCCCAATCATACCTTTTGAGATATTCATCGTAAGACACCGGAGCTTGACCAACTTTTTCTCTCAACATCTTGGCTAATCGTTGGCTGTCACCAGTCGGGAAATAACAACTATCAGGTAGGTGAACGGCTTTATTAGCTGAAATATCACTAACAATAACCGGCAAAGAAAAAGACATCGCTTCTAATAGGGCAATAGGTAAACCTTCACTGAATGAGGGGAGAACGAAGGTATCTGCTTGTGAAAAGATACTTTGTAATTCATCACCTGATAAAAAACCGGTCAACACCACACCTTTAGTATTTCGAGCAGATTCTTTTAACGATTCACTGTAATCCGTCGGGTGATCATTATCACCGACCAAGACTAACTTTTTATTGATCCCACTACGCTTGTAGGCTTCTAATAAAACGTCTAAGCCCTTCTCTTGAGAGAACCGACCAACTGCCACGACATAGTCTTTCGATTGCAAACCGTATTTTGATAAATATTCAGCCACTTTGTTTTGTTCGGGCAACTGTGGCGGATTAACACCATTAAAGATGAGATGGCAGTTATCACGGCCATATTTTTCTTTCATTAAGTCTTGCATGAAGTCTGAAATCACAATCACTTCGGTGGCAAAGGTCATGGCAAATTTTTCACCTAATCGTAGGATAAACTTCGCTAACTTGCCCCATTTCTGGTGGTCATAATTTTGGCTGTGATGAGTAAACACCACTTTCTTACCAAATAAGCGTAATAACGGAGTAACTAAACCCGGGCCGATTGCATGCACATGAACAATATCCGCTTTGCTTTTTACCGCATAAAGCGCAGCCAGCAATGAGTGGACAGGCGCTTCAAGAGACTTATTCTTTAGTGTCGGCAAGGCTTTGAGTTTAACGCCTTGGTAAACGCTTTCACTATAAGAAACATAGGGTTTACGGGCAGTTACGGTGATATCTAGACCATATTTATCAACCAGTAATGGATACAAGGACTGACAGTGTGACTCAACCCCTCCAAGAAGGTCAGGGATACCACGTGTTCCCAATACCAAAATTGATTTATTCACAATAAAGCCCCGTTTAATTGCTCACACTTAATCACGATGACTGGCATAAACTATTGAGCCAGTAACGAAGTGTATAGATCCATAAGATCGGTTTTATGTTTTTCTAATGAGTACTTTTCTAACAGTCTTGCGCGTGCTTTTTGACCCATTTCCCTGACAAGGCTTTCATCATCCGCCAGTAATTGCATTTTATTAGCAAGCTCATCAGCATTACCGGCTTCAAATAAGTAACCTGTCTCACCATCAATAATTTGTTCTGGAATACCACCAATATTGGCACCAATCACTGGTTTGCCATAACTCATAGCTTCAAGCACTGACATCGAGCAGTTCTCATTCACTTCCGAAGGCACAATAACCGCTTTAGCATTTTTTATAAGATTAAGTAGAGTCTCTCCAGTTTGAAAACCTAACAGTTCAACATTTTTATATTGCTGTTCAATGTGTTCAAACAAAGGGCCAGTACCCAATACTTTTAATGGACTATCTGCACTCAACTTCTGATGTGCTTTGGCAAGAGTTTCTATACCTTTTTCTTCAATTAATCGCCCACAATAAAGAAAATATCCGCCATCCTCACCTATTTCAGTAGTAGAAGTGTCAATACCATTTGGGATTATATTTATATTCGCTGAAGGTATTTGATGTAAAAGCATGGCTTTCATAAATTCGGAAGGCGCAATAAATGCATCTAAGCTTTCATACGTTTTTTTAATACGATGAAAAAGGGTTTCCAATGATAATAAAAAGCTTCTCGGCCAAGAACCGTCTTGCCATTGGTATTTGAACAAGCTGAGATAACGGCCCGATATTTTCTCTAGATCCACCGTTTTTCCAGCGGCTAACATTCCGTAATTAGGGCAAACTGAACGGTAATCATGTGCGGTTAACACAGTCTTACACCCTAAGTCTTTTGCTACTTTTATAACTGACGGAGTGATCTGGTGGTAGATATTATGAAAATGAACAATATCTGGCTTCTCTTGTTTAATCAGCTTTTCAATTTGATCACAAGCATACTGATTATGTATAAAGTTAAAGGCCACTTTTAAACTATTGAAGATTGAATGCTTGCCATGGTAATCAACATTTTCAACAAAAAATTCAGCTTGTTTTGATGGCAGATTTTTCTCATGTTGCATAGAAAAATCCATCACCTGGTGACCTTCCGTTTTCACCATTTCTCTCTCTTGAAAGAAAACGGTCTCTGCACCACCATGAGGAAAAAAGAATTTATTAACAAACAGTACTTTCATTACATCACCAGCCACTAAGAATTTTGTTGTTGTATAATATATTTAATATCTGCAGCCACTTGATGCCCAATAAAAGCATAAGAGCGGTTACTTTTAATGTATTGATAACCCGCTTCTAATTCATCATCAGACATGGGTTTTTGTGCTAGTTCAATCATAGCTGCCGCATAAGCTTGGCTTGAACCATCGGTCACTCTTCCACAACTTGATTGCTCAATGACAAACTGTTGATCTGGCGAATCATTACAAATCATTGGCTTTTTCAATGCCATGTATTCCATCGCTTTGGTTGGCGTAGATACATCTAATAATAAGCCACGGTTCATAAAGCCGATCACCATATCAACTCCTTTAAGATAAGCCCACGCTTCTTCGGTTTTGACCCAGCCGGTTATATAAAAGTCTTCCGTTAAACCTAGTTCATCAGCTGTTTTTTGAAGGAATTCTCGGTCCATCGTCACTTCAGAATCACCTACAAAGAGTAACTTTAAGTCCGGTACAGCTTCTTTAGCTTGCTTAAATGCTTCTATAATCACTTCTAATTTTCGTAAACGATCTAAACTACCTAAATAGCCTACAACGGGAGCATTTCCCCAACGCTCGATATGCTTGACTTGGGTATTTGATAAACTCTCTATTTTATCGAAGTCCACTCCCATCGGAACGACAACCATACTGTCAGGATCGATGCCCTTTCCTTTCATATAGTTAAACATGAAGTCACTTTGCACATACACTCGATCAGAATGCGGTAGGATAATGCGATAAAGAATAAATTCTTCCAGTAAGCCTCTAGCTAAAATAATTGGCCGTTTCCAACTAGGAATATTTTCACTTTTATCTTTAGCTCGCATAGTTCGACTTTCAGCATAAAGAAAAGAAACCCAATAGGTGGTCGGCAACTTGATTAACTTAGCAATTAACATGCACACAAGCCCAACCCAAACCATGTCGCGAACCTGAATAAGCCTAAAACCCGCTTTCTTGGCATGAAAGGTAAGTTTGATAGCATTAAAGAAATAAACTAATGAATCTAAATGGCGATTACTGGTCTTCTTACTGGTTAATAGTCGAGTACTGTCATCTTCTAAATGAAGTGTTTCTTTATCTGGCATACCTACGATCGTAGTATCGACACCTTGTTTTGGAAGCTCTTTTGAATACAGCACATCAACATCAGGACGATAAGATGGCAACTCTTCTGGTACAAAATTGATTACCTTAATTTTCTTATTCATGCTTAGACTCCTTAAACACTCTAGCGGGGTTGTCTGCCACAATTGAATTAGCTGCGATATCTGATTTAACGGCAAAGACTTTTTTAAATATCCCTTTTAGGTAAAACAATGACACCAGATGGAAGTTAACAATAAACAGTCTCATCATTAAGGCTGAACTTAAAGCCAACTCCTTGTTGATAGTTTTAAGCATAATAAGTCTCTAATTTTGTCAATGTGGCTTTCCTAATAATCAAAATGGCACCTAGTGCAAAATAGAACTGGAACTGAAAAACGGGGATTAAGGCCAATAATGGGGAATAAGGTAAAGTAATAAAACCAACAATAATAAATGCCCTAAAAGCGGATTGATAAGAAAGTAACTTAATATCAGCAACCGAAAGGTCCTTAACTGAAAAATATGGCTGGGGCTTCGAATATTTAAAAATCAAATAAACAACTAATATAAGCAATGCTGTACCAATCAAGCCTATTTCCCATAAAAAAATAGCAATCGCAGTTGACCCTAGACCTAAATTAAAATGTTTCGCTAAAAAACCAGGATCAGCCCCACCAGCATTAGAGCTATTTAACCCATAACCGAACAACTGACTAACGATTCCATGCGCATCTGAATGCTGCCCCCAAAAATACAACGCGGTCAATCGACCTAGCTCATCTAAATTTCCATCAAGCCCCGCCACAACAAGTGTTGGATCAAAAATATATTTAGTACTATCTAAAAACATATCAAATACCCCCATATTGGCTTGGTATTGAGTAGCATAAGTTAATGTCGAAACAACAATGATGATTAACAATAATATAACCGCGCCTAAGAATAGAAATAATATTGTTTTTGTACTAATTACTCGAACTTCTTTTATGTAGCTTGAACTAACATAGACATAAAGGAAAAAAATGGGAGCTAATAATATAGCGAATTTAACTTCAGCTAAGGTACAAATACTCAGCCCTATCACAACATGTACAGTAGCCGAAAATAATGTAGTTGCTCCATTTTTAAATTCAGATACTTTCATCAGCATAATAAGTAAGCAGAATAACCCCATGGAGGCACCATTCCCCCCCGCAATCATACTTCCACCAAAAGTGCCCACTACCGAATCAAATTTGTCCATCGGGCCTTGTGCAGCAACACGAGCAGGAACTACCACGATAAACTGATAAAGTACTAGTGGTATTTGAGCATAAAACACCCAATATAATTTTTGACAAATTCTATACAGTTGCGACTCACGACAAAAACCTAAAAACAAACAAGGTAATAACAAAGAAATACCAATGCCATTTTTAATACCAACAATGGTTGCTTTAATTCCGACTTGAATAATGGACGGTATTAAAGCCAAGCAAAAGAACCCTAAAAATAAAATGAGAATAGAAATTTCTAAGTGATCGAGCGGTTTAAAGTTGTAACGTGTCAGCAACGGTAATAAGGCCACCATTCCCATCGTCATGATAAAAGGTAACCAAAGAAAGGCCTGTACTTCCGTGAAATACTGAGCTGTGCCGCTAAATATTAGCGTTATAAATACATAGACTTGAAAAAAAAGTCCTGTATTCATTTCTCACAAATCCCGTCACGCAATTTAGTCGCATTTTTATTGATCTTGAGATAAACCATAAAGTATCGGCCAGCCGTCAACGTTGTGAAAGCTAACAGTGATAATGCGTAATCTTTATGGAAAAATGGCAATAACACAAATGCTAAGAGGACAATCAATAACTGTTCACATTGAATGCGTAAAAACGAGCTTGGGGTACCAAAGATCAGCTCTACTACCGTTAATGGCACAAAGGCGAGCATGGCAAATACGTAAGGTAGCATCAAGCGCGAGGTTTCTACTGATTGTATCCATTGATGATTACCAAAGTATTCCGTCACTAGAGGATATACAAAATAGATTCCAGCGACAGTCATTGCGGCTATTGACACAAGAAATAGACGAACTTGCTTAAACTCGACGTAATTAAATGTTTTATTACGAAAGTCTTCTGACCATTTAGAAAAAGTATAATTTCTAACAGATTGACCCAGTATCAAAACTGGCGATAAACAGAAGCGATTTACCACCGCAAAGTAACCAGCCACAAGCGGGCTAAACCAGTAATTAATCAGTACAGTAGGTAATTGCAAACTTGCATTTGCCACAACCTCGGCAGTCCCGATTCGGGATAAATGATCTTTATATTTAGAGAAAAATAGTTTTTGAGTTCTGTACTTAAAATCTTGTTTAGAAAAGTAACTAAAATCCATCCCTTTATACAGCCAAGTAGAAATTAAAACCAAATGAGAACATGCCCAAATATAATAAAAATAGTCCACTTTAGGTGAAGCGAGCAAAGAAAGGAAAACCACTAATGGTACTGAGATACGTTGTATTGCCAAGGTATTGAATGCCTTATGACGTAAAAACATATATTCAGATATAATCATCATGGAATAACTGACGGTTAACAGGTATACCGACACCACTGGAAGGGAAAAGAAAAAGCTCACTCCAAACACATAAACTGCACTCACACACCATGACTGCAACATGCAAAAAATCACCGCCTTTCCCACTTCATTCTGTTCCACTTTAGGTAGTAAAAAATGAGAACCATATAGTGAAACTTGGGTACCAATCATCACAATACTGAGTGTCAGAGCATAATTACCGACATCTGCCATTCCAAATTGAGAGGACATCAACAAAATAGTAAACGCCCCAAACGCTTGAGATATCACAGAAGACGCCCCAATAATGGAAGCACCTTTAATCAAACTCATAGAATAATATCCTCAACCGTAGGCAAGTTTAAATTTTCGTTTAGCTCTAAATGCTTATCATCAACCTTATTAAGAACACCACCTAACATTTGGATATCTTTTAGCTGCTCTAAACCTTCAAGTAAAATATTGGCAGAGTTATAATTTGACTCGATGACTAATATCCCAGCATCAACCAATTGGCTAATTAAAACCGTATCTTTATGATCTGAAATAGCAGGGGTATCAACAATAATGTAGTCATACTCTTGACGTAAATCTTGATATAGCTCAGATAACTTTTGATTGGTTAACACCACTAGTGGTGAGCGAGATAAGCTCCCCATAGGTAGGAAATCAAACCAAGGTTGTGTGGTTATAAGGCTCTTCATCGAGTTATCGCCATATAAGGCGTCAATTAATCCTTTCTCATCTTCAACACCAAATGATTGAGTTAAGCTTGGTTGCCTTAGATTCATATCAATCAACAACACTTTAAAATCAATCGCCATTGACTTAGCAATTAAGCTTGATATCAAGGATTTACCTTCTGCTTGAGTTGACGATGTTACCGCTATAACTTGAGCCTCACTCTTGAGCAATAAAAGCTGACTACGTACCCCCAAAGATGCGGCTTCTAAAGCAGGATATTTAACGCTATTTTCAAGCGCATCTTTTACCGTCATTTTTAACATATCTTTGGTTTCGGGTTTATAGCACTTAAACTCTCCCAATACATTCAACCCTAGACGCTTGCCAATGTCCCTGACCGTCATGATCTTGTTATTTAATGCAGCAACAATAACGACCAACATCACCGCAATTAATAACGACATGATAGCAACGACAATAATTAATAGTGACTTATTGGGCTTAGTTGGGTTTTTAGGAACCATAGCAGCGTCAATCGACTTAGTAGTTGACTCTGTAAATTGGTTATTCACTTTCGTCTCATTCAAACGCTGCAGTAACTTGTTATATAAAGAACGAGTATGAGCAATATCATCCATCATATTGTCATATTGCGTTTTTTGGACTCCTAATAAATGAAATCCTTGTGCATTTTTATCAACTTCCGCTTGTAATTGTTTTTCTTTAAATACAGCAGCGTTATATTGATCTTTAATGCCTTCTGCTATTTCTTTGATTAGTTGATTTGATTGGTTTTCTAAGATCACTAGTTGTGCGCGAGCTTGAATCACTCGTTCATGTTTAGGACCGTATCTCTTTTCTAAATCAGATAATACCGTTCTCTGATCGGTTAGCATTTGCCGTATATTTTCAATATTTGGATGACGAGAAACATCAGGAATAGACATAAGATCAATTAAATCACCCTTTTGATATTTACGAACGATATTATAAAGGGATTCAATACTGATTCGCTGTGCTCTTGCTGTGGCTAAATCTTCAGACAACAAAGTTAACTTTTTCGATGGCAGGCCATCTACACCATAAAAATTAATCAGATTTTCACGCTTCAAAAAAGCATTCAAATCTTTTTCTTTTTGCTTTAATTGAGCATGAGTATCATCAACCTGTTGTTGCAGAAAAGCGATTACCTTTGAATTTGCCTGATTATTATCCTCAATAGAAAAATCAATAAATACTTTTACAATACCGTTAGCAACATCGGCTGCATATTGAGCATTTTTTGCTTCAAAACCAATGCTCACCAATTGAGTCTTTCTGATTGGTAGAATACTCATATGCTCAAAGACATACTTAATACTTTTTTCTTTACGTTGCTCTATGGAATGACTATTAATATCAAGGCCATCAATAAATTCAGGCTTTTCATATAATTTTAAATCCTCGACAACTTTCTCAACAACACGACGAGACTTTAAAAGCTCATATTGAGTCTCGTAATACTGTCCGCGAGTCGAATCAAAATCGACTGTTTTTTCAAACGTCGTTGAATTAATTAATTCTGCTTTCAATAAAATAGATGCATAGGACTCATATTTTGGAGTCATCATTAACACAAGCGGAATAGACAATCCTGTCATCAACACAGCGAAAAGCGTAATTTTCCACCAATTTGTTTTTATAGCTTTAAACAAACGAGAAAAATCAATAATGCTTTCCAACTTATTTCCGTCTTCCACAAACAATGAATTCATTTAAACAACCTAATTTAGAAAAAGCTTTGCCCAACAATAACGACATCTCCAGGATATATCACTTCAGTTTCGGTGACATCTTCCAATAATGTGCCATTAGCGCGACGAACATTGATATCATCCCTATCCGCTCGGTCAGTGAATCCACCCGCTACTGCAATGGTTTTTTCTAGAGTAAAACCCGGCTGATATTCATAACTACCCGGTGTTTTTACTTCTCCTGAAACGTAAATGGGTCCAAATTCCAACATAATTACCGTGACCATAGGGTTATTCACATAACCATCTTTTAGGCGTGCTTGGATTTCATTCGCAACTTGAGTAGGTGTTTTGCCTTCTAATTGCAATTCACCGATTAAGGGGTACATAATTTTACCGCTTTCATCAATTCGTATCTTCATCGACAAATCGGCCTCGTTATAAACGAGAATTTGGATCTGATCGCCCATCCCTAATAGGTAACGATTACTATCACTTTTAGGCTCTTCTGCAAGAGTAACGTTAGCCATAAAACTCATCACAAGCACACTAAGCAAAAGGTATATTTTCTTCATATTAAATTCCCACTTTAAGTGATAAGGACACTTCATTTTGCTCATAACCTAAGTCTCTTTTATACTCAGATCCCGCCATATATACTGGATCGGTACGATCATCACTTGTAAACAATATATAACGATATAAAAGACTTAACTCCACATTGGGTCGAAATAGATAGCCTAAACGGAAGTCTAAGTAGTCATATTGTTCTTTATTATCTTTGATCTGATATTCATCGTTTATATGATTATATGTAATATCACTCGATACGTGGCCTAAGAACTCATGCGTCCAAGTCACGCTATTTTGATAAGACTGAATATAGTCCCCAGTATTATCGTTTTCTTTTGCTTCACTCGATGATTTTACAATAAAGGTTGAGTAATTTACTGGCTTCCATTGATACATTACACTCCAGTTGACACTAGAACTGCTACTGCTTGCCAGTTTATTGTCTAAATAGTAAACCCGAGCTTCTACCTTAGATTTTCCTGTGAACTGACTGATAAAAGAAAAGAGAGCAATATACTCATCGTTATCTCGTTCAGGATCGAGGTAATCAAAAGTCTTATACATTAAGGTGTAGTCAAATCGAGTGTGCCCTGTAACCTGATGGCGGAAGTCAATACTCGCTCTCGTTTCGACTGATTCTTCATTTTTTAAATAGTCCTGAAATACCGGATCGTAACTATCCAATACATCGTAATCCAACTCATTTCTTTGAAGTTCAAAGATTAAATTCCCTTTCCCGCCTTTTGCCCCATAAGTATATTGGGCAGCTAAATTACTGCTCTGCGTATTTAGTTCATGAGTAATATTAAAATCACTAAAGGTAGCTTGTTTGTCAGAGGAACCATCTGAGTAAAAATAAAAACCTTTTGTCGCACCAGAGCCACGAGCTTCATGACCTAACTTATAACTTGCGCTCAAATTGAGGTGATGGCGGATACCCAATTCCCAGTCAAAAGTGCCATAGAAAAAATGGTCATTGTAGCTATCGTCTTCAACTTGCTGATCGTTATACTTCCGGTAATCACCTTGATAAAACAGGTAAAAATCTTTGGTGTTTCGCTTACCAGCAATCGATAGCTCCGGTTTTACTGCAACATAGTCCGAGCCAATAACTTGGTAATGCTCTTGATAAAATACATTATCATTGTACCCATACTCTGCCGTTAGGTTGCTTTGGTACTCTAAACCTAGCCAATCAATATGAGTGTTAGAGGAAAACTCGGCAAACGACGGCATAGTAAAAAAAAGCAGTAGCAGTGCATACCATTGCTTTTTCTGTAATAAAGCGATGCTACTGCTCACCCTCATAGCAAACCTTTAATAAGCCGTTTCGCTGACAAAACCTTTAAAAATAGTCAAAAAGATAATTTTAAAGTCATACATGGGTGTCCAATTTTGCATATAGCGAATATCGTATTCAACACGCTTGACCATCTTATCGACAGTATCCGTTTCACCTCGATAGCCTTTAATTTGAGCAAGCCCAGTGATGCCCGGTTTCACTTTGTGACGAATCATATAGTTATCAACGATTTTTCGATACTCTTCATTATGAGAAACCGCATGAGGTCTAGGCCCGACAATTGACATCGTCCCTTGTAGAACATTAAAAAATTGAGGTAATTCATCTAAAGAGGTTCTGCGAATAAATGAGCCAAATTTAGTCACTCGAGGATCACCTTTCGTTGCTTGAGTAACAACAGCATCATTTTCCATCACTTTCATTGAACGGAATTTCCAAACTTTAATCTTTTTGCCACCTAAGCCATATCTATCTTGCTTGAATAATACCGGACCAGGAGAACTTAATTTCACCCCTAGTGCAACACAAGCCATCACAGGTAATATCATGAGAGTGATTAAGCTACCGACAAGAATATCAATAACCCTTTTAATAATGCCTCCTAAGCCTTCAAATGGAGAAGTAAACACACTAAAAGACTGCACCCCACCAACGTCTCTTAGCTGAGCACTCGATAGATGGTAGCTATATAAATCAGGGACTATCATTATATCCACCGTACTATCAGACAAAATACGCAAGAAATTTCTAATACGATCTCGAGCAACCATAGGCAAAGCAATGTAGATTTCATCTACTTCATTATTTTTCGCGATGGTAAGTAGGTCATCAATCTTCCCTTGATAACTTCCTCTCGTTATATACCCAAATCGATTCTCAGCTCTTTCATCAAAGTAAGAGATATTATGTACGATAGAAGAACCATATTTCGCTACTAAACCCTTTTCAACCGACAGCCCAATTGGTGTCATCCCAAGAATCGCAATTCTCGGCTTTGATACTTGTACTCTTGTTAGAACAAGACGACTGGCTAAGATAATCAGATAGGACCATAAATATTCACTATGGACGATGCTTTCTTTTGCTAACACATCAGCCATTCCCGGGAGAGTTTCAAGTGCATGACGTAAAGCCCACAAAATCGCCACTAAACAAATTGAGTTGAAGGTAAGCTTTAATATGATTTTTCTTTTTTTATCGTGAATAGAGAGATCATAAAACCCTGTAAAGGTTCCAATTGATAAAAACATAAAAGCAATTACTAGAGCAACAGCAATATCTAAAATAGAAATTGTTTTCTCGCTAATACATAACAAACCTATGTATGTTAAATTTATAGCAACGAAATCAAAAAGCCTCATCACAGAGGTGAAGCTATCTTTATAAACTTTAACAACGTTATGATTCATTATTTCCCACCAAAATAAAATCCCTTATTTTTATAATTATTAACATTGAATCATTTAATATCGACATTGATCAATCGATACCAGTTATTACTATTTTCGTTATCGATCGCAATTTTTATTTTAGCATTGCGTGATCCTAGGCTTACCAAACCAACTTCTAGTTGGTATTTTCCCGGCTTCAGAGTCTCCGGTAATCTGAATTTATTCGCTAAACTATAGACGGTAGGTGCATCACCATTATGCTCTGCCGGTAGCCATTGAGTGATATCGTTATTAGCTTGAAAATAAGCTACTACATTGTCCTGACTATCAACTAAGCGCCACACTACCGGATAGTTAGTATAACTTGGCGCACTGCCTTTATTAACCCAATCAGACTGAATAGCAATAAAGCTACCCGCTCTGAATTTACTTTGCACAGTGAGATGCTTTAGCACTAACCTGTAACCAAGTTTTTTTCTAAACTCATCCAATGCTTGCTGATATACAGGTGGGATCTCACTCGATTTAAGGTTAAAAAGTGAAGCGTGTAAATCAAGTGCCTTATCAAAGGTTTTAATTACCTTTTCTTGAGTATACACATTCGGCTGTTGTGCCCACTCTTGCATGGTATAGCAAATCTCAAAATCGACCGGGGCGTGTTTCCAACGGGATAGAATTAAAGGATCGGAAGTGTTTTCGATATGCGACAACGTTTGAGGGTAAGCATCTTGCATATGGTTCCAACCAGGTGTCCAATCACCGAAGCAATCCGCACGCCAACCTAAGCCTTGACGAGTCGCCATACCAGAGAAATCATCATCGGTTGTCCCTAAATCAATGGTTAACATTGTATTAGGAAACGCAGCTTTCATCATATCAATATAAGCCTGCAAGTTTTCTGCCGTGTAACCATTCGCTCCCAACGTTGAAGCGTTATCGGCGGTATGAGAGTACAGGTGTCCTTCCCCCCAAGTACCAACTAAACCAACATCTAAACGTAACAAATTAGGATTCGAGTTATACCGAGCGCCCATTGCTTGAAGAAAGTTATTTAAATGATTCTGAAAAATGGGGTCATGGTAATCAGGGACAAAACTATTATCGTCAGCGCAAAAATCTTGAGTTTCTGGGTCTAATTGTTGCTTCAACCAACACGGAATTCCGAGCACCTTCTTATACTGCCGTGGTGCACCAGCATAGTAAGTTTCATCTTTACCAGCCAGAGTCATAAAGCGAATAACCACTTTCTTATTCAGTTTTGCGGCATCTTGAATAGTTTGGTCGATAAGTTGGAAGTTATATTCCCCTTTTTCCGGTTCTAATTCTTCCCAATACCAGCGAAAATACACAACAGAAGTCTCAGGATAACTTGGAATATTCCAATAGGGATTATCTTTGATGTTAATCGTTTGGTGATCAACGATCCCTATATCTGGGTTCACAAGAATTTGGTCACTTTCGACTGGAGAATAATCAATAGTACTAGCACAAGCAGTATTAAAAAATAAAAACATGAAAGGTGGAATCAAGGTAATTAACACCGTTTTCATTGATAATTTAAATAGGTTCATTACAGTACCATTGACCAGACAGATTATCGGACATAAATGTGCAATTTATGTTCGATATTATATACCCAAATAACTTCAAGATGCGAGTTTCAGCAAAAATAAAACAAGCTTTAGGCAAGGCAAATTGAATATGATCATAGTTATTCTATCTCTACTCAATTTAACGCCGCATAAAGCTTGTTTTAACTTGCCCTTCGGGAGCTTCATCCAAATCTTTATACTGCGTCAGATTGGTTTGAAAGGTGTCTACATTCCTTCGCCAATCTTCCTTGCCTAAAGGTTTGGATGATAGCTCTGAATCCTGCATCTTGAAGTCACTTGGGTATAGTCTATTTCTGGTCATCATGAAATGCTATTTAACAATAGAGCGCCACATAAACTCTAGTTTTATAGGTATAATTTACACGCGTAACATAGATTAATCCTTATTCTAAAGTGTACAATAATAGACATATTTAATTAGTCCTCTTTAAACACAGGATCCTGTTTTGAAATCACTATTAAGCAAATTTACAACTCAAGATTTTTGGCGAATGGGATTAATACAACAAAATCCGATATCCATTATTGAACACGGCCTGAAAGCATTTGATATCCAATGGTTCAACTTTACCGAAAAAGATTTCGAGGCAGATCCATTCATTTTCATGATCGGTGAAAAACGCTTTATTGCTTATGAAATTTTTGATTACTCCCATGGTAATGGAAAAATTGAATGCGTGGATTTAGAAGGAAAACGCTATCCTTTCTTTAATGATATAAACACCATCACCGGACATAAATCATACCCATTCATCTTCGAAGAAGCCGGCGACATTTATTGTATTGTCGAAACATCCGATTTGAATGAAATCACGCTCTACCAATTTAATGGTTCAAAATTCGTCAAACATAAAACGTTACTTAACGATGGAAAGTATATCGACTCCAATATCAAAAAAATAAACCACGTTTTCTATTTGTTTACCTCCACCTCTGATGCCCCTTTCAAGCAGCTATTGTTCTACTCTGATACATTACTCGGTGAGTACCAATTACACCCTTTATCTCCTATCGCAAATGATATTAGGAATGGTCGAAATGGCGGCCCAATCATCGAAGACAATGGTCAGTACTACCGTGTAGGACAAAACTGCCAACAGACTTATGGTGGTAGTTTACAAATAATGAAAATAACAGCGATTTCACCAACTGAATATCAAGAGCTGCACTTCAAAGATCTAATGCCTGTTGAACCCTTTTCTGATGGTATTCATACGCTCTCCTATTGGGGCGATACTACGGTTATTGATTCTAAGAATATTCTAGTAAAATATTCTAATATCTATCGAAAGATAAAATATTTATTCATGGTTAAGCTAGGTATTGAAAAACCTTTTTTTGATAAATAATACCAAATCCAATAAGTAAGTTATCTAAAGGCAGGCGCTGTGCTATACTCCGCCCTCGCGTAATTTGACGCACTCCACTGATTTAATTTTAGAGTATATGGTGAACACATGAGCCAACAAAATGAACTACAACAACTGAATAATCGACTCGATAAGTGCCGCCATAAACTTGAAGCTGCTCAAAAGCGAGCAGATAACGCGATGATTTATCAATTTGAAACTGAAATTAATCAACTCAGCAAAAAAATCGCTCAGCTTAACCACAAAAAAAGCTACGATTTAAATAAAGAACGTAAAGCCTTACTCGCGATGCCTTTTAGTCGTGCATTAACCAAAGAAGAGAAAGCCGACCAAGGAAAACTGAAAAAATCAGTAAAAGGCCTTGTTATCGTCCACCCTTTGACCAAAATTGGTAAAGAGTTAAAATTAGAAGAAATGACTGGCTTTGCTCCTAAAGAGTTTTAAGCAAACCATATACTCAGTGACCGTCGAAGGATGATACTACTCACGTTTATCATCCTTTTTTGTGCCTTAATTTTATATATATATCGAAGCAAGAAAATCACTATGAACAAAAGCTTTATTACCAACCTTATTTCAATTGTTTTATTAGCGATTGGTTATCAGACACAAAACACCATTGTCCTCTATGCTGGCTTATTTGCCTTTTCAGGCGCGGTAACTAACTGGCTAGCCATTCACATGTTGTTCGAAAAAGTACCGGGGTTGTATGGCTCAGGCATTATCCCAGCTCGTTTTGAAGAGTTTAAAGCAGCGATTAAAAATCTCATGATGATGCAGTTTTTTACAAACCAAAACATCGATAAGTTCTTAAGCCAAGAATTGACAAGCAACGCATCGTTAGACTTAAAGCCCGTCATACAGAAAATCAATTTAGAGCCTAGCTTTAACTCTTTAGTAGAAGTGATCAGCCATTCTTCTTTTGGCGGAATGTTAGCAATGCTGGGTGGAGCGGAAGCGCTTCAACCACTGAAACAACCTTTCATTGAGAAAATGCAAGAATCTATGATTGAAATCAGTCAAAGTGACCAAGTGAAGCAAGCATTAAAAGAGCAGTTAGAGCAACCGTCGATGATGGAGGATATCCAAGCCAATATTGAGAATATTATTGATCAACGATTGAACGAATTAACTCCTAAGATGGTCAAAGAAATCGTTAAGACTATGATTCAACAACATTTAGGTTGGCTTGTTGTTTGGGGCGGCGTATTTGGTGGTCTTATTGGTGTGATTTCAGCTATTGTTAGCGCGGCTTAACAAAAACTGCATAGATAATAAAAACAAACTGGATAAGTTATGAAAAAATTTGAATTAAGCGACACGTTAATGGAGTACGAATATGTTGGGTTTTGGTCACGTGTTGGGGCCAGTATCATTGATAATATCCTGTATTCAATTGCCTTAATACTCATTGCACTACCAGGATTAGAGTCTTATCAACAAAGCGTTACCACTCAAACAGAGCACTACTCTTACTCTTCCTACACCACTTCATGGGCCGGTACCATGCTATCTGATACTTGGTGGAACTACATTCCGCTTCTCATTATCACAGTGCTATTTTGGAAATTCCGCGGCGCAACACCAGGTAAAATGCTGATCAAAGCACAAGTTGTCGATGCGAAAACCGGACAACGTTTGACCACCGTTCAATCAGTTATTCGTTACTTAGGCTACTTTGTATCGACTTTCTTATTTATGCTGGGCTTTATCTGGGTCGGTTTCGATAGTAAGAAACAAGGGTTTCATGACAAGATTGCCGGTACTGTGGTGGTTCGTCCAAAAGCGAATACTTTCACACCTAGTGCATTTAAAGACTAAGCTTGTACAGGCATTCCTAAGTCACTTGGGTATAGACTCAACTGAAGTTAGTATAAGCGAGCGAGTATGAACGACGAGATAAAATACCAGCCGATAGCTTGCTCACGGTACGATGAGTTTGAGGTTGCCTGTATGCATCATGATAAGCTTGAAATTCATTTACATGACAATCGTATACTTGTCGCCTCAGCCATTAATGTCTATTTAGAAAAAGAAACAGGAGAATGGCTCGAAGTAGAACTCACCGATAAAAATAAAACGAGGCAACGGATCCGCTTAGATCACATTGCCTCGTTTAAGAAAGTCTAAAGTAGGTTATTTTTCAGCTACTTCACTTCCCCATTTAAAGCGGCACACTTCATTACCCGGCTTCGGCATACGCGGAATATTACAAGATAAAATCAAAGATACTGCAGCCATTCCGGCACCAATATAAAACACCGCCGCAGGTGAATGTAGCCACAGTAAACCAAATGTCACCGGGATCACTACCGCAGCAATATGATTGATGGTAAACGAAACTCCAGCGGTAGATGCCATATCTTGTGGATCAGCAATTTTCTGTAAATAGGTTTTAACCGCTAATGCTAGTGCAAAGAATAAATGATCGACCACGTACAAACCCGCAGCAATATGTGAGTTTTCTACTAACGCATATCCAACAAACACACCAATTAATCCACAATATTCAAAAATCAGCGCCTTTCTTTCACCCACAACGCCAATGAATTGACCAATTTTCTTAGCAAACAGAAAGTTAAACGCATAGTTGATTAAAAAGAGTAATGTAATATCAGCCGCCGAGTAGTGAAATTTTTCTACCATCAAAAAACCGGCAAACACGGTAAAGATTTGACGCCTAGCTCCACTCATAAAAGTAAGCGCGTAATACAACCAATAACGCTTTCTTAAAATTAAGTTTTTATGCTGAATGGTTGTTGCTTCAAATTGTGGAAATGATAACCACATAAAGACAGTCACACTTAATGCCAAGCTGCCAGTGATTAAATACACATGCCAATAATCAAACTTCAAAATTTCTAACATGACCCACAATGCGCCGTAAGTCAGTAATGATGCAAGAGCGCCCACCGAAATTAACTTACCTAAAAACTCTGGCGCTTCTTCTTTACTCAGCCATTGTAAAGATAGCGATTGCTTTAAGGTTTCGAAGTAGTGGAAACCTATAGACATCAATAAGGTCGTCATTAACAGACCAAGTACTGAAGGAAAAAAGCCGGTGATAGCCACACCAATCGATAGCATGGCAAGCGCGACGATCATAAACTTTTGCTCACGAATGAACAGCAATACGAAGACCACGGTAAAGGCTAAAAAGCCTGGAATTTCACGTACACTTTGTAGCAAGCCTATATCTGCACCTGTGAAAGCCGCCTTCTCTACCACGAAGTTATTTAATAATGCCATCCAACTAGCAAAGGCAATCGGAACCACTATTGAAATAAGCATCAAAAAAGTTTGTGGCGTTTTCCAAGTTTGAGGCTGCTTAATTTCAAGATTATCTTCTTGAGAGTTTTCTACATGATTCATCGCTCATCCTTGATTCAATACAATAAAAAAGAGCAAGTGCAGAAAACACTTACTCTTTAGTCAACAAGCTAATTCTATTATTAGATACGATTAATTACTAGCAATAGTTTGCTTGTCAGAATTCTTAAGCGCTACTTGTTCAAACTGTGCATTAACCGCTTTCACGTGTTCTTCAAACGCGGCTTTCTCTTCTTTAGAAATCGATGTAGCCATCGGGATCTTCGCGGTTAAGAAATTCACTGGGCGGTTACGAATAATGAATTCATAATGTAAGTGTGGCCCGGTTACACGTCCTGTAGCACCAGATTTTGCAATCACTTGCCCACGATGAACCACCTGACCTTGACGAACAAGAATTTTGCTTAGGTGTAAATAGCGAGTACGGTAAGTCGAACCATGTTGAACCACTACATATTTACCTGCGTATGGGTGGTTAGTCGTTAACGTTACAATACCATCTCCTGCTGCCAGAATATCGGTACCAGTAGGGCAAGCAATATCAGCGCCATTATGCGGAGCATGGCGATGGGTTACTGGGTGCAAACGATTTGCATCAAAAGGTGAGCTAATACGGTAGTGTTGTCGTACTGGCCAACGTAAAAATGCTCGCTGTAAGCTATCTCCATGACGATCATAATATTGGCCATCGGCATGCAGATAAGCACTAATCACATTACCACGGTTATAAATACGGATCGCATCAATCTCACGGTTACCAGTTGCAACGCCATTAATAAATTGACGTTTTTGTAAGATCTCAAATTTATCACCCGCACGTAAATCTCGAGCAAAATTCAGTTTATCTTTTAATAGCTGGGTAATCTGTGCCGTTTCCGCACCTGAAATGCCATATTTATAAACGGAAGTAGAGAAACTACCTTGGATTTCACCTACCAATGGATATGTTTTCCATACACCCGGTAGATTCACTTCTTGGAAGGTATAACTTTCATCATCATTACGAGTAAATACCACACGATCAGCTAAAGTAAATTCAACTTCTAATTTAGTTAAATGTTCTAGATCTTCATCCATCCAAATTTTTAAGATATCACCCGGCCTTAAAGTATCTAATGTTAAGTGGTTTTGGTCAGTATCCATAACACTAAGCATGTCACCATATGGAACTCCAAGACGAACGAAGATACTACTTAAATTGTCACCATCTTGAATTTCATATGAATAAAGTGGAACATTTTCATCCACATAAACAGGCTTAGTGGCGGCAACCGCTTTGGCGTCATCTGATAAGATTTTGTCCATATCCATAGGAACTGATTTGCGCCCATCACCCGGTTCGGCAATTAAAACAATAATAAGTAACACGACAAAAGCCACACCAAGTATAAGCATCAATGAAAACTTAGGATGCTGGCGAAGTTCTGCAAATTTTTGTTTAGACATAAGATTTAGTTTCTATAGTTCCCAGAGTAGGGAGTTGTGTGAATCGACCTCAAGAGCCGGCTAAATATCAACTCGATAAAAATGATATGTTATAACAGACCATTTAAAATTGAAAAGTTCAAAAATATGGCGGCAAATGTAACGTAATATTACATAAAAAGCGAATTTAACCCGTAAATAACAACCGCCATTCGGTCTATATTTGTTAAAGATCAATCAATTAGTCAATTAGGAACCCAATAACTGATTAACAATAAAAAAGCTTAGTAGCCAAATTGCCACTAAGCTTAGTTTACTTTCAATCTGTACTTCGAGTAATCGCGGTTAATATTTCGGCTTCAGCATGCCTTCAGTAATAATAAAGTCGATTATAGTATCGAGCCCGACACTCTCTTTTAAGTTCGTAAACACATAAGGTTTAGTTGGGCGCATACGCTGAGTATCAGATTCCATCACCTCTAATGACGCACCAACATACGGTGCTAAGTCAATTTTATTAATCACTAATAAATCTGAACGAGTAATACCTGGACCACCTTTACGAGGGATCTTTTCCCCTTCAGCTACATCAATCACATAAATAGTTAAATCAGCAAGTTCAGGGCTAAAAGTCGCACTTAAATTATCCCCACCACTTTCCACAAACACCACATCCAGGTTTTTATGACGCTTCGCGAGCTCTTCAACTGCGGCAAGGTTCATTGAAGCATCTTCACGGATCGCAGTATGTGGGCAGCCTCCTGTTTCGACACCAATAATACGGTCGGCATCTAACGCTTCTGCGCGAGTGAGTATTTTGGCATCTTCTTGTGTGTAAATATCATTGGTCACTACCGCAATATTCAAACGCTCACGAATGGCTTTACACAATACTTCTAACAATGCCGTTTTACCTGATCCGACCGGACCGCCTATTCCAATACGTAATGGTTGTTTATAGCTTTCGCTTTGGTTACTTGGTTGAGACATTTTATCTTCCTTGTTTTGTCAGGTTTCCATTCTATTGATGGTGAAAATTAAGAACGGAATAACCTTGTATACTGAATTTCATGACGACTACTGGCAATGGCCACGGCAGGCGTAAAACTACCAATATCGTCATCTTGAATTTGATTGGCTTTTTTTATCGCTTGAGGCAACCATTCTGATAGAGCAATTAACGATTTTTGACCAGCAGTTTGTCCAAGTGGCACTAACTTTACCCCTGCCATCACAATGTTTTCCGCCCAGCTCCACAAGTAGCCTTGTTGCAAACTGTGTAGAGAAATCCCCCACGCTTTTGCTGCGACACAAAATCCTAGCAATTGGTTTTGCATCGCCGCTTTCGGATCATCTTCTGGCTGCCATTCACCTTTAATCGGCAAATCAAGCTGCTTTAGTAAAGTAAAAAGTGCCTTGCCTCGTTGCAGCTCTTCTGCACGAAGTTCGCTGGTTTCTCGACACGAATATAAATACTGACTCCAATATTCAATACTCACATCATCATCGATTTCCAATGCCTGATAGAATTTAGCTAAAATCGGCAGCTCTAACGTCACTAAGCTGTTATTGATCATCATTTCAAGCCAATCCATTAACTTAGCTTGATTACTCACCCAGCCAGCTTCAACCGCCCATTCCAAACCTTGTGAATAGGTAAAGCCGCCAATCGGTAAAGAAGGACTTATTAGCTGAAATAGACGAAAGCAAGACACGTCAGAGTGGCTATGATGAAACGAATCTCCAATCTTATTTAATTGATTAGAGGCCGACAATAAATCCGTCGTAATTACATCGGTCATAAACAATTAAGACGCCATCATTAGTGCTGCGCCAGAAACAGCAATACCAGCACCTAACCACTTAGTTGATAAGAAATACGCGATACGTTCACCGGTAAACAGGATACCAAACGCTGCGGCTAACATGCCTGCGCCAAATCCGACTAGCCCGCCTGTTGCTTCTACGCCATGAGCAAAACCGTGGAAGAATACCAAGCCAACAGAAGCAATAACTAAACCTTGAGTTAAAGATTCACGCGCTGAAAAAGTATTCCATATCCCCAATGCAACCACAAAAATAGATGCGGCAATCATTAACTCCACACCACTAATTGCGCCAAATAGACTTCCCGCTGCAAGCCCAACCGTTAAGCTAACCAGCGCTGCAATAAATAAAGTAGGTTTAGCCAGTGAACTTGATTTACTCGCCGTAAAGTGGCTAATTAACATGCCTAAACCCAATAACATCACTAAATGATCAAGTCCGGTTAGTGGATGTATAAAACCTTCAAAAAAAGCATTGCTTGAGCCGTGATCATGCATATGACCAACATGTGCAAACGCTGCAGGAGCAGCAAAAACAGAAGTAAGTGTGAGTAAGCGAACTAATTTCATGGCAAATATCCTTTTTGTTTGTTCTATTTTTAAATTCGATTTCAAGTTATATACTCAAGTAACTTGAGTGTATCAATGAGAGTGATCATGATGGTGGTGCCCACCCGAACGACCACCATAAGCGCCATCTTCAGGCTCAAATTCTGCTTGTTCTACGGTCACTTTGGCACCAAGGCCTATCACCATGTCATCTAACACATGATCATGTTGGTAACGCACCCAACCATCTGAAATTTGTAGAGGAACGTGGCGATTACCTAAGTGATAAGTCACTCGGTTAAGCAATAACGCATCTTCGCAATACACGCTAGAAACAGTTTCAGGCGCTGCGGTCACTTCAATCAATAATCCACATTCACTTTGCAATAACTGACCACCACGTAAAATATTACCGCGAGGTAAAAACAACCCCGCATCACGTCCATCTTCAAGTGAAACTTTTAAACGACTTTTAATGCGGCAATTAATAGGAAGGCTCAATACACCATCCACATTCAAATCAGCAATTTGAGTGCTATCTGTGACGATTTTTGTTAATTCAATCATGATTTTTATCCAATTATTGGTGTCTCGTAAGGAATCGTGTTCAGTATTGAGTGACTATCAACGACTCGTCGAAAAAGTACGTTATTCCGTACATGAGCCTAAGCGAAGAAGATACGGAGTCTCCTACCACATATGACTTACTCAATCGCTGTAGGAGATCCTGAATTGCGCTCCTACGTCGCTTTTCAGGATGACTCAGCACTCCTTAAGACACTGATTTTTCGAGTTACTAGCAGCGAAGCGTCCGAGCCTTCGAGATACGTTAACTAAAAAAGAAAATATCTTTGCGCCATTGGCAATATATCCGCAGGCTCACAAGTTAAAAGCTCCCCATCCGCTTTTACTTCATAGGTTTGAGAATCGACTTCAATCTTTGGTTGCCAATCATTGAGTTTCATATCAGCCTTTGAAATTGTGCGGCAGTTTTTGGCCACACCAATTAAACTACCCAGCCCTAATTGACCCGCAATGTCTTTGTCTTGCGCCAGTTGGGAAACAAATAACATAGAAGTTTTTTTCGAGGCTTTGCCGTAGCTACCAAACATAGAACGATAATGAACAGGTTGAGGCGTGGGTATAGAGGCATTCGGATCCCCCATTGGTGCCATTGCGATCATGCCGCCTTTGATAATTGCGCTTGGCTTTACACCAAAGAAAGCCGGTTTCCATAATACAAGATCGGCTAACTTACCTACCTCTATTGAACCTACTTCGTGACCTATACCATGTGTAATTGCTGGATTTATCGTGTATTTCGCAACATATCGACGCAAACGGAAATTATCACTTGGCGCTTCATGACCAAACTTTTCTACTTGAGCATCAAAGGCTTGTTGATCTTCTTTTAATGAACCGCGTTGTACTTTCATTTTATGAGCGGTTTGCCATGTCCGTAAGATCACTTCACCGACTCGTCCCATCGCTTGAGAATCCGATGAAATCATCGAAAAAGCACCAAGGTCATGCAAAATATCTTCTGCTGCAATGGTTTCACGACGAATACGAGATTCAGCAAACGCCACATCTTCGGCAATCGACGGAGATAAATGGTGACATACCATCAACATATCTAAATGCTCATCGACCGTATTAATAGTGTAAGGGCGAGTTGGGTTGGTCGAAGACGGCAAAATATTTGATTCACCACAGGCCCGAATAATATCTGGTGCATGACCACCACCCGCGCCTTCGGTGTGATAAGTGTGAATCACGCGATCGCCAATTGCTTCAAGAGTCGATTCAACAAAACCAGATTCATTCAACGTATCGGTATGAATTGCTACTTGAATATCGGTTTGATCAGCAACCGTTAAACACATATCAATCGAAGCTGGAGTCGTCCCCCAATCTTCATGCAATTTTAATCCAATTGCGCCAGCTTCCACTTGCTCAATTAAGCCTTCAGGCAAGCTCGCATTCCCTTTACCGAGTAAACCAAAGTTCATTGGAAATTCATCTAACGCTTCTAGCATTCGGTGCATATTCCAGGGGCCAGGAGTACATGTCGTGGCATTGGTTCCCGTTGCGGGGCCGGTTCCACCACCAATCATGGTTGTTACGCCAGAGGTCAGCGCTTCTTCAATTTGTTGTGGGCAGATGTAGTGAATGTGTGAATCAATACCGCCAGCGGTAACAATTGAACCTTCTGCCGCAATAATTTCAGTACCCGGGCCAATGATAATATCAACATTCGGTTGAACATCTGGATTACCGGCTTTCCCTATACCACAAATACGACCATCTTTTACGCCAATATCGGCTTTCACTACGCCCCAGTGATCCAAAATTACTGCATTGGTTAAAACAAGATCAGGAGTAAATTCAGACGCTAGTTGGCTTTGTCCCATTCCATCACGAATCACTTTACCGCCACCAAATTTCACTTCGTCGCCGTAAACCGTGTAATCTTTTTCTACCTCGAGCCATAGCTCGGTATCAGCAAGTCGTAATCTATCGCCAGTCGTTGGCCCAAACATCTCGGCGTAGGCTCTTTTTGAAATTTTTGCCATGCTATTAAATCCTTTTAGCGAACCGTTTATTTTTCAATATCAATCAAGAGAGCCCATTACTCGGCCTTTAAATCCATACACTTCTCGCTTACCAGCATATTCCACCAGTTCAACGGTACGTGACTGCCCGGGTTCAAAACGAGTCGCGGTTCCTGCGGGAATATTTAGCCTAAAGCCTTTGGCCGATTCTCGATCAAATTTCAAAGCATCGTTAACTTCATAAAAGTGATAATGAGAGCCAATTTGAACAGGGCGGTCACCTAAATTTTCGACCTTAATTTTGATGGTTTGGCGACCGGCATTCAGCTCAATCTCACCTTTTCCTGAAACAAGTTGACCGGGGATAAAAGCATTAGGATTCGCATTACTGGTTTTCATGATTGCTCCTTACACTATCGGATCATGCACGGTGATAAGCTTAGTGCCATCAGGAAAAGTGGCTTCTACTTGAACATCCGGAATCATCGACGGTACACCTTCCATCACATCATTAACCGATAAAATGGTGCGACCAAAATTCATCAATTCGGCAACCGTTTTACCTTCACGCGCACCTTCTAAAATTGCACTACTAATCAACGCCACTGATTCTGGGTAATTAAGCTTTAAACCTTTATCTTTGCGCTGCTGCGCTAACATACCAGCACAAAATATCAGCAATTTGTCTTTTTCTCTTGGGGTCAGTTCCATCTTTTACTCCGTAAAGGGTGCTAGTTACGAGTTCCTAGTCCCTAGAATTTCTTTGTTGCGGAAATCTTTTCGCATAACAACTTTTAATCTTTTAATCTTTTAATCTTTCAAATGATGATTTGGACTACTAATACAGTAGGGTAAAGCTAAAGTGCTAACGCCTAGAAACTAGGGACTAGCACCTAGAAACCTAGTTCCTACGTTGCCCAAATCCTTGGTGGCTCAGGCACATAGCCAAACCATTGATGGCGAAATTGTTGCCAAATCAATGCGAAAACTTCCAACATGGGCTCGGTCCATTTTCCTAATGCTCGAACCACGATTAACTGTTCTATTTGAGTCGCACCAATTACCAATTCATTATTTGGTGCATAGTCACGAAGCAAATCCTGTACCATTTCAAGGTCATCTTCCGATTGGGCGGTAATAAACAAACTCCCCATCATAGGGAAAGACTGTAAACCACTGTTTAATATTGATTTATCCCCTCCGAGCAATTGCACGTTTTCAGTGAGAATATTTTTTCCATCAACAAAAACTTGTGTCTTACCCCACACTCTCCCGGCCTCGAAGCACTCATTTAGTGCAGGTCGACCAAAACAGTGCAGCTCCCATCCCATAAATAGTGCATCAGTCTCAAGGTAAATTTCGGTATCAACTCGAACTTGCCCAGTAGGAAAGAAAATATTTTCTTGAGGTAGCCATTCCAAGCAACTGCCTGACTTAGCGGTTAAGATTTGTTTTTGGCGTGCTACTTTGCCCTCAGAACGATAAAACTTTGTGGCTCCAGGCGTTGTAACGAGAGCATGGGCCCCAGGGTAAGCAGTCGCTTTAATGAGCAGCTCATCGCCGCCAACTACCCCGCCAGGAGGATGAAGTAGGTAAATATGGCATACGTCACCTTCCGGGTAGAGTGGCCTTTGGATAGCAAGTGGCCCTAGTTGGGTTTTGTGCCCGACTACAGTTTTGTCGCCTCGGTCGGTAAACCCAAGCGTTAATTCTGCTTTCCAACCATCGCTTCGATTCAATGTATTTATTGGTGGTGTTTGCGCGACTCCCGCCATATTTAATTCTTCTACCGCTTCCATTGGTATGACTTCCATTTATTGCCGTCTATCATTTTATTCAAGCAATAACTATGCCGCCCTAACGATTTAACATTCAGAAAGTAACCATTTAACTTGCGGAAATTTTTCTATACTAAAAGCACGATTTAATACTAATGAGGAAAGAAAAATGCAGGGAACTTGCTTATGTGGCAGCGTGACTCTGACTACCAAAGATAAACAAAGCTTTGAAGTATGTCATTGTGGGATGTGTAGGCGATGGGGTGGTGGGCCTTTTATGGGATTTCATTGTGAAGATGGAGTGCAAATTGAAGGGGGAGAATTTATTCAAAGCTTCAAATCATCAGATTGGGCGGAACGCGGTTTTTGCAAACAATGTGGTACTCACTTGTACTACAAACTGATCCACGCCAATTTATACACACTACCTATTGGCCTATTTCAAGATCTCGAGAACTTAACCTTTAATGAGCAAATTTTTATCGATAAAAAACCAACATTTTATAGCTTTTCTGAACGCACCGCTGAGATGACAGAGCAGGAAGTATTCGAAAAATATGCGCCTTAAGGTAGTACTTTCACGGTAAGGAAGGGGGGAACCAACTTGACTTAACACCCTTCCGACCAAACCGCAAATTCATTACCGCTTGGTTCTTCAAAATGAAAGCGGCAACCACCAGGAAATTCAAAAATCGGCTTAATGATTTTGCCCCCATACTTCTCTACTTTACGACAGGTCGCTTCAATATCTTGACTGTAAAATATCAATAATGCCGCGCCATTACTGGTTTGACTCGCTAAAGATTCGCGATAAAAACCGCCGTCTAAACCTTGATTAGAAAACGCAGTATAGTCTGGACCATAGTCAACAAACTCCCATCCGAAAACCGATTGAAAGAAAGCTTTCGTGACCAGTAAGTCTTTCGCCGCAAGTTCGACATAATTTAACTTTTCATGTTGGTGCATAATCAATTTTATCCTTGATTGAACCATGTGATGTGACCGTGATTGCCACATCACTATTAAATTACAGCTTTAATGATAGGAGGTTAATAACAAATAATTGTACCATCTGCCATTTCATAACTCTTCTGGCCAGAAGCAGAACAATCGGTCTTGGCTGCCTCTGTATTCGTTTGAGATTTAGCGTTAGAATCTGACCCTGTACTCGCACACCCACTCAATAATAAGCCACAAATCAACGCAGCATAGACAGCATTTTTGTTCGTCATAACATATCCTTATTTGATTTCTGATCGAGAATATCTACGCACTTAACCAAGAGCGATATACACTTTTTATCAACTGACAATATCATTTTTTGCATTCATTTATGGTCATGGTCTAGTCAATTAAGTCTAGTTAGTCACGCTGGCTTTACCACCAAGAATATTTACCATTATTTAATATGTATATCCATTTGAGGAAATGGAATTTGAATGCCTTCTTTGTCTAATTCTTCTTTTATCGCTTGCAAAGTATCGTAGTACACTTTCCAGTATTCTTCTGATTTTACCCAAGGACGCACCGCAATATTAATTGAAGAGTTGGCGAGGGCTAATACACCAATAGTTGGAGCTGGCAAAGAAAGAATACGCTCTTCCGATTTAAGAACACCGGCGAGCACTTGCTTCGTTTTTTGCAAGTCAGCGTCATACGACACGCGAATTTCAAAATTGATACGGCGAATCTTATGTTTCGAAAAGTTTACTATTGGTTGAGACATTACTAAACGATTTGGTATCGCGACCATTTTATTATCGCCAGTAGTTAAAACTGTATGGAAGATTTCAATCGCCTGGACTGTACCTGAAACCTTTCCGACTTCAATGAAATCTTTACTTTTAAATGGACGAAATAGCACAATTAACACACCAGAGGCAAAGTTAGAAAGCGAGCCCTTTAAAGCAAGACCAACGGCAAGACTGGCAGAAGCCAGTACAGCGATCACCCCAGTCATCGCAACCCCAATGCTATTTAGTGCCGCAATAAATACCATCACTAACAAGGCATAACGTATAAAGCTACTAATAAATTGTACGACAGCAGAGTCAACACTTTTTGTTTCCAACAAATTGACCACACCTTTATGAATAAACTTCACTAAAAAGGTTCCGACTAATAGGATGCACAGTGCTAAAAAAATATTAATGCTATATTGGATCAATAAGTCCGAACTATGAGAAAACCAGCTAGAGGTCATTGATGTATTTACGGTATTTTGCGCGTGAGATAAAGGTTCAATATTGTGCTCTACAGCCATAGTAGATTCCTTACGTTATAGACTGTTATCACCATCATGAATGTTGACTATGATGGATAAGAAACTGGTCAGCACTATAAACATGCGACCTTATATTTGAGCGAAATATATAGACTTTTATTATTTTGAGAAACATAAAATTCACACGATTTGAAATAAAATTTAGCGTAACGAATTCTCTTTAACTCTACTTCTCAATCAAATAACAAAAACCCTTCACCAGACATTAGATCTTTTCTAATATCCTATGAAGGGCTTTGGTCTTTACTGATGGCGTTTCTACACCGTTAAATGCTCTTTTATCAACTGCTCATTCAAGGCTTCCATTTGCCCCTTAGCAACCGCTTTGCCTCGGTCAAGCAAACAGAAGTTATGGCCTACTTTGCGAGCAAATGGCAGTTTTTGTTCGACCAGTAATACCGTTAAACCATGCTTATCATTTAGCAGTTTAATAATATCACCGATCTCTTGGACAATATTCGGTTGAATGCCCTCGGTTGGTTCATCCAAAATCAATAAATCCGGTTCAACGACTAACGCTCGGCCAATCGACAGTTGCTGCTGTTGACCACCAGATAAGTCACCTCCTCGACGATGCAACATTTCCTTTAGCACGGGGAATAGTTCAAAGATAAAATCAGGAATTTTACGATCGCCACGCTTACGAATAGGTAAGCCGATTTCTAAATTTTCTTGTACCGTTAACATTGGAAAAATTTGTCGGCCTTGCGGAACATAGCCAATGCCTAAATGAGGACGTTGTTCGGTTGAAGCTTTTTTAATGCTTTCGCCTTTAAACACAATATCTCCACTCTTGATTGGATTCAGCCCCATAATGCATTGCAATAAGGTTGTTTTTCCTACCCCATTACGCCCCATCAATACAGTACATTTGCCTTTTTCAACCTCAACATCGAGATCCCACAGGATATGACTCTCACCATAGAATTGGTTTACACCTTGTACTTTTAACATCCTTATTCTCCCAAGTAGACGCGCTTTACTTCAGGGTGCGACTGAATTTGATCCATATTACCTTCCGCCAACACATGACCTTGATGCAGAACGGTGACTTGATCGGCAATCGAACGGACAAACTCCATATCATGTTCAACCACAACCACGGAGTGTTTACCTGCAAGAGATTTCAGTAATTCTGCGGTTCGATCCATTTCTTGATGAGTCATGCCTGTAACTGGCTCATCAACTAACAAAAGTTTCGGTTTTTGCATCAATAACATGCCGATTTCTAACCATTGTTTTTGACCATGAGAAAGCACGCCAGCTAGCAAATTTCGACATTGTTCAAGGCCTATCAAAGAGAGAACACCATCAATCTCATCACTTTGTTCGCCCGTTAACTTAGCAGTAAACGTTGACCAAACCGAACGAGTGCCGGTCATCGCAAGCTCCAAATTATTCCACACAGTTAAGCTCTCAAACACAGTAGGCTGCTGGAATTTACGCCCCACACCCGCGTTGGCGATTTCTGCCTCTGACATAGTCAACAAGTTCGTCTTTGAACCTAACCATACTTGACCCTGATCTGGCCGAGTCTTGCCAGTAATGATGTCCATCATGGTGGTTTTTCCTGCGCCGTTTGGCCCTATGATGCATCGCAATTCTCCTTGCTTGATATACAGGTTTAAGTCATTAATCGCTTTAAAACCATCAAAGGAAACAGATACTCCTTCCATGTACAACATGATGTTGTGTCTAGTATCAATCAATGGATGGTTAACCGGTTTGAGAAAATCGAACACTTCATCGCGACGGGTAAATTTCTCAAAACCTTCGCCAACTTTTTTAATTGGTGTGACGACCGATTCTAGTGCGCTCATGAATGACTCTCCTGTGTCGATTGCTTATCTTGTTGGCTCGATTTTTTTGCCCATTTTTCTGATAAAGCGCCCATCACGCCTTTTGGCAAATACATGGTGGCAAGAACAAAAATTCCCCCTAATGCAAATAACCAGACCTCTGGGAATTCCACCGTAAACCAACTCTTGGCGTAGTTAATAATCAACGCACCGACAATTGCGCCAAATAAGGTGGCACGCCCTCCTAATGCTACCCACACTACAATTTCAATCGAGTTAATTGGGGCGAATTGTGCGGCGCTAGTACTACCGGCTTGAGTCACATATAACGCACCAGCAACCCCGGCTAACACTGCAGAAAGGACAAACACCCACAGTTTGATGCTATCGACATCATATCCAGTAAAGCGGGTACGTAATTCTGCATCACGAATCGCGATGGCTACCCGCCCCAAACGACTTGCTACGACTAAACGGCAAATCAAGTACCCTATGATCAGCGCGGCAATTGTTGTTACTAACAAACCTACTTTGGTTGTGTCTTGTTCTAGGCTGAAACCAAGTACATCTTTAAACCCCGTCAAGCCACTACTACCACCAAACCCCATTTCATTACGTGAGAAGGCCAGCATTAACGCGTAGGTCAGTGCTTGGGTCATGATCGATAAGTAAACACCAGAAACACGAGATCGAAACGCTAGGTAGCCAAAGACAAATGCCAATACGCCCGGAACCAACATGATCATCATTGCGGCAAAAGCAAAGTTATCAAACCCATGCCAGAACCAAGGCAGTTCTTGCCAGTTAAGCGATACCATGAAGTCTGGTAATAAAGGGTTACCATAAACACCACGATCGCCAATTTCACGAGTGAGATACATCCCCATCGCATAACCGCCTAACGCAAAGAAAGCGCCATGCCCTAAACTTAAAATTCCTAAATAGCCCCAGATAAGATCAACCGCCAGCGCCACCAGCGCATAAGACAGATATTTCCCCATTTGAGTCACGGTAAATGAACTCACATGAAAGGGGTTACTTTCTGGGACCACTAGGTTTAAAAATGGCACCACAATTGCAAGCGCCAATAAAAATACAATCGTGATTTTTCCGCCTGTATCTGAAGCAATAAAAGAACGACGGCTTGCAAAGTTCGACGTACTACTCATTGAATTAGTTGCTACTACACTCGTCATAACGCCTCCTTATTCTGCCGCACGACCACGTTGAGGGAACAAACCTTTCGGGCGCTTTTGAATAAATAAAATAATGAAAACCAGAACTAAGATTTTGGCGAGAACTGCACCAGCCCAAGGCTCTAAGATCTTATTGAATAAACCTAAACTTAACCCTGCCACTAGAGTGCCCCACAAGTTGCCTACCCCACCAAATACCACCACCATAAAGGAGTCGATAATGTAGTTTTGCCCCATGTTTGGTCCGACGTTAGTCAATTGAGAAAGTGCCACTCCGGCAATACCTGCAATGCCAGAGCCTAAACCAAAGGTCATAGCATCCACACGTTCAGAACGAACCCCCATAGAGCGAGCCATAGATCGGTTCTGCGAAACCGCCCTCACTTGCAAACCCAACGGTGTTTTTTTGAGAATGGCCACTAAACCAAGAAATACCATGAAGCAGAAAATAATGATGTATAGACGGTTATAAGTCAGGGATAACATAGGGTTAAGCTCTAATGCGCCAGCCATCCAATCAGGTGTACTTACCGAGCGGTTTAAAGGAGAGAAAATACTGCGAACCGCTTGTTGTAAAATAAGGCTGATACCAAAAGTAGCAAGTAGAGTTTCAAGCGGACGACCATACAGACGACGAATCACCGTACGCTCAATCGCAATTCCCACTAGCCCGGATACAACAAAAGCCGCTGGAATAGAAAGAAGCAACGCGGCCCCAATATTATTCGGCATTAATTGTTGAATCACATAAGTGGTATAAGCGCCGATCATGATCAATTCACCATGCGCCATATTGATCACACCCATCACGCCAAAAGTGATCGCAAGTCCAATACCCGCCAGTACCAGCACCGAACCTAAACTTAAGCCAAAAAAGACGGTTTCAATTCCACCGTAAAAGCTTTGGGTTTGTTTATATTGGTTTAGCGCCAGTTGTGCCGATTCAATCACTTTCTCATCAGCATCACTATTAATAACTTGAGATAGCGCTCCGTAAACCTCCTGCTGTTTAGACTCACTAATGACCTCAATCGCATCAATTTGTTCTGCAGTATTGGTGCTGGTTTTGAGCTGATTCATCGCTAGTGCCAACTCTAAACTCTTGCGAACATCACGATCACTTTCTACTTGTAACTGTTGAGATATTTTTTCAATAGTCTTCGGGGTCGTCGTGCCTAGTAAACTATTCACCGCAGACAAACGTACATCAGCATTACTCGCTGAAATATCAATACGCGCCAGTACATCACGAATATCAGAACGCAATGAGTTATTGGTTCTTACCTTTGCAAAGTCACGTTTATTTTCAACAGTGATAACATCATCTGAAAGCAACTTTTGAGCTTGTTGACCTTTATCTAAATCGTTAATAACAAATAAACTTTCATCTGATTTTAAATAATATAAATTTCCTTCAAGCCAAGGCGTTAACACTTTCTTAGCAATTTCTGCATCCGAAGATTGTGATAGCCATTCAATTGCTTCTTGTTTTACCGAACCTTTTTTCGATAACAAGGCAACCTGCACATCAGCAAGCGATTGAATAGAAGGTGTTTGCGCAAGCGAAAGCGCACTAAATAAACTCAAATACAGCATCAGCGTAAAGCTAATGAATAATGATATTTGAGACGGTAATTTTCTAAGTAGATATTGTTTTATTGTCATTATGTCCCATCCATGGCAATCAAAAATATGGCAGTAAAATATCCGTTATTTTTGAAACGGTTCCCGGTTCCCCCAACAAAAAAGCCTCATTGAGCGTATAAAACTCAATGAGGCTAAAGGTTTATTTGGCTTCACCACCTAAACATGCTTTAGTTTGCGTGTTGTAGCTGCCACACATAACTGGCTTAGTCCAATCAGAGATTAGGTTAGCAGAAGTTGGTAAGAAATCAGACCATGCATCGCCTTTCACTTCTTGTTCCGTTTCCCATACCACATCAAATTGGCCGTTATCTTGGATCTCACCAATCACAACCGGCTTAGTAATATGGTGGTTAGGAAGCATAGTTGCCGTACCGCCAGTTAAATTTGGCGTCGATAAACCAATAATAGCTTCACTTACTTTATCGGTATCAGTCGTACCTGCTTTCTCAACCGCTTTTACCCATAAGTTAAAGCCGATATAAGTCGCTTCCATTGGGTCATTGGTTACACGAGAGTCATCTTTAATGTACTTGTGCCATGTATCAATGAAAGTATCGTTCGCTTCTGAATCGACACTCATGAAGTAGTTCCACGCCGCCAAGTGACCAACTAGTGCCGACGTATCCATACCAGAAAGCTCTTCTTCACCTACCGAGAAGGCAATCACTGGAATATCTTCTGAAGATACACCTTGCGCGGCTAATTCTTTATAGAAAGGTACGTTAGCATCACCATTAATAGTAGAAACCACCGCGGTTTTCTTACCTTCTGAACCGAATTTCTTAATATTAGAAACAATGGACTGCCAATCAGAATGGCCAAATGGGGTGTAATTCACCATCACATCGGCCTCCGCTACACCTTTACTTTTAAGGTAAGCGGCTAAGATTTTATTAGTAGTACGTGGGTAAACATAATCAGTACCTGCAAGCACAAAACGCTGTACGCCAAGTTCATCAATTAAGTAATCAACCGCAGGAATCGCTTGTTGATTTGGCGCAGCACCGGTATAGAAGATATTTTTCGAAGACTCTTGACCTTCATATTGTACTGGGTAGAACAAAATACTGTCGTTTTGCTCAAACACGGGCAGCATGGCTTTGCGTGAAGCAGAAGTCCAGCCACCAAACGTAACGGCAACTTTATCTTTTTCAATTAACTCACGAGCTTTTTCAGCGTACATAGGCCAGTTTGATGCAGGGTCAACCACTACAGGTTCAAGCTGTTTGCCTAATACACCGCCCTTCTTATTCTGTTCTTCAATCAGCATTAAAACAGTATCTTTTAACGTGGTTTCACTGATCGCCATAGTGCCAGAAAGAGAATGAAGCACACCGACTTTAATGGTATCGGCTGCTTGAACGGTAAAAGCACAGGCACTAATTGCCGCTGTACCAGCCAACAGTTTTAGACGGGTTTTAAGAGATTTGTTATGCGTTTTATTTTGCATGATAGATATCACTCCTTGATAAATAACCAATTATGTATTGGTGGTATTTTCAATAGAGCAAAGAGCATGCCAGACAAATAAATTCGTTATTTTACAAACAAATAAATATAGATCCCCAAGTGAACAATATACAAACGGTCAGTTATGGTGCGTAATTTTCGAACAGTTCACCAAAAAGGTGATATTACTCGGAAGGCTTATGAGAGCGTTGAAATGATGCACTAGATTGGTGAAAGTGATCATGAAATTAGCTAAATCCGCAGCACTATAAAATAAATCACTCCATCAGTGCTCATCATTAATCTCAACTCCATAATATAAACATGGCATAATACCGACTAAATATTACTGATAAGACTAACACCATGACTGAACTTACTCTCACGCCTCAACAACAAGCCATCGCCACTTTTAAAGCTAACCTTCATCTACCTAATGGCGGTTTTCATAAGTTAATCGTTGAACTGGCACGTGAGTACTTACTTCCATTTCAAGAAGTGAGAAAGGTATTGAAACAGTCTCAAAAAGTCATTGAGAAGAAAATTAATCACCAGTTTGATGAAATATCAGATTACGACCTTACACAAGAAAACTGGCTCAACCTCATCCATATCTCTCTTAAAGAACAGGCAAAAAACAACCCACCTGTGATGGAGAAATTGCAGCAAAGCCAGCTTTATCAAGATGCAATTCAAACACTTTCGCAACCCATTAACGATCAAGCTCATCGTGAAACTGCGCGTGAACAATTAGCGATGACTTATGAAATAGAGGTGTATAAGCCTCTAACCGAAATGCT
This sequence comes from Vibrio algivorus, assembly GCF_002218005.2. GTDB lineage: Bacteria > Pseudomonadota > Gammaproteobacteria > Enterobacterales > Vibrionaceae > Vibrio > Vibrio algivorus. Next base: position 1,035,833 of record NZ_AP018679.1, read on the forward strand.
TTATACTTCGATTTTATATTGGAAGTTGCCAGATGATTTATACCAAATGACACCAGCAAAGCAGCAAGAGTTTGAAGGATATCCACAGCACATGGAAGCAGTTAGGCATTTATTAGTATTGAGTGAAAAGAATAATTTTAAGTAGGATAACAAATAAAAAACTAAACCAATAACGAAAAAATGCCAGTCAGAGTGTTCTCTGACTGGCATTTTTAATGAGTTGGAATTAAAGCTATTATAACTAATAACCTTGCTGCTTCGCCATTTTCATCGCAATTTGTGGCGCATTCCAGAGAGATGGCAACAAAATAAACGATACTGGCACGGCAGTGATCACAATGAAAGATTGCAGCGCAGAAATCCCACCTGAACCTAATGAAATCAAAATCAAGGCTGTTACACCCATCATCACACCCCAGAAGGTACGAATAAAGGCATTTGGCTCTGTATCACCACTCACAACGACACTAATGGTATAAGTCATTGAGTCACCAGTGGTGATGATAAAGACAGTTGTTAAAACAATGAACAAAATCGAAATCAACGTCGGCAATGGAAATTGTTGAGTAATAGCAAATAGTGCACCGGGAAGATTAAAGCCTTCAAATGCCCCACTGATACTACCAGGATTAGCAATTTCAAATGCTAGACCACTGCCACCTATGATCGTAAACCAGAAACAAGTTGCTAAAGGCGCAATCACACTAATAGTTCCAATCAGTTCACGGATAGAGCGCCCACGAGAGATACGGGCAATAAAAATCGCCATCATAGGACCATAACCTAAGAACCAACCCCAAAAGAAAACTGTCCAGCCACTGAGCCAAGCTTCATCACCACGATACGTCGCCATTGGAATAAAGTTATCAATCATGGTACCAACACCTTGAATGTAACCGTTGAAGATGAAGTTAGTTGGGCCAAAAACAAGAATATAAAGCATCAATGCCGCTGCTAAAATTACATTATAGCGACTCAACATTTGCATGCCTTTATCCAAGCCACTTAAAGCCGATAAGGTATAAAGTACAATCGCAAATAATACGATGATCATTTGAGTGGTAAAGCCATCAGGCACTGCAAATAACAAATTCAATGCATAGCTAATTTGCAATCCCAAAAAGCCAATCGGCCCAATTGTACCGGCAGCTACTGCAATAATGCAGCATGCGTCAATTAAAGCGCCTAAATGCCCCTTTAATGCTCGCTCTCCAAGGACTGGATAAAGCAAAATTCTTGGCTTAAGCGGTAGACCTTTATCATAGTGTAAGTGCATGACCACTATCGTCGTTAAACTACCGACAATTGCCCAAGCTAAAAATCCCCAATGCATAAAAGCTTGAGAAAGTGCATTTATCGCACGCTGTTGAACATCATCAGTCGCACCATAGATTGGTGGCGCACTCACAAAGTGAGCAATCGGTTCAGCAGCAGCCCAAAAGACCCCACCACCAGCTAGCAGAGTACAAAATAATATCGCCATCCAGCGAAAATTGGGTAATTCAGGAGAATCAATACCGCCCAAAACGACTCGCCCTGTACGCCCAATCACGAGAGCTAAACCAATAAGAAAAGTAAGAAGCAGTAAAATTTGCCAAAATGGACCAAACACTTTTACCGACCAAGCGAAACCGACATTCACTAAGTGAGACAATACTTCACCATCGAACAACGCTAATACGACGAAAAGCGCAATAAAGCCACCGCTATACCAAAGTACAGGATTATTCAGGCCTAATTTATCTGAAGTAGATACAGGTTCTTGAGTTTCAGGATTATAAGTCGCGGAGGGAGATTTTATCGAGTTGGTTAAATCAGACATTCTGACTCCAATTTTCTTTGCAAAACAACCATAAAGTTCTAAAGAGCTTTGCATTGCAAAGATGTATTTACACCCGATGTCATCCTTTCCAAACAGGCAGCGTATCTTTAACTGCTAGTAGCTTAACTCTAATAAATAGAATACAACCTAAGCGCAGTGAAATTTAGCCGCCTAAGGGTATAGATTTATGCCATAAGTGCAACCGAAGTGATTTATTTATTAAAGCTATAGATTCTCATCACTTACACATGCATAACCCGTATTCACCCCAATGTAATGATGATAAAAATTACAGCAAGATGCTGATCTAAATCACATAAAACACCAACAGCATCCAACAGAAAAATACAAATCCACTACCTCAGTCATCACATGAATATAAAAATAGAAAAAACACCAAACAATGAATTTAAATGAAATTTACCGATTATAACGACAAGTTAGCCACAAAAACCCAACAAATGGTCACTTTTCACCCAAACAGTAAAAACAAAAACCAATCGCTCAAAAAAGAAACAATACCATGCGTTTTTTCATCTTCAACATTCTAAAAACACCTTTAAAATTTACATATTTCAATATGTAAATTAACTATCAATACTTTCGCCTGCCTTTCAGTTAATGAGAGCAGAACACATGTTAACCATTGATTTATATATAAAATTAAAATCGCTTATTGATACCATCCATTGACACCTTCAAGATTTATTATCACCCACCAGCCTAAAAACTCTTAACACATTGATTAAAAGTGATTTATATCAAAAAACTTAAATGTCAAGATAAGTCAAAACTTGTCCTCAAAAGCAATTTTCAATGTCTCGTTACATACAATTTAAGGATTTTTTCGAGTCGGTATCGAGTTCTCACAAAATATAAGTGTGTATTACGCTATTTATCCTACAGTTGTTTCGCAGGAGAACAAAAGTTCCCACCTCCAGTAAAATTGAAAATTTAATTTTATAACAACAAGTTAAGGATAATTGATTATGGCTATAAATCGAAATAGCTTAGGGAAAAATGCCTTTAGGCTAAGTGCATTAACCGCTTCATGCTTAATGGCGTTTAACAGCTACGCCGCTGTCGATTGCGGATCATTAGACTCTTGGGATGCCAGTACGATTTACAATGGTGGTGACCAAGTACAACAAGATAATAATGCCTATAGTGCAAAGTATTGGACACAAGGTAATAGCCCTAAAGAGGCTGGAGAGTGGGGAGCTTGGGCTCTCGTCGATTCTTGTAGTACTGATACTGTGACCAATAAATCTCCAACGGTTGATCTCACGTCTCCAGCGGCGAGCGCTTCTCTCATTGAAGGCGATGAAGTGACATTGACGGCCAACGCAACAGATAGTGATGGCACGATTGCTCGTGTGGATTTCTTAGTTGATGGAGAGGTTATTGGGCAATCAACCAATGCACCATTCTCAGCTACTTGGACAGCAGTTGCAGGTACACACTCTTTTAGTTCAATTGCCTACGATAATGAAGGCGCTCAAAGTACTCAGAGCTCGGTATCTCTCGAAGTACAAACGTCTCAAACTGATGTCAACCAAGCACCAAGTGTTTCTGTCGCACTTTCTAGTAGCAGCGTAACCGTTGGTGAAGTGGTGACATTAAGTGCCACCGCCGCTGACTCAGATGGCACTGTAGATAAAGTCGACTTTTATGTTGATGGCAGCTTAGTTGGAACCGTCGCATCTTCTCCATACACTCTTAACTACACGACGACTCAAACAGGCTCTGTTTCTATTTTTGCTAAAGCGACAGATAATGAAGGCGCAACCACAGACTCTGTTGCGACAAGCTTAAAAGTTACAAGTGATCAACCGGTTGCTGCAACTTGTCACCCAGATGGTCTATATCAAACCGAAGGCGTGAATGTCCCTTATTGTAATGCTTACGATGAAGAAGGTCGTGAATTAATGGGTGCCGATCACCCTCGTCGTGTTATCGGTTACTTCACAAGCTGGCGCTCGGGCGATAACGATCAAGCCGCTTACTTGGTAAAAGATATTCCTTGGGAGCAATTGACTCACATTAACTACGCATTCGTCAGCATTGGTTCTGACGGTAACGTTAATATTGGTGACGTTAACGATCCTGAAAACGCTGCGGTCGGTAAAACTTGGCCAGGTGTCGATGTTGATCCTGAGCTCGGTTTTAAAGGCCACTTTGGTGCATTAGCAACTTATAAAGAACGTTATGGCGTAAAAACCTTAATCTCTATTGGTGGCTGGGCGGAAACCGGTGGTCACTTTGCTACTGACGGTTCACGCGTTGCTGACGGTGGTTTCTACACTATGACCACCAATGCTGATGGTTCAATCAACCATGCTGCGATTGAAAAATTTGCAGATTCTGCGGTTGAATTAATGCGTAAATACAAATTTGATGGGTTAGATATTGACTACGAATATCCAACTTCAATGGCAGGCGCTGGTAACCCTTATGACAAAGACTTCATGGAACCACGCCGTGAATACCTATGGGCATCATACCAAGAGCTCATGAAAGTATTACGTGAGAAAGTTGACCGCGCATCAGAAGCAGATGGCAACTACTACATGTTAACAATTGCAGCACCATCATCTGGTTACCTACTACGCGGTATGGAAACCTTTGATGTGACGAAATATCTTGATTACGTCAATATCATGTCTTACGACTTACACGGTGCTTGGAATGATCACGTTGGTCACAATGCTGCACTATACGACACAGGTAAAGATTCTGAACTTGCACAATGGAATGTTTATGGAACTGCCGCTTATGGTGGTATCGGCTATCTAAATACTGACTGGGCTTACCATTATTTCCGTGGCTCTATGCCTGCCGGCCGAATTAATATTGGTGTCCCTTATTACACTCGTGGTTGGCAAGGTGTCACTGGTGGCGATAACGGTTTATGGGGTCGAGCTGCACTACCGAATCAATCAGAATGTGCAGAAGGCACAGGTGAAGGCGAGAAGAACAACTGTGGCCATGGCGCTGTTGGTATCGACAACATGTGGCACGATACGGATCCGAAAGGCAATGAAATGGGCGCAGGCTCTAACCCAATGTGGCATGCGAAAAACCTAGAGAAAGGCATCTGGGGTTCTTACGCTGATGCATATGGTTTAGATCCACAAAATGATCCTAGTGATGTATTAACGGGTACTTATACTCGTCATTACGATGATGTTGCGGTTGCACCTTGGTTATGGAACGAAGAAAAGAAAGTTTTCCTATCAACTGAAGATAAAGAGTCTATCACTACCAAAGCACAATACGTTATCGACCAAGGTATTGGCGGTATCATGTTCTGGGAACTTGCGGGTGACTACAGCTGTTATGTACTCGATGAAAATGGCAACCGTACAAGTGTCGATCCAACGGAACAAGCTTGTGCATCTGGTAACGGTGAATACCACATGGGTAATACCATGACGAAAACTATCTATGATGAGTTTAAGTCTGCCACGCCTTACGGTAACAAAGTTGCAACTGGAGCAATGCCTGATCAAGTCGTAGATATTTCAGTCAGCATTGGCGGATTTAAAGTAGGCGATCAAAACTTCCCAGTAAATCCGAAAATCACTTTTACCAACAACACGGGGCAAGAGCTTCCTGGTGGTACTGAGTTCCAATTTGATATCCCAACCTCTGCGCCAGATAATGCCAAAGACCAATCTGGTGGTGGCTTAGCTGTAATTAGCTCAGGCCATACCCGTGCGGATAACGTTGGAGGTCTAGATGGTGATATGCATCGCGTTGCCTTCACACTTCCTTCTTGGAAAGTCTTACCTGCCGGCGAGTCTTATGAATTGGATATGGTGTACTACCTACCGATTTCGGGCCCTGCGAACTACACCGTAAATATTAATGGGCTGGACTATGGCTTTAAATTTGAACATCCAGAACTGCCTTTAGGTGATATTTCATCAAGCACAGGTGGCGGCGATAATGGTAACGGTGACGGAACTTGTGATAGCGCAGGACTGGTTACCTACCCTGACTTCCCTCAAACCGACTGGCAAGGTAACCCAAGCCACGCTAACCAAGGTGATAAAGTCATCAACGACGGTGTGGTATATCAAGCAAACTGGTGGACATCATCAGAGCCAGGTAACAACGCTGACTGGACAAAAGTCTGTACTCTATAAGCCTATACTCAAAGTAATTGGAGTTGCAGTGAGGCGACAAGTGCATGACTCCCCATGAGCATAGCTTGTCTATGTGATTGGGGCGAGTGAACGCCGACAACAAAGCTGCAGCTTCAAGTACGAAGGGTATAAACGCAAATAGATAAATAAAACCAAAACAAAACGCACGCCGATATCAAAATCGACGTGCGTTTTTATTTATATAGTTTTGCTCATTATTTAATCTTTCTTTAATGCCGCTGTCACTATCAACTCCACTTTTAACTCTGGACGAGCCAATTTCGCTTCACCACACGCACGAGCTGGTGCGAAGCCTTCATCAAAAAACTGATCCCAGACGGCATTCATCTCTTGAAAATCTGCCATATCCGCAAGCCAAACAATCGTTTGTAGTACATGCTGCTTATCGGATCCCGCTTCTAACAATAAAGTTTCCACACGACGTAATGCTTCCGCGGTTTGCTCCGCCACACTCGTTCCTGCAACACCCACTTGACCACAGAGATAAACCGTCTCGTTATGCACAACAATTTTACTCATTCTGTGATTCGTTTGTTGGCGCTCAATTGTGCCCATGACTACTGCTCCTAATTAATAATTAAAAATAACGAACTTTTAAAATTCAAAAAATAGACAACTCGCTAAAATAGTTTGATGGCAGAATAACGGATTGATAAAAGTATTAGTATACCCAAGTGGCTTCAAGATGCAGAATTCAGAGCTATCATACAAACCTTTAGGCAGGAAAATTGGTGAAGGAATGCAATCACCTTTCAGAACCTAAATCATATTTTTCAAAAATAATTTCAGCCTCGACATTTAAAATTCTAATCGCATAAACATCGAAAATATTAAGCTCAGCATTCTGTACTCATAACCTTAAACTTCAAACACTTACACTTATTGGTTTAAGGGTTTTTGTATGTAAAACACTCTACAATAATCACAATTTTGTTAATTACATCAACATGTGCGCCCTGTCTAACTTTTGCAATTCCATGACAAATTGTTTAGGGTACTAAACAGTTTGCAAAGCATTCGTGTATTAGTTTTGCAAAAAAATAGCCAAGGATGCTAAATAATGACAACAAAATTAGAAGTAAAAAACCTCTATAAAGTGTTTGGCGAAACACCCGATGAAGCCTTTGCTCTCATCGATAAAGGTTTAGATAAAGATGAAATTTTTGAAAAAACTGGCCTCACTGTTGGGGTAAAAGATGTTTCACTCTCGATTAACGAAGGAGAGATATTCGTCATCATGGGCCTTTCTGGCTCAGGTAAATCCACCTTAGTTCGACTACTAAATCGCCTAATTGAACCCACCCGTGGCCATGTATATTTAAACGGCAAAGACATTGCGGTTATTTCGGATGAAGAATTACGTAATGTACGACGCAATAACATCAGTATGGTTTTCCAAAACTTCGCCCTAATGCCACACATGAGCGTTATTGAAAACGCTGCTTTTGGCTTAGAACTTGCTGGCGTTGATTTGGATAAACGTAATGATGCCGCACGTAATGCACTTGCACGAGTAGGGTTAGAAAACCAATCAGACTCTTATCCAGATGAACTTTCAGGTGGTATGAAGCAACGTGTTGGCCTTGCTCGCGCATTAGCAACCGACCCGGATATTCTATTAATGGATGAAGCATTCTCAGCACTCGATCCCCTGATCCGTACGGAAATGCAAGATGAGCTTATTCGTCTACAAAATGATGACCGACGCACTATTGTATTTATCTCACATGATTTAGATGAAGCAATGCGTATTGGTGATCGTATTGCCATCATGCAAAACGGTGTGGTAGTACAAGTCGGTACGCCCGACGAAATACTGCAAAACCCAGCCAATGATTACGTGGAATCCTTCTTTAGTGGTGTAAACGTTGCTGATGTATATTCAGCCAAAGATATTGCGCGTAAAAAACCTGCCGCAGTATTTAAAAAAGGTGAAACCGATGGCCCTGCAGCAGCACTGCAGATTCTATCGGATCATGATCGCGATTATGGTGTCGTGGTTGATAAAGCCAATAAATACTCAGGAATAGTGTCACAAGACTCTCTAAAAGCAGCCTACAAAGAAAAACGGCCTCTTAGCTCTGCGCTATTAGACAACACCGTTTCTTTACATGCTGATACCCCTGTTAGCGAACTGATCAGTCAAGTTGCAGAAGTACCTTATGCAGTGCCTGTCATCGATAGCGACGGGACATATCACGGGGTTATTACTAAGACCCGTCTGCTTCAAACTTTAGATAGAGAGTAATTATTATGACAACTGAAACAACCGTAAGTGCAGCGCAAGCCGCTGATCCGTGGGCTTCAGCTGCCTCAACAACATCAAGTGATCCGTGGTCAACTGCCAGCTCTGCTGAAAGTACCAGCTCATGGCTGAGTAACGCGCCAACTCAGCCTATAGACCAACCTATTGATTGGGCCCATCCATTTAAAGATGCCGTGATCCCATTCGATCACTGGGTTGAAAGTGGCCTTAATTGGTTAGTCATGCATGGTCGCCCTGTTTTCCAAGCCATTCGAGTACCTATTGATTTTATTTTAACCTCATTTCAAACCGCCTTGGTATCAACACCATCGCTAATCATGATCGCATTACTCGTACTAATCGCTTGGCAACTTGCCGGTAAAAAAATGGGATTTGCAACCTTAGTCTCACTTGCCATTATTGGATTTATCGGTGCCTGGTCGGAAGCGATGGTGACATTGGCTCTGGTTCTAACATCAGTCTTTTTCTGCTTATTAATCGGCCTCCCCATGGGTATATGGTTAGCCCGCAGTCAATCAGCGGCCAGAGTCATTAGGCCAATACTTGATGCTATGCAAACAACACCAGCCTTTGTATACCTAGTACCAATCGTAATGCTATTTGGTATCGGTAACGTACCAGGCGTAGTCGTGACCATTATTTTCGCCCTACCGCCAATCGTCCGCTTGACCATTCTCGGTATTCAACAAGTACCCGAAGAGCTCATCGAAGCTGGTCACTCATTCGGTGCAAGTCCAAAGCAAATGCTGTACCGCATTCAATTACCACTGGCAACGCCAACCATTATGGCTGGTGTAAACCAAACCTTAATGTTATCGCTTTCAATGGTAGTAATTGCATCCATGATTGCCGTTGGTGGTTTAGGTCAAATGGTATTACGTGGTATCGGACGATTAGATATGGGTCTTGCCGCAGTCGGTGGTTTAGGAATTGTTATTCTTGCCATCTTGCTAGACCGCCTAACCCAAACCATTGGAGTCGCCTCACGCGATAAGAAAACCCGTTGGTATGAAACTGGTCCTGCATCATTGATTTATCGGTTAATCAAAGAGAAACCAAAATCTGGTGATATTAAAACTTCCTAGTCCCCTTTTAAATTCAGCTCCACCGCTGGAGCAACGAATGTTCCAGCGTTCATAAACAAGCGTAAAAAAGAAAAAACAGGAGAAATGATGAAAACAACACGGATGAAAACTTTACTTACGATGACCCTATTGGCTTCTGCAACTTCGTTTGCCGTCAATGCTGAAACCCTACCTGGTGAAGGCGTGAGTGTGCAACCGATTCAATCGACAGTTGCAGAGGAAACCTTCCAAACTCTGATCATTGATAAAGCACTTGAAAAACTTGGCTACGATGTAAAACCAATCAAAGAAGTGGATTACAACGTAGGCTACACCTCAATTGCCAATGGTGATGCAACCTACCTCGCGGTTAACTGGGCCCCATTACATGATGACAAATACAAGCAAGCCGGTGGCGATGATAAGTTCTATCGTGAAGGTACTTATGTCACAGGTGCGGCGCAAGGTTACTTAATTGATAAAAAGACCGCCGATAAATATGGCATTACTAATATTGGTCAATTAAAAGATCCAAAACTAGCGAAACTATTTGATACTAATGGTAATGGTAAAGCTGACTTAACTGGCTGTAATCCAGGTTGGGGTTGTGAAGCGGTTGTCGCTCACCAAATGAAAGATTTTGGTTTAGAAGACAGCATAGATAACAACCAAGGTAACTACGCAGCGATCATCGCCGATACCATTTCTCGCTACAAAAATGGTGAGTCGATTCTTTATTACACATGGACGCCTTATTGGGTGAGTGGCGTATTGGTTCCGGGCAAAGATGTTGTATGGTTAGAAGTACCTCATTCATCTCTACCGGGTGATCGTAGCGATGTAGACACGACACTACCAAATGGTAAGAACTACGGCTTCCAAATGAATGCTATGCACATCATTGCTAACAAACAATTCGCACAAGATAACCCAGCAGCAGCAAAACTGTTTGCTATTATGAAGTTGAACATCAACGATATCAGTGCTGAAAACTTAATGATGCAAAAAGGTCAAAATAAACCAGCAGATATTGAAGCTCATGCTAATGGCTGGATCAAAGCACACCAAAAACAATTTGATGCTTGGATAGCCGAAGCAAAAGCAGCCGCTAAATAATCATTACTCAAACGGTAATCTATCAAGCTGCCACTTTTGGCAGCTTTTCTTTTAGGCAATAACTAGAGCAAGGAAATAAACATCTATTCGTAAGACGTTAAGGCGATAAACAATTCATAACTTATCGCCCACTACGATTCCAATTACTTTGGGAATTAACGTAATTAATCCTTTTCGCTAATGAGGAATTAATGTATTTTCTGCTCTCCAAAATAGGGGCAATAATATGGATAAACACGAAGAAGTTCTCATCGCCATTCGACAAATTATTCGCGCGATCGATCTACATTCACGACAACTAAATAAAGAGCTTGGTTTAACTGGGCCACAACTCCTACTCATGCGTTCAATTCGTGATTCAGGTGAAGTAACGATCCGTCAGTTATCCATGAACACCAATATGAGCCAAGCGACCGCGACGACCATTATTGATCGCATCGAAAAACGTGGTTTAGTTCAGCGCCAGCGCAGCCAGCTTGATAAGCGTAAAGTGCATGCCTACTTAACCGAAGAAGGGGCAGAGCTGCTAGAAAAAGCGCCGCTACCGTTGCAAGATCACTTTATTCAGCGCTTCCAAAATCTCGACTCATGGGAACAATCGCTACTGCTTTCATCAGTCCAACGTATTTCAAAAATGATGAATGCCGCTGATCTTGATGTAGCACCGCTATTGGAAGTAGGTAATATTGCGCACCATCAAGGTACGCCGAGTAGTTAACAATTCACCCTTTAGGCGCTAATTTTATATACATCTATACCCAAAGTAATTGGAGTTGCAGTGAAACAATGAACGCCAGCAACAAAGCTTCAACTCCAAATACAATGGGCATACTTTAGCTCACAGGAGTAACCATGAAGTACGACTGGATTTTCTTTGACGCCGACGAAACCCTTTTCCATTTTGATGCGTTCAAAGGCATGCAACTGATGTTTTCTCGTAAAGGCGTCAACTTTACAGAGCAAGATTTTGCCACTTATCAAGAAGTGAATAAACCGCTTTGGGTTGATTATCAAAATGGCGATATCACGGCAGACCAACTCAAGCACACTCGTTTTGATTCATGGGCGCAAAGGCTAAACACAACGCCAGCAGAATTGAACTCAGCATTTTTAGAGGCAATGGCTGATATTTGTTCTGTTCTACCTGGAGCCAAAGAGTTAATGGAAGCGCTTAAGGGCAAAGCCAAGGTTGGCATCATTACGAATGGCTTTACTGATTTACAAGCGATTCGATTGGCTCGAACCGGAATGGATATCTACATAGATCAAGTGATCATTTCAGAAGAAGTAGGCACAGCAAAGCCTGATAGCATCATCTTTGAACATGCTCTACAACGTGCGGATAATCCGTGTAAATCAAAAGTGTTGATGGTAGGTGATAACCTATATTCGGATATTCTTGGCGGTATCAATTTTGGGATTGAAACCTGTTGGTTGAACCCACACGGTACAGCAGCAACCGATGGTATAAATCCACACTACACCGTGAGTTCATTAGGTGAATTGCAGGCGATATTAATGGCTTAATTCAGTAATCAATAAGCAGCACAACTTATCTTAGTAGCACTAATCTCGATTCCATGGATAGACGGTTTTAGTGCTATGTTTCTGAAAAAAACGGTAGTTATGCTGTATGTAATCATCTTTTTTTAGTGCGTTAAAATCCCACTTATTCAAATCTAGATTAAAGTAAAGATCCCTATTGGTTAATTGCATTTGTTCAAACTTTTTTCTTGCAACTCGATAGACCGCAGTATCAGAAGAGTTACATGTAAACGTCACCGTCTCACTGTTTTTACCATTAATACTAAGTAGTGCCTGATAAGGGCTTGAAGAATTACACGGTATTTTTTTTACAAAGGTAAAAAGAAAATATCCATTATTAGTAGTATTGAGAAAAACAACGAACTGGTCATGCGTATAAACTTGACGATAAATGAGTTGTTTCGAATGATTCTCACGAGCACTTTGTATTGCCGTGTTATCTAGACTAATCAGCTGATTATCAAGCCAAAACCAATTCAAGCTTTGATCCATAAACGTGAGCGAACGATATGAATGCCATGCCAAATAGCCTAAGACTGAAAAAGAAAAAAAACCAATAAGTAATATATATTTCAAAAATTTATATTTTGTCAGTCTCATTCTATTTACCTTAAAAGAACGAACGTAAACTAATAGATAATGTTTCTTTCTAATAACATTACTTTTTCTTGCTCAGTTTAACTAAAGTCTCATGCCAAGCAGCACTGCCGTCTTTCTTTGTCACATCATACTCAGCACAGAATTGAGAAATCGTCATATTGCTATCACCAGTCGCCAATTTTAACGCCAATTGAACTTGTTGAAGCTTGCTTTGCAGACGCAACACTTGTCCGGCATTAGGGTTCTTTTCTTTGGCGTATTTTAAGGCGGCATGTTTACGTTCAGCTGCTCCCGCTCGGCGATCGGCTTCAGACAATAAGTACTTCAGTTGGGCAACGCTCTTTCCTTTTTTAAAGGCGGGATCGATCAACTCAACACATTCATCAAATGATGGGTTGACTACGTATGGATCAATTTTACGAGCTTGTTGGCGCATCCACTCGAGAGCAAGTTTTTCATCAGACATAAGGGAATCTTTACTAAACAACAGAATTGCATGGTATCGCTCAATAGCAAAGCGTTGCAATAGAAAATTAGTGACCCGTACATCAAGCTTTCTTTACATACTTACCCGATACCAACATTTCACCAATGCCTTGCAACTTACAATCCAACTCATGATCTTTGCCTTCAATAACACGGCGGATCACGCCTTTGGTACCGATCTTTAATACTTGCGAAGTACCAGTCACTTTTAAGTCTTTAATTAACGTGATCTTATCGCCTTCTTCTAATAGCGTTCCGTTCGCATCCTTTACTGTAAAGGCATTATCTAATTCTTCTTGCGGGTTCCATTCATAGGCACATTCAGGACAAATAAGGTGATTCTGATCTTGATAAACATATTCAGACTGACAATTTGGACAAGCAGGTAATGACATTATAATTTTCTCACTATATGGATATTCAGGTGATAATAATGGATATTAACTCATTTTTAAAAACTGCTGTTGAAAGTGCTTTAGCAACGCTTGTAACCGTTTAGGTTTATAGCGATCTTTATGATAAATCACGGAAAGGTTAACGTCGGGGATTTTCCACTCAGGCATCACTTCTACTAGCTTTTTCTGCTCTATCTCGGCTTGGCAATACAGCTTCGGGACTCGAATTAAACCACAACCTGCCAGCGCAGCATTAATCAAAGAGCGGCCACTTCTCTATTTAAATTGACCCCAAGCTGTGTCACCTGCATCGGTCAACTTTAAGGTTCGAGTAATGCGGATTAACGCACCATCGCAGATTTCACAATAGTCACGCCAATAATCCCTAATAAAGCACCTGTCAGTTTATCAATATAATACGCCATTTTGGTGAAGCGCTTTCTTACTCGAGGAACCGACAGAAAATAGATCACCGCAGCATCCCATGCAAAAACGATAACTGTCATCCAAATACCTAAACCGAGCTTAAAACTAAAACTCACATCATTAGTTAAAACAACCGTAAACAAGCTCAAGTAAAACAATAGATTTTTAGGATTTAAAATACCCGACATAAAACCTGTAAAGAATTCAAACCAGAATGTACTACCTGTCGATTCTATTTCTGAGTCATCGACAATGTCTAAATTTTGATACGCGCTCTTTCTTGCTCTCAAAGCTTTATAAGCGAGATAAATAAGAAAGCAACCGCCAACCACTTTAAGTGTAATCATGATAGGAACAGAAGCAGCCAAGATCGAACCAACCCCAATGAGGCATAATCCGATATAAACAGCATTGGCAATCGCAATTCCAAAAGCGACACCAATAGCATTACGACCCTTATTACGAATGGCACTTTTTACGACTAATACAAAATCGGGACCAGGGCTTAATAACGCCAAAAAGTGTGCGAGCGCTACGGTAATAAAAATACTGGTTAATGTGACATCCATGTCCACAGGTTCCTTTTACAAGATCTTACGAGCTGAAAATATAAAATTTATACTGCGCTTGGTACACATTTTAGTCAACTATCTCAAAATAAATCCATAATCAAAAACAAGAATACGTTCACCAAAATATATGACCACCGTTCATGGTGGAGGTTTATCCAGTGGTGATTCTAGTCATATATACCCAAGTAACTTCAAGTTGCGAGTTTCAGCAACTTGAAGTCACTTGGGTATATTTATCGATCTTCTTATAACTGTTATCCTACGAGCATAACGAGTTAATAGAGTAAAAATAATGATTGACGATAACCTAATAATTGAGACCCTAGACGATTTGGAAGCGTTCCTGCGCTTAGTAGAAAACGGGGGCCTTGGGCTTGAAAATGTCACTGGCGTGGCATTAGCAACCAATAATAGTAATGGTCGCCCATTTGTTGCGGTTTTAGATGATAAGCACCAGCTATTACTTGGTCGCTGGGTCACTCAAGACGTATTTGATAACGGTAAAGATATTGTACGTAACGGGCCAAAGAAAGCACACTAAGCCTGTGATGTTCCAATGTTAAAATAGGGCTGACTGATTCCGCCCTATTTTTTATCTGAATATGGCACTATCCGACCTACACCACTTTCACATCTTTTTCGCTTTCTAAACGCTGCTTCAAATACTCCACAAACAACTGAGTGCGGGTATGTTCATAATCCAATTTAGGATAGTAGGCATATACACGAGTATGATCTGACGTGACATTCGGCAATATTCGAACCAACTCACCACGTTCAATTTCTTCTTGCAGCATTACTTGGTTGGATAAAATAATTCCCATTCCCCGCTTGGCACTATGAAATAACGCTTCTGGATTGGTCGTCGAAAAGTTACCGGTTAAGCGTACTTTTTTGCTGCGTTCACCTAAGGTTGTTAATCGCACTTCTCTATCGACTTTTTCGCCCCAAATTAACATATTGTGATGGATTAAATCAGCAATAGTCTGCGGCTCACCATATTGCTTTAAATAACTTGGTGCAGCATAGAAGCCAGATTGGTAGTCAATTAATGGTGCAGCACGAAAACTGAGGGTATCAAGGTTTTCAATTTCACGACCAATGTAAATATCAAAGCTAAGTTCCGGCAGTTGACCGGGAAGTGTGGTGATTAATTGCACTTTAATGTGTGGATATTGATGTAAAAAGTCATCAACATAGCGCATAAAAAATTTAGAACCTAGCGCGAGCGTTGCGCCAACTCTCAATAACCCAGTTGGAGTTTGGTTAATAGAACGAGTTTCATCGACCAGAGATTGCCATTGCTCAACCTGCGCTTTTCCGCGATGATAAAACATCGCGCCCGCTTCTGTTTGGCTTAATGAACGAGTCGTCCGTTTGAGCAGCTGCACACCGATTCGCTCTTCTAAAAAATGTATGCGCTTACTTACCGCTGAAGTGGTGGTATTCAAACGACGAGCAGCCTGATTAAAACTGCCTTCTTCAACCACTCGAATATAAGTTTTTACCGATTCAATCCAATCCATCTCTCACACCATTGTTTCCCTAATAGACTCAATCCCTTTCCTATAGAGTCTATTATCATTTTATATTCACCAAAGTACACTAGCATAATTAAGTGACGCTAGGGGATAGCATGAAAACAGAAACGATAAATGCTTTTAAAAAAACGCCTCTTCTACTCGCGATGATGATCATCGCAACGGGTCAAGTTGGTGTAAGCATTTATCTGCCCTCTTTGCCTTTAATCAGCCATGATTTAGCGGTTTCTCAGGCGCAAGTTCAGTCTATCGTGACCTTCTTTTTAATTAGCTTTGGCTTGTCACAACTATTTTATGGGCCATTATCCGATGCCATAGGTCGGCGCCCAGTATTTCTAGCAGGACAAGGCGTTTATCTTTTAGGTACTTTGATTTGTGTGTTATGGGCGACCAGCTTTGAAGCTTTATTATTTGGACGTTTTCTGCAAGGTCTAGGCGCCGGTAGTGCATCGGTACTAGGCCGTAGTGTATTACGCGATAGTTATAACGGTCCTGATTTAACCAAAGCGTTATCTTATCTCTCTATTACCGCTTCTATTTTACCGATCATTTCGCCAGTGTTTGGTGGCTGGGTCGCCTACCATTTTGGTTGGCAAAGCGTGTTTAGTGCTGTACTGATGTATTTAATTGCCATTGTTACACTCGGCTGGAAAGTGCTACCAGAAACGTTACCCTACCCTAAAAGCCGCTTTAATCCGATAAAAGTATTAAAGGGTTATGGTGAACTCATTACCTGTAAGCAAGTTATTTCAAGTGCTAGTTATAATTGGATCAGCTATTTAGGCGCGGTTGTCTCACTGTCTGTTTTACCTTTCTTACTGCAAAAACAACTTGGTATGACGGTATCTGATTACGGTGAAGCGATGATCATTCCATCAGCAGGATTATTAGTTGGTAGCGTCATGGTTAACCGCCTGCATAAGTATTTCTCGCAAGCTCGCTTGTTGTGCATCGCATTTAGTTTAATGGTGATTGCAGGTGTTTGGCTACTTGCTATGCCTTTATCCGGCTTTCATTTAATCAGCGCATTTACCTTGTTAACTGTCGCACAAGGCATGAGCTTTCCAATTTCGATGTCACTATTATTAGAGCCACATCCAAATCGAGTTGGTGCAGTATCTGCATTATCCGGGTCCATTCAAATGTGTATTGCCGGCTTTTTTGGAGAATTCTTAGTACGCAATTTTGTTTCAAGCCAAAACGATCTTGGCATTTTTTATTGCTGTACTGCGATGCTCATGATGACGGTATTGGTGCTAAGTCGACGCTCGCAAGCCACTACCCAAACGCAACCTAATTAATCCATTTATACAGATTAGTTTGAAAGGTGCCTTCCTTCGCCAATCTTCCTTACCTAAAGGTTTGGATGATAGCTCTGAATTCTGCATATTGAAGTCACTTGGATATATACTGTGGACTCACTCTTAACGAGTATCTTTCGGCGTGTCCATCACTACTAGCGTTGTGATGGTATTCACCTGTGGGATCTCGCCCAGTACTTCAGAATGGAAGCGTTTATAACGAGTGAGATCTTTAGTTTCCACGCGTAACAAATATTCATTCGCACCGGTGATGTTATGACATTCGGTAACTTCTTGTGCCATCATCACTTCTTGCTCAAATCCACGCTGTGACTTTTGGCTATGATCCGATAATCCGATAGTGACATAAGCAATAAACCCGATGCCCAATTTATCCGAGTTGAGTATCGCTCGATATCCACTTATCACACCTTGACGCTCTAACTCTTGCACCCGTCTTAATGTCGCAGAAGGCGATAGACCAATTCGCTCCGATAGCTCAACATTCGATAATCGGCCATCAGCCTGAAGCTCTTGCAATATTCTTTCGTCAAACCTATCCATAATTTAATTTTATTGCTCATTTTATTTATATAGCACATTAAATAGACATAAAATGTAGCTAAAAACCCAATAATATACAAGGAACTGTCAAACAAAATGGAAGCTAAGCAATGGATATTCAACAACTACTCGCATTATTTACTTTTGTTCTAGTGTCAACCGCTTCACCCGGACCTAACAACATTATGTTGATGACATCTGGCGCTAACATTGGCTTTCTGCGCACCGTTCCACACATGCTCGGCGTCGTGTTTGGATTTAGTTTTATGGTACTGCTGGTCGGGGTTGGGTTAATGAGCCTCTTTCAATTATATCCTGTATTACACCAAGTGCTGAACATAGCTTGTATTGTCTATTTATTTTATTTGGCATTAAAAATTGCTCGCGCACAACCCGGCTCTCAAAATACTGAATATCAACCAATGAGTTTTTTCGCTGCGGTCAATTTTCAATGGATCAATCCCAAAGCATGGACAATGGCGATCACCGCAGTCAGTGTCTATAACACCCTCAATAACTGGCAAGGCGTGTTAATTGTTTCTCTGATGTTTGGACTAGTGAATATGCCATCAGCCACGTTATGGATTTATGCAGGGCAAAAACTGCAAATTTGGCTTAATAGCCCACTACGAGTGAAGTGGTTTAATTATTCAATGGCGGGGCTATTAGTGCTCTCAATTGCGCCGATGATGTTCTAAAAAAAGTACAGTTCTAAACGGAATATTTCGATGCCATTAAAGCAATCTACAAATCGCTTATTTACATTGTAAATTCAATATTGATTCCATTAGTCGCAGTCTTTACACACGTTATTTTCCTTCCTCCTATTCTTGATATTGAATATATACCCAAAGTAATTGAAGTTGCAGTGAGGCGACAAGTGAATGAGGCCCCATGAGCATAGCTCGCCTATGTGATTGGGGCGAATGAACGCCGGCAACAAAACTGCAGCTTCAAGTACGACGGGTATATTAAAAAAGGAGAAAACGATGCTTAAACAAGGGTTTACTTTAAGCTTAGGACTGGCTGCTATTTCATTTTATAGCCATGCGGCCAACCAAGCCCCTTCTCAACTTCCACCAGGCAGTATTGCAATTGAAAATGCGCCACAATTTATCGCCATCGCATTTGATGACAATACCTTGGTGGATGGACAAAACTGGGTACTTGAACAGTGGGGAAAACGTACAAATCCAGCTGGACATGGTAATGCAGCCACCTTTGATGGCTCTCCTATTCACACAACCTTTTTTAATACTTGTGAAGCAATAACGGCGGCAAACGAACAAGGCACCAATGCTGGCCATGTCAAAGAAACCTGGTATCAAGCTAATTTACTCGGGCATGAAATGGCAAACCACACTCTCAATCATTTACATGGTTTGGAATTTACTGCCGCGCAATGGCAACAGCAAATTAATGATTGCCAGAAGGCCATGAGCAAACCATTTACTCAAATCGCTCCTGAGTTTCCATCCGATGCTGAAGGGATCGATGCCAATGCCGTTGGCTTTCGGTCGCCTTATTTAGAGTACAACGATGCCTTATTTACGACCCTAAATCAGAACGGCTTCAAATACGATGCCAGTATTGCTGAAGGTTATGAATCAAGCCACCATGCAGGGAATCAATACTGGCCTTATACCCTAGATAACGGCAGCCCTGGTGCCGACCTTGCGGCTAGTTGGGGAATAAAACCACCAACCACTCAACATGCAGGGCTATGGGAAGTACCCGTTTATGCGTTAACCGTGCCAGATGATGAAGTCGTGAAGCAATACGGCATTGATTATTCATTAAGAGACAAAATACAACAAAAAATGAGTTGGTTTGATGTGCAGTCTGGAAAAATTGAAGCGGGTGATTACAACTTGTTTTACATGGCACAACTTAGTGGCCCAGAAGTATTAGCCATTTTAAAATATAACCTCGATATGCGCCTTGCTGGCAACAAAGCCCCAATGACATTTCTTGGACACTCGACTCAATATGATGATCAAATCGATCAATGGACACCAACCGTCTCTACCGCAAAAGAGCGTCGCCAAGCAATTGAAGCATTTCTTGATTATGCACTTTCAAAACAAGAGGTGCGTATTGTTAGCCACTTAGAGTTAGTGAATTGGATGGAAAATCCGCAAGCACTTCCAAAACGATGTGAATCCATAGAATGGATGAAAGATACGTCTTATAGCCAAGCTCAAAGCGTCAATTATGCAGGTTTTGAATGGCAAGCAAAGTGGTGGTCGTATAATGAAAAACCACAAGATAAAAGCTGGTCTGCATGGCAGAAAGTGAGGACTTGTCGCTAAATGCAATCAAAAAAGCCTGCTATAAAATGAATAGCAGGCTTTCATTTTATCTAGTAAGAAGGAAATTAATTCTCTTGCTGAACATCTTCCATTTTTTCTTGAATTTGCTCTTTCGTCTCTTGCGCTTGTTCAACTAGCTCATCTTTTTTCTCAAGCAGCTGTTCGTTATTTTCCAACAAAGCTTCTTTTTTGCTAGCTAATACATCGGCAATACCCGCTAGATTATCCGCCAACTGCTGGGCTTTATCTTCTGGGAATTTCTCTTGTAGCGTCGTTTTTAGCTTAACTTTTAAATTCTCAAGCATCTCTTGTTTTTCCGCATCAGAAGCATCGCGAAGCTTAGAAACGGTACTCGCAATTTGCTTTAATTCAGGGAATAAGTTGGCATCTTTTAATGGGGCAAGTAATTTAACATCTTGTAGATTAGCATTATCAACTTTGCTATCTAGGGTCGTTAATAAAGCATCCATTTTATCTAACGTTTGTTCACCACGTTGATATAACGGTGCAATAGCTTCATTTTCAGCAAAGCTTGTGATCTTGTCGACCGTTAAAAATAGCAAGACCATAATGATCACAATAGGCAATAGTAGCCCACTGAATAAACCGACAAAAAAGTTATTAAAGCCAGAACCAAAGCTCTTCATTATTATTCCTTAAGAAGTTGAAATTAAAAGTAACTTCAATGTTAACCGATCTTTTAAAAAACGCCTAAGTATCAGATTATGAAAATTAACCAACTAGCACATAATGATCGACCAATAAGGCAACAAATAGCCCCATCAAATGATAAATAGAAAACTTGAAGGTTTGCATTGCGCTGTTCGGTTTCGGAAAGTATTTCAACTCACATGCTTTATAGACAAAGCCAAGAGATAACACAGTTGAAGCTATTGCATACAGTACCCCACTCATGCCAAATAACACTGGCAAGGCACAAATCATCATCAATAATATAGTGTAAAGCAGCACGCTAGTTTTAGTGAATTCTACACCGTGCGTAACCGGAAGCATTGGTATTTCGGCTTTTGCATACTCATCTTTACGGTGAATCGCTAGTGCCCAAAAATGTGGTGGCGTCCAAATGAAAATGATCATAACTAATAGCCAAGCGTGAGGATGAAGCTCATTAGTCATGGCTGTCCACCCTAATAATGGCGGCATCGCACCGGCAATACCTGCAATGACAATATTTTGCGGCGTAGCGCGTTTCAGGTACAAAGTATAAATCACTGCATAACCCACTAAACTGGCACAAGTCAGCCAAGCGGTTAACCCATTGACACCAGAGTACAATACCCCAAAACCGACAATCCCAATGACACTGGCAAATAAAGCGACTTTCCAGTTTTGTAATTGTCCCGATGGCAAAGGACGATTTTTAGTGCGAGCCATTAACCCATCAATTCTACGATCAATTAAATGATTCAAGGCCGCCGCAGACCCCGCCATTAAACCAATGCCAAGTAACCCTAGTACTAATGGTTGCAGAGGTAATTTTCCATCAAGTGATAAACACATTCCTACCAAAGCAGTAAGTAGCATTAACATCACAACTTTGGGTTTGGTTAGCGAGTAATACAAACGCCACTGAGCCAACCAATAAGATTTGGTACGCTGGCGAACATGCTCAGAAAAAGATCTTGGGTCAGAGGTTGAATCATCGGGAATAGAAGGGATTGCGGAGTGATGACCTGAAAGTTTCACCGAAATAGGATGGCTACCCCGCACAGGCTCTTGCTTTGGCGGGAAAGGAATTACATTAGACTTCGGCATCATGACCTCCTAACGTTCAAATCAAGCCTAGTAGTTATTTTGATAGTTTTGATTGTTCAGTATTGTGACTAGGCTTAGTGATCATTCTCATTTGAATATGATTTGTCGCTTGCCCTATTACTTTTGGTCGATAAGACAAACGTAACTGAGTACATATAAATACTATATTTAACAATAGCAGCGCTGCGACTAAATTGTGACCAACGGCTAAAATAACAGGTAGATGCATCACAACATTGGCAATTCCTAAACTAATTTGCAGCACAACCAAACCGACTAAACTCCAAGCAGCTCGATTAAGCGTACGACTCGATGAAAAGCGAACCAGTTGCCAAGCAAAAAACAATAAAGTGATAGCGCTAATAATGGCTCCAAAGCGATGCACCAAATGAATCGTCATCCGTGAACCATAATCTAAAACACCAAACTCGTAGCTATTACCATTCATCAATAATGGATGCTGAAAAATAGTAAATGCCCCACTTAAATTAAACGCTTGCCACCAATCGCCTTCACACAATGGCAGAGAGGTACAAACTAAAGCTGCGTAATTAGATGACGTCCAGCCTCCTAAAAAGATTTGTACAATGAGTACGCTAAGTGATAACCAACCCATTTTTTGTAATGAAGAAGCGGAATGTAAGCCTTGATAACTCAAGTTCTCTTGCGATTGGCATCCATCGTTTATTACTTTGTTATTTTGCCGCTGACAATAAGCTCGACTAACCAAATAAAATACCAATAACAAACTGAGTAAGGCAAAGCCACCAAATAAATGAAGTACCACAATAATTGGCATCAGTTTTAAGGTCACTGTCCACATACCTAGCGCAGCTTGGAACACGACCAACAAAGCTAAAGCACTAGGCCAAGCTTTCGGAATATTTGGCACTTTGAAGCTCACTACCAAAATTGCCGCAATCAATAAACCTAAGCTACCCGCAACATAGCGATGGATCATCTCAAGCCAAGCTTTATAAGGCTCAATGGTATGCCCAGGAAACAGTGCAGAAGCTCGCATAATTTCATCATTTTTCATTGGTACATTGAGCTGACCGTAACAACCAGGCCAATCAGGACAACCAAGTCCCGCATCAGAAATTCGGGTATAAGCGCCTAACACTATTACCACCAAAGTGAGGCCAATACTGAGCCGAATCAATTTGCTTAACAATGCTGGGTAATCCATATCGCCTCCGAATACCAATCAATATAAGTAAATGGTCTAAACTAGCGTAGGAAAAAAGCTTGATAACAAGGCATAAAATTTTGTTAGTAGTAATTCTACATACAAATTTTATAACGTAGTTAGCGAGTTTTTTAACAAGCTAAGGTGAGCAGTTACTTATTGCGATTGGTATAATTTAATCTCACTACGGTTAACCGACTCGTGATAGCTTTAATAGTTTGCGTAAATCAGCTAATAGTCCTTTAAGCTCATCAGATAATTCATCCTGGTTAATCGCCGTGGGATAGCGCATCACCCATTGACCGAGCGGATCAATCAATACAAAATCTTGTCCTGCAAAGCTTTTCATCTCTAGCTGCCCCCAAAGCTCTGGCGCCGCTAACAGCACAAAGCCGCTATCTTGTAATCTAGTTAAGTCTTTTTCATTAGCCGCAATCACCACTGGCATGACTCTCGGTTGATCTTTACCTAGTGCAATATGGCTTTGCTTTAATAAATGCAATTGTTGCTGACAAATTTCAGCACAATCTTGCGGCAATAAATACGCCATTTGCCAGGTATGCCTCGCAGGGTTTGTTAGCCCTAAATCTTGGTAGTGCAGCTGTGAATCAATCAATACACCATGATTGGTTACGCCTGACTGATACCAGTTCATCGATAAAATCAATTTTGCAGCAATCACTGGTAGGGCAAAAATCAGCAACATGAGAAGCAATACTTTTTTCCCTGAACGAGGAGAGTAAGCCATTGTTGCTAGCGATGATTGATTCAATGCTGTTTCATGTTTTTTATCATGCATATATACACCCATCTTGACCTAAAATTACTGTAAGTGATTACGATTCCTACTCTTTTTTTCCACATGTTTTGATGGCTTACTTTGCCGATAAGCAAAGCACAGTGCTAACCCCAACAATACTGCCGCCATCGAAAACCATTGCACTGCATATCCAAAATGACGCTTAGATTGCATGGGTAGTGGCTGCCAAGGGTGAGGTAGGTGCTCACTAACTTTTAATCCATTATTTTCTGTTAACCTCGAATCATCCATGAAAAGTAAAGGTCGCATTGGCTGAATCACATAAGAAAATAAGCTCAGCTGCCTATCTGAAAACAAGTGCTGAGGTAAGTCTTCAAGCGATAAGTTTTGAATTCTTAACCCTAGACTATCGGTTATTTCCATCATTTCAGGCATCAAGCCTTGGCTCATTGGGTTTACTTGTTTTCGATATAATCGGCCAATCATTGGTTGTGTCGTATCAAGCTCGGTGACTTTGGGTAGTATTTGCCTATCACGACCAGCAGGTATAAAACCCAATTCAATCAACCCAACAGCCTCAAAATCAGATTGAGGGTCATTGGCCAATAAACGCACTGGCTGAAAAACCAGATAACCGACTTTGCCCTGCCAAGTTTGATTATCCCAATACACTCGTTGCACCTTTAAATCATCAGTTAATGGCGCAACCCTTAGCGACAACTTCACTCCCGTAAATTCTTCATTCAAACTTATTTTCCAGTCTTCGATCGCAATGGGTGTAGCATCCGCTCTTAACTGTAATTTCTGCTCCAAAGCCAATTTTTGGTTACCCCGATCTAATTGCCAAAAGCCTAATTTGACCATCACTGCAAACACGACCATTGTTAATAACAATAAACTGATCTTTTTTATTCCCCACTTCGACACAGGAGTTGTTATGACACTCGTTTTCTTATTCAAATTAACGCTAGTGCTTCTGCTGTTGTTCGTCATTTTTAACCTCGGCAGAGCTTTATACTCAATGGTGAAATACGACCGAGAAGACCCCAATTCGGTGCCTATGAGTCGGTTTCTTGGTAAACGACTTTTCATCTCCGTGATTGTGATTATGGTGCTGTTAATTGGCTTAACGTCAGGGTTAATCTCCCCCAACGATCGCCCTTATTAATCAGCATGAACAAGCAAAACCTAGGAACTAAAACCTTGCCCCTCATAAAACATAGACAAAGATAAACAAACACAGCCATACCACATCGACAAAATGCCAATACCAACTCCCAGCTTGAAAAGCAAAGTGATCACGAGGGGTAAAATGACTAAAGGCAATTCTTGCTAAAAGAACGATTAGAAAGATAGTACCTAGGGTGACGTGTAATCCATGAAATCCGGTTAATAAGAAGAAGGTATTACCATAAATGCCAGATTGCAGCGTAAGGTTCATTTCTTGGTAAGCATGAATATATTCTTCGGCTTGATAAAACAAGAAAGCGGCCGCTAACACAATGGTAATTTCTAACCATATAATCAGAGCGGTACGTTGATTTTTTTCTAAGCTCAATTGTGAAAAGTGCAATGTAATCGAAGAAGTCAGTAAGATAATGGTATTCATCAAAGGTAAGCCTTGCCACGGCATAGCTTGAGTTTCGACCCCACTTGGTGTTTTCACCAAAGGCCAAATAGCTTCAAAAGTTGGCCACAAGACTTCGTTGGTCATTAGGTTGTTGGATGCCCCACCAAGCCAAGGCACAGCGATCATTCTGGCGTAGAATAGTGCACCAAAGAAGGCAGCGAAAAACATTACTTCGGAGAAAATAAACCAGCTCATGCCTTGACGAAAAGAGCGTTCAATTTGATGTGAATATAAACCCGACATTGATTCTTGGATGACATTACGAAACCAGCCTACCAACATGATAACCAACACAATAAGCCCAGCCAGTAATACGAACCCACCAAAGTGGCTCAACATACCTTTCGGTTGCATATAAAGCCCCGCCCCCACCGCAATCAAAAATAGGGCAAAGGCACCAACAATCGGCCAATTACTTTCTGATGGAACATAATAAATCTCTGGTTGATGAGAGGCCGGTTGGCGACTAGAAGGTGATGCTTGACCTGAGACTGACCGCCTAACTTCTGACTCTATGGCAGACGATTGAGGTAATGGATTCGACTTATTCATCTGGATCTCCTTCATGTGGGCCCTCCTTAAAACAAGCTAATTCAGCTCATTTGGCGATGAATGGGATGATTGAGCGAGCAACTCCGGCGCTCCCTTGCTCAGACTTTGCATGGCGTTTTTATTTTGTTCCTGTGTTACATCTTCTACTGGCTTAAGTGTTAATTGAGGTTCTGGCTGAGAGGATGATTTACTACTTTCCGTAATATCATACAAAGTATAAGAAAGCGTTAACCGGTTAACTGAACTGGGTAAGTCTTTATCCACATAAAAAATCACCGGTAATTCCGCTTCTGTATTCGCTTGCAATGGCTGATGATTAAAACAAAAGCATTCAATTTTATTAAAGTGGGTTGCCGCCAATCCCGGTGCAACCGAAGGTACTGCTTGCCCAATCATTGTTACATTCGAATTATTCACAGCTCGGTAACTGGTTCTAGTCACTTGACCGGGATGAACATCCATCTGCACTTGCGCAGGCTCAAATTTCCACGGCATATTAGGACTAACCTGAGACATAAATTGCACTCGTACTAATCGAGATGTATCAACTTGGATGCCTTGCGAACTGGCTGCCTCAGTATTGGTTTTGCCATTAATCCCAAGCTGCTCACACATAATGTCGTATAGAGGAACTAGGGCGAAACCAAAGCCAAACATACCCACAACACTCAACAGCAAATAGCCAATTAGCTTGCTATTGCTTTTGGGGTTTTCATTATGTTTAGGGCTGCTGTTAGATGCTCGATTCGACATATCTCATCCTACTTTCGATTAATCAACCTTTGGAGGTGTTGAGAATGTGTGGTGAGGTGCTGGACTTGGTACTGTCCACTCCAATCCTTCGGCTCGCTCCCAAGGCTTAGCAACGGCCGCTTCGCCGCCTCGAATACACTTAATCACGACCGCTAAGAACAGCAACTGAGACAACCCAAAAGTAAACCCTCCAATCGACACGATCTGATTCACATCAGCAAATTGAATAGCATAATCAGGAATTCGACGCGGCATACCAGCCAAGCCTAAAAAGTGCATCGGGAAGAAAAGAATATTGACCGAGATAATCGATAACCAGAAATGCCACAAGCTCAAGGTTTGGTTGTACATGTGGCCTGTCCATTTAGGCAACCAATAATAGGCTGCCGCCATAATTGAGAACACAGCCCCTGTCACTAGTACATAATGAAAATGCGCCACCACAAAGTAAGTATCGTGATATTGGAAATCTGCCGGCACTATCGCCAACATCAATCCAGAAAATCCACCAATGGTAAACAGCACAATAAACGCAATAGCAAACAGCATTGGCGTTTCAAAGGTTAAGGCGCCTCGCCACATGGTCGCCACCCAGTTAAAGACTTTTACTCCTGTAGGCACCGCAATCAACATGGTGCAATACATAAAGAAGATTTCAGCAAACACTGGCATCCCCGTCGTAAACATGTGATGTGCCCAAACTAAGAATGACAATAAAGCAATAGAACAAGTGGCATACACCATCGAATGATAGCCAAAGAGTTTCTTACCACTAAATGCTGGAATAATCGCTGAAATAATGCCGAATGACGGCAAAATCATAATATACACTTCTGGGTGACCAAAGAACCAAAAGATATGTTGGAACATCACCGGATCGCCACCACCTGCCGCATCAAAGAAGCTCGTTCCAAAGTATTTATCGGTTAGCACCATAGTAACCGCACCAGCTAAGACTGGCATTACAGCAATTAATAAGAACGCAGTGATCAGCCAAGTCCAAACAAACATTGGTAGTTTCATCCAATCCATGCCTGGTGCGCGCATATTCACTATCGTCACGATCACATTAATAGCTCCCATGATCGAGCTGATACCCATGATATGCACAGAAAAGACAAACAATGCCGTGCTATCTGAACTGAAGGTGGTAGAAAGTGGTGCGTAAAAAGTCCAACCAAAATCAGGCCCACCACCAGGCATAAACAACGATCCCAGCAAAATCAAAAAGGCAAAAGGGAGGATCCAAAAGCTCAAGTTGTTCATGCGAGGCAATGCCATATCGGGCGCGCCAATCATCATTGGGATCATCCAGTTTGCTAAGCCAGTAAAAGCCGGCATCACTGCGCCAAACACCATAATCAAACCATGAACGGTCGTCATTTGATTAAAAAAGTGCGGGTCAACCAATTGTAGTCCCGGTTGAAATAACTCCGCCCGAATGACCATGGCCATCGCACCACCAGTGAAGAACATGATCAAACTGAACCATAAATACAGCGTACCGATGTCTTTATGGTTAGTAGAATAAATCCAACGTTTTATGCCTTTAGCTGGCCCATGGTGATCGTGCTCGATTTCAATATTATCAGCAGTATTGGTTGACGTATCTTGATAAGAAGGTGAAGGGTTCATTGTGCCTCCGGTTGACTATCCATAGTCTCTGATGGTGCCTTACTGTTTGATGCAGTACTTGTCTCTGTCATGGTATTTGGTTCAGGTGTAGACGTGCTTGCCATATTTGCTTGGTCGTTACTTTTATCTGGTAAAGTACCATTAGTAAGCACTTGCTTTATGTCTGAAGCTTGCACAGCGTCGCCAGTATCATTACCCCACGCATTACGTTCATACGTTACAACGGCCGCCAATTCCTCTTCATTTAGTTGATTCGCGAACGCCTGCATTGCCGTGCCGGCTTTACCATTGATGACAATATCAATGTGCGACAATAGATCTCCAGTTGCGATTGGGCTGCCTTTCATCGCAGGGAATACATTCGCCATACCCTCACCGTTAACCTGATGACAAACGGAGCAACGATCGTTATAGACTTTTTCACCTAACGCCATTAATTCATCCATGCTCAAAGTTTTACCCAGGGCTTTTTCTTGTTCCGCTTTTTTGGCGGCAGCCATTTGTTCTTGTTTAGCTAACCAAGTATCAAACTCATCTTCCGGTAAAGCTTGTACCACTATCGGCATGAAGCCATGGTTACGGCCACATAGCTCCGCACATTGACCACGATAAATGCCCGGTTTATCAATTTTGGTCCAAGCTTCATTAATAAAGCCGGGAACCGCGTCTTTCTTCACCGCAAAATCAGGCACCCACCATGAGTGAATCACATCATCAGACGTCATAAGAAAACGTATCTTACGATTAATTGGCACCACCAGCGGATTATCAACTTCAAGTAAATAATGCTCGCCTTTTTGTTCACTGCCTTCGATTTGTTTTTGAGAAGTAGTAAGAAAGCTATAAAACGCCACATCATGGTTGAAATAACGGTAATGCCATTTCCACTGCGAACCAGTGACGGTAATAGTGAGATCATCTTGCGAAGTATCCTCCATCGCAATTAACGTTTTAGTAGCAGGAATCGCCATCAACACGAGGATAATGATTGGGATGATCGTCCAAATAATTTCGACTTTGGTACTTTCGTGAAAATGTGCAGCTTTGACGCCACGAGATTTTCGATGACGAATGATTGAATAAAACATCACACCAAACACCACCACACCAATTGCGCAGCAAATATAAAAAATCAGCATATGTAAGTCATACACCTTGCCACTGATTTCGGTGACCCCTTGGGTGAGGTTAAGTCGCGTTTCGGCAGGAGTGGCAATCATCGGCACAAACAACAACATCCCGATAAGCGTACGAGCCACTAGACACAGAGAAAAGTATCTATCGCTAGAATCTGCGATAAAATAAGCAACAACATTAGTCCATGATCGAATCAAGATGCCCCCTCGTCCTTGCAATATTTTTATTGTTATTCAGGAGCAAAAAGCACACAGATACACCTAAGTGAGCATAAGCTCCAACATGTTTAAGCAACATGGAGTCATGGTGATAGTGTCATCAGGCAAAATTGGCACCACACCACGCTATATTTTGTATACATTCATAACGGGTACGGCTTTTCTAAGCTTGGAAAGTTACTTAGTTATATCTAAAGCTAGTTAGAGTTTTAAATTTGTTCAAGAAACAAACAGTATCAATATTCAAACTGTGAACACAAAACCAACAAAAAAGTTTTTCTCACGTTCATTTAGTGTGCTATAAACCTGCGCAACATTTATTTAACAATATATATGCACACTAAAATGCACCAATTGTTAATTCTTGTACTGATATTCTCGCTTTCTAGTAGACAGATTCACTACAGAAGCTATGATGGTTCCGCCTAGAAGCTACTAGGCCAGTCAAACAGGATTTTTGACTGACAATAAAACATAAAACAGGCTTAAATATGCAAAACAACAACTCATTGATTTATCGATTGGCCAACGGCAATTTGGTGCTGCAAATTTTAGTAGGTATTATTGCAGGTGTTGCACTTGCTATGATCTCTCCTTCAACAGCAACCAGTATGTCTATTTTTGGTAGCCTATTCGTAGGCGCACTAAAAGCCATCGCACCTATTCTAGTTTTCGTTTTGGTTGCAGCATCTATTGCTAGCCAGAAAAAAGACTCTAGCAGTAATATGCGTCCAGTGATTACTCTTTACCTTATCGGTACATTTTTAGCGGCGCTAACTGCGGTACTAATGAGCTTTGCTTTCCCAACATCGCTTACCTTAGTAAATGCAGCAACAGGCACGACACCTCCAGAAGGCATTGGTGAAGTATTAAATACTCTACTATTTAAAATTGTTGATAACCCAGTAAACGCATTAGTTAACGCTAACTACATCGGCATTCTTGCTTGGTCTGTTGGTTTAGGTTTAGCACTTCGTCATGCGAATACAGCAACCAAAGATATGTTCAGCGATATCAGCCACGGTGTTTCTGCCGTTGTTCGCTTTATCATTCGTCTTGCGCCAATTGGTATCTTCGGTCTTGTTGCGACCACATTTGCAACGACAGGCTTTAGTGCTATTGCAGGCTACGCTCAACTATTAGCGGTTTTACTTGGTTCAATGGCAATTATTGCTTTAGTAGTGAATCCATTACTTGTTTACCTAAAAACGAAACAAAACCCATATCCGTTGGTATTCCAATGCTTACGTGAAAGTGGTGTAACGGCATTCTTCACTCGCTCAAGTGCTGCAAACATCCCAGTCAACATGGCGCTGTGTGAAAAGCTAAAATTGAATGAAGACACTTACTCGGTATCTATCCCACTAGGTGCAACCATTAACATGGGCGGTGCAGCGATTACGATTACCGTATTAACGCTTGCTGCAGTAAATACACTTGGTATTCAAGTTGACCTACCAACCGCAGTATTACTAAGCCTAGTCGCAGCTGTTTCGGCTTGTGGCGCATCTGGCGTTGCCGGTGGCTCTCTGTTGCTTATCCCACTAGCATGTAGCTTGTTTGGTATTTCAAACGACATCGCAATGCAAGTTGTCGGTGTAGGCTTTATCATTGGTGTTATTCAAGATTCAGCGGAAACTGGCCTAAACAGCTCTACAGACGTGGTATTCACTGCCGCAGTATGTCGCGCAGACGAAGCGCAAGCAGCCGCGCAATCTAGCCAAGCTTAGGTTTCTTCCCCCTAGAAAGACAAATGGCTAACTGAATGATCAGTTAGCCATTTTTTTAGTTTTTCATCGGCTCAGGAAATACACCTAGATCGAAAACAATTGAATTTAATAACTAATGTAATCCATCACTTGAATCAATTGCATGCGCACTTCGTTTGGCGTTTGGCTATGCCAAAAACCGGCTAAGAATGCGAATAATGGAATGGCAAACATGATAGTTAGCACAAGCCCAAGCAACTGCTTACTCGACAATTGCCACCCATTACGCGCACGAAACCCTAATGCCTCTTTTTTAGGGCAAGCACTCACACAACGCATACAAGCTTGGCATTCATCCGTACGAATCGTGTTGGCGGTATGAATAATAATATTTGAAGGGCAAGCACGAGTACACTTATCACAATTGAGATCACCACGTTCATTTAAGCAATGCGTAGTATTACGACGAATCTTAAATGGACTAATAACGCTAACAATCCCAAGTAATGCGCCATAAGGGCAGAAATAACGACAAAATGCTCTCTGACGCCACGCTGCAAGTAGTAACATAACGGTTAGCACACTAAGGGTAATCACACCTGGATTCACAAACAACCAAGCTGTCTTGATATCAGCAATCTTGTGGTAGTTACCATTGAGATAATAAGGAATATTAGAAGGGTGCATCCCTAAAGAAATAAAAGCAAAAAAGGCCAATAATAAATACTTTATCATCCTCAGTGGCCAATCTAACCACTTGGGAACAGGATAAGGTTTTGCAATCCACTTTATACGCCACTGATATAAGTATTCTCCGACCAACCCGAGTGGACAGATCCATCCACAAAATGCTCGTTTACATACTATGCCAGTAATGAGTACCGTAAATAACATCACCGCTCCTGCAGGGTGAGCTTGATCCCAGAAGCCAAGACTCACAATCGCTTTTAACTCAATGGCAGCAGCTATCGGTAAGAAAGCATCCACAACATCAGGACGCAAAAAACTAGGGGAGATTTGTGCCGTTAATAAAGCAGTGTGGAGCGTGTATTGAATCGCAACTAAAAAAAATGACAAGGCCATCGCGTGTTGGCAAAAACGACGTAAAATATTGGGGCGGGAATTGGCCTGTACAGCTTCAGATTGATATCGGTGTACAAGCACCATCACGATGACTGCCAAGCTAAGTGATAACATCAATGGCCAATAGAGTGAAGCCATGCTCGCTAACACCAAAATGCCAAAGGTGATACTAGCGCCTAACTTTTTCCCACTAGAATATAAAAGGCTAACGCTATACACCAAAGCAAGCATCAAGGTCAGAGATTCTATTATTGTCACAACCACACCATTTACTAACCTCAGGTTTATGATATCCCTATAGTAAAACCTCCCCTTATTATTTCTTTGATGCGCATTAAGATTGGTGTGAGTTTAACTACCACTTAAGAGTAGTTCTGCTATTCATAATCTGAACAACGGAGTACCAAAAATAGCATATCAATGGAACATAACTAGATTCACCACTCCTATTCCCATTGTCAAAATACCCGAGTAAAATACTCAGACAATTTTGGAGATAACCATGACGTCCACAACTAGTACCGATTTACCTCAACTACCTAAAGCCACCCTTTTCGCTTTATATTTCATTATCTTTCTAGGGTCGGCGGGATTCTTTATTACCATTCCGGCTTATGTGAATTTATTTTTAACTGATCACTCTCTAGCAATTGCTCAAGCGATGCCACTAGAAGATAGACGAACTTTATTTGGTACAGTCATGTCAGCCGCGCCTTTTATTTCGATGTTTTTTACGCCATTTATCGCCCGTTTTGCTGATCGTTACAGCCGTAAGTTTGTGATGACATTATGCTTAGTGGTAGCCGCTATCGGCTTTGTGATGCCGGTGTATGCGATTATTGCGGGTTCAGTTGCATTGTTGTTTGCAGGTAATATGATCAACAGTTTAGGCTCAGCTAGCCAACCTATTGCTCAGGCGATTTTGGCTGATAATAGTCAAGGTAAAACTAAAGCGACCTTAATGAGTTTTGTGGCGGTAGTAATGACAGCGGCAATGTCTTTTGGCCCAGCACTAGGTAGTAAACTTACTGCTCTATATGGTCCTCAAGCCCCCTTCTATGCTTGTTTATTGATTGCTATCGTTTGTTTTATTTTGCTACATATCATCCAAATACCAAAACAAACAATATTGAAGCAAGAAAATCCATTCTCATTAGCGACGCCATTATCACGAAGTCAAAAAGGGTTGTTACCTTGTTTAGCCATCGTATTTATTTGCCAATTCAGTTGGAGTTTATATTTCCAAAATATCTCTTTTATTCTGCCGCAAAAATGGCAATTGGCAGTAGAAGGTGAGTTTTACCAATATTTCATGTTAGCGATTGGCATCGTGATGATTGCATCTTTATTGTTTATTCCACGATTGTTACTTACTTGGATGCCACTCACTCGCGCTCTAAAGTCTGTATTATGCGGTGCGAGCATAGGCATGATTTTACTGGCGATCACACCAACGCCAGTAACTCATGTTATCGCAATGATCTGGACATCGATAATGGTAGCGTCTTCGTTTCCTTTATATATTACAGCACTATCAGATCGTGCCAGTGATGGTGATCAAGGTTGGGCCATGGCGTTATCAAGTGCTATGGTTGGCTTGGCATGGACTCTAACAGGCTACCTTACCGCTATTTTCGTTAATATTGATTTAATGCTACCCACCTTTATCGCTGCGCTTGGCTATGTCACAGCGATGATACTAGTGCCACGTCAATCATCAATCAAATTACAAGAGGCAAAATCGTCATCATGACTTTTGAATCTGTACTTAGAAACCATCAATTTCATCCTATTTTGGATAGTAAATATCAGTTTGGTAAAGGGTTGATTGTCGACCTGTCACCAAGTAGTGATATCTGGACTAAAGTAAATGAACAGCATGACTTTTCCGCAGAAATAAAAAGATTGGTTACTGAAACCGGTGCGGTAGTGGAAATTGGCCGTTATGCAGAACAACGTATGATTTATCAAGACACCGATAACTTTTCAGGTAATGAATCTCGTACGCTACATATTGGTATTGATCTTGGTATACCTGCTGGAAATTGCGTTTTTTCCCCCTTAGATGGTGAAGTTTTTGGATTTGCCAACCACCAGCAACAAGGGGATTATGGTCCAACAATCATTTTACGCCACGAATTAGAAGGCTATGTCTTTCACACGCTTTATGGTCATTTAGCAACATCATCATTAAGTATCCTCCAGTGCGGACAATTCATTAAAGCTGGTGAAGCGTTCGCAACGATTGGTGAATCACATGAAAATGGCGGTTGGGCATCGCATCTACACTTTCAAATCATTCGTGATATGGAAAAATATCAAAATGATTATCCCGGAGTAGTCGACCCAATTCACACTAACTTTTATCTCAATAACTGTCCAAATCCTAATTTGATTCTTAAACGCAACGATATATAAAAACTCTCTTTTTAATAACTAAGAGATCTGAACAAAATCACGGAAAAAGTCTGTCTATCCTTTTAATCTAAATAAACGGCCTAATATCTAATATATACCCAAGTGACTTCAAGATGCAGAATTCAGAGCTATCATCCAAACCTTTAGGCAAGGGAGGTTGGCGAAGGAATGTAGGCACCTTTCAAACCAATCTGACGCTGCATAAAGGTTTGGATGAAGCTCCCGAAGGGCAAGTTAAAACAAGCTTTATGCTGCGTTAAATTGAACAGAGATAGAATAACTATGATCATGTTCAATTTGCCTTACCTAAAGCTTGTTTTATTCTTGCTGAAACTCGCATCTTGAAGTTACTTGGGTATATAGTGAGTAAACTCAACAAAAGGGAAGATGATGACAAACGAATATATTCCACCGAAAGTTTGGACCAACGAACAACAAGGCGGTACTTGGGGTAGTATTAACCGCCCAGAAGCTGGTGCGCGATTTGAGCGTGAGTTACCTATCGGTGAGCACCCAATCCAACTATATTCTATGGGTACTCCAAACGGCCAAAAAGTTACGATTTTACTTGAAGAGCTGCTAGCAAAAGGCGTGACTGAAGCTGAATATGATGCTTTTCTAATTAAGATTGGCGACAGTGATCAATTTTCTTCTGGTTTTGTTGAAGTAAATCCGAACTCCAAAATTCCAGCATTAGTTGATCGTAGTGGTGATTCACCAATCAATGTTTTTGAGTCGGGTTCTATCCTGCTTTATCTTGCCGAGAAATTCAGCCAGTTCATTCCAAGTAACATTGAAGATCGAACTAAAGTATTAAACTGGCTATTCTGGCTACAAGGTTCTGCGCCATATTTAGGCGGTGGTTTCGGCCACTTCTATCACTATGCACCTGAGAAATATGAGTACCCTATCAATCGCTTTACTATGGAAGCGAAACGCCAACTAGATGTACTCGATAAGCAACTCGCTAATAATACTTACATTGCCGGTGAAGAATACAGCATTGCTGATATCGCCATTTGGCCATGGTATGGCAACTTGGTACTAGGTAATGCTTATAATGCCGCTGAATTTTTAGACGTTGAAAGTTACACTCATGTTCAGCGTTGGGCAAAAGCGGTATTAGAGCGTCCTGCTGTTCAACGTGGCCGTATCGTCAATAAACCGATGGGCGAAGCTTGGGAAGCCATTGAAGAGCGTCATAGCGCCGAAGATATTGATAAAGCGCTAAGCTTGAAGCCTTAATTAAACGCCTAGTCGATCACAATGATTGGCTAGGCGTTTATTTCATTAGCATATCAATTAAGTTTGGCAACCTTGCAGCAGTAGTCAATGATCACTTGGTTACCATCAATTTGTACATTTTGAATTTCGCCATCAATGCTAATTCGGTTTTGCAAATACACCACCGCATTCTCTGGCGCGATCTGGTTTTTAAGTGAAGGTAAAATCGTATGCGGTTCAATATCTAGTTGCTGAAAAAAACGACTTACAAAGCTTTTACTAATCTCTCCTTTGCCACGGATCACTTCAGAAAACTCACTGATCGTCATCCCTAAACGCTTTGCCATATCCATTTGTGTTAAATGCCGCTTGGCTTTTTGTGACATCCATAAATGATAAATTGCGTCTCTGTCTTGCTCTGTATATTCCATTACTTCTGTAAATCCATAACCGATAAAAACTGCTTACCAAAATGACAAAATCTGGCAAATAGCATGTCATTAACAGGTCAAGTTTTGTTTGAAAAAATTTAAAACTATGACCTAGGCGGCACTAGCTACGTTAATCTGATTTTTTGATAAAAACCACCATACATCTACTAGGCAAAAACTTGCCGTACCACTGGCAAGTTTTTGCTTAACTTAAAAAGACATAAAAAATAACCTGTTGATTTAAATGCAAAATAAAAATGGCGCAATTATTGCTTAATCCCGTTCCAAACATAGTGCTCAATCCAATCACATAAATGACCACTATTGAATTTCAAATTTAACGAACAGGTTTATCTATGGCAACGCTACACTTTAGTATTCTCGTCGATGGCATCAATGATGAAGATTTAGTGGTAAGAAGCTACCAAGGGCAAGATAACTTTTCTTCCGTTCAGCACGCTGATGGTACTTGGTGCCATGGTTTTCGTTATGACATCCAACTTGCTAGTCGCCGGCCGGATTTCACTGCCTTAGACATGGTGGACAAAAAAGCCGAGCTTGTCATGCATCGTGACGGCGAAGTAGTGCAACGAATTAACGGTATTGTGCGTAACTTTACTCAAGGCGAAACCGGTCATCACCATACCTTTTATGCTTTAACTCTCGTGCCTGAAATTGAGCGTTTATCCTTACGCCATAACAGCCGTATCTTTCAATCCATTTCTGCGTCCGATATCATCACCACCTTATTTAAAGAAATGGACATTCAGAACTTTGCCTTTGCGCTAACTCGCACGCCAAAGCAGCGTGAGTTTTGCATGCAATACCGTGAAACTGACCTTGAGTTCATTAATCGCCTTGCCGCTGAAGAAGGCATGGTTTATCACATTGAGCAGTTCAAAGGTAAACACAATGTCTTGTTCACGGATGACTCTCAACTCATTACTTCTCTAGACTCACCAGTGCCTTATAACGTGATGGCCAGTGGCATTAGTTCAACGCCGTATATAAAAGAATTCAGCAAGACGACTCAGTTTGAAGTCAGTGAAGCGCATAGTGGTGACAGCAGCTTTAAAAAACCGCAATACACCTTTAGTCAGCAGGCCGTCGCCAATGATATGGACTATCAGCGTGATACCTATCAACACTTTGACGCGCCGGGGCGCTTTAAAGATGACGCAGTTGGTAAAGAATTCAATCAACTACGTCTAGATAGCTTGCGACGCCATGCTCATACCGCCAAAGGCAAAGGTAATGAGCCACAGTTACAAAGCGGCGCCAAGTTTGAATTAAGCGAACACAGTGATGACAACTTTAATAAAAACTGGCTAATAATCGCCAGCACTCATCAAGGCGACCAACCGCAAGCACTTGAAGAATCCGCAGGCGGCAAACCGACGACTTACGCCAACCAGTTTGACGCCATTCCAGCGGATAAAACCTGGCGCATGCCACAGATGACTCGCCCACAAGTTGACGGTCCCATGACCGCTTACGTGGTTGGCCCAGAGGGTGAAGAAATCTTCTGCGATGAATATGGTCGAGTGAAACTGCATTTTCCGTGGGATAGATATTCCAATGGCAATGAACATAGTTCATGTTGGATCCAAGTCTCACAAGGCTGGGCTGGTAGTCAATACGGACAAATCGCCATTCCAAGAATTGGCCATGAAGTCATTGTTTCGTTTTTAAATGGCGACCCAGACCAACCGATTGTCACAGGCCGTGCGTTCAACGCACAAAACCTGCCGCCTTACACACTGCCGGGTAATAAAACCAAAACCGTATGGCGCAGTGAATCTCACCAAGGTGAAGGCTTTAACGAAATCAGCTTTGAAGACCAATCTGGCTCAGAGCAAGTGTATGTTCACGCGCAAAAGGACTTTAAATCCGAAACTCTCAACGACCACATCACCGATGTAAATCACGACCAGCATTTAACGGTTGAAAATGACCAGTTCACTCAGATCAAAAACAATCACAACCTCACGATAGAGGGCGAAAGCCGTAGCAAAGTCGCTAAAGATCAAACCTTTGTAGTTGACGGTAACCTGCAAATCAAATCAGGTTCGGTCATCGTCAATCAAGCTGCCAATGAAATCCACGTGAAATCAGGGAACAAAGTAGTAATCGAAGCCGGAGCAGAAATTACTCTTAAAGCCGGTGCTAGCTTTGTTAAAGTCGATGCCGCAGGAGTTCATTTAGTAGGAGCTGGCGTCAACATTAATTCAGGTGGTAGCGCAGGTAGTGGTAGTGGATTTAGTGGCGCGATGCCAGCCTTGCCGAATGGGGTAAAATCACCGGTTGTAGAAAGCACACCGCCCGCTTCAATTACTCCGAACATACTCGCTGAAATGGTCGATTCTGGCAGCTTAATGACGGAACTTTGTAACTGTGGTGTGGGGGGAATATGCAAAATTCATGGTTAAATCCTGATTGGAGAATCCAAGAATTGGATAATGCTTCATTAGACGGTATTTCCTCAAATACATCCAAGATGATCTACGCATTAATTGAATCATCATTAATGCCGAATTGGAAAGTGGAACTATACCAACATATCAACCAACACCAACTCAGTGAGCCTTATAGCGAATCACTTTTCAGTGGTACTCACTATCAACACTTAGAGCTTGGCCCTGTGGTTGTTAATATTACTTCCTACCCGGAACTGCAAACCAAATGGTTAACTCAATTTGAGCAAGCCCCTTTAGGTTGCATACTTGTCGCACCTTCACATGTTCAACAAAATCATATTGCCGATCTGTTACGTAATAGATTAACCATCTATAAAAACGCTACTCCCACTTTTCTTCGATACTATGAACCAAGAACTATGTTGGCATTTATCGGGGCTTTAAGTGACGAAGAACGACAACATTTCTTCTATCCAATTAATGCGGTTTATTGGCATCACAACCAATGGTTTCAAGCGCACTGGTCCGATCCAGAGATCGTTCCTAAACAACTAGGTTCATGGAAAATGCCCCCCACTCAGCTCAATAAAATGACAGATATTATGCAACAAATTCAATCTCATGAGGTATTAGCATGAGCCAAACTTATACCGTCAAAGATGGTGATACTTTGCTGGCTATCGCCATTCAACAACAAGTCGATTTTAACCAAATACTGGCACTTAATCCTAAATATCAACCTAATCCAGATTTGATTCAAATTGGCGATATCATCAGGTTGCCACAGCCAGTCACGGCAGAAACCAATCAACCAATCAGCCCGGTTGCACCTCTCGAGCCTAAACGTCCGTTATGCAATGTAGGCTCTTTAGAAGCGCCTCCACAATGTGAGGGTACGGACATTAAAAATGTGTTGTTTGTTACCAAAGAGCAAGGCAAGCAATATTATTGTTTGGATGAAAAAGCACAGCAATATTTAGAAGAAGAAGCGTCTTACACTCAGCAGCTTATCGAAGGTTTTCAGCGAGTCTTAGAACAAGCACCGGATGCACAAACCGCCAGTGAACAAGATCACCTTGAGCACATCAATAAGAAAAAACAATGGGCGATTGATGCGGCAAATGCGGGCGCGATTGCTGTCGAGCAACCAAAAAATGAAACACAAGCCGCCTCTGCACCACAAGATGACAACCCAAAACGTGTTGAGGCTAAATTAAAAGAACTTGAACAACGCCGACGTTTTGTGTCTAGCTATCGCCCCCCTTTTCTTAAAGATGAAAGCTCAGTTGATGATGTAAAGGCTCGAGTTCTACAATCGATTGAAAAAGAAATTACCTATTATGAGCAATTAGCAGAAC
This sequence comes from Vibrio algivorus, assembly GCF_002218005.2. Lineage (GTDB taxonomy): Bacteria > Pseudomonadota > Gammaproteobacteria > Enterobacterales > Vibrionaceae > Vibrio > Vibrio algivorus. The sequence continues at coordinate 1,076,305 of NZ_AP018679.1, forward strand.
CAACAACTAACCCCCAAAAGCCAGCGACAAGTGCAGTCACACTAGAGAATTTTACTCATAGTAAAACCTTAACCACTAAACCAGCTAGTAAGCATATTGTTGAAGTTTTTTCGGTACGCCAAAATCAGTTTGTTTATGTGCGCGCAGAGTTTTTAGAGCGCGAGCAAACCTATTGGCGAAAAAGAACCACCACACAAACCATGCTGTCCAAGTTACGAGATGGAAACGTGGGTGCATTTAAAGATGCCATTATCAAAGACATTAAAGACGGCATCACCAAGAAGATCGAAAACCCAGAAATCGAATTGGTCTTTAAAGAATGGAAAGCCGAAGGGGGGAATAGCGGTGAATGGAAAGCCAGTCATTATATTTTAAATGAAGATGGTGATACTCGCTTTGCTACGAGCGCCGAAGCACAACTCCTACGCTGGGGTGCCAGTGCGGCGGTGAAATCCACCTTTGAGCCGAGTAAAGGCAATGTTGATATTGGGGTTAAAGCAGAGGCCGCCTATTCACTAGCAGAAGCCTCGGTAGAGTTTACTTCATACCTGCCTTATGAGGCGGGCTTTCCGATATCACTTAGCTACACCGATGCCAACAAACAGACCATGAACTATTCCTTTGGTCGCTTTCGTACTAACTGTACTGCCAAGCTCAGTTGCTTTGCTGGCGCTATGGTCAGTGGCTCAGCAGGCGTGAGTAATCAAGGCTCACAAAATAGCCAACAACCAGCTGGCCATAGCATATTGCTAGCACCATCGGTTGGTATGGGCGTCAACCAAGCCACCGGTCAAGTGGGTGTAAAAGCTGAAGGTTTTGTGGGGGCACAAGTTGGGGGTGAACTTTCAGGGGGACTTGAATGGCAGCATCCAGAAAAAGAAACTACGTTAAGTTTTTCTGAACTGGCTAAATTAAAAGCTGAAGGAAACCTATCTGTCGGCGCAGGTTTTGGTGGGGATTTTCAAATTATCTTAGATGATGGCCAGCTGATTTTATATTGCAATGGCCGCATTGTTTGGGGTGCAGGGGGCAGTGGTGGCTTTGGTGCTACAGTCAACTTTGAACAAATATGGGAGCTCGCTCAGGTGATCTGGGATGGACTGCAATATGTGGATTATCGTCAACTAGATAATGTAAATAATGATATGTATGAATACCTAACACAATCTAGCTATATGGCATTTGCCACTAATCTGGTCACTATCGTATCAAACCCAGCTCAAGCATGGAAAAATGCAATTCTAGCAGGGTCTACTAAAGTGAATATTTGGTGGAATAGGCGACAATCGCAACAAATAGAAGCCGAAATACTGGCGCGACACATTATAAATAAACAAGCATGGTCGGGTATTACCCCTGATAAACTGCAACCAGAAACCATCGGCATGATGCTCGATACTTTAGCTGAAACCTTTTATGACAGCTGGGAAAAAGACCAAGAACGGGCAATTTGTTACCTACTGGGCAATAGCATATACAGTTGGCGCAAGTTTGAAGAAGTATTAGCCAGAATCAACCCAGAAGGGAAAAAACAAAATAGCGATAAATCTTTGTTTAATAACCTTGCTCGTTTAAATGCTATTTTAGACTATGCACAACAGCAAGAATTTAACGACTGGGTACACAACTTAGCACAAGAAGATAAGCTAACTAAACTGGCACAGATCAAGGGCACAACTAGACCCTTTACCCCTTACACTGGCAACCGTTTTGATATGAAACGCAATCAAGTAGGAGTGCAATTAGCTAGCATAGGCAGAACACCCCAAAATGGTCGATATGTATAACTAAGTGGTTTTAATTAAATAAGAAAACTAAAGTCTCACCTCACATTATGTTAGGTGGGATTTTTTATTACCCGCTATTACGTAGCGGAATGTTTTTGTTGTAACGCGCAACGAAAGCTAGCACCAAGGTAATAAAAATCATAACCATATGAATGTAAACGAGAAAATGTCATTGTGGTTCCATCACCATCCCGCTGTACCTTTTCCGTGCCTGTTTCTGGCCCTTGCGGATTATGCTCTGGCGAGTATAAATAATAATCTTTAGCATACCAATCATTAACCCACTCACTAACCTGATTGCTCATACCGTACACCCCTAATGGATTCGGCGGGAAAGTGTCAACATTTGTTATATTTGTCGAAGCATTTACCTCATCCTCGGTGTAATCCACCATATAACCCGTTTTAGGATCGTAGTAGTTCCCCTCACTCAACTGACGATAACCATTATTGGTGGCAAAATAATAATGTTGGCCACGACTACGCGCCGCGTATTCCCATTGCGCTTCGGTCGGCAAATCAAACGGTAAAGCGGTGACTTGACCTAACCATAAACAATAATCTTTGGCTTCTTGCCAGCTCTTGGTAGAAGCTGCTGATTGTTTATTTTTTTCGAGATACGTTTCAAATTCGTCACTTCCTCTAACGAATGAAGTACCATCAAGCTGCTGCTCTGCAACTGGAAAATTATTTACTCTACGCATCACTTCCATATCTGGAAATGTCGCTTCAAATTTCGCAATCGAATAAGAATCCAGAGTAACTTCATGTAAATGCATACCACCAGATAACGTACTGGTTAGCGAGGCATAACACTCATTGTTAGGCGACCAATCTATACGCTCTCTTCTTCTGCTTGGAATTTCACACGGGGCTTTAAAATCGCCCATTTCAAAGCTTCCCCCTTCCACAAACACTAAATTTTCAATCGCTTTTACCGCCACATCGGCGATTTGCTGCCTGTCATCATTGCTAGCATTAGGGTATTGAGTGTTAATGTTATCTTTAATGGTTTGTGCTTGCTGAGCCGAAATTTTATCGCTACTAATTTGAATGCTGGAGTTGGCATCACATGCCGACAACAACGGCAATAATACACCGACACCCAACCAAAACGGTTTCATGCTAAATCCTTTTATTTTTATGATTTTTCACTATACAAAAGTGCTTGGATTATAAAAGAAAAACCAATAATTGGCGATAAAAACAGCAGTGAATCTTCATTAAAAACTATTAATTTCCTAACTTAAACACAATAACTTTAACTGATGTAAATTCACTAAAATGTTGGCACGTATAAACACCTTTTTAGATGGAAAATAACAAAACAATTTAACCACTAAACACCATGACCGACGGAAACCATTAAGTGCAGAAAATACCGTAGAAATGATGCAACAAAAATCGCCCCTTTCATTTTTCTTCTATCACTTTTGGTTTCAAGCTTACTCCGCTTCTCTCCTGTAACCATAAACCACTTAGTTTCATGCTGTAACCGAATATTCCACCAATTAAAAGTGAAGGAATAACCAACTGCCAATTTCCATCAGCGGCAAAGGTGGCACATGCGCCAATGAAGGTTCCGGGGATAAAACTCAACCAGAGTTTCTGCACTTGAATGCACATAAAAAAAGAAACCAATGCTGTCAAAATATAACCAATGACATCGCTACCTAACCATTGCGAACCATGAATAATGATTAGCGCCCAAATCACGCCAGATAGGTTCGTCAGTACGCTCACACCTAAACCTCTCAAGCCTTGAATCGGCGAAGCAAAGTAGCTGGTACAACCGAGAAAGCCAGCCCAAGACAACAGACCCAAAGAAATGGACACCCAACCCCAAATGCCTGAAAGCAATCCAGTGGTCAGTGAAATAGCAAATAATGTCGACATAAGAAGATATTCAGTTAAAAAATGAAGAAGGGAGAGTAAAGAAGGAATAGGTCAAAAGAAGCGATTTTGATCACAGATAATATGAATGACAAATTTCGATTACATATAAATGATAACGCAAGCGATTAACTACCATCACTTGCGTTATAGAGTACTTAGGATAAGTTGATTTACTTACGTCTCTCCCACTGAGTAATAAACACGATCGAAGCCATCATAATTGCAGCGCCTATCCATAAATTGCCTGTCGGGATCCACCCAAACACAAGCCAACCTAAAAAGACATTAAACGGCAATTTTGCTAAATCAAATGGTTGCACAAAAGAGGCATCTGCCACGGCATAAGCTTTAACAATCGCCCATTGCGCTAACGCTGTCATTACGCCAGCACCAATCAATAGCCCCCAAACAATCCAACCGGTTGGAGTAGACCATTCAGGTAATGCCAATAAGATATTAAAAGGCGTGAGTAAAATCAGCAGGTAAACTACCATGGTAGACGGTGAATCGTTAACCGACATTTTCTTCACCATCAATGAATAACAGGCCCAGAAAAAAGCTGCTCCGACAGGCAATAATGTTGCCCAGCTAAATGCGTCTGACCAAGGCTCTAATATGATCATGGCCCCGCCAAAACCGGCTAAAGTCGCCATCCAGCGCGCCCAACCCACATTTTCTTTTAGTAATATCCCAGAACCGACGGTCGCAAACAGTGGTGAAGTCATTAACAATGCAATACCTTGCCAAATAGGAACTGGATACGCCAACGCCCAAAACCAAAGTTGAATCCCGATAACAGACAAAAAGACTCGAAAGGCATGCCAGCCAAAATGTTTGGTATAAAGAGAGCGGCGAATGCCTAATGTTTTTAAGTAAGGCATGATGGCCACCAGTGCGATAGCGTATTGAAGCAGAGCAACCGTGGTCGAAGGAATAGAAAAAGTAATACTGATGTATTGGGCAGCACTGTTAACCACAGCAAAAGACAAGCCAGCAACTAGCATCCACGAGGCACCAAGCACTGGTGAGTGGTTAGACATATTAAAAAGTTCTCATACAAAGAAATAAGTTGGGTGAGATAATAAATCACACAGATGGGAATAACTAGGCCAAACCACATTACTCCCTACACCATGGCTCTAATTAAGAGACCATTTAATTGATATTATTGCTCATTAAACCAACGTGGTACCATCACATTCAATGAACGAGGTTGAATACGAATGCTCAATTTTTCAGCTTCATACAGTTCACCATCAATCACATATTTAAAAGTTACTTCACTGGATATAGTGACTTCTTTAGCTTGCTTATGCACAAACCCTATCGGTTCTGCCGTAGGTAGTAAACCTGAGATAGCCAATTCAGATAGTGATAATAAGCGTCCGGCAACACTTTGATGGCTGGGCATGTAGGTAACATCCAAAATACCATCTTGTAAATCCGGCTCTCCCCCACCTTGTGCAAGTAGCGTAGTAAAAGGAGCAGCATTAGCGACAACTAAACTACTCACATCTAATTCTTGTGGCGCTTGTTTATCTAAAGCAATACGGATTGTTAACGTTTCATTATTGGCAATCGCACTCCACAAACCTTTTAAGTAAGCCAATTGACCATCATTATTTTTCTCTTCACGCTCAGCGTATTCAATCATTTGCTGTTCAAAACCAATGCCGGAAACCAACAACATTAAATCGCTGTTACATAAAGCGGTATCCACTTGAGTCACTTCGCCATTTAGAATCGCGCCACATGCCGTTTCAACTGGAATAATTTTATTCTCAATACCATAGAGCACATGACACAAGGCATTGGCGGTACCCAATGGTAGAATACCAAGGACAATATCTCTATGGACTAATTGACTTGCTACTTCTGTTACCGTGCCATCACCACCACCTGCGACGATCAAAGAAGCTCCAGAGTTAATCGCTTCTTTAGTCAGTTCGGTTGCTGAGATCTCAGGCGTGGTCTCTCGTACTTCCACTTGATATTTAGCTTTAAATTTCTCCAGAATTTCATTTTGATAAGTGCCCCACTTTCCTCCACCAGAAACCGGGTTCACAATCAGCCACACGGTCTGCTCAGAAACTAATGCTTGTTGCTTATCAAGTTGCCTTAACATTTTCATTTGTTCCTTATTGAGATTAGCTGTGCTACGAATCGATTGAATTTTTTTCATTACCTCTTCAATAGTCATTCTTGGGTAACGACGCAATAAATAGGCAGCTAATACAAACACCGAACGCCCACGACCTAATGCACAATGCACCACTATTTTCTTGGAGTCAGCGAGTTGAACATCCATCCAATCTAATGCTTTTAATAACTTCCGTTTTGATGGCACTTTATGATCAAGCACTGGCAAATTGAAATATTCAAAATCACGACTCGCTTTGCGGCTTTGTAGTCCATGAAATTCAGCGGTGATATCTAAAATGCTAGTAATACCTTGTGCTTTTAACTCTTTTAAATCTTTGGTAAATAGTCGACGAGCTAAGTACAACTGAGGATCAATGCGTTGAATAGGGGCCACCGAATCATGAGTTCGCGCCCAATAATTATAATAATGTGCACCAATCAAAAAAGGCGCAAGCACTAGCTGAATACCATTAGGGATCACCCCGTTTGGCTTTTTACGAAATAAATGAGGGAAGTTGCATAGATAAGCGATACTGACAACCGACAAAGATAAAGCAATCCAAGCAAGAGGAATCGACAGCCAAAAATTAGGACACAGCAAGGCCAATACATAAAATAGAATACTGCCCGCAATATAGTATTTGGTGACTAGCATTGTCTCTCCCTATATACCCAAGTGACTTCAAGATGCAGAATTCAGAGCCATCATCTAACCTTTAAACAAGGATGATTCGCGTAGGAATGTATATATCTCTGCCATTACAATAATGAAACAATAACATTACCTTACTAAAGATGCCTATCTTATCTCGACCGAATTCCATCATAGATAAATCAAGTTTATGCCGTTAAAAAACAATCACACTCGTAACCTTAATATTTCCTTCAGAAATGACTGCAAAAATTAAAAAACATCTTCATTTCTACAACAAACAAATCTTATCGAAACCATAAAATTATTCTGATTTACTATTTGAAAATTCGTTTTATTATCGCCCCTGTTCTTCGCAAGAAAGTACCAACCGCCACACTCAACTGTTAACATTTACAGTGTAAACAGTCTGTTTAGTGTCGCTATTCGTTAACGCAAGGTTAATGGGCGCAGGTTGCAAATCTACGAGTTTGGATGATTTTCCCCTTCATACATCCAACTCAGAAAACGTCATATTGAATAAATTAACTTATGTTCAACCTGACTCAAATCAGTGATCTCCCAAGGCTAAAATCAAAAGGAATGCTGGCTATAAGCTAGGTTGGTGAGCTAACCATTGGATCAACCGATCCATTATTTGGGACCTACTATGTTTATTAAAACTTCAGTGTCTTTCAAAAAGACTGTGTTCGCTGCATCAATGACAGTAACAACCTTGTTCTCGTCTGCGGCTTTATTTACTTCAAGCAAAACTTACGCTCAAGATGAGCAAGTGCTACACGTTTATAACTGGAGCAGCTACATCGCACCAAACACGATTAGCGATTTTGAAAAACAAACCGGCATTAAAGTGGTATACGACGTATTTGATAGCAACGAAGTACTGGAAGCCAAACTCCTTGCAGGCCGTTCAGGTTATGACGTGGTAGTGCCATCAAATAACTTTTTAGCCAAACAAATTCGCGCAGGTGTTTTCCAAAAGTTAGATCGCTCTCAGTTACCTAACTGGAAAAACCTCAACCCAGAATTATTGAATGCACTATCACCAAGTGATCCTGGTAATTTATACGCGATGCCTTATTTATGGGGCACCATCGGTTTTGCTTACAACGCCGATAAAGTACAGAAAGTACTCGGTGAAGATATGCCAACCGATTCCTGGGATTTAGTGTTTAACCCGCAGTACATGGAAAAACTGAAGACCTGTGGTGTGTCATTTTTGGATTCCCCGACAGAGATGTTACCAGCAGCATTGAATTATTTGGGGTTAGATACTGGCACACAAAAACCGGAAGACATCAAACAAGCTGAGGCATTGTTTTTGTCTATTCGTGAAAACATCAGTTACTTCCACTCGTCTAAATATATTTCTGATTTAGCGAATGGCGATATTTGTGTCGCTGTGGGTTATTCAAATGACTTATTCATTGCTCGTGATCGTGCCAACGAAGCGAATAATGGCAACAAAATTGAATACGTGATCCCGAAAGAAGGTGCAGGCAGTTACTTTGACATGATGGCAATTCCAGCCGATGCCAAAAATGTTCAAGCCGCTCATGTATTTTTGAACTATTTAATGACACCAGAAGTGATTGCCAACATTACCAATGAAGTCAGCGCAGCCAACGGTAACCAAGCTGCAACGCCATTTGTAAACCAAGACATTAGTAATAATGCTGGGATTTACCCTGATGAAGCAACACTGAAAAACATATACACGATCAGCGATCTACCCGCCAAAACTCAACGTGTCATGACACGTACTTGGACCAAGATCAAAACTGGTCGATAGCGCCGAAACACATACTTGAGTTTAAGTGTGATTAAGGCGTCCAAACTAGGACGCCTTTTTATTTTTAAAAAATTTAAAGAGAATTGAAATGGCCATCACTTCCAGTGCCTACAAAAAAGCATTAGAGCGTCAATCAAAACCAAAAGAAATCTTGGTAAAAATTGACCGTGTAAGCAAACAATTTGACGACACACTCGCGGTCGATAACGTGTCGCTCACCATAAATAAAGGTGAAATCTTTGCTCTACTAGGTGGTTCAGGTTCAGGTAAATCAACCTTGCTTCGTATGCTAGCGGGTTTTGAAAAGCCAACTGAAGGTCGTATTATTTTAGACGGTATCGATATTACTGACATGGCACCTTATGATCGGCCAATTAATATGATGTTCCAGTCATATGCGCTATTTCCACATATGAGTGTTGAGCAAAATATTGCTTTTGGTTTAAAACAAGACTCACTACCAAAAGAAGAAATCAAAGCACGTGTGGCTGAGATGTTGAAACTGGTTCATATGACGCAATACGCAAAACGCAAACCACATCAGTTATCAGGTGGCCAACGTCAACGTGTGGCATTGGCTCGTTCATTAGCCAAGCGTCCAAAGCTACTGTTATTAGATGAACCAATGGGAGCTCTGGATAAAAAACTACGCTCTCAAATGCAGTTAGAACTGGTTGAGATCATCGAGCGTGTCGGCGTGACTTGCGTAATGGTAACCCACGATCAAGAAGAAGCAATGACAATGGCGCAACGCGTTGCCATCATGCATTTAGGTTGTATTGAGCAAATTGGTAGCCCAATGGACATTTACGAAACGCCAGTCAACCGCTTAGTGTGTGAATTTATCGGCAATGTAAACCTATTTGATGGCATGTTAGTTGAAGATGAACAAGACCATGCCACCATTGCATGTGTCGATTTACCACAACCAATTTATGTCGGTCATGGTATTAGTACTCAAGCTGAAAACAAAAAAGTGACTTATGCATTGCGCCCTGAAAAATTATTAATCAGTACCACTTTACCTGAGGATTTGATCCACCCTGATTTTAACTGGACTACCGGGAAAGTGTACGACATTGCTTATTTAGGTGGCTCTTCGATGTACCACATCCAATTGCCTTCAGGAAAAATTGTTCAAGCGTTTATTGCTAACGCAGTGCGTCACGTCAAACGCCCAACTTGGGAAGATGAAGTGTACTTGTATTGGGAAGATGACAGTGGTGTGGTTCTGCAATGAATAAATGCATCCAACAACTAGGACGTAAAATGGTCATTGGAATTCCATTCTTTTGGCTGTTTATTTTCTTTTTATTGCCGTTTGTGATCGTACTTAAGATTAGCTTTTCACAAGCCGATGTAGCCATACCGCCCTATACGGAACTACTTAGTTGGGCTGATGAACAGCTGATTATTTTGCTCAATATGGGTAACTACTTGCTGATCAGTGCTGATGAATTGTATTTAGCCGCTTATCTCAGCTCACTGAAAATGGCGCTGATCAGTACCTTGGCTTGCTTAATAATTGGCTACCCAATGGCATATGCGATTTCTAAAGCAAAAAAGGAAACGCAAACCATTTTGTTGTTACTGATCATGATGCCAACTTGGACGGCTATTTTGATCCGAGTGTATGCGTGGATGGGTATTTTAAGTAACAACGGGTTATTAAATGGCTTCTTAATGCACCTAGGCATAATTAGTGAGCCGTTGCATATCTTGAATACCGATCTCGCAGTCTACATCGGTATTGTGTATTCATACTTGCCATTTATGGTGTTACCACTGTACGCCAACCTAGCAAAACATGACCACAGTTTATTAGAAGCAGCATCAGATTTAGGTTGCCGTAATGTATCCACCTTCTGGCAGATCACTGTACCTCTCTCTAAAGGTGGGATTATTGCAGGCTGTATGTTGGTGTTTATTCCCGTTGTCGGTGAGTTTGTAATACCAGAACTATTAGGGGGTCCAGATACTTTGATGATAGGTAAAGTCTTGTGGCAAGAGTTCTTCAATAACCGAGATTGGCCTGTGGCGGCCGCGTTAGCCGTGATTATGTTGGTGGTTCTTATGATCCCAATTATGTTCTTTAATCGCACTCAAGCCAAAGAACTCCAAGGTTAAGTTAAGTACGAATTGTTTAGGAATAACGATGAAACGTTTTGGTTTTGCAAATCTAATGTTGCTAATAGGCTTAATCTTCATTTACTTGCCGCTAGTTATCATGGTGATTTATTCATTTAACGCCTCCAAACTAGTGACAGTCTGGGGTGGATGGTCAACTCAATGGTATGGCTCGCTGTGGGAAAATACGCAGCTAATGGGCTCTGTATTTCGCTCATTAAAAATCGCTTTTTACACCGCTATTTCTGCGGTTGCATTAGGCACTGTGGCTGCTTTTGTACTAACGCGAATTCCTCGCTTTCACGGTAAATCATTACTGGGTGGTATGGTTACCGCGCCATTAGTGATGCCTGAAGTGATCACTGGCCTTTCATTGCTACTGCTATTTGTAGCAATGAATAATCTAATCGGTTGGCCAGTAGAACGCGGCATGATGACGATTTGGATAGCCCATACTACATTCACCAGTTCGTATGTGGCCATCTTAGTCTCATCTCGCTTGCGTGAGCTTGATATATCAATGGAAGAAGCGGCGATGGATTTAGGTGCAAAGCCTTGGAAGGTATTTATGCAGATTACCATTCCAATGATCGCACCATCATTAGTCGCTGGTGGCATGATGGCGTTTGCTTTATCACTCGACGATTTAGTATTAGCAAGCTTTGTATCAGGACCGGGGTCAACGACACTACCGATGGAAATTTTCTCCTCGGTACGTTTAGGGGTGAAACCTGAGATTAACGCAATTGCCAGTTTGATCTTACTGTGTGTATCCCTGTTTACCTTTAGCATGTGGTTTATCATGGCAAAAGCAGAAAAACGCCGTAAAAAAGAGATCTATCAAAGCAAAAAGACCCTTTCTGTAGCGTAACGACCACAAAAAAGCTGTATTGACTCTCATCAATACAGCTTTTCTTTTTACAATAGGCAAGCTCGTTCAAGCTTGTAAATTAAAGTTGATATTCACCCATACGCTCTGGCTGATAGGTGATTTTCATAATTTTTACTATTAGGCTACCACCACCTGGTTTTGGCCACTCAATTTCCTCTCCAACCGAAAGGCCGAGTAATGCACTGCCAACAGGCGCAAGGACTGAAATCGTCTTGCCATCACCATCTACGTCTTTCGGATACACTAAAGTAAGTTCAAAATCTTTATTCGTCGACTCGACACGAAACTGAACGGTTGAGTTCATCGTAACAATAGTTGGTGGAATCTCATTTGGCGCAACCACAACCGCACGGTTAAGCTCTTTTTCTAACTCAGTAACGCCTGGAACACTATTTCTCGGTATTGATTCAAGCAAATCGTATAACCGATCTAAATCTAATGAAGAAATCATTATCTCAGGTCTAAGCTTCATATTTTTCTCACTGACTTCTTGTTTTTAAATATATCCCAAATTGGTCATTCATAGTGAATGACCAAATACAATCCCCCCATCTTAATCCAATTCCTCCAACATGGATTCATTAGATATCTTATTCTCATAAAACATTTGTAAGACTTTGAAACAAAAGAATTTACTAAACACATCAAAGTAAAAAAGCATTAACAATAAAAACCATTAAGTTGCAAATTAACACAACAATTCAACGTCATTTATGTGAAGGGAAGGACATTTGTTTCCGAAAAGAAAATTGGGATGTTCTAACGAAAATTGATTTTGTTGCTAAACTTAAAAATAGGAACAAACCTCTTTGCTTATTGTCATAAAGTTTGTTAGCTTCAATAAAAGTGGAGAGCGAAAACGGCGCGTTTAATGACAATAAAGCTATTCGCCTTTTCACTTAGGGATAGACATCCGAATCGAACTTTTTAAGTTTAAAGTTCTTCAACAGAAGGTATTGTGTATGAAAATAAACATCCAAACGCATCATGTTTCTCTCAGTGAAGACTCACGTACTGAGATTGAAGGAAAATTCGATAAAATATCTTCACACTTCCCCGACTTAATCAGCTGCGACATTATTATCACGAAACAGCATAATGAACACCAAGTTGAAACCTTCACCAACTATGAAGGCGTTCGCATCTCAGCTAAAGCTGAAGACAAAGTGATGTATCCAGCAATTGCAGCTGCGGTTAAAAAATTAGAAACAGGGCTTAAAAACCGTAAAGGCCAATTGAAAGCAGAGCTACATGCGACTCCGACAAGTACTAAACCGGAAATTGCCTCTGATATTATTCAAGAAATGAAGCTTGTTGATTAATAACTTCATTAACTAAGAACGCAAAAAGGAGCTCAATATGAGCTCCTTTTTCATTTTAGTTAACTTCGAGTAATCATCAACTTAATGCCTAGTGCAACCATCGCGCCACCAAGTACTCGATCTATCCAGTGACCACATTGCTTAAACTTCTTATTAATTGCCGGGCGAGATAATAACGTCACAATCAAAGAGAACCATGCAAACTGTAAAAGCATAATCCATACACCATAAATCGCAATTTGATAGATCGGCATATCCGCTGACAGTACTAAAGTGAATAAAGACACGAAATAAATCGGCGCTTTAGGGTTAAGTGCATTACACAAAAACCCCATTCCAATCATCTTTTTAGCAGACTGTACTTTCACTACTGGCAACTCAACTTCATCAGGTAATGCGGCTTTCGCTTTTAGTCCCTGCCAACCTAGATAGATCAAATAACCACCACCGAGTACTTTAATCACCCAAAGTAAACTTGCTGAATTAGCAATAATTGCCGCTAAACCAAAAGCAGAATAGAGAATATGAATCGATAGACCTAGTGCAATACCAACACTACACAACAGACCTGCTTTTTTACCATTTGATATAGTTTGTTGCGAAACCAGTATGAAATCCGGCCCGGGAGAAGCGGCGGCTAATAAATGAATAGAGGTAATTAAAACTAATCCGTGCCACAAATCCATCAGAAACTCCTTTTTATCAATATTTTGTATATAAAAACATCAACCCACTTTCTATTCAATTGTTATTTTGTGCATTTATTTGCATCAGCTTGAACTGGTTTTAGTTTTTGAAACCAATACACCGCGACCACCACTACGACAATACCAACCATAGTAATACCACTCAGCTGTTCACCAAAGATCAAATAGTCAAACATAATGGCCAAAAGAGGTATGCAATAAAACAACACACTCACTTGACTGGCACTGCCTCGCTTAAGCATATAAAGCAACAACATCACCGCGCCAACGGAGACCACAATACTCATCCAAAATAACGAAATAAACAGCTCATTGGTCCATTCAACTTGCCAGTCAGTACATAAAGCAACCACGCTAAATAACAATAAAGTGAATAAGTTTTGGTAGACCACCATACTTTCAATATTCATATTGATACCTTTTTGCTTGATGGTGCCAAAGGTTAACGATATTAAAGCCAGCAAAGCAAACAACAAACCTATCACATGTGAAGCATCGATCCCTTTTGCACCTAAAACCGCGATACATAAGCCGATAAAGCCAAGCGCTAACAAAGCATAACCTTGTTTCGACATACTTTCTTTCGCAAGAAATGGTGTGATAAGCGGCTGAAAGCCTAATATCATGGTAATCAACCCTGGTGATATCCCGGCGTCAATCGACAAAATATAAGTACTCAAGTAGGCAAACTGTAAAAAGAAACCGACTTTTAATACCGCGATAACCGAAGCTTTATCATGACGAAATAATTCAAACTTTAATTTAGGTTTCACCACTAGTAATACAATGGTGGAGAATAGGAAAGTAGCCATTGCTCGTAGGAATAGAAACGTCCAAGGTGACGCATCTATTAGCCCCATTTTCACCATTACCGCCCCACTACTCCACATCAGTAAGAACAGCAAAGGGGCTGCCGTTTCAAAGCGAACAGGTGAACGTAAATTTTCAATCCTTTGCATTTTTAACCTTTTGAATCCATAACTTTACCCAAGTGAGTTTTCAGTATAAGAATCATTGGTAGATAAAATGTGCTGATCAGACGGTCTTTATGACTAAAATGATGGTTATCGATACGATTTAGGTGGCTGGCCAAAAAACTGGCTAAAACGACGAGTAAATGCTGAGGGGTTGGAAAAGCCGACTTTTTCTCCGATCAATTGCACAGGAAGATCGGTATGCGTTAATAGCGCTTTGGCTTTTTCCATTCGAAGCTGTAATACAAACTGTTGACTAGTTTCGCCTAAATTAGACTTAAATACGGTTTTAAATTGTGTAGGGCTTAAAAAGGACAGCTTTGCCAGTCGTTCAACTGACCAGTTTTGACTAATATCTTGCTGTATTTCACTGACGACATTCGCAATACGAGGATCAATTCTAAGCTGCGGTCCTTGTTGCTCTAACAGTTGTAATAACATACAGCACATCTCACTCTCTAAGTGAGCATCTGTTTTGCTCATTAATTGCAACCCACAAAACTGCACATAAGCGAGAATCGCTGGAGATAATAAAAACTTTGGGGTTAGACTACGGCACAAACTCGAAGGTAATTGACTGAGATCGACCACTAAAAAACGCGCAGCTTCATCGGCAGAAAAAGCATGATTCAAACCAGCGTGAATAACGATAGCATCGCCAACACTGACTTTTCCATCAAACTCCCCAACTTGCATTTCAATCACGCCTTGCAATGGCAGTACAATTTGGTGATAGTCATGCTTATGTTGGCGTGATTGACTAATGTAAGAACGAATGGATAACCGATCGCTAATCATAACCGTTCATCTTAATTACTTTTTCAGTAAATCTTTCAAGTTAGCAAATGGATTATGAGTTGCAGCTTGGTGCTCATCTTCTTTTGGAGTTGAATCAGCCGAACCATATAAATCATGCTCCAAATATTTAGAGTGCTCGTGGTCATGGCAATACAAGCAAAGCAATTCCCAATTACTGCCATCTTCTGGGTTATTAGTATGATCATGGTCTTTGTGGTGCACTGTCAATTCGCGCAAATTAGAGTACACAAATTCGCGAGCACAGTTGCCACAAATCCAAGGATAAAGCTTTAAAGCCTTTTCTCGATAACCACTTTCTTTACGTGCATAACTGGCACTAGAGCCATAAAAATCAGACGACATATTGTTTCCTAACCATTGTTATTATTGAGTTAATTTACACTGTAAACTGTATATCTAAGTAACTTCAAGATGCGAATTTCATCTCCCTGAAGTTACTTGGGTATATTTAATCTGGAATGGTGATCACACCCAAATGTTCAAGCAACATTTCTTGTTGCCACTGACAAATCATCACACCTTTTAAGTTCACAGTACGAATGTCTAAGCCTTCAAGTTCAACATGTGCAAGGTTGCAGCTTTTCCAGTTTGCTTGACTCCATTGTTCGCTAGAAAACTCACCTCGACTCAGATCAGAGCCTTCAAACGAAACGCTTTGTAGATTAGCACCACGCCAACGGTTTTCAAACAAGTCGCATTTTTCTAAGCGTTGATTTTCTAAGTTTGAGTAAGACAAATCACACTGGGTAATATAGGCCGAACAGAAATAAGTATTGTGAGTAATATGATTGGCAAACAAAGTACGAACAAAGCTTGCACCTTTCAACATACAATGACGCATTTCAACCCCAAAAGCCGAAGCACCATCAAAATTAGACATGCTCAAGTTACAATGCTTAAAACTAGCATCGTTCAGTTTAGCGTAGGCAAAATTGCAACCAATGACATCTCCAGATTCAATAAAAACACAATCAATAAATTGTGCATCGGACAAATCAGAATGAGAAAAATTACACTGATAAAAATGGCATTTTTTAAACACTTCATAACTGAGATCTTGAGAGGAGAAATCATGTTGATGGTAAACTTGGTTCGCTGATTCAGTCATTGGCATTACTCAAAGATCTTAAACTTAGGAAAAATTGGCAACAAAAAAGCCGCAACAAGTGCGGCTTTTTTTAATTCGTTATAAGTACTTAATTATAGTACTTCAACGTTTGCAGCTTGAGGGCCTTTTTGACCTTGCTCAACTTCAAACGCTACTTTTTGGCCTTCAGCTAGAGTGCGGAAACCTTCACCTGTGATAGCACGGAAGTGAACAAATACGTCTGCGCCGCCATTCTCTTGAGTGATGAAACCGAAACCTTTCTCTTCGTTAAACCACTTAACTGTACCAGTTGTCTTAGACATGGGTAAATCCTATAAATATTTTTTACTAATCAATTACGCTTGTTGCGTGTTATAGCCGGGAATAGAGTTACTTAAGTGAGGATACTTAAAAGGAGGCACTTCATGACACTTAACTGGTATATCAGGTGTTGCGAAGACTTCTAAAGCAAATTTCAAATAAATAGGTCCGTTACAGGCCGTGTTTAAAGATACTCGGGTTTTTCATCGTTGTATAGGGTTATTTTTAAAAACTTGATCTAAGTAGTTTAATTTTTTTTCACTGTCATTAGATGCTGCCTTATGTGGTTATTTTCATGACTAAAATCACGATAGACATCTATACCCAAGTGACTTCAAGGTGCAGAATTCAGAGCTATCATCCAAACTTTTAGGCAAGGAAGATTGGCACAGGAATGTAGGCACCTTTCAAACCAATCTGACGCGGCATAAAGGTTTGAATGAAGCTCCCGAAGGGCAAGTTAAAACAAGCTCTATGCTACGTTAAATTGAACAGAGATAGAATCACTATGATCATATTCAATTTGCCTTGCCTAAAGCTTGTTTTATTCTTGCTGAAACTCTCATCTTGAAGTTACTTGGGTATAAAGGTAAAAGCCCCCATTGCTTAAACAATGAGGGCTAAATTACCGTCAAATTGTCAGAAATAGATTAATCTAATTCTTCTAATTGGCGCTGATATTTTTTGTACTGCTGAATAACTTCTTCACTTGGACCACCAGTTAATAAGCTCACCGCAACAATCGAAATGGTAGAGAAAATGACGCCTGGTACAATTTCATAAACATCGAACCAACCACCGGTTAATTGCTTCCAAATAACGATGGTCGCACCACCAATAATAATACCCGCTAGTGCGCCATTACGGTTCATCTTAGACCAGTACAAGCTCAGTACAATAGCTGGACCAAATGCCGCACCAAAACCAGCCCATGCATAAGACACTAAGCCCAATACCGAGCTTTCAGGATTCATCGCAAGCACCAAAGCAAATACAGAAACGCCGATAACCGCGATACGACCAACGACAACCACTTGTTCAGGCGTCGCATCTTTCTTAAATACTTGCTTGTAGAAATCCTCAGCAAGTGCTGAAGAAGACACCAATAACTGAGAATCAGCAGTACTCATGATTGCCGCTAAAATAGCCGCAAGTAAGATACCAGCCATCACTGGATGGAAAATAGCATTCACCAGAATCATGAAGATCTTTTCACCATCTTCAATTGCAAGTGTTGGGTGTCCATTAACATAAATTAAGCCAACCAGACCAACCATAATTGCACCTGCCATTGATAGCGCAGTCCATATCACCGCGATGCGACGAGCCGTTGTTAAATCTTTATTGCTACGAGTGGCTTTAAAACGCGCCAAAATATGTGGTTGACCAAAGTAACCTAGGCCCCATGCAACGAGAGAAATAATCGCAATTGCCGTTAATGGCTCCCCTTGCGCGGATGTCCACATGTTTAGCAATTCAGGATTAATATTATTCAGGTCGATATCAACTTGCGTAAAACCGCCACTCATTGCCGCAATGGGAACAATCAGTAGTGCTGCAGACATCAATAAGCCTTGCACTAAGTCGGTCCAAGCTACCGCAAGGAAACCGCCAAACAAGGTGTATGAGATGACACAAACCGTACCAATGATAACCGCAATTTTATAATCAAGGCCAAATACTGTTTCAAACAATTTACCGCCTGCCACTAAACCAGAACTGGTGTAGAACAAGAAAAACAATAAAATAAAGAAAGCGGAAATGGTTTGAATAAGTTTTGAATTATCTAGAAAGCGACGAGATAAGAAATCAGGAATAGTGATCGCATCCGTTGTAATACTGTAGGTACGAAGACGCTTGGCACTCACCAACCAGTTAAGCCAAGTCCCGACAAGTAGGCCACCACAAATCCAAGTCGCCTCTAATCCCGAAGCATAAGCATACCCAGGAACCCCCAACAATAACCAACCACTCATATCTGATGCACCGGCTGATAATGCAGCCGGCCAAGGACCAAGGGTTCTTCCTCCAAGGAAGTAATCGGTTGAACTTGAAGTACGTTTATATGCTACATAGCCAATGGCAAGCATTAAGACGAGGTATCCGAAAAATGTGCTAGTAATAGCAAAACTATTTTCAATCATAATTATACCTTTTATATGATTAGCCCCTCTATCCTGAGGGGCTTTTTGTTGTGTAGTAGACAGTTATGATACTAAATAATTGATAGTTATAATAATAAGAATCAGTTTTAACTCAAGTATCACATATATTTAATGTTGATTTCCTAACTCTAGCAGAGTCGCGTTTCCTCCGACGGCAGTTATGTTAATAGTGCGAGTTCGCTCAGTAATAAAACGTAGAACAAAGCTAGGATCATGAGCTTGTACTAAACTTAGTGAATCACATCTATCTTGAGTGTTTTCATCTGCAAGCGTTTCTGCAATAAAAGGAACAATTGCACCTTTCTTGTGGGCTAAATCTGCGTTTATTGACCTTTGCGTTTTAGTCCTCCCAACAAAAGCAGTAAGTCGAATATCCGCTTCAATCACCGATTGATAAGAATCATACGCCACGATATGTACTAAATGTGCCGGCAATACATTGCTTATTGCATTTTCAAGGCATTGATTCAGTGCTTTATCATCACAACAAATCAATACGGCATTGCCAGCAATTAAAGCAGCCGTGAATGGGGCAATGACTGCAACCCAAGGCATTCCTGGTTCTACAATTAATGCACAAATGCCTCTACCCGCCGTATATAGCTCATTGGTTTCACCGGTGGGTCCTGGCATTAATTTAGGCTCAGATAAACGTTCATTAGCTTGTTGTAAGTGAAAATTCATCACAGCACTTAATGCCGGTTGCGTTTCTTCCAAGTTGCGAGAAACTGAACGTAAACATTCACTTTTAAAAGTATATTCTGTCAAATTCCACTGTTCCCAAGCGGTATTTGCATCAAAGAACGTTACTTCAGAAAAACGAGTAATAGTTTGCATAGTACTCTCCTAAATAGATTCAGTTTCAGTGGACATCGCCACTTTAGAAAAACGGTATAAATAGTGCGGGCCGCCAGCTTTAGGGCCAGTGCCAGATAATCCTTGTCCACCAAATGGTTGAACTCCAACTACAGCTCCAACTTGGTCGCGATTGATATAGCAGTTTCCGACACGCGCTTGTTTCTCAATCCAACGATAAGTGGTTTCATTACGACTATGTACGCCCATAGTTAAACCAAATCCGGTTTGGTTAATATCTTTAACCACTTGTGGCAATTTATCGGCTTTAAAGCGGATGATATGTAACAGTGGCCCGAATTTTTCTTCCGTCAGCACACGAATATCATCAATTTCAAATGCGGTTGGTGAGACAAAATCTCCCGCTTGGCACTCTGCTGATAAGGTCAGCTCTGTCACCAGCTTTTGGGTTTTCTTCATTTCATTGATGTGTGCAATAAGTTTCTCTTTCGCCGCTGTATCAATTACAGGCCCAACATCGGTTTTATGTAAGTAAGGTAAACCAACCGATAGTTCTGCCATTGCACCTTTGATTAATTCAATAATTCGATCTGCGATATCTTCTTGTACGTAAAGCACACGTAACGCAGAACAACGTTGACCTGCCGAAGCAAAAGCGGAACGCAAAACGTCACGAACCACTTGCTCAGGTAAAGCGGTACTATCAACTATCATGGCATTTTGACCACCGGTTTCAGCAATAAATGGCACAGGCTCAGCATCACGTTGAGCAAGCGTGGCGTTAATTCGCTGTGCTGTTGGTGTTGAGCCTGTAAATGCCACACCAGCAATCGCAGGATGAGATGTTAATACAGGACCAATTTCAGAACCTTGCCCGGTTAACAATTGAATTGCACCAGATGGAATCCCCGCTTCAAGCATTAACTCAACGGCTCGTGTTGCAATTAAGCTAGTTTGCTCAGCTGGTTTTGCAATAACAGTATTACCACTCGCAAGTGCGGCAGTAATTTGCCCTAAGAAAATTGCTAGAGGGAAGTTCCATGGGCTAATACACACAAATACCCCACAACCTTCACGGTAAATCGTGCGCTCTACCCCATCAAACCCTAACTGTTTATTAGGCTCAAAAATGGCATCTTGTTTACTGTAAAAACGACAAAAATCGACAGCTTCACGTACTTCATCAATAGAATCATGGATGGTTTTACCCGCTTCCTTATGGCAAATGGCAACCAATTCTGGCAAGTGATCTTCTAAAAGATCCGCCAAACGGTCTAATTTTTCGCCACGTTCTTGATAACTAACCTTGTTCCATTCATGGAAGCATGATTGAGCAGCTTCAATTGCGACGGAAACATGATCAAGGCTCGCATGAACCACAGATCCAACAGGGATCTTTCTATCATAAGGCGCTGTAATTAATTGCACCTGCGCATCGGCACTTTCTGTATCCTTGATCATGCTTTCGAAATATTTTTGGCCAGCAATGATAGGACCACCTTGCCATGTTTGAGCAAGCCAATGTTCAACTTGTGCTTCAAATGGCTCTAGCTCACTTTGGATATCAATATTGACGCCATAAGAATTTTTTCTCTCATTAAATATCGCTGGTGGTAGTGGAATCGCCGTATTGTGATATTCCTGATGTGCGGTCAAAGTTTCAACCGGATGTTGATTGAGAGTTTCAATTGGGCAACGAGCATCAACCAAGCGATGAACAAACGAACTATTAGCCCCATTTTCAAGTAAACGACGGACTAGATAAGGTAATAAATCTTTGTGGCTACCTACTGGTGCATAGATTCTGACGGATTGCTTAAACGCTTTCATCGCATGTTCATACAAAGAATCCCCCATACCATGTAGGCGCTGGAATTCGTAATCTTTATGTTCCGCCATTGTCGCAATAGCCGTAACCGTATGAGCATTGTGGCTAGCAAATTGTGGAAAAATATTGCCACGTACATGTTCACTTAATAAGAAACGTGCACACGCAAGATAAGCAACATCTGTGGCTTCTTTACGAGTGTAAACTGGGTAGTTTGAATAGCCGGCTTGTTGAGACCACTTAATTTCACTATCCCAATACGCACCTTTTACCAAACGTAGTGGAATGAGGTCGCCTTGTTCTTTAGCAAGTGCATTTAACCAGACTAAAACAGGTAGTGCGCGTTTAGAATAAGCTTGAATCACCAAACCAAACTTGCCCCACCCTTTTGCAGATTCACTGCGATAAAGCTTTTCAAATAACTCGAGGGACATTTCAAGGCGGTCGGCTTCTTCCGCATCAATGGTTAAAGCCACGCCAAGTTGTCGAGCTTGTAAAATAAGTTGCTCCACGGTGGCATATAGCTCATTCATCACGCGTTCTTTATTGGCAACTTCGTAGCGAGGATGTAACGCCGATAATTTGATTGAAACCGAAGGGGCTGGGCTCACTGAATGATCAAATTTATCATTACCAACCGCTTTGATTGCCATTAAATAATCATTAAAGTATTTTTGAGCATCTTGAGTAGTTAACGCCGCTTCACCTAACATGTCATACGAATAGGTGTAGCCCTTTTCACGCATGTTTTTACCATTTTTTTGTGCTTCCGCAATATTACGGCCTAGCACAAATTGATGACCCATAATTTTCATCGCTTGATGCATCGCTTTACGAATAACAGGTTCAGACATTTTGTTGACTAGGCGATTCAAACCTTGGGTTGGACTTTGCGCTTCCGATTCTTTTAAACCGACGACTTTACCGGTCAGCATCAATCCCCACGTCGAGGCATTAACAAACACAGAGTCGGAATTTTTAAGGTGAGACTTCCAATCAGCAACACTTAATTTGTCACGAATCAATGCATCTGCTGTAGCCGCATCAGGAATCCGCATAAGCGCTTCAGCTAAACACATTAATAAAATACCTTCGTGGGTATCTAGACTGTATTCAAGCAATAAAGCATCGATCATTTGAACGGCTTTTTTATCCGCGCGAATAGATTTAATCAAATCGGTAGTTTGATTTTCAATCGCCAGCTTTTCTTCATCGCTTGGCTGCGCTAAAGGCAATAATTCTTTAAGCCAAATTGATTCATCAACCATATATAAAGGAGAAATCAAAGACCATAGTTGGTTTAAAGCTTGATCATTAAACTCCGCTTTCAATACATCTGCAGCAGTAAACATACATTTTCCTCATACAAATTCGGAACTATACCCAAGTAGATCTGAAGTGTAAGAGGAAAAATCCGTTTGTGATTGCTTTAAACTCCGTTTTATTTTACAAAAAGTATTTTATGAAACAAAAAACCAACATGATCACAAAAATTCAATAAATTCATTGGTGAAGGGAAATCCATACGATTTTTTATCAAGGAGAGGTTTAATAATCTTGTCGATACTGAGAAGGTGACATACCAACCATTCGTGTAAAGCTATGGGTGAAAACACTTTGAGCAGAAAAGCCAACCACTTCAGCAATATGACCAAAGCTATACTGACCTTCTTTAATTAAACGCTTAGATTCTTCAATTCGTTTGGTGAGGACATATTGATGTGGTGTCATTCCGACTTGAGCTTTGAATAATAAATGAAACTGACTTTCTCCAAGAAATGCACATGCTGACAAATCGGCTACCGTTATTTTGCTCGATAGGTGTTGCAATATATACCTATCAAGCAAGTCCATATTTAGCCTATGACCTTTTTTATACATTTCAAATTTCTTAATGTGGCGGTGCAATAAAGCAATGATGGTATCTTGGCAGGCTCGGCACAGTAACATATCTTCAGGGCTAGCCTTAATTTCTCGAACCAACATTTGAATCAACTGCTGAATTTCAAAATCCAGTTGAAAGTATACTTCTTCAGATAATAAGTCTTCTAATAAGTGGGCAACTTGAGAATCAATATTCAAGGTATCTAAAAAATTGAGTACTAAGATATCAGAAGAGCCAATTCCGCCAAAACGATGCTCCGAAGACGCTCGTACAATACAACCTTGCCCAGGGCCAATTAAATTAACTTCACCTTCAACATCAAATTCAGCTCTACCTGAAAGCCCAATCACTATCTGCGTATAGTCATGATGATGGTGTGCCATGTGGCTTGGCAAGGTGATAACTTGTGCAGGTCTCGGTGGCGCTTGGTAAAATTCATCATAAGTAGGCATAACAAACCTTCATCCTTGAATCATACTCATTGAGTAGAAAAGCTTCTTGATCATTGTTCCGAAACGATGATCAAGAACGTCTATTTTACGGTCAAATGTCATTCAATATAGGACTAAATAATTAAGGCGCTAAACGAGAAATATCCCAATCAGTAGTAGAGGTATCTTGCTTGCTATACACAAAACGGTCATGTAACCGATGCTCACCGCCTTGCCAAAACTCAATAGTATCCACTTTTACTCGGTAGCCTCCCCAAAAAGTCGGAACCGGAATTTTCCCTTCCGCAAATTTGGCTTTCAATTCCATGTATTTGCCCTCTAAAACGCTACGGGCAGAAATACGACTACTTTGCTTACTCGCCCAAGCCGCTAGCTGGCTTTCTTTTGGCCGTGAAGTGAAGTACTTCATATTTTCCACTGCGGTGAGCTTTTCCACGTGTCCGGTAATGTGGACTTGCCTTTCCATAGGATGCCAAGGAAAGTGTAAACTGATTTTTTGGTTGCACTCTAAGTGTTGAGCTTTACGACTACCTAAGTTGGTATAAAAAACAAAACCATCATCATCGACATTTTTTAATAATACGATTCGCTGAAAAGGCTGACCATGCTCATCAACCGTTGCAACTGTCATTGCAGTAGGATCAGTCAATTCTGCTTTTATTGCTTGTTCTAACCATAAGTTAAATTGGTCAACAGGATTGTCAGCCAAGTCAGAACGCTTTAAAGCATCCATCGCATACTCACGACGCATATCAGAAAGTTTCATGTATTTTCCCTAATTCTATTTTTTATTATTTTGCGCTTAACATCAGGTGAATTCAAGGCTCGTGATTGATAACGAATAACCCTGTTAGAGAGAGTTTGTATCCAAGTGACTTCAAGATGCAGAATTCAGAGCTATCATCCAAGTCTTTAGACAAGGAAGATTTATGCGGAATGTAAACACCTTTTAAGTAAATCTAACGCAGGCTAAGGACTTGGATGAAGCTCCCGAAGGGCAAGTTAAAACAAGCCAGTTTACAGTGTAAATCGAGTTCATGAGTGATAACAGATTTACACTGTAAATTGCAGCAACCAACGCCGTAATTGTTGTTCAACTTGTTTTCGACCCGCCAGGTTATGCTTTGCCGCTACCGCTTGCCAAGAATGAAAAAGCAGCACCTTATCAATCACAACCGATATGCCATCGTCCCCTATTTTATTTTGTTGTAGAGTAACTTCAGAAAATGGATTCACTTGTGATAAATATTCGATGACAAACTGACAATACCAAGGAACAACCGATTCAAAGCTATTCCCCCCTAAAGCAAAATTAGACAGCATAGGTGAAAGCGAAAATTGCGCAAAAACCTCTTTCGGCTGAAACAATAAGCTTGCTAATGTCTCGTGCTCAATATCTTGATATTGCAGAGGGAGGACACGTTGAATGTTATCGAGACAACTTAAAGTGGCTGGCTCAACCCAATGCTTAGCTCGCTCAGATAATGCTTGTACCATAAAAACAGAATAACAGCCGCTAGCGTGATCTCGACGTGTACCGATTGAAACTAGCTGAAAAGACTTTTTCCAGAAATTTATCAGTTCAGCCGTTGCGCCAAAACTCACTGAGATAAAATCAACGGAACTTGCGACATCAACTAATGTTAACTGTTGCTGTAATTTCTGTAGAGCAAAACTCCCTACCCCATATCCTTGCCAAATTGGATCTACTGCAATACGCATAATCCGAGCTGATATTTGTTCTGCTGGTTGATCGATCGCTAGATGATTAGTCAGATACGCTGCAGCTAGGTGACCTTTTGGTCGACGTACTCCTAGCTGAATATCCTTAATCAATTGGGAATCTAATCCACCTTCTATGTTTACCAACAAACAACCTATCACTTTAGGTTTGTCTAAAGCATCCTCAGATTTAGAGACAATGGGTTGATAAGTAATCTGATAAACCTGAATCTCGTCAGACGCTAAAACTTGCATCACATCATTGGGCGTCGTTTGATAGTGTGCCGTCAC
Source organism: Vibrio algivorus (assembly GCF_002218005.2). Classification (GTDB taxonomy): domain Bacteria; phylum Pseudomonadota; class Gammaproteobacteria; order Enterobacterales; family Vibrionaceae; genus Vibrio; species Vibrio algivorus. The sequence continues at coordinate 1,101,982 of NZ_AP018679.1, forward strand.
TAGTAAACCAAAAATAGAACGAAATAGTTCAGCATTCTTGATCAGCTGTTGTTTAGATACCAAGTTGAGCTCTATTTGAGAAAGCTCTAATGACTCGGCATTAATATCGTTGATATTAAGATTAAAGTCAGAAACACCATCATCAGCATTAAGTAAAAATGTCTCAAATGACCAACTTTCTAATGGATCATTCTCAGACCAACGAATAGGTTGAGTTAACTCTATATGTTTCCAACCAGGACGATGTCGATTCAGCCATTGCATGAACTTAATCGAAAATCCTCGCCCACAGCCTTCGTAACCGTGAATAGTGGAACTAAAAACTAAACGATGAAAACGCTTCACGAAATTTTTTAGCATAGGTAAAGGCAAGGCTGCCGCTTCATCAACTAAAACTAGATCCGCATCTACTTCTGAAATATTCAATTCATCAGGTGCTATAAAGTGTAACTGAGAACCATTAGAAAGGTGCCATTCGGTACGTGTTTGAGATAACCAAGTGAATTGACCAATCGTTTTATCAGCAAATTCAAACAAAGGATTTAGCGCATTTATAGACGGTGCAGTAATGACTATTTTCATCACTTGTTGCGACATTAAATTTGCCGCAGCCATGCCTAGACTGGCAGTTTTTCCTCGGCCACGATTGGCATTTAAAACCAATGGTCGGCGACGATGGCCTGTCACGACTTTTTCAATTGCGGCCACAGCCTCTACCTGCTGATCATATTGATTAACATTTGCGGAGGATAAATTTAACTCTACATAATCAAGCGATAAATCATTAGTCGAAAGATTCTCAATACACGGCCAACGATTAAAATGTTGTTTAAGCCACTGAGTTTGATATGAATCCGTTAACGATTGGAAATTCACTATAAAAAGAATGCCACCACCGACCAACGCCCCCAGTGCTGCATTAAAGCTGTTGGCATCAAAGCTATTACCACCAACTGGGCTAAAATCCACAACCAGCAACTCTACCTCTTGTCCAAGTAAACGTTGACCTTGTTTAAACGTATAGTGTGGACAGCCTAGCAAAGATTGATTTCCACCAAGCCAAGCGGTTCTGGTGATATCAATCTTCTGATGCTCGATAAACCGCATTAGCAATTGATGCACATCGGCATCATTTAACTGTAGTTGCACCGCAACGCGCTGATTAACTAGACGCAGCTTAGAAGACAAGGTAGTAAGGTAGTTAAGTGCTGACATACTTATTTCTAAATTTAAAATTAATAGTGTAATTGGTATATACCCAAGTGACTTCAAAGTGCAGAATTCAGAGCTATCATCCAAACCTTTAGGCAAAAAAGATTGGCGAAGGAAAAGCACCTTTCAAACCAATCTGACTCGGCCTTGCTCTTATAAAAAAGAAGAGGTTTTAATGGAGCTCCCGAAGGGCAAGTTAAAACAAGCTTTATGCTGCGTTAAATTGACCTGAGATAGAATAACTATGATCATATTCAATTTGCCTTGCCTAAAGCTTGTTTTATTCTTGTTGAAATTCGCATTTTGAAGTTACTTGGGTATAAGCATATCACAGAGACAAAAAAAGCCGCACAAATGGCGGCTTAATTAAGGAGACCAGTGATACACCCAGGGTTACTTGGATGAAAGCTTACTAGGCTAATTTACCTTGCACATAGGCTAAGATATCTTGCATCACTTCATCATCCACTTTTTTCAGAGAAAGCGATAAGTTAGCGCCTTTGCGAGTATAACTAACACGCCCTTTCACTAACTCAACTTTATCAGAAGCAGGCTCTTTTTTACTAGGTAGTAATTCTTCAATCCACGCTTCCAGCTGGCTTGATACTTCTTTAGTTAAGCGTGCAACACCTTGAGATTGTGACTGTTGCCAAATAGCTCCGTGCTCTTTTCGACACTTCTCAAGTAACATTTCTTGTGACTTTTGAGGTAATGAAAAGTATTGTTTATGCAGTTTTACGATAGTCGGACGACCTACATCACTCACATTAGGATACGCTTGTAGTAACTCTAATGGTAATGCGGCGGCTTTAAGCGCCCCACTCACTAAGGCTTCACTGCATTGAAACATTTGAGCTAATGCTTTTTGATCTTCAGCAGTACCTGAGTCGAGTTTCGCTTGCATCTCACGGCCACGTTCATATAACGACAACGGCTTATGCGCATTTGCTACATCAGATAAAAACTTAGCGTGGTCAGATTGAATATCGTCGGCAACATAGATCAGAAAATCTTTCTGCGCCAAAATACACGACATACGACGGCGGCTACCATCTAAGACTTCAATTTTACCTTCAGCATTACGTCGACCAACGGCAGGATATTGCTGTCCACGTTCTTTTAAAGTAACTAAAATATCAGATAAAGCATGCTCATTTAAAAATGATTGTTCACGTGAATTCTCAGCAAACACTACCGTTTGGCTCTCGATTTCAGAGGCAGGCACAGACATCAACTCAAAAGCGACTAAATCTTGGCCAGCAATCGCCAATTCAATCACTTGTGCTTTTTCTTTTACAGCGGCTTGAGCTTCCACAGGAGAAGTCGCACGGCGCTTATTTGCCTTACCAAATAATTTAGCATTCAATTCAGAAGTTTTAATCGCCATTATTTATCCCCCTGGTTTAATGACGCCCAATGGCTATGCATTACACGCTCTAATTCTAGTGCGCTTTTTTGAATAGCATCTTGTGCTGTAGCTAAGGTTTTCTTACCACCTTCAAAATCACCGGCAGTTAAATCAAAGACCGTGCTGTAAGTATCGGCACAAGTTTCAAATGCACGACTACGTGGAATGGTTGCCATCATCACTTGTTCAGCAAGGAGGTAATTCATTTCCGTTAATACCGAAACTTGTTTTTTATTATCATCTTCAAACATGGTAGGCATTAGACGGACAAACTCTAAGCCTTGCCAATCTTCAGGAAACATTTCATACACTGTCGGCAAATGCTGGAAAAAGTTGACCGTTGATGCCCAATCTAAGCGTTTAGCAGCACAAGGAATTAATAAAGCATTAGATGCATACATTGCATTCCAAACTAATGGATCAACGTGCGGGCCGGTATCCATCATGATAATATCGAAATCATCAGCAATCTTATCAATCAATTTTTCTTTTAATAACTTTACAATATCTAATGATTGATTTTGTGATAAATGCTGCCAAGCTTCTGCGTTAAACATTGCATCTTCTGGAAACGCTGAAATAGTTTTTAAGTTCGGATATTGGGTCGGTAATAATACATTTTTGCGTAAAAACTCTGTATCGACCTCTACCCCTTCCGGAACGTTATCTAGCATAACATCGACTGCAGAATAGATTTCTTCGTGGTCATCAACGCTAATTTGTGGGTTAAGGAACAAACGTAATGAACCTTGCGGATCTAAATCAATTAAACAAATTCGATAACGCTTATCCAAGTTCAATGCTAAACACGCCGCAAGATGTACTGCAGACATTGATTTACCTGTGCCACCTTTTTGGTTCTGCACATTGACGATCCAAGGCTTATTACCTGCGTTTTTCTTACGCTGATAGAACATATCAACGCCAGCAGCATCCATTAACTGGTGTGCTTCACTCAGTGTAATTGAATAATGGTTAGCATTATTTTTAGTAAATTGATGACCTTCCGCTTCCATTTTCGCAATCGCTTCGTCTAACTTACGACGGGTCAACCCAGAACGAGTTTCCATTAAAGCTTTAGACATAGCAGGGAAATGCTCATCTTTACGTTCTTCTAAAACAATCTCGATACGATCTGCTTGCACTTGTTTTGTTTGTTCAGCAAGTCGTTCCAGATTTTGAATCGTCTGTTCTCTTTTCAT